>JAGBIL010000040.1 GCA_017935025.1 Opitutales bacterium | reverse complement strand
ATCTCTAATCTTAAATCTTTAATCTTTAATCTTTAATCTCTCTCTCTAAAACGTCGGTTCCGAGTAATCGTCTTCCGCGCTTTCTTGCGCTACTGGGGGCGCGGGAATGTCCAAGTGCTGCGTGATCGCGAGGTCGTCGAGTTCGAGCGCGCGTTCCCGCGCGGCGTTGCTCGCGCCCTCTGAGGCGCGTTGTTCTTCGCGATAGGCGACAAGCGCAATAGCGTTGTTTTGCGCCGCGAGTTTGGTCTGCTCTTGTATGTTTTGAGTGAGCGTGTTTGCCGGGTGCGCGAGGCGCGCAAATCCTTTCGTCGCCGCGCCGAGTTGCGGGAAAAGGGAAGCGTTCTCTGTGTACGGCACGCGTTCCTGCTTGGCAAAGCTGCTGCCGAGATACGCACCATCCAGCCCGTAAACGCAGAGCTCGTCCGCGCCGGAAAACGGGTTGAGAAGCACCTTGTACTTTTCGCCGGGCTCGAGGATGATGCGGCGGCGGTCCGGCGTGGTAATCTCTGCCGAGAAAATGTATTCGTGCGGGTCGTCCGCCGTCGGCGTAATCTCGAACTCGTGCCGCGACGAAACGGATTTGATTTTGCGCGCATCGAGCATCTTTGCCTTGTCCGTCCTATCCGGCTGGCAAAACAGCTCGCCCATCGCCGCAAAGCTGACTCTGCGCAGCTTCCCCGCGCCACGCGCCCACACTTCGTTCGGGCTGAGTTGTCGCACGCGGTGCGTCATCGGGTTGGCAAGGATTGCCTCCGCCACCGCCGGCGGGAACATCTCGGAGTTAAACTCGCCCCACGGCATATTTTCGGAAAAACGCACCTCCGTAACAAGGTGCTTCTCCCAGCCCTCAAGATCGTGATCCGTGCGCGCGTTTACGCGCTCGAGCACGGCCCCGTAAACTTCAAAAAAAGTCATCCAGTCCACATGGCCCACGCCGAGCTTGTTGCGCACGCTCTCCGGCAAGCCGTCTTTCGTCGCCTGCCGTATCAGCGCGGCATAAGCGCGCTTCATGCCCTGCGTCGGCTCGGGCGGCGTGCGGTTTTTGCCCGTGTATCCGGGCAGAAAGGAAAGTGCATTGTGCATCAGATTGTGGTGCGATTCGAGTGCCGCCTTAAAGCGGGAATTCCCCTTAGAATCTCCCGGGATCGCGCCGAGGAATGCCGGCATCCGGTCCACGCCGCTCCGGATCACATCTACGTTAAACCGCGCTTTCAAAAATTCCGCCGTTTTGCGGGATACGTTCGCCGTCCCGTTTTCTAAAACAAAAGTCGTCCCGTTCGGGTGCACGCCGAAGCGGCACAGCACGTCCGCCACGATCATCTCCATGTCAAACGCTTTTAGCAGCGTATGCGTTCCCGCCTCGTTGCGCAGGCGCGGCCGCATCCCCCACGAGATTTGCTTGCCGCTCGCCACGTCTAAGGCAACGAGCCCCAGCGGGCGCACCACCGTTGCCGAGCCCGGATACATTACGTCGTGGTCCTGCCACACGTCGTCAAACATGATCACCTCGCCCGGCTCTAAGTCCCGACGCGTCCGCCGCACGAGCGGTCCGTACTCGCCTTTGGCTTCCGAACGCCCCTTTTTGACAAGTGCCGTTAGCATCTTCGGCGGCCTGTGGCGCATGAGATTTGGCAAAGACCAGCCCGCCGGATACTCTTTCCCGAGCTGATTCTGCGGCGGCGCGCCGAAGCCCGGAATCGCGCTTTGCGCGTCGCCCGCGCGCCACGCCGCGAGGCGGTCGAGCAGTGCGCGGTGAGCCTGCTTGCCGCTCCCGTCCACCTTGAAATCTAAATAAATCTGCTTCCAAAATTGAAGAAATGCGCCCGGAAGCGTGATATAGTCGCTCTTGCGCGCGTAAGCCACGACAAGGGCCCTCCAGCCGCGCCTGCGGTAGTCCGCATAGAGCCGCATCAGCGTCTTTGCCGAAAGGGATTTATCCTTGCGCGAAATCGCCGGCAGCTTCCCGGAAAGCTCCGCCGCAAGCACGGCGTAGGCATCCATGCGCGCGCCCCGTGGCGGGAGCGCGTCAAGCCGCGCAAACGCCTCTTCAAGGAGCCGAACGCGTTCCCGGTTGGCGTCGGACAACGCCTGCCGCTCTATGATTTCGTCAATTTCCATTTTCCTGCGCCGCGGCGCGTTTGATGTTAACGGTGTAATGTTTACTTAGCACTTTGCCTGATGCTTGACGCCTCTCTTTAATCTTTAATCTTTAGTCCCTAATCCCCCTCTTCCCGTCAAACTGCCGGCAGTCTCCGAACAGGCCCGGCTGTTCCCGGTCCGGATTGTCCACCAGCCCGTATTCGAGCCGTTCGAGTGTCGCCCGGTAATAATCGTCCACGTCGATCCGAAACGTCTTTTTCGCGCGGGACCGCGAAATGTTAATCCGGTCCATACCGTAGCGGGCGAGCACGAGCGTGATTGCCTGATTGCGGCTCACGCCCCACTTTTTGGCGATTTTGGAAATCGTCGTGTAGCATACGTCCGCCGGGAAACGCAGTTTCTCCGGCACGCGGGCGCGAAGCGCCTTTCGGTCTGCGGCATTAAGATCCATGGAGGTTTAGCCGTGTAGTGTGTTTCCGGATACGAGGCAGAATGCGATGTAGCACACCGCAATCAGTTGCATGATCCAAAAGCCGCTCTTCCAGGTGCGGCGCTCAAAATCGAGCTCATAAATGCGCTCATACGCACTGCGCAAATTGTGCATCAGGCGGTCGTTTTCTCGTCTCAGTCGGTCGTTGTCCATGTCGTTTGTCGGGGTTTGGTGTTGGTCTCTCTCTCTTTAAGCTTTAAGCATTAAGCTCTAACCTCTCTCTTTAATCTCTAATCTTTAATCTCTAATCTTTCCTTGCCTCCCTCAGGCGCAGTCTCGGATCCGCCTTGCGCCGCGCCAAATCGGTGCGGGCAAGGGAACGCAGATACGGGCCCCAGGAGAACTCGCACGGATCGTCCGCATAGCGCTTGCAATCCTCGAAAAGTTCCTTTTCGACGGTGAAACTCACGGCGTAACGTCCGCTCTTACTCGGTTTCTGCTTCTTCTTCATCGCCTAAGTAGCCTCTCTTTAACCTTTAATCTCTAATCTCTAACCGGCCCTCTCCCCCATCTCCTTTGCCTTGGCGAAAAGACCGGCGTAAAACTCGTGGAGCTGTGCGTGGTGCGTAGCAAGCGCCTCAAGGCGCGTCTGCGCTTCCTTGTTCGACCAATCCGCCCCGCTTTCTTCGAAAATCGTGCGCACCCGCGTGTCGTATTCCTGAGCGCGATCGAGCACGCGGTCAAAGCGTTCCAAGAGCGCCGCCATGCGTGCGTCGGGCGTCGGTTCCGGCTTTTCCTCCGGCGCTTTCGGATCTTCGTGCTCGCTTGCCGTCAGCTCTTTGCGCTTCGCGGCTTCCGCGCGGATATCGCGGTCAATCTGCGCCAGCGTGCGCTCGCCGCACCACACAAGGAGCGATTTTTTGAGGCTCTCCTCATCCGCCGGCACCTCGCCGAGAGCCTCCTCCATGTCCCACAAAAAAGTGCGCGCCAGCACCATGTAGCGGCGGAGGTTGCGGTCTGTTACCACGTTACCGAGCACGCGGGAACACCAGTGCTCAAAGCCTTCGCCGCGGTCGGCTTCGTTGGCATAGTTGCCCCGCGCGTCCAGCGCCGCCTTCTTCGCCGTGCAGATGACGCCGAGCCATACGCGGCCCGCCGCCGCGTGAAACTCATGTTTGAGCATGATATCACACGCCTCTTTCGTCTTCTCGTCGGTTACGCCTTCGCCGAGTTGCGCCATCCGCGCCTCGGCTTGCACGGGGAGCCCGGGCATGCAGCCGTCCCCGCGGTAGAGTGTCGGCGCCTTTGCGCCGACTGCGTTCATAATTTCGTTTTGTTTCTCTTGATTGGTATCCATTGTTAAAAAAAAATTAGGAATGATCTTCAAAGGAGGACAGGCGTCTCGCCTGTCCGGCGAGCCTTAGCCCTTAAACACCGAGGCAATCAGCCGCAGCGCCGTAATTACGCGCACAAATCGCGGAAGCGTCTTGCCGATCATGAAGACGATCTCAGAGGGTATCCACGCCGAGGATACGGAGTTGCTCTTCGCTTGGCGTTTTCCCGCGTGGCGGAGTGCGACGCGCGCAACATCGTTGGCACTGTGTTTCGTGTGCTTCGAAAGCCAGCCGTCCACGGCGCAGCGCAACAATTCTCCGGAGGTTCCTTTTTCGGTCTCGTCCGAGAAAATGTGCGCTTTCCCGTCTGCGCTCAGATGGGCATTGAGCTTGGACTTTGAGCCCGGAAACGTCTTCGGCTTCCCGTCGAAGATCTCTTGAGTGTGCGCGTCCGTCTTCACAAAAACCTCGAAGACGAGTGCTCCGAGTAAGTCCAACTGCTTTTTCGGGCTTTCTTCGCCGTAGAAATCCACGGCGGCAACGGCGTTCCCGCTCTCGTCAAACGAGGCGGCAATGCGGATTAGTGTTCGTGTGTCGGTGTCTTTGTCGTTTTTCATAACTAAAAAAAATCTCAGTTTCCTTTCTTTAAGCTTTAAGCATTAAGCTCTAATCTCTCTCTAATCTTTCCTCGCCGCCCTCAGATCCGCCGTCCAGTCGCGACCGTCTGCCGCGGCGTTCACCACTTCGTAGCCGCGGGCGCGAAGCGCCTCCCGGAGCTTGTTTTCAGCCTGTTCCCGCGCCGCCGGGCTCCCGAAAGAAAACGGGATGATGTAGCGGATCTCGATGTCGCCATTGTTGCCCGTGGCGGTGTAAATCGCGCAGTCTCCCCGGCGAATATCCGCGAACGCGCGGATGTCTGCGATCGCGTCTATGCTCGCCCGGAATATGCAGCGGATCACGCCGCGCCGGGAAAGGATTTGCGTGAGGGTTTCCTCGGCATCTTCGCTGCGGCGCACGGCGTGGCGGAGCTCGTCCGGATCGGATGCCTTAAAAACGGCAATGCGTGCCCGCGAAATCGCTTCCGCCGCGTGAGTTAAATCCGCGCCCAGCGCAGAGTAGGTCTTCGGTTCTGTGGTCATTTGGTGTTTGATAATTGGTAGTGGTTTCTTCTTGCTATGGAATACTTTGCCGACTTGTTTCGAGAGCGCGGCAGAGGTCGAAAGCTGCTCCTTTTTGCCCGAAAATTCGTGTTTATTCGTGTTCATTCGTGGTTTCTCTCTTGATGCCTGATGCCTGCTGCTTGGCGCTAAAAAAAGAACGTATGGCGAAACGTTGGTATGCCCGGCGCTCCCGCGATGTCGCCGCGAGCGGCGGCGTCGAAAATCGCCTTCGTATCCGCAAGGGAGTAGCTCACAAGGCAACTCGGTGCATTGGCGCAGTCGCCCTGCGTGCCGTCTGCACGGTGAAATTTGAGCCGCCCTGCAAGAAAAAAAACACAGTGCGCCTTGCGGAATACTTCCCGCTGAAACCCCTTGGTTTCCGTCCGCGCGAAAATGAGGGCGATTCCGCTCTTGTGCTTGGCGAGCTTCGCCAGCCAGGCAAAGGTTTTGCGCCCGTAGGGCGGGTTGAGCCACACGCGCCCGTTCCATTCTGCGGCGAGCCCGTCGCCGTCGCGTTCCTGCGAGAGCATCTTGTCCGCCGTTTTCCACGGCATGTTTTCCGGACAGCACGGATCGAGGTCAAACGTGCCCAGCGCTTTAATCAGCTCCGGAGGCGTCAGCCACGTCTCGCAGTTTTCCGTGTTCGTGTTAAAGTTTCTCGCCATTCCTTTAATCTCTAATCTTTAATCTCTCTCAAAAAAGCCCGACGGCGGGGAGCTACGCCCCCTCTTGGTTATCGGTTCGCCCGACCGTCGACTTCATCTAACTACTTCTCTCTATTAACCTCTGTTTACCTCTAACAAAAATTCCTCTCTCTCAAATCGCCGCCGCAAGAAACGCGGCAACGGCAATGATTCCCGCAAAGGGGAGGATAAATTCTTCGGCAAAACGGATCGGGTTCATGGCGTCTCAGGTTAATAGATTCCGGAAATGATGTAGGCGCGCGACCAATCGCACTGTTCTCCGCTGTCAACGAGCGCCTCGCGCTCCTCTTCGTCGAGGTCTTTCCAGCCGGAAACGTAGGGGAATTCGACCGTGAGGTATGCGCAACCGTCTTCTGTTTGCGCACCCGCGTGGGTGAGGTAAACCGCGTCGCCGTGCTCGTCGTTGTCGATGCCGAGCATGCTGAAGTCAACGCAAAACTCCACGCCGCCGAGACTAAACGTGCCGTCTTTAATTTTAACTTCCGTGCGGTGCTTGACGCCCGCCGTCCGATTAACGATGTCTTGGTAGGTCATTGGGTTTGTGTGGGTTTGGGTTTTTGTGCTTCTGTCTGTTTTAAAACTGACAACAGATTTAATGAGAGTTTTAAAACTGTCAACAAAATTTTTAAAAAATTATGAAAAAAGGAAAAAATTTTGTTCAAAATAAACTTTTGTTTTTTCGGGGGCAGTAGTAGGCTCTTCTCTAAACCGCATAAACAAAAGGAATTGAGCTAATTTGAAGCCTCTGAAAAACAGTCAAAAAAAAGGGAAAAGTGAAACGGACATTACGTCCGTTTCACTTTCGTGCGACGCTGGTTTGAAAGTTTTTGGGTTCAGTCTTCCGGTTTTTTTGTCCGAGCAGATCAATGAGGCCGCGAGGGCGTCTGGGATGAATCGTGCAAGTTTTGTTCGCAAGGCGATTGCGGATGCGATTGTTGCGGCAGGGGTTGAATTGAGATGTTCCATGCCTGAGGTGAAACATGGTTCCCGCAAGGATTTTCACGACCCGGGGAAGGCTCAAAAGGCGCGTGCGCAGATTGCATCGGCGCGTGCGGTGCGGGATTGGAAGCGGGACCTGTGCAAGCGTCACGACGCGTACACGGCGGACGCGATTGCGCAAACCTGGGACAATGCCGCCGCGAAAGCCGGCCGAAAACTCCGCCTCGACGAGCTCGAGCAATGCGAGCGCGAAATCGTTGCCGCCCTCCGCGCCGCAGAATCCGGCTTCGGCGAATTCCCCGAACTCCGCCGCTAACACCACCTCCTCGGAAAGGAGGACAGGCGTCCCGCCTGTCCCTTCCGCAGCACGCCCGAATTCTCTCTTTTCCCCGCGCCTCTGCGAGAGTCTTTTTTTTTCTTGACTTTCGGAATGGGGGGGGGGGTAAGTTGAGGAAATGAAAGTTTCTTGCCCTGCCTGTCAATTTTCTTACGACTGCGACTCCCGTTACTACGGGAAAAGATTTCGGTGCACCCGGTGCGGGTGTGTTATTGCCGTCCCCCCGGCAAAGCCGCAAACAAGTACCGCGCCGCGCCAAGCCCCCGCAACACAGCGTTTTCCGGAAAAAATGGCCGTCTGCGCAGCGGACAGGGGGTGGACGGTTTACGGTGTGCTGGCGGCGACAATGGGCTTTGTGTGGGTGATCGTGTTCGTCGTTTCTTCGATCGCTATTTTTGCCGGCGGCGGCGCGCTCCTCGGCGCAAAAATCCACAGCGGCGGGTTTTTCATGGTCTTGGCCGGATGGGCGGTTTTGGAGATTTTAATTGCCACTCTCTTTGCCTCGGCGTCCGCCGTCTTCCGGATTGCAGACTGTCTTTGCCGACTCGCAGGAGGCAACCGTATGTTCGGGCTGTAGCCCGACCTCTCTCTCCCCGCGCGTATTCGCGCCTCATATACATTCGCCCGTGAAAAAACTCCGTTCCTCTGCGGCTCCGCGAGAACCGTTCTTTCGTGCGTCAATCCGTTCACGCCACGGGCTGTTTTTGTCAAAAATTGTTTTACAATCTGCGCCGCTTAATTAGTATGAAGCCGATATCGCTGTTTACCTAACCTATGCACCAACTCATTCAAACGCTTTTTGAGAATCCGGCGGGCGGATTCGGGACAATGTTTGCCTTTGCACTTGCCGTGCTTTGGGCTGTCTCCTTTGTTTCCAGGAAGATTGGTGAGCATTCTCAAGCTGTCGAAGAGATGAAGAGAAAGGCGGACAGGGCGGATGAACACCTCGAGAAACTGCGCGACGATTTGGTGTTTATCAAGTCAAAACTGATTGTCTTTGGCGAAAAAATCGCAGGGGCTGACTCCTTGACCGCATCGCACAGTCCGATTTCTTTGACGGAGCTCGGGGAAAAAGTGGCAAAAGAAATGGATGCCGAGCGGCTGATTGCAAATGATTTTGAAAAAAATTGTTTCGGTGATTGACGGTTCCGGTTCGGCAAATCCTTACGATGTGCAGCAGTTTTGCGTGGAAACGGCGACGTCTTTTCCTGAGCGGTTTTTCTCCCCGGAATCCCTTGAATTTTTGCTTACCGAAAAGGACGTTTGCTTCCGGCCTACGGGACAATGCTCGGGGTAATGATTCGCGACGCATATTTTAAGCAAAAGGGAATCGATGTTGGACTTGTCGACAAGCACGACCCTAAAAACAGGACTTCTTCCTAACCGAAAGCGCCCCCGCGAGGAATATTCCTCCCGGGGGCGTGTGTTTTTCGGTTTTTTTTTTTGGAGTTGTT
Organism: Opitutales bacterium; assembly: GCA_017935025.1. GTDB lineage: Bacteria > Verrucomicrobiota > Verrucomicrobiia > Opitutales > UBA953 > Spyradosoma. The sequence continues at coordinate 97,068 of JAGBIL010000040.1, read as the reverse complement.
ACAGAGCTAAGCCGCATCGGGTTTGTCCTTGCGGATCAGCGGGCATCCCTCGCATTGCCCGGCACGATAGCGCGCGCAGGCGACGACGGAGCCGTCCGATGTCCGCAGCAGGCTTTGCTTGCGGTGTGCGCATGAGCGACACGGACAGAGCGTGTGGTACGGCGCGAACGCCGCGAACTGCAGGGTGTTGTCGATTGTCGGTGTGTCTGTAGTTGTCATGTTCGGTTTTCAGGGAAAACAAAACGCGCTCCCGACCGAACGAAACGGGAACGCGTTGAATGTGCGGGAGCTCTAAGCGACAATCTCGCTTTTGCGTTTTCGGGGCTGCTCGGGTGATTTTCACGGGGAGATTCTTCTTTTAAAACCCTACCTCGTCAATAGTTTTTTTTTAAGTTCGGCGACGGCGCGGGCTACGACCGCGCTTGCGGTTTCTCCGGTTTCGGCGCGGATTTCCGATATGACGGCGATATCGTCCCGGTGTAGCGAAAACTGAACTCGGACGCGCCTCTCTTCGGGCGGTTTAAGCGCGTTTTTGTTGCCGTAGCGGGCGTTCGGATTGGCGGTTTTCTTCGTCATTAGACTTCCTTTCCGGCTTCGCGGTCGAAGATGAAGTCTCCGTCGCTGCGTCGTTTCAGGGCTTCGTCAAGGTTGTCGAAGCAGTCCCAGACGGCGCCGTCGTCTCGGTCAATCAGAGCGTATCGCTTCGCGGCATCGCCGTCGTTCATACTCCCGATGAGAATTGTCAGCGAGTCGCCATCCCGGCACCAATCGAGTACGTCGAGACCGAACTTGGCAGCTGTTTCTTCGACAATTCCGTAAATGTTAAGATCTTCGTCGCGCGTGTTGTATGTCGATGCGAAGATCCAAAATTCGCCGGGGTTAAGCATTTCTTCGGTTTCTTCGTCGCGAACGACGAGTTCCATGGACGCGAGGCTGTCGAGACGCGTTTCCGTTCCGGATTCGATGAGCGCGGAGAGCAATGCGCGCCAGAAAGCCGCGGGGATTCCACGCCAATCCTTAGCGGCGTCGAGTCGTTTTGCGAGGTCTTCGCGGGCGGCTTCGTCGAGATTGTCAAAATATTCGTTTTTCATGATGGTTTCGGGTTGACTTTTGATGTTGTTTCGTTTGGTTTGATTTCAGTCCTTTTGAAGCACCGGGGCGGCGACCCCGGCGACCTGATCTTACCGGACGAGGCTCAGGATGATTTCGACGATTCGGAGAATCGCGAGAATCAGCTGAATCACCTCGACTGTCAGTCTCAGGATTTTTTCCGCTTTTCGCATAGTGAAAAAAACTTCAAAAGAACATTCATCACCATCGGTCCTTTCCCGATGGTGATTTTTATTTTTGCCTATTTTTGCGATTTGTCAACACGTTTCGCAAAAAAAAATAAGCGCTCCCCTTTAATCTTTAAGCATTAAGCTCTAATCTCTCTTTTTTTTCGTCAATCCGTGCAGACTGCACCGATTTTCCCGCGCGAATCGGCGTATTCTTTTTGCATCGACGGGAGGGGCAACGAGCTCCCGAAGATATGTTGGGGTAAAAAAACGACAAGTCGTCGGCGCGGCGGCGAAGCGTGTCCCTCGGAGATTTGGTTTGTGTGCTCCGTCGGCACGGCCCGCGACTCCAAATTTTTATGAAAAAAAGCAAAAAAGGTCTTGTTAGTGCGGAATTTATCGCGGGCGCAATCCGAGCCGTGATTGTCGCGATGCTCTTTGCGCTGTCTCTTTGGGTGTGCGCGGCGCTGTCCGGTTGCAACGTTCTGAAAACTGCGCCGGTCGAAACCATGACCGTTGAGCAAATCGAGGCGGAAAAAGCCAAGGCGGCGGAAACGGTCGAGCTCGGCAAAACGGTTGCCGAAAGCGGCGAGTATTTGCCGTTTCCGCTGAATCTGATCGCGGCGGCGAGCGGAGGTGCGCTGATTATTTTGGGCGGCAGAAAAGCGGCAAAGCTCACGGGCGCGGCGGCAACGAAAATCATTGTTTCCGCGATTGCCTCGACTGCCGGAAAAATTTTGAAAAAGAAAACGGAGCCCGAGGCGTGTGATGAATCCGCCGATACGGTCCCGCAAAGCGAACCCGAAAACGGAGAGCCGCAGAAATGAAAATTCTGACCATTGGAGGCGCGGAAATTTTCGACGCGGCAAATGCGTCGGAAGAGCTGATTGAACAGCGCATTGCCCCGTATTGCGACGCACCGCAGGTGGATGGGAACGGCAAGCGTATCACACAGCGCTTTACATTTGAGTCCGCAAAAAAAATGGCGGACGCATTTAACGGGAGCGTGCGCCGCCTGCTGGAAAAACTGCCTTTTGCAAAGGCGTCTCTGCCCTGCTACAACGGGCACCCGGACCACGCAAACGCGGGAACGGAGCCGCAGGATACGGAGGTTTACGCCCGCGTCGAAAAACTCGATGCGCGCGAAGACGGCTTGTGGGCAACCATCCGCAAATTCCCCGCCCTTGAACTTTTGAAAAACGACCTCGGCCGCCTTGAGATTTCGCCGAGATGGCTCTGCGAGCCTCAGGGCGGCGACGTCTTCGCGCCGTTCCGGCTGATTTCCCTCGGCTTTGTCAAAAAGGGAAACCTGCCTAATGCAGACACGATTAATTCCGATCAAACCAACGATACGATGAACGAAGAACAGTTGAAGCGACTGGCGGAAGCACTCGGGCTGACGCTGGAGCAAGCCAAAGATCCCGAGGCGATTATCACGGCGGCAACGTCGCTGAAATCCAAAGCCGAACCGCCGCAAAAGCCGGAGCCTGACGACAAGGGCGACGACGATGCGGACGACAAAACCGAAGAAAAGGACGACAAGCCGAAACAGCCGGAACCGAAAGCCAACAACGCCGGACTGCAGGCAGCAGTGGATTTTGCGATCGCGCAAAAACTCGACGTGGCGACGGCGAACGGGCAAATCACGGTCGCCCAGCGCGCAAGCTATGAAGCGCTTTTGAAGACCGATTTTGTCAACACGGCGGCAATCATGGACGCGCTCCCGAAAAACGCGCTCCCGAAGCCCGGAAAGTCAAAGAGCGCGGCGGAAATCGACGCGGAAAACCGTGAGCAGGAACTCGCAGACCGCAAGGATGCGACGAAGAAATTTTTCGACGCGGTAAACGCCGAAATTAAAAAGGCGGCGAAAGACGGCGAATCCATCGGGACGGATGAAGCCATGCGCCGCGTGAAGGCAACCGACGAAGGCGCAAAGCTCTTCGCGGCGGCGAACAAAATTTAGGTAATTGAAAGTTAACTACGATGGCTAAAAATAACGACGATCGAAAGACGGCGGATGCGGCGGCGGAGGAACAGGCTCACGCCGATAAGCTGACCAATGCGGGCATTCCCGCAGCGGAAGCGCGTGCAATCGCCAAACGTAAATTCGCGGCTCGCGCCGCACGCGCTGCCAAAAAGGCGGAGAAAGGAGCTCGTGAGTAATGGATCAGGCAACACATGTATCCGGGCTGCTCTCCGTTGAGGTGGCGGACGAAAACACGAAGCAGGGAACGCTCTGCGTGCTTGACGACACGGGAAAGCTGACTCCGTGGACGGAAGGCGCAGACGATGCGGCAGCGCTCATGGTCACGCTTGTTGACCCCGTTGAACGCGGCAAATTGGTCTCTGCGGCTCTTGCCGGAAATCAGCCCGGCAGTGTGCTTGTCAACGCGGTTGCGGGAACGTACACGGCGGGTATGCCGGTTTACGCGGCAACGGGCGGCGCTGTTACGGCGGCATCCGGAACGCGCCAGGTCGGCACGATTGCCAAGACGGCAACGCTCGCGGATCCGGGCATGGTTGAGGTGTTCCTCGTTTATGTCCCGAAGGCTTAATTTTTAAGGGAAAAACTGAAAAAATGCGTAACATTAAGGACATCATTAATTCTTTCGGCGGGATTGCCGCCGATGTTAAAAACGCGGCTCCCGGGCAGGTGGCCTTTGCGAACATCACGCAACTCGGCGCGGAATCGACGTTTCTTTCGCAGTTTGCCGTCCGCGTAAGCGACGAAAGCAATATTGCGCAGGCTCGCCGCATGCTCGCCCCGGACGCGCCGATTGTCGAAGACGGCACGACGTTTGAGTTCCGCTACTGGCCGATTTCGCAGTCGATGACAACCGTCGATTACGACGAGTTGAAACGCGCCGTCGGCGGCGACTACAAAGCAATCTCCGACAGGGCGGAAAAACGTGCGGGCAATCTCGACGACATCGGTCTTTGCATTGAGGCGGAAAATGACCACATCGAGCGCATTCCGAACTACAAGGAAATGCTCGTCCGCAAGCTCATTAACGTGATTGAGCGCGCGACGTTCATCCGCACGCTCGACCTGTTCGATTTGTTCGCGACGGACACGGAAGTCTCTGTCGGCACGCAGGATTTGGGCGCGGTGGTGCGCGATATTCTCGCCTCCGAAATCGTCACGCCGAACACGGCACTTGTCGGCGCGAAGGCGTGGAATCTGTATATGTCCGGCGTGGAATCCAAGCTGACGGCGGGCGCACTTGCCGCACCGAAATCCGCAGCGGAATTCGGGGCTCGCTACGGGCTCGATGTTCTCGTCCCGAACGGGCGCAAGGCGGCGGCAGACGGAACGTTCCCGCTTATCATTAACGACAAAATCTACCTCGGCTATTCCTCCGGAGTGTCGACGGAAGATATGTCCAACATGAAAGTGTTCCGTCCGGGCACCGGGTTTACGGTTTACGAGTCCCCGCACGCGCAGGGCCGTAAGACGCTCATCACGGTGTACACCAAACAGGGCGTTCAGGTCACGTCGACCGCGGGCGCGAACGTCATCACCGTAACGGAATAGAGCTTAGAGCTTAAAGCTTAAAGCTTAAAGGAGATGAAACGATGCCTCTTTAAGCTTTAAGCATTAAGCTTTCGCCTTCAAAAAAAACCATGTGGATTGAACTGACAAAGGCGCGCGTGATCCCGCGTATATCGCCGGATGAATACGGCGCTATTCTTGAATTCGACAAAGAGAGCCACGAGCCAGGACAGGATCTACTGCAGGAAATCATTGATGCGGTTTTGGCGGAGATGCGTGCGGCGATTGCGCAATGCGAAAAAAACACGCTCGACATCCGGTCGAATACAATCCCGCACAGTTGTCTCAATGACGCGCTCGCGATGGTCGCCTACCACATCGGTACGCGCGTCGGTATGCCTATCGAGGCGAGTAAAGACCCGCGATACAACGCATGGATCAAAGCGCGGGAAAACTTGGACAAACTGCGCACCTGTGCAATCACCGTGGAGGATCCGTCCACGGGAACGGTCGGCGACCACGGAAACAACGGCGCAAGTATCGCCTTTGGGACTTGCACGCGCATGGACCGCCGAAACTGGCGATTCTGATTAGCCAATTCCTAATTTCTCACTCCTGATTTTTTTTTAAATGCCCACTCCCACACCGGAACAGTTTTTTGCCGTTTTCGGCAGTATCGCCGCCATCTTGGTTGTCGTTCACACTGCTGTGCGTATTTGGCGCGAGTTTGCTCCGCCGAAAAACAAGTCTGAAGTCGACGGCGACAAAAAAGCGGTCACGCGAAAAGAGTTTGAGTCTCGCATGACGGCGATGCAGGAGCGCAGCGACGAATTCCGGGAACGCCTGTCCGCAAACATGGCGGACACGCGCGAAGCCGTTTCGCGATTGGAGGAGGCTGTGCGCCAACAAAATAAGAATTTTCTCAACGCCGCGGAAGTCATGAGAAAGTCGACGGCGGACGTGTTCCGCGGCTTTGAACACCGCCTCGCAAGCATCGAATCACACCTTCGCAAATGAACACGGACGAACTCAGAGTTTTAATCCTGCGCATCACGCGCATCAACGGCAAGGCGGGAACGACTGCGGCGTGTATCCGCGCGCAGATACGCACGGAAGACAAGAGCGTATCGGAGAAGCGTATCGACGAAAGCATAGCCTATTTGGTTGATCGCGGATTTTTGCGGGAATCGAAATCGAAGGTCTCGGCAATGATGCGCCTGCGTATCGCACCGGACGGAATTGACTTTTTGGACGAGGAGGGTTTTTAGCGTATGACGGCAAGAAAAGGCATAGGGAGCCGCAAACTGCGCTCGGATTGCAAGATGAATCAACTTTCTCCGGCGCGTCGCGACGCGATTTTTGCGCTCTCGGAAACGACGTCCACGGAGGAGCTTGCGAAGCTCATCCACAAAAAAGACGGAGTCAAAATCTCCGCGACGGCAGTCGGCAATTGGCTGCGCGCCGAAACGATTGTGCGCCGCGCGCAAAGCAATCTCGAAGTCGCGCGTCGCGTGGTGGAGGCGTACAAAGCCTCCGGAGACGCGGGAACGGTGGAAGAGGCGATTGAGAACCTTGCCAAGGAACGAGCGCTTGACGTGCTCGCGGAAAACTCCGATCCGGAAGCCGTGGCGGCGCTGGTGCGCCTCGTTAACGAAGGGCGAAAAATCAAGCTCTCCGAGCGCCGCGTTGCCGTGATCGAGCGCCGCGCCGGAATGGGCGAAGAGCCGAAAGAAAAGCGCAGCGAAAAGGACGTGCGCGAAGAGGTGGACCGCATCCTTGGAATGTGAAGGAGAGATTAAAGATTAGAGATTAAAGAGGGCTGTTAATCAGCGAAAGCCTGTAACCTGTTACCCGTCACCTGCCACCTGTCACCAACCCCATGATTGACTTTTCCTCATATCTGCTTTCCTACCAGCGCGAGGCCGCGCGGGAAATCGTATCTTTCCGGAAACGCTTTTTTCTCGGGATTTGGTCGCGCCAGACGGGAAAGTCTCACATGGGTGGCTTTGTCGAGATGGCGCTTGCGCAGAAACAGCCCGGATACACCCACGTTATTGCCGCGCCTTCGGAGCGCCAGGCGCTTGCGCACCTCGAAAAAACGAAGATGTGGGTGAAGGCGTTTGACGTTGCCGTGTCCGGAGAGGAAACCGTGCATGAGCGCGACGGCAACGACGAATCTTTGATCCTTGCGAAGTCTGTCCGCCTCTCTAACGGCTCGACGATTGTCGCCGTTCCCGGAAAGCCGGAAACCGTGCGCGGTTTCTCCGGAGGCGTAACGCTCGACGAATTTGAATTTTTTGACGACCAAAAGGAAGTCTGGCGCTCGCTCGTGCCCACGATTACCAACCCGCTCGCCGGTTTTTTTAAGCCGATTATCATCACGTCCACGCCGAACGGACGCGACCGCAAAGGCTACGAGTTGTGGCGCGACAACCACGCCAACAAAAACTCCAAGTGGCTCTGCTCGATGGTGGACATTTACACCGCCGCCGCCGCGTGGAAAGCCGAGCGCGGAATCACAATGGATTTGGACGAGCTCCGGGAAATGGTTGCCGATGAAGACGGCTGGGCGCAAGAGTTTGAGTGTAAGTTTATTGACAGCAGGAGCGTCTTACTCCCCTACGATTTGATCGCGAATTGCGAAAGCGACGAGGCGCAAAAGACGTTTGATTTTTCGCGGCTCAACGGCGACGTGAAGTTCTACCTCGGCGTGGACATCGGGCGGCGTAGGGACCTAACCGTCATTTACATCGTCGAAAAACTCGGCGACGTGTTTTGGACGCGCGGCATCATCGAGCTGCAGAAAACCGAGTTTTCGGCACAAAAAGAAGTACTCCGCTCGCTGCTTTCCCGCCGCGCCGTCGTGCGTTGCGCGATTGACGAAACCGGGATCGGTATGAACCTTGCCGAAGATTTGCAAAAAGAGTTCGGCGAATGGCGCGTAGATAAATACACGTTCACGCCTGCGCTCAAAAATCGTATCTTTCTGCGCATGCGCGCCGCGTTTGAGGAGCGCATTGTGCGCATCCCGATTTACCGCGAACTTCGCGAAGATTTACACGCCATGCAAAAGGTGACATCCGTTTCCGGAGCGATCCGGTTTTTGGCGGCGCGCAATCAGGACGGACACTCGGACCGTGCGACTGCGCTTGCCCTCGCTCTTGCCGCGGGCGACGAAGGCGCGGAATCAAGCATCGTAGCCCCGGTCGATGTTCTCTCCGCAGGCCTCGCCGGAAACAAATATTCCGGATGGCGCTGAAGAGATTAGAGATTAAAGATTAAAGATTAAAGGTTAGAGGTTGACAGATGAACGCAATTATTCCCACGACCAAACCGAACACCGGCGCAATGCCCGTTGAAATCGGAGAAAAGCCGCCGCAAAACGCCGCGGAAATGGCGGAACGTCAATCGCGCATGATGTATTCCTCGCGCTGGGCAAGCCTTTCTCCGCGCGACTACGGCGCAATGCTGCGCAACTTTGAACTCGGATACTTCCCGCAATGCGCGCCGACGATGGAACGCGTGCTCGCCTACGACGGAATCGTGGGAACCGTAGCACCGAAACGCTGGCGCGCCGTGTCCGGAAAGGATTGGGAAATCGCCACGGTCGATGACTCCGAAGAGGCAAGACACCAGGCGGATCTTCTCGACGATTTTTACAGGACGCTCGTTGCCTCCTCTGCGACCGCAACGGATATGCGCTGCGGCATCGAGACGCTCGTCTTTCAGCTTGTGCAGGCACAGGCGTTTAAATACGCCGCCGCAGAAATCGAATGGACTCCGGCGACAACGGCGAAGGGCGAGCCGACGTATCACGCCAAAACGATACATTGCCCGCTTCGATTCTTTGAGGCGACAACGCGGGAACTGCGTATCATCACGTCGAATTCCTCCATGCTTCGCGGAGATAAGCTCGACCCGCGCGGATGGCTCGTGGCGTGCGCTCCGGGAGAACCTCTTGCCCTCCCGACGCTCCTCCTCTTTATGCTAAAGATGACACCGCTTGAGGATTGGGCGGTGACAGTAGAGACCTTTGCCGTGCCGTTTGTTTTCGGGAAAACCTCGGCAAGCTACGGATCGAACGAGTGGAAGGCCTTGGAGAACCTCGTCCGGAACGCGAAAAACCGTTTCGGCGGCGTTATCGGAAAAGACGTTGAAATCGTCGTGGAAAACGGGCTTTCGCAGACGGGCTCTCCGCATAAAGAGATGATCGAGTATCTCGACCGCACGCTAATTTCGCTCTGGCGCGGCGGAGACCTTTCGACGCTTTCGCAGGCAGGGGATTCCGCAGGCTCCAATCCGCAAAGCGAAGAAATGGGCGCGATAGCGGAATCGGATATGCAATTCGTCGAGGGCGTGCTCAATGCCCAAATCGGGAACACGTTTTTAAAGCTCGTCTTCGGCGATAATGTGCGCCCGCTGGCGTATTTTAAGTTTGTTCGCAATGACGAAATGAAACGCGCCGCAGAAGTCAGCGCGCTCAAGTCGGCGTATGAGATGGGGCTCGAAATTCCGGAAAACTACGCCCGGGCAAAACTCGGGATTCCGGCCATTACCGAAGGGGACAAAGTTTTGAAGCGCGCAGAAAGCGTAGAAATGCCGCTTCCGGGGGCAGGGCTTCCGCTTGCGAATGAAGTATCGGACGTGCTTACGCGGGCGGCTTCTCGCTTAAATTTGCGCGAAAGCGAGCGGGCGCAGTATTCCCGCGTGGAGGAGTTTCTTGCGCGCCTCGAAAAAGCGGAATCCGAGGAGGAGTTTCGCGCGCTTCTCGCCGAGTTTAAAAAGCGCTTTCCCGCGCTCGCCGCAAACGTGCTTTCCCGCGACGATGTCGCGGAAGCGCTTGAGGAAAGCTTACAGATTAGCGAACAAAGATTAGCGAACAAAGAATAGTGAATAATTCATTGTTCAAAGTTTTTGCCGAAGGCAAAAACCTTAGCACTGCGTTATTCGTTATTCATTATTCGCTATTCATTAACAAAAAATGCACAAAGCGTATCTAATTTTTGCAAACGCAGTCCGCGTCGAGTTTCGCGGGCAGGACACGCAGCGTTTTTTGTCTAAGCGCATCGACGCGAGCGGACTTTCGACGGCGCAGCGGGAACGCATTTCGGCGGATATCAATGATGCGGCGTTCTTTTCCTCGAAGGTTTCGGATGCGAAACTGCTGGAGCGAATGCAGGACTATATCGCGCGAGCCGTGAGGGGAGAGTCCGTCTTTTACCGTAACGGGTTCATTTCGCATTTTAAAAAACTGCTCCCGGCGGCGAAAAGCGAAACCGCGCAGTCGCACGGTGCTCTCACGGAGATTTCATCCTCGCGTCGCCTCGGGCTGATTTTCGATTTTCAGCGGGAACGCCTCAATGCGGAAATCCTGCTCGCCAAAGCCGACGATCCCGACCACGCGTGGGCGTATCCCGCCCTTGAGTTGGTGCGCAAAGAGCGTCGCGATGTTCCGCGTGCGTGGCGGGAACGCTGGAGCGAAGCCGGCGGAAAATTCTACGAGGGGCGCATGATTGCTCTGCGCGAAGATCCCATTTGGCGGAAAATCTCCCGCTTCGGCTCACCCGTACCGCCCTTTGACTTTAATTCCGGAATGGGGCTCAAAGAAATTAGCATCACGGAAGCCGAACGCCTCGGCATTGTTAAGCCGGGGGAAAGCCCTGCAGGAGAGCCGGTTTCGTTTCCGGGCTCTGCGGAAGTGCCGAAGAATCCTCAACTCCCGGAGTATGCGATTGACAAAAGCGTGGTTATGCCGGAGCCGCTTGAGGAAGCCGCAACGCTTGAGCAGGCGAGCAAATACATTACGGAGCTTCTCGGGAAAAACCGCACGGCGGAGCTTACGCTCGCAAGCGACGCGCAGGCGCGCGCCGTTGCGCAATCGCTGGCGTTTGCGAAGCAGTCCGGCTTACTCGATGCGGCGGGTGTTTCGCGCGTCGAAATTGTGGACAAGCTCAAAGACCGCAGAGGCACCTATGCCGGGGAAATTGAATTAAAAACGGGCGCGATGCGACTTTCGTTTGACGCCTTCCGAAAAAACGGCGGGCTGACTACGCCGATTCACGAGGTCGTCCACATGTTTAACTGGGAAATCGAGACGAATCCGAAGCTAAGTGCGGAGCTCGACAAAATGCATGCCGGATACGTCCGGAAAGCCAAAGGATACAAAGGCGCGCGAATTCCTCCGCTTTACTCGGACGCGGAAAGAAAACGATTTGAGTTTTTGAGCGAGGTCGTCGCCTATTATCTGTGCGGGAACGACATTCACGGATACGGTAAAAGAGCCTTTGACCTGTTGCGAAAAGTTATTAAAATGAGAGGTAAATAATGGAGCTCACGCAAGAGACAAGAGACAAAATCTGCGCCAACCTTATGGACGACTGGACGACCGTGAAGCCGGGAACGTCTCCGGAGATCCTTGAGCTTTTTCGCTATATCAACTCGCAGTATCCGTCGCCTCAATACAATCTGACGCTTGCGGAAGGAAAGAAGAAAAGCTACTCGAATACAGGCTTGGCTTCGATGCTCCCGAAAGATGTGAAGATACGCGAGGAATTGCTCGCGCAGTTGCGTAAACGCTTCGGCGCGGAAAGAATCGCCGTCTGCGGGAACGCGGTTGTGGTTGTCGATCCCGTGCAGAAACTCGAACACGACTGGCAAAACGCGCCGAGCGTGGCGTTTTCCGTGATGGCAGACAGGGAGCTTGTTTACGCAAAATGTCAAACGCGTTTCGACTTTTCCGGATTGAAGCCGGACGACGAGAAGATTTGCCGCTTTGTGCTGGACGAGCCGACAAACGTGAAGGCTCGCGGCGAATGGGGCTTCTCCGCTTCCCGAAAAACCTCCGTCGGAGAATTTTTTGTTTACTGCAAAGATACAATCGAAGACCAGAAAATTCATTTCCGCGGCTTCGTTCCTTTAAGCTCAACGAGCAGTGAATAGTGAATAACGAATAACGCACACATTTTAAGAATGAGAAATTAGGAATGAGGAATGAGAAAGAAAACTAATTTCTAACTTCTAATTTCTAATTAAGCCGAAGGCTTACGCACTGAATTATTCACTATTCATTATTCACTGTTCGTTAAAAAAAAAAACGTCATTTCGTGCAGGGCATCCGAACCTCGGGTGCCCTTTTTGTTTAAACTCTTCGGCATGACAACGCCAAAGAGTTTAAATCTTGATTTGACCCGCTCGCAAATTCTGCGGGGAGATTGTATTGAGGTGATTAAACGCCTTCCGGATGCCTCCGTTGATGCAGTCGTAACAGATCCGCCGTATGGCTACCTTAAGCACAAGTTAGATGCGGATTTTGACGAAGATGCTTTGTTTTCGGAATTCGACCGCGTTCTCAAGCCGAACGGCGCGATTGTGATGTTCGGGCGCGGCGTTCCCTTTTTTCGGCGATGCGTAAAACTCGACGCGCTCGGGTTTGTGTTTAAGGAGTCCGTCTGCTGGGACAAAAAAGATGCTGGCTCGTCGCCGACGGCAAAGCTGTTGCGAGCGCACGAGGACGCGGTAATTTTCGGAAGAAAAGGATTTTCATTGCGCAAACGTCATGTTCCTTATGCCGAAATTCGCGCGTCCCGCGAGAACGGGCGGGAAAAGTGGGAAAGAGATATCGCACAGCTCTCTTCCGCGCTTAAGCATCCGGAGAAATGTAAGGAAGCCGTCGATTTTCTCAGGAATGGGCGTTCTGTTCCAATAAGAAAAAGAAACGTCGGAAAAAGAAACGTCGGAAAAAAAGGCGTTACACACAGCGCAAATCTGCGCGAAACTGATCGCACTCTTGGCTTGTTAAACTCAATAACAACCGGATTTGTGGAGCGGGACATCATCCGCGTGAGTAGGGACGCACACGCGGAACACGGGACGCAAAAACCGGTGCGGCTCATGGAGCGACTTGTTTCCATTGTTTCGGACGAAGGGGCTGTTGTTCTCGATCCGTTCGCGGGTAGCGGCTCGACGGTGGTTGCCTGCGCTCAAACCGGGAGCATCGGCATCGGGATTGAGGTTGTCCCTGAATACGCGGAAATCGCCGAGCGTCGCCTCAAAGAGGCGCAAGAGAAAGGGGCTTGCCGTGGGTGAGTTTTTGAAAATCACGGTGGATGATGCTTCGGCGCGTCGCGTTTTTACGACGACGCTCCGCCGCGTGCAAAAACCGTCTCGCCTGATGAAACTCGCATCCGGCGAAGTCGCGGGAATATTTCGCGAAAATTTCCGGCAGCTCGACAAATCGCGTTCCCGTTACGGCCATGCTTTTTATATTCGCGAGGGCTCGGACGTTACAACGTCCGAGGTTTCGAGTGACGGGAACTCGGCGGCGGTCGTCGTCGCCTCCGTCGCAATGGCGCACAAGCTTCGCGGCGGGACCGTGCGCCCGAAAAACGCCAAGTTCTTGGCAATTCCTGTTTCCGGCTGGGCAAAGTCTCAAAAACGCAACCCGGGAAGCATTCCCGGCTTGGACCTGTTCGTCCTCAAAAGCGGGCGGCGCGCGCTTGCGCGGGAAAACGCCTCCGGGGGATTCGACGGGATTGACTACATTCTTGTGCGCTCCGTGACGCAAAAGCCGCACCCGGAAGTTATTCCGCAGGCGGAAGATATCAACCGCGCCGTCATCAACGCGTGCCGTTGGTACGAGCGCAGGATAGGAGGCGAAGGCATCTGATATGGCAAAGCTCGATTTGAATCCGGTTGCCGTGGCGGAACAGGGACTTGCGGAATTCATCCGGGAAATCCCTGCCGTTTCGTCCCTTCTCGATCATGCGGGAACGGGAAACGTTCCCGTGTATGCGGCGACTGATGAAGGCGCGGCAAAAACGATACGCGAAAACATCGACCGGCGTTTGCGCCAGTGTGTCATTGTCGGCTTTCAGCGCACGACGGAGGTGATCCAAGGTGCTAAGGGAACTCCAGCAAAAGTCATTTTCAACATAACAATCACCTCCCCGAAAATCATTGCCGAAAAGGCAATCCGCTCAACGAGCGATTTGGGATGCGCGCTCATCGAGGCGCTGCACGGCGTGCAGTTTGCGGAGCCGTTTTTCGGCGGCGTTCCCGTGTGGTTTGAGTCGTGGTCGCATCAGATTGGAGACGCGGGCGAGTTTATGGCAACGCTCGAGTTCGGCGCAGCAATTTACATGACACCTAATTTTTAACGACAAAAAGAATAAGCATTATGGCATTAAAAGTAATCGGAAAAGGCACGTTCGGAGCCGAAGGCACGGACGAGAACATCCAAAGCGTAACCGCGTCCGAGTCGGTAAGCGAAGTCACGGCAAAGGATAAGGACGGGAATATTATCGGCGTGGCTCTCACAGAGCACGTTACCGAAAAAACCTTGGACGTGCTTGCGACGGGCGGGAGCGAGCCGCCCGGCATCGGCGAAGCCTACGAGGGCGGAATTGTGACGGCGCGCTCGAAAACGTCGAGTAATACGGAGTTTTCCCGGTGGTCTGTCTCCGTAAAAACGTGGGACGGAATTTCCGGCTCGTCTGAAACGCAGGTTGTCTAATCTTAACGGGAACGCAAACGATGAACAGAGACAATCCCTCTCGAGCTGTTGATTCCCTCGTCGGCCGCGCGTATGAGCTTCGCGGCGTCAAGGTTTACAACACCAATCTTGTTATGTTCGCGCTCGAAAAGTCCGGTTTCGGGCTTGTCGAGATGAACGACATGAAGTTTGTCGCTGCGCTTCCGATTGTGGCGTATGCGATGACGCATCCGGTTTCGGAGGTTGTAGGACATCTTTCCTCCAAGCAAGGTGTTTGTGTTCCCGCGCTTGAGTATTGTGCGGATTTTTCTCCGGAGGAAATGGCGGAAGTCGCCGAAATCTTCAAAGATTGTCTGGTGCGCTTCCGGAAGTCTATTCCCGTAACGGGCGGCTCCGGGGGAAACGGAGAGGCGGCTGCGGCTACTTCGTAACGCTCGCGGCTCTGATGGCGAGGGAATACGGATGGTCTTGGACCGACTACCTCGCCGCAGAGCCTGCGTTCACACATATGATGTACGCAGCCGCGTGTGAACATGCGGGGTTAGAGGTGACAAATTACGTCGACGAGGACATCAATATTATCGGCGTCGACAAAATCATGAGCGGAGAAGTGGTTTACTGATATGGCAAACGGAGAGGTTAAAATCGGATTTTCAACGCAGGGCGCGCAGGCAGTCATTGCCGAAATTCGCGCGGTGTCCTCGCAAATCAAGGGGATTTCCGGCTCGACTCTCGGCGGGGTGGACCTTTCGGGGGTTTCGGATGCGCTTCGCGGTGCGGAGATTGCGGCGAACGAGCTAAAGGGGAGCCTTTCCGGTCTGCCTGCGCAGTTTGCCGAAATTTCTCCGGTTGTCGGTGACTCCTCCGATGAAGTCATTGAGCTTTCCGAAAATGTTGAAGACGCCGGGAACTCCGCAAAGAAGATGTCGAATGGTTTTAGTGTTGCCGGAGCGTCAATCAAGGCGGTGTTTGCGTCTGTAGTGGCATCCGTCGCTGCGGTCGCCGCGTCGGTAAAAGGCGTTTCGTCCGCGTTTGATTGGGGTAAGGATTTGGCTCGTCAATCCGCGGCAATCGGGGCAAGCGTCAAAGATACGATGTTGCTTGCGCAGGCGTTTAAAGAGAACGGCGCCGAAGGGCTCCGGCTTGAAAGCATCGTATCCAAAATGCAAAAGCGGATTGCGGAAGGCTCGGACGCATTTGAGCGGCTCGGCATCAGCGCCGAAGCGCTCAAGGGGAGAGGCGCCGTTGAGCAGATGTCAATGCTCGGCGAGGCGATTCGCGGCATCGGATCACAGGAAGAGAGAGCGCGCGCCGTGATGAAGCTGTTTGAGGAGCAAGGGGCGCAGTTGATGCAGTTTTTCGCAAATCCGACCGCGCTCAAAAACGCAGCGGCAACGCTTGGTTCGTCCGTGGATATCATGTCGCGAAACGCGGAGGCGTTTGCGCGCGCGGGTGTCCTGCTCGAAAACATCGGGACGAAACTTAAGACGTTTTTTGCCGGGCTTGCCGAGGGCGTTGTCGCCCCGCTGAACTCCGTGTTGGAATCCCTTAACAAGATAGATCTCGCCAAGCAGGGGCAACTGTTCGGCGACAGTATCGCCTACGGCGTGGAATATCTCGTGCGCGTGTTTCAGGGCGGGATAATCGGCGACTTGCTTAAAGTCGCGTTTGTTAAAGCGGTCGGCGTGCTCGTGGACGGAATCATGGGCGCCGGCGAATATCTCGTTGCGGCAGTAGCGGCTGCTGCGGCGGCACTATCCAAGGCTATCGGGCACAATTGGGATTCGGATTTTTTTAAGGCTCTCGGGGATGAGTTTGGGAAACAGGCGGAAGATTGGGCGACCAATGAAAAATGGAGCGCGAAGCCGCTTGAAGACATGCTTATTAAGGACGAGATGCGCAACCTGAGCGACATGATGAAAGGTTGGACACCTCCGTCACAACGCGAAGGCGGCGAAAAGAGCGAGGCGGGCTCACCGGCGAAGTCTGATTTTTCGCTTCCGGCGTTGACGGGCGGCGGGAACAGTGTCGCCGCAGACAGCCTCGCACGCGTCGGCGGGATGCTTGGAGGCGTGCAGTCGCCGGCGATTTTGGCGAGCAGGCAGACGGCAAAAAATACGGCGCAGGCAAACAAGTACTTGAGAAAAATCGCCGACGCTCAAACCGCCGCCGTTTTTGCGTAATATTTACCTTTTTTAGAGATGACAAAAATTGTACAAGAGATTCAGGGTCAGCGTGAGGCGGAGGGTGCGTGGACGTTCCGGATGGACGGGAACGGAAACAAGACCCTTGTCGGGCGCTTCATCGGTTCGCCGAAAACAATTTCGGAGGCGGCAATTTCGCTCGTTCCCGGATCTTCCGCTGTGGTGCCGGCGGAATGGCCGTCACCGGAAGGATACGTGTGGACGCTGTCAGGAGTTGAGGCGACGCACGAAAGCCCCGTCGAGGCAATCTTAACGCTTACGTTTTCGCTTGATCGTGCCGGAGGCAGCTCAGGCATCGGGTCTGCGGGCTTGGCCGATCCCGTGGAAGTCGCTGATTTTCAGAATATCGAGAAGCCTCTCACCTCCGCTCCGTTTTGGTCGTTCAACTCGGAAGGTGCACATAAAAAAGCGCAGGCCGCAAAAATCGCCCAACTCTACATTGACGCCGAAACCGTAGACAAAGCGGACGAGCTTTTGGAAAAAGAGTGCGGGAAATTGAATATTGACGCGTCGGGTATGGAAGTCATTCGGAAATTTATCGAAAAACGCCTTGCGGGAATTGAGGCTTATTATTACCCGGCCCCGACGCTCTCCCGGACGGAAGAATCGACAACCGCACCGAACGATTTTGGGCAGGAGATGGCAAAGATTGTCGCATCGCCCAAGATGGAAAATATTCCGGTTCCGGAGGGTTTCAAGTGGCTGGGCGCGGGCGACCGATTGACATATTCCGGCGGTGTGTTTACGCGGGAGCGCTCATACATCGGCGCGAACGCCTGGGATCGAGACCTTTACGAGGAGGCAACATGATGGAGCTTCCGCCGCTTGTATCTAAAGGCTCGCCGATTCGCGCCTCCGACCAGAACAAACTGATCAACGCTGTGCGGCATTTGGCGGCGGGGTCCGTTGCGCGTTCCGGAGGAGCGGGGATGTTGCGCTCCAGAGCTGCCGGGAAAAAGCACCCGTTTGAGGTGTCCGTTTATTACGACGCGGCGACATCCTCGGTGGTGGCGAGTGTCGAGCCGGGCGTGTGGCACGGAAACCGTGCGACTGTTCCCGCGGGGATTGTTGCCGCCGATACGGGAGTCGATGGCACGGATGCGGACACGTGGATTGTGGGCGAGTACGATACCGATTCCGGCGGATACAAGGCGACGGAAATCAGCGTCCCCGCGCCCGGATATATCTTTTTGTTTGCGACGCTGACGGACGGGAAGGTGGATGGTGTTACTGTCGGGTTCAGCCCGGAAGCACCGTCAGCGAACAGCGACGGCTCCGGAGTGATTGAGACCGTTGTCGCGTATATCAATTTTGCGCGAACGGAAAACGGAATAACCGACCTGACGGTGTTGCAGTATTTGAATGGAGATTTTTGGCTCGGAGAAAAAGGCGGCTCCGGAGAAAGCTATGCCGGCAATCCGTTTGCGTGGACAAAAGTCGGAGAAAACACATGGCAACTCCGCAAAGTCGCATTAATGGTGACGCCGCATCAGATTTACGGGACGAACGGCGTGTCCGGAGTGAATGTGATGTATTCCGGCCCGGGCGATGTTTTTACTCCGACTCGTAGCGACTCCGTCGGGAATTATGACACGGCTCCCTTTGCCGAGAACAGTTACGCGACAAAGGACGGTCTTTGTGTGCGCGCGGAACTGGAAGATGACAGGGCCGTTCTGGTTTACGCAGAGGTGGACGGGGAAAGAACTCTCAGCTGGCGGGTGCACAATGTTTACGATGTTTTCGGGGGCGGAGGCACGGAGGGCGCTCCGTTTCCGCTTCCTTGGGTGCCGCAGCAAATGACGGCGGCATTCACCTTCGACGTAAAAACCGCAAGTGCGGGAACTAATGCGATCTCTGTAACCTACCGGCTCGAGGGGAATTTTAATGACGCCCCTGTCGCAAACTTCCGTGTGAGTGTTCCGATGGCGATTATCGCGCGCAATGCGGGAAAGACCTCGCTTGTGCCGATCCGCCACGGCATGATAGAGGTTCGCCCTGCGCTGGCCCTCGGGTTCCGCATGGAACTCGGCTCGGAATTTGCGGAAACGGCGATTGATCGCAACGACATCGCCGGGTCATGGGACATCTCCGGCGTTACGCAAGAGGATTTTGTGGAGTGATGCATAATATTGTTTGTTTGACCTTTACCTACCCGAAGGATGCCCCGAAAGCCGCCCTTTGCGGCGCATTGCTTCCCGCCGGGTGGCGGCGTGTTTGGTGTGTGGAGGCTAAGCACGCCGGAATGCCGGTCCCCGACGGGGTCGAGAAAATCGTGGCGGATTTTCCGCGCGGCGAAACGCTGCGATACAAACCGGCGATTTTGGGGATGGCGAAAGTTTACGCCGGATTTGATTGCGATTGCCTGATTAAGCTCGACTCGGACACGGCAATGTGGCGGCCGGACGCATTTGTCGCGCCGATTGAGTGTAGCGATGTCGACTTTGTTTACATCCGTCGGCACAAAAACGAAGACGGATACGCTAACGGGAACGCCTACGCCATGTCGAAGCGCGCAGTTTCCCGCGTGCGTGATTATTCGGCTTTTATTACGCCGACCTTGATTGACAGGTATTTTGGCAACGAGGACCGCGTTTTTTCGGCATTTTTGATCGATCGAAATCAGGACTTGACCTGTTGCCAGATCAACAAGGCAAAGTGTGATTGGCGCATGCGCGCTTATACGGCGACGGACTGTATCGCGTCACATTACGGATATATCTCTTTTGACGAGACGAAGGGGCGCGTCTCCGATATGTGCCGAGCGCTGAATCGCGATATTCCGGATATTTCCGGCTATTTGGAAAAATTAAAAATTTGGGCTGAAAAATGAAAATTTACATTGACACAAACACGTTCCCGGCGACGCCGGGTGTTTATGCCGACGCGGCGAAAACAAAGCCGCTCCCGCGCGTAATTCCTCTTGTTCAGGGATTTCGCGGGCAAATTGAAATCGCCTTCCTCGGAGAGCTCGCTCCCGTTGAGGGAAGCGCCGTCACCCTCGCAATGCGTCCCTACGGCTCGCGGAAGGAGGTGCTGTGCACCGCCCCCGTAACCGTCAACACCGAAACGGGCGAAGACGGCGTTCCCGCGTGCGCGTCCGTCAGCCTCGCCGTGAACACGGATGCCCTTGCCGCCGCCTTCGCCGACCGCGAAACGCTTAATTTGCTTTGCGGTGTGATTGTAACCGACGACACGGCGGCGTTCCCGACACGCGTTGAATGGCAACTCGTGCTTTCAGTTTCCGCCTCGGCGCTCGATAACGGCGTGCCGCCGGATATCACGCCGACGGCAGCGGAGCAGCTTCGCAACGAAATCGATTCCGTCAAAACCGACCTCGCGGAAAATTATGTGGACCTTCGCACCGTACAGCAGGTCCTCGAATACAAGTCCTTCAAAGCCGGAATCGGAATCGACTACAACGACAAAAACAAGAACAAACTCGGTTGGAAAATAGACAGCGACGGGATCCGGGTTGTAGGCGGCGCCAACTTCCAAGCGTCCATCTCGACAAACATTGAACCGTATTCCGTTAAGACCGGAACGCTAACCGTGTTTCAACTTCGTCATTTGCAAGGCGCTTCTTCTCAACGCATCGAACTTCCGAAAGGCAAATCGGGGGTGATCGCCTTAACCGACGACATGCCCGGGCTCCAAGGTCTTTTCTCGGGCCACGACGGAAGCAATATAGACGTCGGCCCGGCCCGCACCTTCGTTACAACCTCCGTCGACGGGGGCTATTTCTCCGGTTTTCAGTTGAGTGATTTTGCTTCGCGGATTTTTGCGTGTTCTCCGGGCGGCTCAATGAACGGGTTTATGGCAATGGCGGCGGACGGAGTCCCGACAAACAGGGTGTTCGGCGCTCCTCTCCAACTCGGCGTTCCCGCAGAAAACAACGACGAGGCAACAACGCTCGGACAGGTTAATGACCGATTCACTCCGCTAATTGAGACCGTGCCTCCGGAGGGCAACGCAGATGCAAACTCTTACGGTTTTATCGGTACGCTAAGTTCGCTTGGGGCGTTCGGCAGTGCCGTGTCCGTAACTCGACTTGTGTTTCACTCTCGATCAAGCGGCTCGATGCCGAACCCGAATGTGCCCATGTGGGCGCGCATTTTGAAAGATGAGGACGATGAGTGGGTCGTTGCTGCTCAATCTTCTAATTCCTGTAAATGGGTCGACTACGGGAACGGCGCGGAAGTCCCGTTCGACATGGAGCCTGTCCCGGGAGTGCGACCGCCGAGCGCAGGCGAGAAAGTCGCCATAGTGCTGGTCACCAATCCGGACGAGTCCTCCGGAGGAAACGACGGACGCGTCGGATGCCGATGCGTTTCCGGGACGGGGATCGGAGGGGCTTTGACCGGTCCGCTCGGGACACCGTCCGGCACCGTCGGGGCGGCAGGATATTACCCGCTGATAACGCTTCGTTTCGCCCCGCTTAGCGGGGTGTCGACAGAGGAAGGGGACGAACGGTGGTCATTCAGAAAAAATCCTCGTTGGGAAGTGGATTTCGGAGCGCCTATCAGTGTGGAATTTTACGACTCCGGCACGGGTGGCGATTTTGGGATTCAGTGGACCAGTGGCGGTATACCGTATTATCTCCTTTTTCCTTCGGCTTCGGGTACGGTCGCCACGACCTCCAACACCGCAAGAGTATCAAAATGCAACGTGATGTTCTTACGCCACGAGGCTTCCGGCGGAGTGTCGCTTGATTTTGACGGGATTAATCCCTCTCAATCGCTTATTTTCCCCTATTACGACGGCGAAGACCGCACAGTCGCCACGCTCGAAGATCTTCACGCAAAGAGTGTTACGCTCGCCGATGTACTTCAAGGAAAAACCGTGGAGATCGATGCTGATCTGACAAACCTCTTTGTTAAAGTTTTTAATTCGGACGGAAGTCTGTATTGTAATTCCATAATCCCCGCAGGCGTCGGAGACGAAATCCCACAGGAAATTCTCACTAAGCCATACGCAGACACTCTCTACGTCCCGAAGTCGGACTACGATGCGCTCTTGGCACGCGTCGACGCGCTTGAAGCGGCGGCAAACGGATAGAAAGGATAACGATGAGCGAGATTGTTTGCGGGGATTGCTTTGATTTTTTGGCGAAGTGCAAGCCGGGTGTTTATGACGCTGTGATTACAGATCCGCCTTACGCGTCCGGCGGGCTAAGGGCTCCGTCGCGGCGAGTGGCGCCATCTAAAAAATACATCATGGGAAACTCCAACCGGGTATATCCGGAATTTAAAAACGATGGGCGAGACCAACGCTCTCACATGCTCTGGAGTGCCGAGTGGATGCGTCGAGCTTTGAGGGCGACACGTGACGGCGGGTGGTTGATGGTTTTCACCGACTGGCGCCAACTCCCGCTGACGTCTGATGCTGTCCAGATTGCCGGCTGGACGTGGAGGGGAATTGTTGTTTGGGACAAAACCGAAGGTTGTCGGCCCTCTCTCGGTGCATTTCGCAATCAGCAGGAATACGTCGTTGTCGCAACAAACGGCGATCTTGGTCCGGAGCAAAGCCGGGAGGTCCGGGATTGCCCTGCCGGTGTTTACCGCGAGCATCTGCGTTCCTCGGAAAAAATGCACATGACCGGCAAGCCGGTCGGGCTCATGCGGCACTTGATGCGTGTCTTGAAGCCTGGCGCGTCTATTTTGGACCCGTTCGCAGGGTCCGGAACTACTGTCGTCGCGGCGACGCGTATCGGACATGAGTGTACGGGCGTTGAGATGTCGCCGGAGTATGCCGAGATCGCCCGTGGGCGCTTGCGTGGAGAAAAAAAGTGGAGCGCCGGGAACACGTTAAATTTTCCGGCGGATGCACAGCTAACTTTGGCGGTCTGATTCTTATTTCTCAAACTCCCGACATCGGGAGTTTTTTTTTTGTAAAAAAAAATGAGTAGACGCTTGACTATTCTTTCGAGAGGAGCGTGTATTCGCGCGTCGCCGGGGATTGGCGGGAAGAGGAGCCCGCCGCCGGGGACATTGGGAAACAAAAAAAATGTATAACGACAAAGAAAGGATAGACGAAACCATGAACGGAAATGGTAACGGGTTCGGGTGGGGGTTCCCCTTCCCGGTAGGTAGTAACGGCAACTGCAACGGCAACATGAATATGGGAGAGTGGATCTTCGGATTGATCGCGCTTTCTCTTTTCGCCGGGAACGGAGCCTTCGGTAATCGCTTCGGAGGAGGCGTCGGGGGCTGTTGCGGCATGCAAAACATGGGTTATGCGACGGCGGAAGTGCTTGGTCTTAACTCACAACAGGTTGACGCGATCCGTGCTAAGGTGTCTGAGATTGAGGGGCAGCTCAAGTGTGGTGCGCTGACGCAAAATCAGATTCTTAGCGCTGTTCAGACCGCGGCGGCGAGCCTTAGCGACAAAATGTGCGCCCTCGGCCACTCTGTTGACATGGCAAACCTCGGGATCCAAAACAAAATCGGCGAGTGCTGCTGCTCGACAAAACAGGCGATTGCCGAAGGTTTCTGCAGCGTCGACAAATCGATCCTGCAGCAGACAAACACGATTCAGACAGGGTTCGCCCAGCTCGGGTTCCAGCAGGAACGCAACTTCGCGTCCGTCATTCAGGCGGTCAAGGACGAAGGCAATGCAACCCGCGCGCAGGCGCAGGAATTCCAGACGGCAAATCTTCTCGCACACAAGGATGAGATCATCGCCGCCCAAAAGGAACGCATCGGCGACCTACTGACCTCGGCGCAGACGAGTGTGCTGATCAACAATAACGCCCAGCAGAGCAATGCGATCACGGGAGCGTTTAACACGATCAACGCGACGCTTGCCGCAATCCTTGCGCGGCTTCCCGCGACGACCGTGACGGGCGCAACCGGAACGGCGACTGCCTAACACCCGCCTTGCGGGAACGGGAAATCCGTTCCCGCAAGGGTTTAATTTAAAAAAAAAAGAAAGGACAAACGATGAAAAAGAAGCACGCACAAAAGCTGATTGGGCATTTCGACAAGGCGGCGCTTATGGACGTTTGCGAGGCGCTTGGGGATAATTACGATGAGATTGTCGCCTTCGGAACAGGGCTTCGCGTTCAGATGCGAGACTCTCGGGCTGGTTCCTGGGTGAGCGCCGGAGAAAATCCTGATTTTGACGACGATTCAAAAGAGTTTCGCGTTCATCCGGACGATTCTCGGGTCGCGTTCTATTACGTTGATTCTGACGGTTGCGTGGCCGCAAAGGTTGGCGATGTCGGCGCTGACGATCCGCACAAAAAGGCCGGAAACTCATTCCACGACTTCAAAACCGCCCACAAAGCGGCAAAAGAAGTCAAGCGCGCTTGGCGATGCAAAAAAGGTTTCGACGTTTCTAAAATGCTCGAAGTTTTCGGGCTTCAGAAAGTCGACGACGAAGACGACGATTAAAATTTTCTCCTTCCTGTAAAAAAAAAAGAGTCTCTCGAAGGTTTAGCTTTCGTGAGACTCGCTTTTTTTTAATTTCTCAAACTTTCGGCATTATTTCTCAAACCTTAACTCCCAAACTTTCGAGAGTTTTCATTACTTGCTTGTTTCTCAAACTTTTGATTCTTATTTCCCAAACTCCCCGACGAAATACAGTTCCCGCAGGTTTTCTGCGGGAACCTTTTTTTATATCGGCAGGCGTGGAGCCATGTCGCCTTGTCCCGTAAATAAGAGCGTCGTTCCCCGTTAGAGGAGCGGGCGGTCGCTTTCGGGGACGACGAAACATTCCGGCGGAAGCGTTTTTTTCGGGGAGGAAAAGGCACCGCCGAACCCGGAAAAAATTTTTGCCTGTTCCGGGGAGCCGGAATATGCGTGAAGCAGAAACGGCGGGAGTGTTCCCGCGACGAAAAATTCGCGTAAAATTTCTTCGGTTTTTCCGAATGTGCGTACGATGTGAATCGTCACGGGAACGCGAAATTCGGAGGCGAGGGCGAGTTGTTCGCGAAAAGCCTTTTCCTGTGCGGGAAAATTTCCGCGACAGCGGTCGAGCCCGATCTCTCCGATATTTGCGCCGGTTGTATCCGAAAGTAAATTACACAGGATTTTTTTTGTTTCCGGGTTCCATTCTTCGGCAAACCACGGATGAACGCCGAACGCGGGAACGATTTGTCCGGGAAATTTTTTTGCGAGGCGGGCAACGCGGGGAAAATCGGCCGGACGCGTCGAATTCAGCAAAATTTTTGCCGTTGCGGGAACGGCGATTTTTTCATCGTCGGCGGGATTCTCCGGCAAATGGGCGTGTGCGTCCGTAAACAAGTTCCAAAAATCAAGCATCGGGCATCAAGCGGTTAGAAGCCGAAGACGAGAGACCGGCAAAGTGCTTTGTTTAATGTTTAACATTACACATTCAACATTCCACGCGCCGAAGGCGTTGTAATTGCCTGATGCCTGAAGCCGGATGCTTGGGTCTTTTCCGAAACTTCAGCTTTCATCTTTCAATCATCAACTTCCGTAACGCCGCTCCACGCCTCTTCGTCCGTCCACGAGAGCGTCGGCGGGAACCAGCGCAGGTCTTGGCAATGTTGCCCGATTTCGGTCTGCGGGCAACGAATGACGACGGATTTGTAGAAAGCGTCGGCGGTTTTAGGATCGCGGTAGCGCAGCCAGACTCCGGCGGAGCAGAGCAGGCGAGCGGTGCGTTCGTCGTTGTTCGGAAGGAGGCTTGCGGCGTTTTGCGCGAGCATGGCGGCGCGGAACCGGCGGTCGTTGACGAAGCGCGAAATATCGCGCGATTCCACGCGGGAACGCTCTTCTGCGTTGGCGAGATTTTCCGAAAAACGAAGTTTCAGAATCGGATTTTCTTCCCATTCGCCGCCGGAAATGTAAATCGGACCTGCGGCGGCGAGAAAGAGCGCGTCGCCGTCGTTGCGCACGATGAGTGCGGCATCCCAGAATCCGCGCGCGCGGTCGAGGTCGGAAAGTTTCGGGTTGTAGCCGCGTTGGATTGCGGAAACGTAGGCATTGAAAACGGGAAGGAGGTCTTCGGGGAAATAATTGCGCGCCTTCGCCCATTGCCCTTCGCGCAGGAGGCGACGGGCGAGCGTGTAGCGGATTTCGCGTGCGTTTTCCGACGGGGTGTCAACGTTGTTGAGGTCGGCGGAATTGAAACTTTTGCCCGGGAATTTTTTTTCGACAAAATCGAGTAATTCTTCGGCGGAAAGGACGTATTCCGCGAAATAGGCGGCGAGATCGGAATCGCCGGAGACGAGCGCTTCTTCGAGGGCGCGCTCAAATTCGGCGAGGGATCCAGGTGCGGCGGCAACGGTGATCTGCGTGTCGTCGAGCGGGAGCGGACGTTTCTCCGCGGTTTTTTCCTCCGGCGTTGTCGTGCACGCGCAAAGCGTACAGAGGGCGACGGCGGACAAGGCTTTTTTCAAAAAGGCGGCGGGCATGATTTTGTTTCGGCAGGCGCGGCGTTCGTCAGTCGATGTTCGGAGGCGGTGTCATCGGCAGTCCTTTTGCGGTCTGCGTCATGTAGTGAAGCTGGAGCAGGATTTCCTGCAGCGGACGGACGGCGGGGGCGCTTTTCGGGAAAAGTTTTTTTGCGGCTTCGGCGCGAACGCGAATACCGTCGAATATTTGGAGATTTTCCTTCAAAACGTTGTTTATGATGGTCATGCGTTCGTCTTTGGCTCTTGGTGAGCCGGCAGCTTTAACGGCATCGTCGGCGAGTTTGGACAGCTTGTGCATCGTGAGGCGGAATTCCTCTTCGATGGGCATGACGGTAGTGAAATACGGATATTTGGTGCGAAGACCGAGTTTGCCCTCGGGGTCCGCGGCAAGAATTTCCTCAATGTATTTGATGTTGAAGATTTGGACGCTGAGCGGCATTGCCGCGAGAAGTTCGTCGAGTTGCTTTGCGCGGTCCGGACCTGCGGGAACGCGTGCGATTGCTTTCTGTGTTTTGTACTGCGCGGAATCTTTCCCTTCGGCGGAGATTTTTTTCAGGTGTTCGATGTATTTTTCCGGTCCGCCTTCCGCGTAGCCGGTTTCGGCGAAAACATCTCCGTCGGAATCCATTAGCAAGACGGTGGGAAAGCCGCGAATGCGATAGTGCTGTGTGAGCGCGCCGTTTTGCTTTTTTGCGACTTCGGAAAGCCGGGTGGTGTCGTTCGGGTTGTCAATGTAAACGGGCACGAAGAGTTCGGACACTTTTTCCGTGAATCCGCCTTTAGAAAAAACTTCGTGTTCGAGGCGGATGCACCAGCCGCACCAATCAGAGCCGGAGAAGGCGACGAGAAGGTCTTTCCCCTCGGCATCTGCCTGTTTTTTCGCAGCCTCAAAATCGTCCGTCCAGCCGGCGGGCGTGGAGCTTTTGACGGCGGCGGGAGCGGCGGGTTTTGCGGGAGCGGCGATGGGTTTTGCGACTACGGCAAACGGAACGAGTGCGGAGAGCGCAATTGCGACAATGAGTTTTGTTTTTTTCATGTTTGTGTTTTTAGGGAAATAGGGGATTTGCGAGGAAAAAACGGGGAACGGGGATTTGCCGGAATTTCGGTCTTCTGTTCCCCGTTTCCGCGAAAATCATTCGCCGAGGTGTTTGTCGGGAATGAGGTAGTTTTTGACGTAGTCGGTAACGGATTCTTCGAGCGGGACGAGGTATTGTGCGCCGCCCAAGCGCGTCAGCTTATCGATTTTCGCCTGCGTGAAATATTGGTACTGCGCACGGAGCGATTCCGGCATATCGATGAATTCGATTTTTTCGGGAACGCCCATCGCGGCGAAAATCGGGCGAACGAGTTCGAGCCAGGTGCGCGCTTTCCCCGCGCCGACGTTGACTAAGCCCGTCGCTTCTTCGTTCTGTGCGAGGTGTACGGTGATTGCCGCCGCTTCTTTGGCACCGAGGAAGTCTCGCATTTGGCAACCGTCGGCGTATTCCGGTTTGTAGCTTTTGAAGAGCTTCACGCCGCCGGTTTCGCGAATCTGGTTAAATGCGCGGAAGACCATGCTGACCATGTGCGCTTTGTGGTTTTCGTTCGGGCCGAAAACGTTGAAGTACTTGATGCCCGTGATCTTGTCGAGATAGCCGTTGCGGAGCGCGTGCAGGTCGAAAAGATGCTTCGAATAGCCGTACATATTCAGCGGCTTGAGCGGGAGAATGTCGCCTTCGTCGTCCATGCCGTTTTCTCCGTTCCCGTAGGTTGCGGCGGACGAGGCGTAAACAAAGCGGGCACCGTTTTCGAGCGCGGATGCGGCGAGTTTTTTTGTGTACTCGTAATTGTTGTGAATGAGGTAGGTGCAGTCTTTTTCCGTTGTTGCGGAGCACGCTCCGAGGTGGAAAATCGTTTTGATATCGGCAAACTGCGCGGGATCGCTTTCACGGGCGCGGTCAAAATCCTCGTATTCCATGTATTCGGCAAACTTCAAAGGAACGAGATTTTTGTAGCGCAAATCCGTGCCGAGCTTGTCGGTAACAAGAATGTTCGTGTGTCCGAGTTCGTTGAGGCGGGCGATAATGGCGCTTCCGATAAGCCCGGAGCCGCCGGTAACGAGTATTTTTCCTTGCGAGATATCGTGCATAACGCGTCGTAGTATAAAACGTTCCCGCACGCGAAGAAAACTTTAAAAATGTCGGCGCGGGATTCTCTTCTCCGCGCGAAAACAAAAAAAAAGCGCCCGACAGATTCGAGCGCACACCCTTAAAAAAAATGGAGCCACTTGTCGGACTTGAACCAACGACCCTCTCATTACGAATGAGATGCTCTACCAACTGAGCTAAAGTGGCTGAAAGAAGCATTAACAATACGCTTTTTGCGTATTTGTGCAAGTCTTATTTTCGGGAAAAGTTTTTTTTGAGCAAAAAAACTTTGCGTTCCCGCGCGGAAAATCGAAAATGGCAAGCTACTATGAGCAAAATCAAAGTCGGAATTGTCGGAGCGTCCGGTTACGCCGGAGAGGAACTTGTGCGCCTGTTGTCGCGCCACCCGAACGCGGAGCTCGCCTGCGTGTGCTCGCGCTCGCTCGCGGGAACGCCGCTGGCGGACGTGATGCCGCAGTTTCGCGAAATGGTTCCCGCCGGGTTGACGTTTATTCCGGCGGAACCGCAGGCGATTTGCGCAGAACCGATTGACGTGTGGTTTCTCGCGTTGCCGCACGGTGTTGCGGCGGAATATGCGCGGCCGCTCGTTGCGGCGGGCAAGCGTGTTTTTGATTTGTCGGCGGACTTTCGTCTGAACTCGCCGGAAATTTACGAAGAATATTACGGCAAGCCGCATCCGGATATTGAGCTTTTAAAAAAATCTCCTTACGTCGTTCCCGAGCTCGCGCAGGGCGATGTCTGGAAGTCTGCGGCGCTCGTGGCGTGCCCGGGTTGCTATCCGACGAGTATCCAAATTCCACTGGTTCCGCTTTTGCGCGGCGGCGTGATTAAGCCGTCGGCGGGAACGTGCGTGATCAATTCCTATTCCGGCGTCTCGGGCGCGGGGAAAAAAGCGGACTTGGCGTATGCGTATTGTGAGCGCGACGAATCGGCAAAGGCTTACGGCTTGCCGAAACACCGCCATTTGTCCGAAATTGAAGAGCAGCTTTCGCTCGCGGCGGGAACGCCGATTGTCGTGCAGTTTTGCCCGCATCTGGCTCCGATGAAGCGCGGGATTTCGACGACGATTACCGTTCCCGCGAACGGCGCGACCGTCGAAGACGTTTACGCGTGCTGGGAAAAAGCGTATGCGGGCAAACCGTTTGTCGCTGTTTTGAAAAGCGGGAAATTCCCCGACACGGCGCACGTTACGGGAACGAACAGAGCGGATATTTCCGCTGTTTACGACCCGCGCACGAAAAATTTTGTCATCACGTCGTGTATCGACAACGTGGTGAAGGGCGCTTCCGGGCAGGCGGTTCAGCTGATGAATCTTGCGCTCGGTTTCCCGGAAACCGCCGGGCTAATCTAATAATGGTTAATAATGCTTAGTGAATAACGCAGTGCTAAGGTTTTTGCCTCCGGCAAATACCGACGAAGGAACCACTTTGAACAATGAGTTATTCATTATTCGTTATTCACTAAGCATTATCCATTTTCAATTTGCCTCGGCAGGAAATTCTGTTTTCCTTGTCCCGTTTAGGATATTTCATGGACAAGAAAAGCACGTTTATCGGAATTTTGCTGATTGGCTTGGCGGTCGGGCTGATGTTTTTCAATGCGAAAAACGCTCCGCAACCCGCGCCGGCTCCCGCTGTTGCAACGGCACCGACGAGTGTCGTTCCCGTGCAACCCGCTCCCGCTCCGGCGAAAGCTTCGTCGGCATTTGTCGGCGAGAAAAAGATTTTCACGCTCGAAAACGGCAAAATCGCGTTGCGGTTGAGCTCGTTCGGCGGCGCGGTCGAAAGCGTCGAGCTTAAGGATTTTCCGCAGTCGCAGAACGACAGCGCGCCCGTCGTGTTTAACGACGCTTCGAGCGTTCCCGCGCTGACGCTTGCCGGCGCTCCCGCGACGCTTAGCGGAAAGCCCGAGCCGTGGGGCATCGTTTTCTCCGTGGAAAGCGACGTGACGGATGATGCCGCGAAAACGCGCACGCTGACGCTCGTCGGTTCCGACGCGCAGAAAACCGTTCGCCGCGTTTACACGGTTTCGCTTGACGACGAAGGGCGCGGCGCGACAGATCCGTATTTCGTCCGCCACACGGTGAAGCTCGCTCCCGCTGCAGGCGCTGCTTCTGTTCCCGCCGGGGACCTCTATCTTTCGACCGGAATGCTTCCGCCGACCAACGGCGATACGGCAAATCTTTTCTTGAATGCGTCGTGGTTCAACGGCGACGGCTACGACAAAGTGGCGACGAGTCATTTCGTTGCGAGTAGCGGATTTTTGGGCTTGGGCGCGCATCCCGCGCACGCCTCGTTTGTCGTTCCCGCCGAAAGCGGCGAACCGTTCCAGTGGCTTGCGACGACGAATCAGTATTTTGCAAACATTCTTGCGTTCCCGCAGACGGACGTGCGTCCGCTGATTTCCGATCTTGCCGTTTTTCCGGAAAAGCTCGTTCCCGCGGAAGATATGGACAACAAAACGGATTTGTCCGTTGTCGGCTACGCGCACCTGAAACTTCCGGCGCTGCGTTCGCTGAATCTTGACACGTATTTTTACGTCGGTCCGAAGGAATACACGCGCTTTGCGGAGTTGCAGAGTGCGGATCTGATTGAAGACGCGGATGCCGTGGTGCAGTTTACGAGCCTTTTCGGTTTTATCAGCATCGACTGGCTCTGCAAAATTCTCGTCGCCGTGATGAATTGGATTCACGATCTGATTCCGGCGAACGCGTGGTCTTGGGGCTGGGTGATTGTCGTAATGACGCTTATCGTCAAGGGAATCACATGGCCGCTGACGATGGCGCAACAGCGCTCCGCGAAAAAAATGCAGAAGTTCTCTAAGCCGATGCAGGACATTCGCGAAAAATACAAAGACAACCCGCAGAAAATGCAGCAGGAAATGATGAAGTTGTATCGCGACAACAAAATCAACCCGCTCGCCGGTTGCTTCCCGGTTCTGATTCAGATTCCGATTTTCTTCGCGATGTACTGCACGTTCCAGACTTGCGCGGAACTGCGCCTGCAACCGTTCTTGTGGATTCCCGACCTTTCGATGCCGGACGTGATTCCCGGGCTTGAAGACGTGCGGATCCCGTTCATCGGCGCGCAAATCCACATTCTCCCGATTCTCATGGGTGCGACGATGTTCCTGAACATGAAAATGACTCCGATGCCGAACGCGCAACCGGGGCAGAAAAATATGTTCTACGCAATGATGGCGATTTTCCCCATCATTTGTTACACGATGCCGTCCGCGCTCACGCTTTACTGGACGCTTCAAAACATCTTTACGATGTTCCAGACGTGGCTCGTGCGCCGTTCCCGCGACGATGAAAAGGGCGGGAACGCCTCCTCCGGCGGCGTGGAAATTATTCCGCCGACCAAGAAGAAAGGTCGCGGCAAAGGACGCGTCGCCTTCAATTAACAATGAATAACGAATAGTGAATAATGCCTTGTCTCGGTTTTTACCTTCGGTAAAAACTTTAAAGACGACATTATCCGTTATCCCCGAAAAAAGAACCCGTGTGCTTCGTACGCGGGTTCTTTTTTTTCTTTGAACCCGGGCGAATAGGCGAAAGAATTTTCGGGGGAAGACTTCCGTAGAGGAGGGGGGGGGATGTGTATGGCTGATTTTTAGAAGGGGAAAATGAAATGAAAATGATTGTTTTTGGAATAATGATGGTTTTTCTCGCGAGCATGAATGTTTTTGCGGAGACGTCTGATATGATATTTCGCACGGTTCGGAAAAACGAAAAGCCTTTCGGCTGGTATATTCAGCGAGTGCAAGACGGGAACGCGGTTCTTGTCGGAAAGTTGCCAACACCTCCTGTGGGAGAATGTGATCGTCAATACACGGTCGTGCGTTCCGATAATAAAGCGTGGTTGGTTCTTTACCGGATAACGGGCGGGGTCGCGAATATCTATGAATGTCCCGCAAGATTTTTTGACGAGGACTTCGCTCCGGATGTGTCGACTTCGGAGGCACTTGTCCCCGTGGATGCTATGGGGCTTCGTCGTTTGTCGAAAGAGTGGAATATCCGAGATTATGCCGGAGAATATTTGCTCTTTTTTGCGGAGGACGGCGTTTTGAAAGTAACTCCCGCGGTGTTCCCGTTCGGATGGGAAATGAACAAGACTCAGCGTTGCGATATAAGTAAAAACGGCGTCGCCGGCTATAATCCGAAAACAAAAGTTTGGGAAAAAACATCGACAACCTACGCACGTCCGGAGGAGATAGAATCGTTCGCGGAGCGCGGGCGGAGACTGCTCCGCGGCGGAGATAAAAAAGTCGGCAGTTTTACTTTTACGAAAGAAAACGGCTCGAATCGTTTTCGGATACGGAAAGAGCTCGACGGGGACGTAATCGAGAGTGTCGTCGAATTGAGCGGCATCCCGAAGAGCTTTGTCGAAATTAACGGTGAATTGTGGTGCGTCCTCGGGAATGCATTTCCGAGAAAAGAAAATTTTTTACGCCGTATTCGGGTTAAAGACGGAAAGCTGTGCGCGGAAAAGCTCCCTTGTCCGTTTTATTTTTCGGGAACAATCGGACAGATTTTCGATTTCCCGGGTGCGGTGATGATTAAGAAAAACGGAGTGCCTGGAATAATCGTTCCCGTGAAATCCGGTCGCGGGAACGATCGTGTATTTTGGTTTGATGAAAAACGAGGATTTTGGACGGAGATACTTGGGGACGGGACGGAAACCGTTTATGACGACGAAGCGGCGATGTCCGAATTTCGGGATATTCAAGAAAAAAGGTTGCGGAAAAGGACGCGGCGTTCTTAATTAGCAACGAAACGCTTTGCGCGTTAAATTAGAAATTAGGAATTAGAAATGAGAGCTCATTTATTTTCGGTTTTTGATTTCTGATTCCTAATTTTTTAATTCCTAATTTTTTCAAAAAAGTGTTTATCGACGAAACCAAAGTTTATTTGCGTGCCGGGAACGGCGGACACGGTTGCCTCAGCTTCCGTCGCGAAAAATATTTGCCGAAGGGCGGTCCCGACGGCGGCGACGGCGGAACCGGAGGCGATGTGATTCTCGTTTGCGACGAGAATGAGGGCGATCTTCGTCGCTACGCTTTTCAGCCGCACTGGAACGCGAAAAACGGTCAGCCCGGCGCCGGGCGCAACAAGCACGGCGCGGACGGCGCGGACGTCATTCTGCCCGTGCCTCCGGGAACGCAGGTTTTTGAAACCGAAAGCGGGCTACTCGTTGCCGAGCTTCTCGAGCACAACGAACGCGTTGTTTTGCTCAAAGGCGGTCGCGGCGGGCTCGGGAACAACCAGTTCAAAACGTCCACGAATCAGGCTCCGCGCAAAACGACGCCGGGCAAGGAAGGCGGTCGCGGCGATTTTACTTTCGTTCTGAAAACGATTGCGGACGTCGGCTTGGTCGGTTTCCCGAATGCGGGAAAATCTTCGCTCACGAACGCGTTTACCAACGCGCGTCCGAAGTGCGCGCCGTATCCGTTTACGACGAAAAATCCGAGCGTCGGCATTATCGAATTTGACGATTTCAAACGCATTTCGCTCGCCGATATTCCGGGGCTGATTGAAGGCGCGAGCGAGAATCGCGGTCTCGGGCATCGTTTCCTCAAGCACGTCGAGCGCTGTCGCCTGCTCCTTTTCATCATCGATATGGCGGGAACGGACGGACGCAAGCCTGCCGACGATTACGCCGCATTGCTTGCCGAGCTCGAAAATTTCGATCCCGCGCTTTTGGAGAAACCGCGCCTCATCGCCGCCAACAAAATGGATTGCGAGGATTCCGCGAAGAATCTGACCGCGTTTCGCCGCAAACACAAAGGCTTGGATATTTGTAAAATTTCCTGCACCGAAGGTTCTGGCTTGGACAAGTTGAAAGCCCGCATTCGCGAGCTCGTCGAAGCTCCCGTTCCCGCGCAGGATTCCGAAAGTTAATCACACAATGGCTAAGAAAATTTCTACCGACGGAAAAAGCTCCGGTGTCGCGTCCATCAACGACGCATTCGGTTCGCTTCACATCGAAAATCTTCCGCAGGCGGAACCGCCGCAAAAACGCCGCTCCGCAGATTCCAAGCCGAGCGTTCCCGCAAAACTCGGGAAAGTGCATTTGCGCATCGAAAAATCCGGGCGCAGCGGAAAAACCGTAACGATTCTCGAAGGTCCGGGAATTACGGCGCTCCCGTCGGAACAGCGTGCGGACTTGCTCAAGTCGCTGAAACAGAAATTCGCGTGCGGCGGTGCCGAAGCAGGCGGAAAACTCGAATTGCAGGGAGACGACCGCGAGCGCGTCCGCTTCTTCCTCCAACTCCTCGGCTACTCCGCGTAAAAAGTAGTTTGTATTGAAAAAAAAGCGTTTCCGCGAATTTCTCACGGGAACGCTTTTTTCCTCTTTCTCAATATTCGCGTTCGGCGTATTTGCCGAATTTTTCCATAACGAAATCGAGGTCCTTGTCGCCGCGCCCGGAAAGATTGACGAGAATCGATTCCGTCGGACGTTCTTTTGCGAGCTTCGTCGCAAACGCCACGGCATGGGCACTTTCGAGTGCGGGAATGATGCCTTCGAGGCGGGAAAGTTGGAAAAACGCCGTGACGGCTTCGTCATCGTTGATTTGGACGGCTTTTTCGCGCCCGATTTCGTGCCAGTAAGCGTGTTCCGGACCGACGGACGGATAGTCCAAGCCGCTCGCTGCCGAGTAAACCGGCGCGGGATTGCCGCCGGCGTCTTTGAGCATGATGGAATTGAAGCCGTGCATGATGCCTTCGGTGCCGTAGGCAAGCGAACAGGCGTGTTCGCCGAGCTTCGTGCCGCGACCGAGCGGTTCGACGCCGTAAATTTCGACGGGATCGTCGATAAACGCGTGGAAAAAGCCCGCCGCGTTGGAGCCGCCTCCGACGCAGGCGCAGATGTTGTCCGGCATTTCGCCCGTCATTTCAAAAAACTGTTCCCGCGCTTCGATACCGATAACGCGCTGGAATTCGCGCACGAGAAGCGGGAACGGGTGCGGACCGAGAACGGAGCCGATGCAGTAAATGGAATTGACCGGATCTTCGAGGTAGGATTCAAACGCGGAATCGACGGCTTCCTTGAGCGTTTTGTCGCCGCGTGTCACGGAGACAACCTTCGCGCCGAGCACTTTCATGCGCATGACGTTCGGGTATTCTTTTTGGATATCGACTTCGCCCATGTGGATTTCCACGGGAATGCCGAAGTACGCTCCCGCCGTCGCGAGCGCGACGCCGTGCTGCCCGGCGCCCGTTTCCGCGATGAGTTTTTTCTTGCCCAAATATTTCGCGAGTAAGCCTTCGCCCATGCAGTGGTTGAGCTTGTGCGCGCCCGTGTGATTCAGGTCTTCGCGCTTGAGGTAAATGCGCGCTCCGCCGACTTTTTCCGTCAGGTTTTTGCAGTAATAAACCGGTGTCGGGCGGCCCTGGAAGTGTTTGCGGATGTTGCGCAAGTCCTGGACAAAATTGTGAGAACGGCAAATCGTGTGGTAGGCGTGAGCGATTTCGTCCATCTGTTTTTGCAATTCCGGCTGAACAAAGGAGCCGCCGAAGCGACCGAAAAATCCGTTGTTGTCGGGAAGACGTTTTTCTGCTGGAAGCAATTCTTTTTTCATAATTAACGCGAGATTCTACGCCGCGTCCCCGTGCGGGAAAAGGAAATTTTCGGGAATTCCGAACAAGAAAAAGAAAACGGCGACACGGAAATTTGAATTTCGTGTCGCCGTATCCTTTACGGATTTCGTGTGTGTTTTTTTTATTTTAGGATCAAAACCGAAGCTGTTCGGTCATTTTTTTCATGTGTGATTTCTTCCGTATGAAAATAATGTTTACTTGTTTGGTCAACATTATTTTTGAAAAACGGACAGCGTGGTTTGAATCGGTTTTTCGGGGTTTACCGCAGAGAAAGCGGGGGCGAGAGAATTTCCTGTGCGAGAACGGCGCGGCGGAGCGCTTCACGGTCGTCAAAGATATCGTCGTCGGCGTTCCCGTCGGAAGGCTGCGCCGAAGTTCGCGCGGGAACGGCGGGCGGCGGCGTCTGGCTCTTCGGCGCGGGAACGTTTTTCGCGGGACCGTGCGCGGTTTTGCGGATTTTCCGGATTACGGCGTGAACGCCCGGACCTTCAAGGCGAGTTTGCTTCGTGATTTTTTCGCGTTCCTGTGCGAGCAAAGTTTGGCGGCGGAGTTCCCGCAGTTGTTCGTCGTACGCGGACGTATTCCCGTAGTCGACAACTATCGGCGGAGGCAGGGTGTTTGTTTCCGGGTTTTCTTCTTCTTCCTCTTCCCACTTCCCGAAAATTGATTCGTCGACGCTCGGCGCTTCTTCGTTTTCGTCGTTTTTTTTCAAAAACTTTCCGATGAGCGAACCGAATATCGAAATCACGGCAATGACGACGAAAAAGACGGTTTCGAGCAAATCCTTTCCGTCGCCGCTTGCGAGAATGTGTGTTTCGTTCAACATCGAAAAAAAACGAAGTTTTAGCGCTTAATCCGCCGCTTTCGGCTCGCGGCTTCCTCAGTCCTTACGGGCAAGGTTCGCGCGCATATCGGTGTCGGCGTTAATATTTTTCAAACGATAAAGATCCATCACGCCGAGATTTCCGGAGCGGAGCGCTTCCGCCATGGCACGCGGGACTTCGGCTTCGGCGGCAACGACTTCGGCACGTTTTTCCTGAACGAGGGCTTTCATTTCCTGTTCCCGGGCAACGGCGGCGGCGCGCTTAATTTCGGCTTGGGCTTGCGCCATGTTTTTATTGGCTTCCGCTTGCGCTTCCTGGAGTTTTGCGCCGATGTTGTCGCCGACGTCCACGTCCGCGATGTCGATGGAAAGAATTTCAAACGCCGTGCCGATGTCGAGTCCGCGTTCAAGCACGCGCTTGGAAATTGCATCGGGGTTTTCGAGAACTTTTTTGTAGCTTTCTGCGGAGCCGATGGAGGTAACGATGCCTTCGCCTACGCGGGCGATGACAGTTTCCTCCTGCGCGTTCCCGACGTAGCGGGCGAGGTTGGAGCGCACGGTAACGCGCGCGCGGACTTTCACTTGGATGCCGTCTTTGGCGACGGCATCAATCGTCATGCGTCCGGATTGCGGATTCGGGCAGTCGATGACTTTCGGATTAATTGAAGTCCGCACAGCATCAATGATGGATTTCCCGGTGCCTTTGGTCGCGAGGTCGATTGCGCAGGCTTCGTTCCAGGAAAGCGAAATGCGGGCTTTTTGGGCATTGATGATGCCTTGCGTGGTTTGCAGAACATCGCCGCCGGCAAGGTAGTGGGTTTCGATTTCGTCGATGGAGAGGTCGATGCCGGCCTTGATTGCCGTGATGCGCGTGTCGACGAGAAGGGCGTAGGGGACGCGACGCAGGCGCATGGTGAAAAGTTGACGCAGGGAAACGTGCGCTCCCGCGAGCAAGGCGCGAATCCAGACGCTGAAGAAAGAGAGGAAGATGAAGAGGAAAATCAGCCCGACAACGCCGAGCGCGATATAGATGACATTGGACGTATTCATGGCGGCAATGTTAGCCGCATCCCGGGCGTTCCCGCAAATTGAAATTTAGCGAAGCGCGATGGGAGGTAGGGGAAGAAAGAGAAGAATGTGTATTTTCCCGTTCCTCTCGTTCATCCCGTTCTTCTCATTAGTCCTCTTGCGCTTCGCTAAATTTCAATTTTTCCGGACGATGAGTTCAAAGTCGCGGAAGCCGACAACGACTATTGCGTCGCCGCGCTGAATGGCACCGCTTTCGGCGGAGGCCTCGAATTGGCGGTTGTCGATTTCAACGATTCCGAGCGGGCGGAAATCCGTCAGCGCTGTTCCCGCAGCGCCGGTTTCGGGTAAGTTTTCGTTGCGGGAACGGGCACCTTGGACGCGGGAATCTTCGATTTCTCCGACTTTGTTTTGGAGAACGATTTTGTCGCGGAACCATTTCGCGGGGAGGAGTTTCCACGCGAGAAGTGTGGCGACAAAAATGGTTACGACCGTCAGGCCCAAGTGTTCGAGCGGAGAGGAAAGCATTTCCCAGTCAAATTCGTAGGAGCCGTCGGGAAGTTTCCAGAAATCGACTCCGCTCCAGAAAATGCTCCCGATAATGCAGGCAAGTCCGGCGATGGCAAAAATGAACACGCCGGGCATAAGAAAAACTTCCGCAAGAATTAACGCGATGCCCGCGAGGAAAAGCAGAACGCCTTCGTAGCCGGCGAGTCCCGCTGCGTGTTGGACGGCAAAGTAGAGTCCGATCAGCACGATTCCGGAAATTCCGGGAACGCCGAATCCGGGAGATTTGATTTCGATGAAAATGAGTAGCATCCCGAGCCCGAGCAGAATCGGCAAAAAGGGCGAGGTGAGTTGGGCAAAGCGTTCCAAGCCGAGAGGCGCGATTTTTTCGACGGTAACGGGCGTTCCCGAAAATTGTTCTGCGATCAGCGTGTCGAGGTCGTTGTAAATGCCCGCACCGAAAAGCGGAGTCGCGGGAACGCCGACGGGGCGCATTGCTTCTTCTGCGGTGAGGGTGAGCAGGGCTCCGGCGGGTTTGACGGGATCTCCGTTGCGGTCTTTTAGGATTTCTCCGTTGATTTTCAGAACGTAGTCGGCGTCAAACATCGCGCGGAGAACGTCGGCACGGTAGGGATTTTCTTTGGAAAACGTTTTCGTGAGCGCGGCAAGGTAAGAGTCGATTTTCATTTTCATCGTCTTATCTACGTCTGTGCCGTCTCCGGTAACGACTGCCGCTGCGCCGATTTTTCCGTTCGGAGAGAAAAAGATTTTTTGCGTAGCGCCGGAAATGTAAGCTCCCGCCGAGATGGCGTCGGGGTTGACGAAGGCAAGCGTTTCGCCCGGGAATTTTTGCAGTGCGTCGATGTAATCAAGCGTGAGGGAAAGTTCGCCGCCGGGCGTGTTGACGTCGAGAATGAGAATATCCGCATTGTCTGCGAGGGCTTTTTTTACGCCTCGGCGGAAAATATACCAGTTGGCGTTATTGATCTCGCCGTGGACGGGAACGACGACGATTTTTTTCGCCGTTTTCGGGGGTGCTTCGGGAACGCGTTCCGTCGATTCGGGTGCTTCCGCGAGTGCGGCAACAAGACCGAGAAAAAGGGAAACCAAACAGAAAATCGCTTTTTTCATTGCGCAAGAGATTTGCAGGAAATACCGGCGGGAACAAGCGTAAATCACGGGAACGGCGCGGGCGGGGCGCGCAGGACACGTTTCGTTTTTTCGCTCGCGAGGCTCTATTTTAAGAGAATCAAGAAAATTTTTTAATTTTTTAGAAAAAGTGCTTGCGCGGCTCGATAAAAAAGTTATTAATAGCCGTTCCTATTCATTCAAATTTTTAGATTAGCTTCAATGCCAACAATCAATCAACTCGTCCGCAAGCCGCGGAATAAAGCCAACATCAAGTCGAAATCACCCGCCTTGAATTGCTCTCCGTTTAGACGCGGCGTGTGCATTCAGGTTATGACCCGCACGCCGAAAAAGCCGAATTCGGCTCAGCGTAAGGTTGCGAAAGTGCGCCTCACGACCGGTGTCGAAGTTATTTCCTACATCCCGGACGAAGGGCACAAGCTTCAGGAACACAGCGTCGTGCTCGTTCGCGGCGGTCGTGTTAAGGACTTGCCGGGTGTTCGCTACCATATTGTTCGCGGACCGCTCGACTGTAACGGTGTTGAAAAGCGTCGTCGTAGCCGTTCGAAATACGGCGTGAAGCGTCCGAAAGCCGGTAAATAATTTTTAAAGAAGGAATAAAAACATGTCTCGTCGTCGTCGAGCCACCAAGAACCCGCACAAGCCGGATTCCCGTTACAATAGCCCGCTGGTGAGCCAGCTGATCAATGTCGTTATGAAAAACGGCAAAAAGACGGTCGCGCAGCGCATCGTCTATGGCGCGATTGAGCGCGTCAGCGAAAAGCTCGAAAAGGGCGATCCGATGGAACTTCTCCTCGGTGCGTTGGAAAACTGCCGCCCGAAGTTGGAAGTCAAGAGCCGCCGCGTCGGCGGTGCGACCTATCAGGTTCCCGTTGAAATTTCCCATGAGCGCCAGACGAGCATGGCATTCCGTTGGCTCGTGAACGCGGCTGCCGGTCGCAAAGGACAGCCGATGGTGGAATCCCTCGCTTCCGAGTTTATCGATGCTTACAACAATACGGGCTCGGTGGTTAAAAAGCGCGAAGAAACCCACAAGATGGCGCAGGCGAACCGCGCGTTCGCACACCTTCGCTGGGGCAACAACTAATCTTTTTTTTGAGTCGATACCGTTATGGCTACACTTTCCGCCAAAAATTCTTCTTCCCGCGGCACGCCGCTCGAATACACGCGAAACTTCGGTATTGCCGCCCACATTGACGCCGGCAAAACGACGACTTCGGAGCGTATTCTCTTTTACGCGGGTGTCATCCACAAAACGGGTGAAGTTCACGAAGGCGCTGCGACGACGGACTGGATGGAACAGGAACAGGAACGCGGGATCACGATTACGTCCGCCGCCGTTTCCTGCGGATGGACGGTCGCTGACGGTCCGTTTGCCAAGATTCCGCATCGCTTGAACGTTATCGACACTCCCGGTCACGTTGACTTTACGGCGGAAGTTGAACGCTCCCTCCGTGTTCTCGACGGTGCCGTTGCTGTTTTCTGCGCCGTTGCCGGTGTTCAGCCGCAGTCTGAAACCGTTTGGCGCCAGATGAACAAGTACAGCGTTCCGCGTATTGCGTACATCAACAAGATGGACCGCACGGGCGCGGACTTTTTCAATGCCGTCAACGGTATTCGCGAAAAGCTTCGCGGGAACGCTCATCCGCTCTTTATTCCGATCGGCGCCGGCGATACGTTTGCCGGACTTGTCGACCTCGTCAAGGGAATCGCTTATGTTTATGACGATTCCGACCCGAAGGGAATGAAGTACACGAAGACGGATGTTCCCGCCGACCTTAAGGCTGATTACGAAAAGTATCGTGAAGCTCTCATTGAAGCGGTTTCTGACTTTGATGACACGATTGCCGAAAAATATCTCGACGGGCAGGAAATTTCTGCAGACGAACTTCGTGTTGCGATCCGCAAGGCGACACTTTCGTTGAACTTCGTTGGCGTTATTCCCGGATCCTCTTTCAAGAACAAGGGTGTTCAGATGGTGCTCGATGCCGTCGTTGACTACCTCCCGTCTCCGCTCGATCTTCCGCCGATGAAGGCGTTCAAGGACGATGGTGCTACGGAAATCGGGATTGAACCGGACGACAACGAAAAACCGATCGGTCTTTGCTTTAAACTTTGGTCCGACCCGTATGTCGGTCAGCTCGTGTTCTTCCGCCTCTATCGCGGAACGCTCAAGAAGGGCGATGCCCTCTACAATCCGCGTACGCGCAAAACGGAACGTGTTTCCCGCCTCATGATCATGAAGGCGATGGATCGCGAAGAAATTGATACGGCGTATTCCGGCGATATTTGTGCGGTTATCGGCCCGAAGGAAATCGTTACGGGTGATACGCTTTGCACGCGTGAAGAAGACACGATTCTCGAACCGCCGTCCTTCCCGGAACCTGTTATTTCTATGTCGATCGAGCCGGCAACGAAAGCCGACCAGGAAAAACTCTCCATCGGTTTGCAGCGCCTCGCGCAGGAAGACCCGACGTTCCGCGTTTCTTCCGACCAGGAAACCGGGCAGACGATCATTTCCGGTATGGGTGAGCTTCACCTCGATATTATCGTTGACCGTCTCCGCCGCGAATTTAAGGTCGATGCCAAGGCCGGGCGTCCGCAAATTTCTTATCGTGAAACGATTACCGCTCCCGCACGCGGTATTGGTAAGTTCGTCCGCCAGTCCGGCGGTCGCGGTCAGTACGGTCACGCCGAAATCGAAATCGAACCGAATCCGGGTAAGGGTATTGAGATCGTCAATGAAATCGTTGGCGGTGTCATTCCGAAAGAATACATTAAGCCGACTACGGAAGGTATTCAGGAAGCGGCGAATAACGGTACGATCGCCGGCTATCCGGTCATTGATTTCAAGGCTCGCATCGTTTTCGGTTCTTACCACGAAGTCGACTCGAACGAAATGGCGTTCCGCATGGCGGGTATCTTCGCGCTGAAAGACGCGATGAAGAATGCTTCCCCGATCTTGCTCGAACCGATTACAAAGGTCGAAGTCGTTACTCCGGAAGAATACCAGGGCGATATCATGGGTGACTTGAATCGTCGTCGCGGACAGATTCAGAACATGGAAACGAAGAACGGTGTTTGCACGATTAATGCGTTCGTTCCGCTTCAAACCATGTTCGGTTACGCGACGGACGTCCGCTCCCTCTCGAAGGGGCGCGCTTCCTACACGATGGAACCGGATCACTTTGAACAGGTTCCCGCGAACGTTCTGAAGGAAATCGTTGAAACCGCCTCCCGCGCACCCGCGCGTTCGTAATCCGGCGGAAATTTTCTAATCATTTACAAACGCACAACTATGAGCGCACAAAAAATCCGCATCAAACTGAAAGGCTTTGACTATCGCGTCATTGATCAATCTGCGGGCGATATCGTTGAAACCGCAAAGCGCACCGGTGCCCGTGTTTCGGGCCCCGTGCCGCTGCCGACGGGAATCGAACGCTGGACGGTTAACCGTTCGCCGCACGTTGACAAAAAGTCGATGGATCAATTCGAACAGCGCACACACAAGCGCCTGATCGACATTATCGGACCGACGGCACAAACCGTCGATGAACTGAAAAAATTGAACCTTCCCGCGGGCGTTGACATTTCCATTAATGTCTAACCCTCGCTTAACCGATTAAACATAAACCTATATTTTCGTTTATTCGGATTGCGTTAGGTCTGTAAGAGAATTAGATCACTAACATACTGATTTATGCAGCCTAAAGCAGGTCTGTGCAAACGGAATTAAACTCCACCTGCCTCTTAGCTATGAAGTTACAACTGATTGGCAAAAAAATTGGGATGACCCAGATCTACGACGGGAACAACACACTCGTTCCCGTGACCGTAGTTCAAGCGGGTCCCTGCCCTGTAGTCCAAGTCAAGACTGTTGAGTCTGACGGATACAACGCCGTCCAAATTGCCTACGGCGTCCAGAAAAAAGAACGCTTGACCAAGCCGGTTCAAGGACACTTCGAAAAAGCCGGAATCGACGCACACTCCGTGCTCGGCGAAATCCGCTTTGACGACAAAGCCCCCGAATATAAAGTCGGCGACGTGCTCACGGTCGCGACTTTCAAAGAAGGTCAAATTGTTGACGTTATCGGAACGACCAAAGGTCGTGGTTTCCAAGGTAACGTTAAACGCCATAACCAGGCCGGACAGCCGGACTCGCACGGGCACATGATGCACCGCCGCCCGGGTTCCATCGGTATGCGCCAGACTCCCGGTCACGTTTTCAAAGGTAAGGATATGCCCGGTCACATGGGGCAAGTCCGCCGCACCGTTCAAAATCTGACGGTGGTTAAAGTTTTGGAAGACCAAAACCTTATCCTCATCAAGGGTTCGTTCCCGGGGGCGAACGGTGATTTGGTTTTCGTTCGCGAAGCCAAAAAAGCGAAATAATAAGGAAAGGACACCGAAGTTATGAAACTTAAAGTTTACACGGTTGACGGTAGCTCTTTCTCCGAAAAGGAATTTGAAGCATTCCCGGTTCTCGAAGAAGGCAAGGGTGTTGCTGCTCTGAAGCAGGCGGTTATCGCTTACCAGGCGAATCTTCGCCAGGGCAATGCCAAAACGAAGGATTACGGTGAAGTCGCCGGTTCCGGTAAAAAACAAGGACCCCAGAAGGGCTCCGGCGGCGCTCGCCACGGCGACAAACGCGCTCCCCAGCTTTACAAGGGCGGAGTTGTTTTCGGTCCGCGTCCTCGCGATTGGTCCAAGTCCATCACAACGAATGTCAAGAAACTCGCACTTTCCCGTGCTCTTGTCGACCTCGCTTCCGAAGGCGGTTTGAACGTTATCGAACGCATCGAATCCGTTGACGCGAAAACCAAGACGATGAACGGTGTGTTCTCGAAAGTGTTCCCGAAGGGAAAACTTCTCGTGATCGCTGATGCCTGGGACGAAAATGCGGCTCGTGCAACGCGCAATATCGAACGCGTTTCCTGCGTCGAGGCTGATACGCTCAATGCGCTCGACCT
Organism: Opitutales bacterium; assembly: GCA_017935025.1. Classification (GTDB taxonomy): domain Bacteria; phylum Verrucomicrobiota; class Verrucomicrobiia; order Opitutales; family UBA953; genus Spyradosoma. The sequence continues at coordinate 53,000 of JAGBIL010000040.1, read as the reverse complement.
CGTTTCCTTCAGCCAGGTGCTCGTTAGCGAGCAAGGTTTGAACAAGATTCTTGAACGCGTTAAATAAGGAGATTTTCAAGAATGAAACCTGCATACAGCGTTATCAAGCGTCCGCTCGTCTCCGAAAAGACGGCAGCGTTCGCGGAAGACAATAAATACGTCTTCGAAATTTATCCGTGCGCGGATCGCAAGGAAGTTGCCGCAGCCGTCGAGGCTCAGTTCAAGGTGACCGTTACGCGCGTCAACATTCTTAACGCCAAAGGCAAGCGCAAGATGTCCCGCACGAAACGCGGCGAGATCATCAAGGCCCCTGACGTGAAGAAAGCGATTGTTACTCTTAAGAAGGGTGACAAGATCGAACTCATTTAACAGTAGAGGATTCCGAAAATGGCACTCGCATCCAATCGCCCGCTTACACCCGGACAGCGTTTTCTCGTCCGCAATAAGCAGGAACTTTCCAAGAAGCGTCCGGAAAAGGATCTCGTGGAGTCCATCCACAATCCGAAAGGTCGCAACTGCTACGGTCGTATCACGTCGCGCCGCCGAGGCGGAGGGCATAAGAAGCTCTATCGTCGTATCGACTTCCGTCGTGCAAAGCTCGACATTCCCGCGACGGTTCTCGCTCTTGAATACGATCCGAATCGTTCGGCAAACATCGCTTTGATCGAATACACGGACGGAGAAAAGGCTTACATCCTCGCTCCCAACGGTTTGAATGTCGGCGACCAGGTGGTTTCCGCCTCGGGAACGGTCGAAGAATTTACGCCGGGCATTTCCGTGAAGTTGCGCTATCTCCCGCCGGCGACGGATATTCACGCGATCGAAATGGAGCCCGGTCAGGGCGCCCGTATCGCGCGTTCCGCCGGTAATGCTGCTCAGCTCCTCGGTATCGAAGGCGATCTCGCCATCATCAAGATGCCGTCCGGCGAACAGCGCTACCTGAACGCGAACTGCCGCGCGACGGTCGGTAAGGTCGGAAATTCCGAACACCAGAACCGCTCGTTGGGTAAGGCCGGTCGCAATCGCTGGCTCGGTCGCCGTCCGCGTGTCCGCGGTATGGTGATGAATCCGGTCGACCACCCGAACGGTGGCGGTCAGGGTAAATCTAAGGGCGGCGGCGGTCGTCAGCACCTCAGCTCCCCGTGGGGACAGCTCGCGAAGGGCTTCCCGACCCGTATCAAATCCAAGCCCTCGAACGTTCATATTATTGTTCGTCGCAATGGGCGCAAAGTTAAGAAGGGCTAATAGACAATGGCACGTTCAATTAAAAAAGGCTACTATGTCGAACCGTCCTTGATGGACAAAGTGTTGGCCGCTCAGAAGAGCGGCGACCACAAGCCCATTAAGACTTGGTCGCGCCGTTCGACGATTACGCCGGACTTCGTCGGGCTTAATCTCAACGTTCATAACGGAAAACAGTTCCTGCCGGTCTACATCACGGAAAATATGGTCGGACACAAACTCGGCGAATTCGCGCCGACGCGTTCCTTCAAGCACCATACAGCTCCGACGAAGAAGGCTGTCTAATTCCGACAATGATCAAAGGTTTCACGGCAACGGTTCTTTCCGCTCTCGCGTTCTCGGCAGTTTTGTCGGGAAGCGCGAGCGGGTTGACCGCCGAGAGCTTCGATGTCTCGGTTTCCGAGTCGAACGAAGCGGCGGTGTCTTCCGTTTTTGCCGGAACCTCGGCTGACGTGATTCTCGTTGATGCCGGCTATGATAACGATTTTTGCACGGGAGCACGTTGCCGCGTTGAGCGCGGATCGCTTCTTGTTGCGGAAATCATCATTGCCGCCGCAGAACAGAACCGATCCGCTGCCCTGATCACTTTTCTTGAAAATAATCAAACGATTCAGACCGGAGATACGGTCAAACTGAAAACCATTTAATTTTAGCTAATTCCGGACAATGGAAGTTAAAGCCATCACAAAGTTCGCCCGTATGACGCCCCAAAAAGTGCGTGACGTGGCTCGCCAAATTCAAGGTCTTCCCGCGCTTCAGGCGGCGGACCTCCTCCGCTTCATCCCGCGCAAATCGGCTCGTCTCCTTCTGAAGACGCTCAACAGCGCGATTGCTAATGCGGAAAACAATAACAATCTCTCCGCTAAGGATCTCGTCGTTTCCGCCGCCGTCGTCAATCAGGGACCGGTTCTGAAACGTTTCCGTCCGGCAGCGAAGGGCAGTGCTCATCCGATTCGTAAATCGACGAGCCATATTACCATCGTATTGAGCGACAAACAATAACCTCCGAAATTTTTCGATTATGGGTCAAAAAACAAATCCGATCGGCTTTCGCCTCGCAGTTCGCCGCAACTGGGACTCCCGTTGGTATGCGGACAAGAAAACGTTTCCGGAATACCTGAAGAACGACTACGCGATTCGTAAATTCCTCCACGAAAAGCTTCGTCAGGCCGGCGTTCCGACAATCTTCATTGAACGTGCGGGTTCCCGTATCCGCGTGAAAATTTACTCGGCGCGTCCGGGTGTTGTCATCGGTCGTAAGGGCGGTGAGCTCGAAAAACTCCGCGAAGACATTGAAAAGATTGCCGGGCGCGAAGTTATTCTCGACATCCAGGAAATTAAGAAGCCGGATCTCGTGGCGCAGTTGGTCGCCGAAAATATCGCTCTTCAGCTCGAGCGTCGTGTTTCTTTCCGCCGCGCGATGAAAAAAGCGGTGCAGAGCACGATGAGCTCCGGGGCGGAAGGTATCCGTCTTCGCGTTGCCGGTCGTCTCGGCGGTGCCGAAATCGCTCGCGTGGAATCCTCCCGCGTCGGTCGTGTTCCTTTGCACACGTTGCGTGCGAATATCGACTACGGCTTCGCTGAAGCGCATACCGTTTACGGTAAGCTCGGAATCAAGTGCTGGATTTGCACAAAGGATCCCGAAATCTAATTGAAAATTAAGAGAAGGACATAAAGTTATGCCTAATATTCAACCCTCTCGCACGAAATACCGTAAGGTCCAGAAAGGACGTATCTACGGGAACGCAACTTCCTGCAACCAGCTCGCCTTCGGCGAGTTCGGTATCCAGGCCTTGGAACGTTGCCGTATGACGGCTGCGCAGCTCGAAGCTGCCCGTGTTGCCATTTCCCGCTCGCTCAAGCGTAAAGGAAAAATGTGGATGCGTGTGTTCCCGCACAAACCGGTAACGAAGAAACCTGCGGAAGTCCGAATGGGTTCCGGTAAGGGGAACGTCGAGTACTGGTGCGCGGTCATTCGTCCCGGCACGATGCTCTTCGAAGTTTCCGGTGTTCCGTTGTCTGCTGCGCGTGAAGCAATGCGCCTCGCCGACACGAAGCTCCCGATTCATTGCCGCTTTGTCAGCAAAGAGCAGCTCGAAAAGTATTGATTCCTGATAAAAAAGTCTATTTATTCGAAACTTTTCCGCTATGAGTGCAAATAAAAACAATGCTTCCGCCATTCGCGAAATGACTCCGGAAGAACTTTCAAAGACGCTCCGCAGCGACCGTGAAGAACTCCTGAACTTGCGCCTTCGCAAGAACACGGGACAGGTCGATAACCCGGCGCGTATCCGCACGCTTCGCCGTGAGATCGCACGCCTCGAAACCGTCGCTCGTGAAAAACGCGCCGCACGCTAACATTCCGCATTTAGGATAAAACAATGTCTGAAGAACAGAATCGTTCCTCCCGTAAGACACTCACCGGTGTTGTTACAAGCAAAACCGGAGAAAAGAGTGTTAAGGTTACCTACTTCTACAAAATGCCGCACCCGATTTTCCGCAAGGAAATTAAGCGCAAGACGGTTATTCACGCGCACGACGAAAAGAATGTGTGCAACGTCGGCGACAAGGTGGAAATTATGGAAACGCGCCCGATTTCGAAGCTGAAACGCTTCCGCGTCGTTCGCGTTATCGAAGCCGCGAAAATCATCGGGCAGGCTGCCGTCTAAGATCACATCAATAGAGAGGCACATACAATGGTACAATTGAAATCTCGTTTGGACGTTGCCGACAACACCGGCGCCAAGGAAGTCGAAATGATTCGCCGCCTTGGTCAGATCACGGATACGGCGTCTGTCGGCGATATCATCGTTTGCGCGGTCAAGGATTCTATCCCGAGCGCTCCCGATGCCGTCAAAAAAGGCTCTGTCGTGAAAGCTGTTGTCGTTCGCACCAAGGCTCCGATCCGTCGTCCGGACGGAAGCTATTTGCGCTTCGACTCCAATGCCGTCGTTATCCTCGACGGGAACGGCAATCCGCGCGGAACCCGTATTTTCGGGCCGGTCGCGCGTGAACTCCGCCAGAAATTTATGAAAATCGTCTCCCTCGCTCCGGAGGTTCTGTAATATGGCTAAACAAAATCTTAAAAAAGACGACGAAGTCGTTGTTATCGCAGGCTCCGAAAAGGGGAAGCGCGGAAAGATTCTTAAGACTCTTCCCTCGAAGGGACGGGTTATCGTTGAAGGGCTCAATATCGTAAAACGCCACACGACCGCTAACGAACAGGCGGGTATTGAAGGCGGAATCATCGAAAAGGAAGCTCCGATTCACGCTTCGAATGTGATGCTCGCTTCGAAGTTCGACGCTAAGAAGAAATAAGCAACGTTCCCGTAGGAACACTCATTAAGAGAGAAGCTGAATATGCACACACCGGTTTTAAAGAAACTTTACCAGGAACAGGTCGTTCCCGAGCTCAAAAAGAAGCTCGGCGTGACGAACCCGCATCAGGTTCCCGCGTTGACGAAGGTCGTCATCAACTCGGCCTATCGCGCGGACACGGACAAGAATCTCCAGGCGGAAATTTTGAAGGAAATTTCGAAAATCGCCGGTCAGAAGCCTGTCGTTACCCACGCACGCAAGAGCGTTTCGAACTTTAAAGTGCGCCAGGGAATGCCCCTTGGCGTGATGGTTACGCTTCGCGGTGCCGCTATGTACGAATTTCTCGCTCGCCTGATTTACGTCGCTCTTCCGATGATCCGCGACTTTCGCGGTGTCTCGAATCGTTTTGACGGCAAGGGAAATTATTCCCTCGGTATCGCCGACCATACGATTTTCCCGGAAACACAGGGCGACGGTTCGCAACGTCAGAATATCGGTCTCGATATCACGATCGTTACGACGGCTCAAACGGACGACGAAGGTCGCGAACTTCTTCGCCTCCTCGGAATGCCGTTCCGTAAGTCTTCCGCTAAAGTCGCCGCCGATGCTGCGACTGCCAACTAATCACTTTTTAGGAAAACAAAGGTTATGGCAAAAAAGTCTGCTATCGAAAAGAATTTGAAGCGTCAGCGCCTCGTTGCGAAGTATGCGGCGAAGCGTGCAGCGCTGAAGGCGATTATCGCGAATCCGGAAACGAATGACGAAGATTTCTACAAAGCGCAACGCGACCTCGATTCGCTCCCGCGCAATTCTTCGGCGATCCGTTTGCGCAACCGTTGCGCGATTTCCGGCCGTCCGCGTGCGTACATCGGAAAGTTCGGTCTTTCCCGTATCACGTTCCGCGAACTCGCTTCGAACGGCAAGATTCCGGGCATCACGAAAGCATCCTGGTAATCCATCCCAGTAAAGGAAATAATCGTTATGGCAACACACGACACCTTGGGTGATTTTCTCACCATCATCCGCAACGGCAGCAACGCGACGCTCAAGTCCGTTTCCGCTCAGTGGAGTTCTTCCCGCGAAGGTATTGCCCGTATTCTCAAAGAATGCGGTTACATCGCCGATTTCGCGAAAGTCGAAAAGAACGGTCTTCCCGTGATTGAGATCACGCTCAAATACAACGGCAAGAAGGCTGCTATCACGGAAATCAATCGTATTTCCAAGCCCGGTCGCCGAATCTACACCGGATACGGCGAAATTCCGAAAGTTATCGGCGGTATGGGGATTTCCATCCTCACGACCTCCAAAGGTATCCTCAGTGATGTCGAAGCCCGTCAGCAGAAAGTTGGCGGCGAAGTCCTCGCTCAGGTTTGGTAATAACTCTTTTTCACCGTAAGGAATAATTAAAGACAATGAGTCGAATTGGTAAAATCCCGGTACAGGTTCCTGCAGGCGTTAAAATCTCGGTTAACGGTTCCACCGTCGAAGTAGAAGGCGCCAAGGGCAAACTCTCCAAAACATTTGACGCTACGGCTGTCAAAATTACGCTCGAAGGCGACGCGGTTCATGTTGTTCCCGCGAATGATTCCCGTTTCGCCGGCGCAATGCACGGCACGGTTCGTGCGATTATCAACAATATGGTCAAGGGCGTGAAAGACGGCTACCAGAAACAGCTCGAAATTCAGGGCGTCGGTTTCAAGGCGGTACTTTCGGGTGATAAGCTCGACCTCGCTCTCGGTCAGTCCCATCCGATCATCTATCCGATTCCTGCCGGAATCAAGGTTGTGATTACGGACGGAACGAAAATCGAAGTTTCCGGTGCGGATAAACACATGGTCGGTCAGGTCGCTGCAGACATCAAGTCCTTCAAGCCGGTTGAACCGTATAAGGGCAAGGGTGTCCGTATCGTCGGCGAATATGTCCGTCGTAAGGAAGGCAAGAAGACTGCGTAATCCCTAACATTTTCTTGAAATGAATAAAATCGAAAAGAAGAATAAGCTTCTGCAGCGCCGCCGTTGGCGCATCCGCAAGGCTGTCGTCGGTTCCGCCGAACGTCCCCGCCTTGTCGTGAAATTCACGAATCTTCACATTCACGCACAGATTATTGACGATTCCGTCGGTCGCACACTTCTCGGTGCTTCGACGACGCAGAAAGTCATGCGTGAAAAGAAGCTTCTTCCGAATGTCGCGGGTGCGACTGAATTCGGTAAGGTTTTCGGCGAAGCTGCGAAAAATGCAGGTCTTTCCACAGTCGTTTTCGACCGTGCGGGTCGCCGTTATCACGGAACCGTTAAAGCGTTCGCGGAAGCCGTTCGCGAAGCAGGACTTCAATTCTAAGGATAAGCCCAATGTCACAAGAAATTTCTGAAAGCACTGAAACTCCGGTTGTTCCCGCTACGGAAGCTCCCGCAGAAAATGCGGCTCCGGTTCAGGAACGTCGCGGTCGCGGACCTCGCCGTGACGGACGTCGCGGTGATCGCCGTAATTCCCGCAATGCGGCTCCGGCGGATCCGAATGCTCCCGAGTACCTCGACAAGGTTGTTCACATCAACCGTTGTGCAAAGGTGGTCAAGGGCGGTCGTCGTTTCAGCTTTGCCGCGTTGGTCGTTTCCGGAGACGGAAAGGGCAATGTCGGTATCGGTTACGGTAAGGCGAAGGAAGTTCCGGATGCAATTCGCAAAGGAACGGAACGTGCGCACAAGGCGCTTCGTCCGGTTTGCCTCCGCAACAATACGATCCCGCATGAAGTTCTCGGTACGCATGACGGGGGAGAAGTTCTTCTTCGTCCGGCAGCTCCCGGTACGGGTGTTATCGCGGGTGGCGGCGTTCGTGCAGTCCTCGAAGTCGCCGGCGTGAAAGACGTTCTCTCCAAGTCGCTCGGCTCCAATAATCCCGGCGCACTCGTCAAGGCGACGCTCGACGGTTTGCTGAAGCTTCGCACGCTTGAACAGATTCGAGCAACGCGTTCGTAATTCCGTTTGGCGGATGAATCGGCGGGAATACTGCTTCCTGCAAATTCATCTGCCGAAAGTATCCAAATAATTTAAAAATTTTCATATCCATGAAACTTCACACTCTTCCGAAAATCGAAGGCTCGACGCATCGTCATAAACGCCTCGGCTGTGGACGCAGTAGCGGACACGGTAAAACGTCCGGTCGCGGACACAAAGGTATGAAGGCTCGTTCCGGCGGCGGTGTTCGTCCGGGATTTGAAGGTGGTCAAATGCCGCTTTACCGTAAACTTCCGCATCGCGGGTTTAACAACGTCAACCGCGTTGAGTTCGCCGTTGTCAATCTGAGCCAGATCGACAAATGCGAAGGAACGGAAATTGATCGCAACGCCCTCGTCAAGGCCGGTCTCGTTCGCGAATCGGACCTCTTGGTCAAGGTGCTCGGCAACGGCGAAATCTCCCGTGCCGTGACGGTTTCCGCTCAAAAGTTTTCTGCTTCCGCGAAGGCAAAGATTGAAGCCGCAGGCGGAAAGGTTGTCGAATTGAAAGCGGATGCCGAATAATCGGTAGCGCTTTACTATTCGATTCCCTCCGAATGTCGAGTTCCCGTTCCTGCGGTAGGGTAGGGGAATCGACATTCGCGATAAAATAGAGAATTTTCTAATGTTTTCCGCTTTCATTAATTGCTGGAAGATTCCGGAACTCCGGAATCGCATTATCGTCACTCTCGGGCTACTGTTCATTTCCCGTATTGGCGGAAATCTTCCGCTTCCCGGTTTGGACCCGACAGTGTTGACGGATTTTATTAAGAGTCTCCCGCAAACCGGAGAAGGTTTTGTCGGACTCTATAATATGTTCACCGGCGGGGCGATGCTTAAGGGTGCTATCTTTGCTCTCGGTATTATGCCCTACATTAGTGCATCCATTATCATGCAACTGATGGGTGCGGTTGTGCCGAGTTTGGCACGTCTTCGCAATGAAGAGAACGGACAGCAGAAAATTGCTCAGTATACCCGCTACATGACGATCGCCATCGCGCTTCTGCAGGCGTTTATCATTGTCGGAATGTTCTGCAATCCGGCGACAGTCAGTCAGGCTGTAGGTGTTCAAGGTTTTACCGGGGAGATGGTTATCATCAACAAAACCCTCTTCACGGTCATGGGAACGCTGATCCTTACCGCCGGGGCCGTGATTATGCTTTGGTTGGGCGAACAGATTACCCAGCGCGGGATCGGGAACGGGGCATCGATTCTCATTGTGCTCGGTATTGTCGCGGACATTCCGCAGGCGCTTTCCTCTTTCGTTGCTCTGTTGGCGGGACCGGTTGCGGGCTCGGGAACGACGGATAATGGATTGGAGCATCTGCTCGGAATGATTCTTCTGTTTGTCGCGGGAACGGCTGCTCTTGTCGCCATTACGCAAGCGGTCCGAAAAATTCCGGTCCAGTATGCGAAACGCGTTGTCGGTCGCAAAGTATTCAACGGTCAGAGCGTTTATCTTCCCCTGAAGGTGAATTACGCCGGAGTTATGCCGGTAATCTTTGCCGGAGCAATTATTTCTTTCCTCGCAATGCCTCTCGGGTGGCTTGCGACGAAACCGGCTCTTTCCTTTCTGCTCGGCGTTCCGGAACAATTCCAGCCGGGACGGGTTGTGTATTATGTCGTGATGGGCGCGTTGGTATTTGTTTTCAGCTATTTCTGGGTTTCGGTTATGTTCAAGCCGATTCAGGTTGCTGACGATTTGAAGAAAAACAACGGCTACATTCCCGGCGTTCGTCCCGGCGAGCATACGGCGCACTACCTTGAGTTCGTCATGAACCGACTGACTTTTGCCGGAGGCGTATTTTTGGTCGTGATCGCACTTTTGCCGGACTTGTTTATCTACAATTTTGATTTTTATCCGCGTCTCGCACGCGTCATCGGCGGAACCAGCGGTTTGATTACGGTCGGTGTTATTCTTGACACAATGCGCCAGGTCGAAACGTTGCTTTTGCAACGCCATTATGATGGCTTCCTCAAAAAGTCCCGTATCGGCGGTGTTGCTATTCCGCAATCCGCACAATCCCGCCGCATTGCAGACATCGGTCAGCCTTCCGGGCTCGGACGTCTGACTTACGTTTTGCTTACCATTTTTGTTCTCGGATTCATCGCATTCGGAATTACGACGTTTGCGAACTAAGTTCTGACGAATCCGTTCTGTTCTTTCATATTCAATCAGCACAACTGTGAGACCGCTTTCGTCCGAAGAGCTTGTGAAAATGCGTGAAGCCTGCCGCATCGCGGCAGAAGTGCTTGATCGCACATGCAAGTTCGTTGAAGAAGGGGTAACGGCTTACGATATCGACCAGTTCGCAAAACGAGTCATGTCGGAGTTGGGTTGCACAAGCCCGTGCATTAACTACAAGCCCGCCTCGAATATTCCTGCGTTCCCGCGTTACATCTGCGTTTCCGTTAACGAGGAGGTTATTCATGGAATCGGAACACTCAATCGTGTGATTCGCGACGGCGATATCGTTTCGCTTGATGTTGTTACTGCCTATAGCGGTTTTGTCGGTGACAACACCCGCACGGTGCTTGTCGGAAACGTTCCGGCAGACGTAAGAAAGCTTTGCGAAGTAACAGAGGGCGCTCTCTATGCCGGAATTTCCGCAGCTCGTGCCGGAAATCGGGTAAGTGATATTTCCCGCGCGGTCGAACGTTTTGTAAAACCTCACGGCTACGGAATCGTTCGCGAGTTTTGCGGACACGGAGTGGGGCGCTCCATGCACGAAGAGCCGCAGGTTCCGAACTACTATTCCCGCGGAGAAGGAAAAATGAAACTTCGTCCGGGAATGACGCTCGCCATCGAACCGATGATTTGCCTCGGTTCCCGCTTCGTGAAGACCGAAGCGGACGGATGGACAATTACGACGCGGGACGGGAAGCCGGCCGCGCACTACGAGCACACCATTCTCGTTACGGAGGGCGATCCCGAAGTGCTGACTGTTCTTTCCTAAATTTTTTTTGCCACACGTAGAAAAAAGACTTTCCATTCACGAGAAGCTTTGACATACTGCCGAGCTTTTCCCTTTCAAAACAAACATAACAAGAGTAAAAGAAAATGCCACGCATCCTTGGTGTAGACATTCCCAATAACAAACGCGTCGAATATGCGCTGCGTTACATTTACGGGATCGGTCCGACTCGCGCGACCGAGATCGTTAATGCGCTCGGCCTTGATCCTGCGCTCCGTTCCGATAAGTTGACGGAAGAGCAGCTCAACAAGATCGTCAATTACATTGTCGAACGCGGGTACAAGTGCGAAGGGGATCTTCGTCGCGAAATCGGCTCGAACCTCAAGCGTCTCCAATCGATCAAGTCCTATCGCGGACTTCGCCACTTCCGCGGTCTTCCGGTTCGCGGTCAGCGCACGAAGACGAATGCCCGTACTCGCAAGGGCGCGCGCAAGACGGTTGGCGTTGTTTCCAAATAAGTTTAATCTCCGAAATTCTCTTTTATAATGAGTCAAGAAGAAATCAAGGAACAAACCGCGACCGCAGAAGTCGCTTCCGCCGCTCCCGAAAAGAAGGAGATTACGGCAAAGGATCTCCTCGCCGAAGGTCTTGATGAAATCAAGATTCGTCGTGCAAAAGGTTCCAAGAACATTACGACGGGCGTTTGCAACGTTCTCGCGACGTTCAATAACACGAAAATCACTTTCACGGATCCGAACGGAAACGTTATCTCCTGGTCTTCTTCCGGGAAGTGCAACTTCCGCGGTTCCCGCAAGTCCACGGCGTTCGCCGCACAGGTTGTTTGCCAAGACGCCGCTCGCGTTGCGATGTCGCACGGACTGAAAGACGTTGTCGTCAAGGTGCGCGGACCCGGAATGGGCCGTGACTCCGCAATTCGCGCTCTGCAGCAGCTCGGACTGAACGTCCTCTCCATTATGGACGTTACGCCGGTTCCGCACAACGGTTGCCGTCCGCCGAAACGCCGTCGCGTCTAATTTTTATTTCCCGCGGGAACGCTTATTCTTGCGGGAAATAGTTCGTTTACGAAAAAAAAAAAAACTTTCTCCTTCCGGCAATGGCAAACCGGAGGGCATTCATTGCCGCCAACCTATAGAAAAATAAGAAAATGTCACGCTACACAGGCCCGACAAGCAAAATTAATCGCCGTTTTGGTCAGAACATTCTCCCGACCTGTAAGGCCGAGGAACGTAAGCCGTATCCTCCGGGAGTTCATGGCCCGACGCTCCGCCGTAAAGCTACCGAATACGGAACCGGTCTCAACGAGAAGCAGAAATTACGCTTCATGTACGGACTCAGCGAAAAGCAGTTCCGCCTTACGTTTGCCCGCGCAAAACGCATGGGTGGCGTTGTCGGTGAAAACTTCCTCACGCTCCTCGAAACGCGCCTTGACAGCGTCGTTTACCTCCTCGGTTTTGCCAACACTCGTCGCGCTGCCCGCCAGCTCGTCGGCCACGGCCATATTTGTGTGAACGGACACAAGGTGGACATTCCGTCCTATTCCTGCAAAGTCGGCGACAAGGTTGAAATCCGCAACCGCACCTCTTCCAAGCAGCTCGCTACCCGCGGCGTCGAAGAAAACCAGTTCCGCGCAGTTCCCGCGTGGTTGACGCTTCCGGCGGGAACGCTCGAAGGCACGATTGATCGCAAGCCGACGCGCGAAGAAATGCCGCAGGACATCAATGTCCAGCTCATCGTTGAATTCTACAGCCGTTAATCCTTCAATCAATTAGTAGGAGTCTATACAAAATGCCTAAACGCCTTGGTAAATTTGAGTTGCCGAAAAGTCTCAAACGCGACGATTCGGTATCGAACGATACTTACGCGAAGTTTATCGCGGAGCCGTTCGAAATCGGCTACGGGCACACGATGGGGAATGCCCTTCGTCGTGTTCTCCTCAGCTCGATTGAAGGCGCGGCGATTTGCTCCGTCAAAATTGAAGGCGTAAGCCACGAATTTCAGTCTATCGACGGTGTCGTCGAAGACGTGACGGAAATCGTTCTTAACCTGAAGAAAGTCATTCTTCGCGCTCACCGCCGCGACACTTTCACGGTGCGTATTGATGTCGATCGCGAAGGTCCCGTTACGGCGAAAGATATCGAGCTCGTTACCGACCTCGACCTCGTCAATCCGGATCAGCTGATCTGCACGCTCAACGTCAAGCGCCGCCTCCAGATGGAACTTACGGTGCGCGTCGGTCGTTCGTGGTGCCCCGCTGAAGCAAACAAGACGGACGATCAGCCGATCGGCGTGATCCCGATTGATTCGCTCTTCAGCCCGGTTCGCCTCGTCCGCTACGGCGTCGAAAATACGCGCGTCGGTCAGATGACGAATTATGACAAGCTGGTTCTTGAGATTTGGACGGACGGGCGTATCACGCCGTCGGACGCGCTCAAGGAAGCTGCCTCGATTCTCCGCCACCACCTCGACGTGTTCGATTCCGCTTCCGGCGAAGTCGTTCAGTTTGAAACGGAAGGCAAGGAAGTCAGCGAAGAACAGAATCGTCTCCGCAAGCTCCTCAACATGAGCGTTAACGAAATCGAACTTTCCGTCCGCGCTGCGAACTGCCTCAACAATGCGAACATCACGACTGTCGGCGAACTCGCCCTCAAGTCCGAGTCCGAAATGTTGAAGTACCGCAACTTCGGCAAAAAGTCGCTCAACGAAATCAAGGCAAAGCTCGAACAGCTCGGGCTTTCTCTCGGGATGAAAATCGACGAACGCCTCATCGACCGCGATATCATCGCGCAACACAAGGCAAACCGCCCGCCGGTGGACGAAGCCTTGCTCGCCGAAGAGGATGACGACGACGAAGTCGCCGAATAATTCGCAGACAATAAAGATTAATCCAATAGAAAAATTTAGAAACTATGCGTCACTGCAAACACCGCTATCAGCTCGGCGTTAAGAAGGAGCACCGCGAAGCTCTTATGGCGAACCTCGCCGCCGCGCTCTTTATCCATAACCGCATCAAGACCACTCTTCCGAAAGCCAAGGCTCTCCGCCCGTTCGCGGAAAAAGTCATTACGCTTGCCAAGAAGGCCGCTCAGACGGACGACAAAGTGAAGAAACTTCACTACTTCCGCCTTGCGCTCTCCAAGGTTCGTAACGAAGAAGCGGTTGCGATTCTCTTCACCAAGCGCGCGCAGGAATTCCTGAACCGTAACGGCGGTTACACCCGTATTTATAAGCTCGCGATTCCGCGTATCGGCGACGGAGCGGAAATGGCTCTCATCGAGCTCATCGCCGCTAACGACGAAGGCTACAAGAAAGCTCCGAAAAAGGCTGCTCCGAAGGCGAAAAAAGCCAAGGAAGAAGCCCCGGCTGAAGAAGCGGCTCCCGCCGAACAGCCCGTTGTCTAATCGGCTTTCCCCGGCAAAACAAAAAGCGCGTTCCCGTAAGGGGCGCGCTTTTTTGCATTACGAAAAGAAACAAATTCCCCGTTTTGCGAACCGTTCCCCTTGTGTTTTAAAAATCCTCGCGTTCCCGCGAAAATTCCACGAAAATCCCTTGCCATGACTGACTCCGAGCAACGCGCAGCCGCCAAAATTTTTGCCGAAACCTGGCAGGGCAAAGGTTACGAAAAGGGCGAAACCCACATTTTCTGGACCGATTTGCTTCGCAACGTCCTCGGCATTGCTCATCCGGAGCGTTTCATCGTTTTTGAGCACCAAGTCCGCCTTAAACATACCGCTTTCATCGATGCCTACATTCCCGCTACGCGCGTCATGATTGAGCAAAAGGGCAAGGATATCGACCTCGACAAGCCCGCAAAACAGTCCGACGGCTCCTTTCTCACGCCGTTTCAGCAGGCGAAACGCTACGCCGACGAGCTCAAACTCTCCGAAAAGCCCCGCTGGATTGTCGTTTGCAATTTCCGCGAATTTCGCGTCCACGACATGGAGCGCCCGCACGACGCGCCGGAAATCCTCCTCCTCGCCGATCTCCCGAAAGAATTTTACCGCCTTTCCTTCCTTACCGACGACGGGAACGCCGCCCACCTCAAACGAGAGATGGAGCTTTCCGTCAAAGCCGGCGAACTCGTCGGTCGTCTCTACGACGAAATCCTCCGCCACTACCGCGATCCCGCCGCCGAGAGCACGCTCAAAAGCCTCAATATGCTCTGCGTCCGCCTCGTTTTTTGCCTCTACGCGGAAGATGCCGGCATTTTCGGTTCAAAAAACCAATTCCACGATTATCTCGCCCGCTTCGATGCACGCGACCTGCGCCGCGCTCTCATCGACCTTTTTCAAACACTCAACACGCGCCCTGAGCTCCGCGATCCTTACCTCGATCCCGCGCTTGCGGCGTTCCCGTACGTCAACGGCGGGCTCTTCGCCGCCGCCGATATCGAAATTCCCCAATTCGACGACTCCGTCAAAACCCTCCTCCTCGCCAAAGCCAGCGACGATTTTAACTGGAGCGAAATCTCCCCGACCATTTTCGGCGCCGTCTTTGAAAGCACGCTCAACCCCGAAACCCGCCGCGCCGGCGGTATGCACTACACGAGCGTCGAAAATATCCACAAAGTCATCGATCCGCTTTTCCTCGACGCGCTCAAAGCCGAGTTCGCCGAAATTGTTTTACCCCCCCCCCCCCCCGGTGTTGCGCAAAAGAAAGCCCGCGAGAAAAAGCTCCGCGCTTTTCAGGAAAAACTCGCCGCGCTCACGTTTTTCGATCCCGCGTGCGGCTCCGGTAACTTCCTCACGGAAACCTACATTTCTCTCCGCCGCTTAGAAAACGACGTCCTGCGCGCGCTCACGAAGCAAATCGAATTTAACTACGCCGAGTTTCGCCCGATTCAAGTCTCCATCGGGCAATTCTACGGTATCGAAATCAACGACTTCGCCGTCTCCGTCGCGCAAACCGCGCTTTGGATTGCCGAGTCGCAAATGATGCGCGAAACCGAAGACATCGTCCAAAAATCCCTCGATTTTCTTCCGCTCAAATCCTACGCGAACATTCGCGAAGGCAACGCGCTCCGCCTCGATTGGGCAAGCCTGGGGGAAGCGGTTTCTAACCGCTTTGCCGAAAATTCGTCCGGAGAAAATCCCAATAAAGCGCTTGAAAAGCGCTTCTCCCATTTCGACTACATCATGGGGAACCCGCCGTTCGTGGGCTATTCGCTTCAGACGAAATCGCAAAAGGAAGATGTTCTCTCTGTATTTCTCGACGAAAAAGGTAAGCCGACCAAAACTGCGGGAAAGCTCGATTACGTTTCCGCGTGGTTTTACAAAACCGCACAACTCATCGCGGGAACGCCGACTCGCGCTGCGCTCGTCGCCACCAATTCCGTTTGCCAAGGCGAACAGGTCGCCGCGCTCTGGAAGCCGCTTTTTGAGCAATTCAAAATCCGTTTTGATTTCGCCTATCGCACGTTCCGCTGGGACAGTGACGCCTCCGACAAAGCCCACGTCCACTGCGTCATCATCGGTTTTTCCTCGGAAGGCGAATCGTCTCCCTGCATTTTCACCGAAAGCGGGGAGCGCGTTCCCGCGAAAAATATTAATCCGTATCTCATCGACGCGCCCGACGTTTTCGTCGAGTCCCGCAAAAAACCGATTTGTAACGTTCCCGAAATGACGACGGGAAATCGCCCTGCGGATGGCGGCAATCTCATCATTGAAGCCGAAGATTACGAAGCGTTTATCAAAGCCGAGCCCGGCGCTCAAAAATTCATCAAACGCTTTATGGGCGCGGAAGAATTTATCAACGGGAAAAAACGTTATTGCCTCTGGCTTGTCGGCGCTAGCCCTGCTGAATTGCGAAATTTGCCGAAAGTGCGGGAACGCGTTGAAGCCTGCCAAAAAGATCGCGCAAACGCCGTTGACGCGGGAAGACGCAAACTCGCGGAAACCCCTTCGCTTTTTCGCGAAACAAAAAATCCGGAAAAATTTATCGTCGTTCCCGCAGTTTCTTCCGAGCGCAGAAACTACGTTCCGATGGGATTTTTGGATGCGGGAACGATTGCCTCAAATCTCGTTCTCATTATTCCCTCCGCGACGCTTTACCATTTCGGTGTGCTGACGTCGTTTGTGCATATGGCGTGGATGCGCGCGATTTGCGGGCGGTTGGAAAGCCGATATCGCTACTCGGCAAGCGTTGTTTACAACAATTTCCCGTGGCCGTCTCTGGGAGAAGCGGTTTTTAACCGCTTTGCCGAAAATCCTTCTGCAGAAACTTCAAATGAAGCGATTGAAAATCGCTTTTCCCAAGAAGCCAAATTCGCCGAAAAAATCACGCAAACGGCGCAGGCGATTTTGGACGCGCGGGAACGCTACCCGGATTGTTCGCTCGCCGACCTTTACGACGAGACGACGATGCCGCCCGACCTGCGTCGCGCCCACCGCGACAACGACCGCGCCGTCCTCGCCGCCTACGGTTTCCCCAAAGAAATAACCGAATCCCAATGCGTTTCCCTGCTGATGCAGCGCTACAATCTTGGAGGGGCGGCTCTGTAAGAGATTTTTCGTTCCCGTGCGGGAACGCGGTTTAGGTTGACTTTGAAAGGCAAAAGTAGAGAATGCCCTAAGTTCTTTCCAAGACCCGGGCGGTCACCCGGGCGCCTGCTCCTACTGGTGGCAGAGCTTCAAAATCGTCTCGATGATTCGAAGAATCAGAAGGACGATTTGAAGCACTACGACGGTCAGTCGCAGGACTTTGTTTGTGTTGATCACAAAGTATCTCAGAAAGAACAAAGGGCATGATTGAGATTTTTTTTCTCAATCGTGCCCTTAGTTTTTCAGAATATATTTACTATGTCAGTAGTCTTTTGGGGCGGCTAAAAATTATTTGCCGGGGATGAGGTTTCTCCCTTGCGGGGAGGGGGCTTCTCAAACAAAATCAAAGCCTCTTACGGATATTTCACCACTGATTCTCATGAAGAAAAGATTTCCCCTTTTGTTTGCCGCGTTGGCGGTGCTGTGCGTTCCCGCGAGCGTCTGCGGCGCCTTGCCGGTAGCGGACGTTGCTCCCGGCGTTGAAATTTCTGTGAAAAAACTGCCGCCGCTCGTCGTCGAAGGCACGAATCCCGCGCAGGGCGTTGCAGGCGCGTTTATTGTAGCTCAAGGAGAGCACGCTGTTTATGTTGCGGGCGGGGCGCTTTTTCCGGAAAAAGGTCCGGCGGACGGCGGGAAGAAGAAATTTTACGACACGATTTGGAAGCTGGATTTGAAGGAGAACGCGTGGCGCGTTTGCGAGGCGAAGCTTCCCGTTCCCGCCGCCTACGGAGTGTCATCCGGTTTGACTTGGCTTGGCGGCGAAAATTCGACGGGGAAGCTTGATGTCGTTTGGGGGGCGAATACTTTACCGCTGAAAAATTTTCCCCGTTTGCCGAAAACGGTCGACAACGCGGCGGGCGCAGCGATGTTTGTCGGTGGCGGGAACGTTGACGGTGTTCCCGCAAATAAAGCGTTTTCCTATTTCGTAAATTCTTTTCCGGGAAAAGTGTGTGAGTGGAAGCCGCTTCCGGATTTTCCGGGCACGCCGCGCATTCAACCGGTCGCCGGAATGTTGAAAACTCCGCGCGGCTGGGTGTACGCGCTGGTCGGCGGATTTTATTTCGACAAAGAAACGAAAAAGGCGACGCTTGATCGTGCGGGTGTGATTTATTTCCCGCACGAAAACAAGTGGGAAACGCTCCCCCCGCTTCCGGAAGATGTTTCCGGAGCAGGGCTGGTCGGTTCCTGTGCGGTTTCCGACGGGCGGGGCGGGCTACTGATTTTCGGCGGCGTGAACGCGAAAATCTTCAAGGACGCGCTCGAAAATCCCGCACCGGATTACCTGCGCCACGATCCCGCATGGTACAAATTTAACGCAGACGTTTTGCGCCTTTCTTTTGACCAAGACGGGAACGCGAAATGGGAAAAACTCGCCGTCGTTCCCGCGACCGCACGCGCCGGCGCTTCCGTTATCGAACCCAAAATCGGCGGCGGAATCGTTTTCATCTGCGGCGAACTCAAACCCGGCTTCCGCTCCCCGGATTGTTGCTTGATCGAAATAAAGCTTAAAGATTGAGGGCGGAGGACGGATGAGGGCTTAGAGGTAAGTCTTTAGTGAATAATGAATAATTAATAACGAATAACGCCGTGTTAAAGCTTTTGCTTAGGCAAAAGCCCGAAATGAATTATTCACTATTCACTATTCATTATTCATTAAATAAGCTCTCATCCATCAACTCTCATCTTCTTTAATCTTTAAGCTTTAATCTCTAATCTTTTTAAAACTATGAATGCTATCGTAAACTATATTAACGGACTCAAAGACGCCGGGGCTCAAACCTCCTCGGTGTTCGATACATTGGTCATTGTGCTGATGTTTGTCGTCATCGCGATTGTCGCGATTCAGGCGTGGCGCAAAGGCGTGCGCAACGTCGTCAACCTTGCTGATCCGAATACGAAACCCGGCTTGTGGGCGTGGGTCGCCGTCGGTTTGCTCTGGATCGTCGTGATGCTCAACTACTTCGACCGTCAGTTGCTCTCGGTCGTTCGCGCTCCGATTGTCGAAGATATTCCGATGACGGATGCTCAATTCGGGCTGATTACTTCGGCGTTTCTTGTCATTTACGCGGTGCTGAGCCCGGTCGGCGGCTTCCTTGCCGACCGTTATTCCCGCCGCTTGGTCATTCTCTGCTCGCTCGTCGTTTGGTCCACGGTAACGTGGTGGACGGGGCACGCTGAAGACTACACAACGCTCTTTATCGCGCGCGCCGCGATGGGCGTTTCCGAAGCGTTTTACATTCCCGCCGCGCTCGCGCTCATTACCGACTACCACCGCGGCAGCACGCGTTCGCTTGCGACCGGGATTCACATGAGCGGTATTTACGCCGGCATGGCACTCGCGGGCTACGGCGCAACGATGTCCGACGCTATCGGCTGGCGCATGACGTTTGCCGTCTTCGGTCTCGTCGGTGTTCTCTACGGGTTCATCCTCATCGTTTTTCTGCGCGACCCGAGCAAGGCTCCCGCAGACAACGCGCGCGAACAGCTCCGCACGGAAGCTGACGTTCCCGCGGTTGCGGAAGAAAAATCCGCTCCCGCTGCAGACTTTGAAAAAATGTCCGGTGCTCAGGTTTTCAAAAGCCTGCTCGCTTCCCGTCCGATGTGGATTTTGCTGACCGTCGTTGCGTTTGCCGGCGCGGGCAACTGGTTCCTGCTGACGTGGTATCCGACGCTTTTGACGGACACGTTTAAGGTGGTTCAAGGCGTTTCGATTCCGCTTGCGGAAGCAAAGGGAATGGGCGATGTCATCAGCCTTACGACGGGTGAAGCCGGTCCGGCGGCAACGCTGTGGAGCTCCATCGCGAAATACATTGCCGTCATCGTTGCCGCGATTATCGCCGACCGCTGGGTGCAGAAAAACCTTAAGGCGCGCGCGCTCGTTCCCGGGATTTCCTTCGTGCTCGCGGGTCCGTGCGTGATTCTCGCCGTCGTGCTCGCCGGAATGTTCGGCGGCGTTGCGTGGCTTTTCTACACGATGCTCGCGCTTGTCGCGACTCAGGGGATTGCGCAGGGTTCGCTCGACGCGACGCTCATGCCCGTCATGCGTTCACACATCGACGAACGCTACTCTGCAACCGGTTACGGCTTGCTGAACCTGACTTCGGCGGGTGTAGGCGCGCTGATTTCGTTCTTCGGCGGCTGGTTCAAGGACCAGGGTGTTCCGCTGACCACGACGCTTGCCGTTGCCGGCGGGCTCATGTTCATCTGCGGTATTCTCTTCTTCGCACTCCCGAAGCCGCAGAAGTAAAGAGAGCTTAAAGATTAGGGCTTAAGGCTTAAAGAAAAGCCGTTCCCGTGATTGCTCGCGGGAACGGCTTTTTTCGTGTTCTGTTCGGGCAATCACAAATAAGCCCGTTGCGTCGGCGGGAAATTATTTGCATATTTTTTCGGAGCTTCTGATGTGTTTAACCTCCGTCATCAGAAAAGAAAAATGCCGAAACCATGAATATTGCATACAAAATTTTCTGCCGTGTTTTTCAAACGGCGTTTCGTATGGCGTTGCCCGTTTTGCCGTACAGGGAACCGGAAATTGTGAATTCCTGCGCCGCGCTGAAAAGCGTTTTTGCGAAAGAAAACGTGAAATCGGTCCTTGTCGTTACCGACAAGGGCATCGTGAACAACGGGCTGGTGGCTCCGCTTGAAAAAGTGCTGAGCGAAAGTGGCGTAAAATTCGTCGTTTATTCCGACACGCAGCCGAATCCCACGGTCAAAAACGTGGAAGCCGCCTTTGAATTGTATCGCGGGAACGCCTGCGATTGCCTGATTGCGGTCGGCGGCGGTTCTTCGATGGACTGTGCGAAAGCCGTCGGCGCACGCGTCGCTTATCCCAAGAAAACAGTCGGGCAGATGAAAGGCGTTTTGCGTATCCTGCGTCGTTTGCCGACGCTGATTGCCGTGCCCACGACGGCGGGAACGGGAAGCGAAGTTACGCTCGCCGCAATCGTTACCGACAGCGAGAAGCAACACAAGTACGCGCTCATGAGTTTCCCGCTCATTCCGCATTATGCCGTTTTGGACGCGTCGCTGACGTATTCCCTGCCGCCGCATCTGACGGCGACCACCGGAATGGACGCGCTCACGCACGCGGTTGAGGCTTACATCGGGCGTTCCACCACCAAGGAAACGCGCCGCCTCGCCGTCGAAGCCGTAAAGCTGGTTTTTGACAACATCGAAACCGCCTGCCGCGACGGCAAAAATCACAAAGCGCGGGAAAATATGCTTCACGCCGCCTACAAAGCGGGGGTCGCTTTTTCCAAATCCTACGTCGGCTACATCCACGCGGTCGCGCATTCGCTGGGCGGACAATACGGAACGCCTCACGGACTCGCAAACGCCGTCATTATGCCGTACGTTTTGGAAGCCTACGGCGAATCCGTATATAAAAAATTGCATACGCTCGGCATCGCCGCCGGCGTGTGCGGCAGGAACGACGGCGACAAATCCGGCGCGGAAAAATTTATCGCGGCGGTTAAAGCGTTGAACGAAAAAATCGGCATTCCCCGAAAACTTGCGGGGATCCGCCGGGAGGACATTCCCGTTATGGCGGAACACGCCGCAAAGGAGGCGAACCCGCTTTATCCCGTGCCGAAACTGATGACGAAAACCGAGCTCGCAGAATTTTACGCGCAGTGCGCAGATTGGAGTAACTGAAATGACCAACGAACAAATCCGTAGTTTGCTTGAAAAACAAAGAGCCTATTTCAAAAGCGGCGTAACCGTTCCCGTAAAATTCCGCATCGGGCAGCTCAAAAAACTGTACGCCGTCGTTAAGAAATACGAAGACGAAATTTGCGACGCGCTGACCGCAGACCTCGGGAAAAGCCGCTACGAAGGATTCATGTGCGAAGTCGGCATGGTGCTGTCCGAGATCTCGTATATGCTCGGGCACGTTAAGCGCTTTGCGAAAAGAAAAACGGTTCGGACGCCGCTTGCGCAATTCGCTTCCCGCAGTTTCAAACAGCCCGTTCCTTACGGGAACACGCTGATTATGAGTCCGTGGAATTATCCGTTCCTGCTGACGATGGGACCGCTGGTCGATGCTGTCGCTGCGGGAAATACCGCGATCGTGAAGCCCAGCGCTTACTCCGGCGCGACGAGTGCGATTATCGAAAAACTCCTCGGCGAAGCGTTCCCGCCCGAATACATCGCCGTCGTTACCGGCGGAAGAGCCGAGAACGCGGCGCTCCTCGAGCAGAAATTCGACCTCATTTTCTTCACCGGAAGCGGCGCTGTCGGTAAAGAAGTTTTGCGCCGCGCGGCGGAGCATCTGACGCCTGCGATTTTGGAGCTCGGCGGGAAAAGTCCTTGTGTCGTCGATGCGACGGCGGATCTCAAACTCGCCGCCAAGCGTATCGTGTTCGGCAAATATCTCAACTGCGGGCAAACCTGCGTCGCTCCCGATTATATTCTTTGCGAACGTTCCGTGAAGGATGCTTTTGTCGCGGAAGTCGTGAAACAAATCAAAATCCAATACGGCGAAAACCCGCTCGCAAACAAAGATTACGGCAAAATTATCAACCGGAAGCATTTTGACCGCCTCCTCGGGCTGATCGACAAAACGAAGGTTGTCGCCGGCGGGAACGCCGATCCCGACTCCTGTCGGATTGCGCCTACCGTCATGGATAACGTAACGGAAGCCGATGCCGTGATGGGCGAAGAAATTTTCGGACCGATTATGCCCGTTCTGACCTTTGACCGTTTCGATTCCGTTGTCGATGATTTGAAAAACAAAGACAAGCCGCTGGCACTGTATCTTTTTTCAAACGACAAAAAACGCATTGCGCGTGTGATGACCGAGCTGAGCTACGGCGGCGGCTGCATCAACGATGTCGTTATTCACCTCGCGACCAGCGAAATGGGTTTCGGCGGCGTCGGCGAAAGCGGCATGGGCTCGTATCACGGGAAGGACGGCTTTGACGCGTTCACGCACTACAAATCCGTCGTGGACAAAAAAACGTGGATCGACCTTCCGATGCGCTACCAACCCTACAAAAGCAAACTCTACGAAAAGCTGCTGCACTTCTTTTTGAAGTGAGGTGATGATGTTTTTTGCCGGATATTTCGCGTTCCCGTGGTTGGCGTTTATCGCACGCCGTGCTTCGCGCCGCACGGCGATTGTTCTGGGAGTGTTATTGCTTTGTGCAATGTTGCCGGAACCGCTGTTGCCGTTTTTTGAGGACGGGAACTCTGAAATATCTGTATTGAACTATTACGGAATTTTGTGGGCGGCGGCGTTTCCCGTTGCGCTGGGAGTTGTTAACCGGCGGTCCTTTGAGGGGACGTTTATCTTTACGTTAATATTATGTTCGTTTTTCCCTCTGATGAGTATTTTGGGGATATTTTTAGTCCCCCTCGTGTGGATATATACCGGACTTGTCGCAGGAATCGTTTGGCTCGCCGAGCGCTCCCTGTTCGGGAGGAAATAAAAAACCCGTTCATGTTCTGAACGGGTTTTTCTAAATGGTGGTGAGAGAGGGATTCGAACCCCCGAACGGAAAACCGAATGGATTTACAGTCCACGCCCTTTAGCCACTTGGATATCTCACCGATGAAAAGGAGATGTAAGGATGTTCGTTTTTCTTCGCGCTTGCAAGAGTTTTTTTTCGGTGCGGGCGGGACTTTTTTTTCGTTTGAAAAAAAAGCGGGGCGCGGGGAAACTTTTTTCATGAATCACCTCCATGCGTATTGGCGAATGGCGTATATCGAAGCGCCGAAGAAGGGCAGCGGGCCGAAGTGCGACGATCCGTTTGTCGAAATCCCGAAAGTTGCGGATGAAAAATCCGTCCACCTGCTTTATCGCGGAAAAACCGGATACCTCGTTCTGAACACGTTCCCGTACAATGCCGGACACCTTTTGGCGATTCCGTATCGTGCCGTTCCCGTGCTTTCCGAACTTACGGCGGAAGAACGTGCGGATCTGATGGATCTGATTGTGCTCGGACAGCAAATTCTGACGGACGCTCTCAAGCCGCAGGGCTTCAACGTCGGTTTCAACTTCGGCTCGTCGGCGGGCGCCGGGATTCCGAAACATCTGCATTGCCACATCGTCCCGCGCTGGGAGGGCGACAGCAACTTCATGCCCGTTATTGCTGATACGCGCACGCTTCCGGCGTCGCTCGACATGATGTGGGAGCGCCTGAAAAAATTTACTCCGAAAAATTTCGGAGAAGGTTGATTCGGCCGTTTTTTTTAAGGTCGGTGCATGGACTTTTTTGAAGAAAACGCGGGAACGTCGCCGGACGACGCACCGTTTACCGTCACGGAATTTACGCGGCGCATTAAGGCGCTTGTAGAAAATACGTTCGGCGGCGTGTGGATACGCGGAGAAGTATCGAATTTGCGTATACAGTCAAGCGGGCACGCGTATTTTACTCTGAAAGATGCCGGAGCGCAGCTCGCCGCCGTGGCGTTTCGCGGTACGCTTGCCCGTGCGGGAACGCGTTTGCGCGAAGGAATGCAAATCGTCGTTTTCGGGCAAATCAGCATTTACGAGCCGCGCGGTAATTACCAAATTATCGTCCGCACGTTTCAGGAAGAAGGAATCGGGCGCTTGCAGGAAGCATTTGAAAAACTGCGGCGCAAGCTCGAAGCCGAAGGGCTTTTTGATAAGAGTTTAAAACGTGAACTGCCGACGCTTCCGTGCACCATCGCGTTTGTTACGTCTCCGACGGGGGCGGCGATCCGTGATTTTATCAGCATTTTGCGGCGGCGCGATTGGGTCGGACGCCTCATTGTCATTCCGGCGAAAGTGCAGGGCTCGGGCGCGGCGGAAGAAATTGTTCGCGGGATTGCGCAGGCAAACGCGATTCGCGATTTGGAGTTGCTCGTCGTCGGTCGTGGCGGCGGAAGTCTTGAAGATCTTTGGTGTTTTAACGAAGAAATTGTCGCGCGTGCCGTGCGGGCATCCCGCGTTCCCGTGATTTCCGCCGTCGGGCACGAAATCGACTTTACGCTGAGCGATTTTGCTTCGGATTTGCGCGCGGAAACACCTTCTGCCGCCGCCGAGTTTATTTCCAGCGCACGGTTAGAAATTACGGACCGTTTCGAAAACGCGTCCGCGTCGCTCGACGATTTGGCGGAGCGGGCGATGCAGGATTTTTCCCAAAAACTCGATTTGCTTGAATCCAAGCTTGCCCGCCACTCGCCGCTCAGCCATCTGCGGCTCGTGCGGGAACGCCTTGCGCGGATTGCTTCGCGTATCGATTCTGCAATTACGTTTCAGGCTGCGCGTTCCCGCGAAAAAATTTCGCGCATCGGGTTTTCTTTGGAGAAACAAAATCCGGAACACCGCGTTCGCCTCGCGCGGTTGCACCTGCAACAGCTTGCGACGCGCTTGCGTGCATCCGGCTTGGAATCGACGTTGAAGCGCGGGTTCGCCGTCGCGCGCGATGCATCGACGGGAAAAATCATCGACCGTTCCCGCGATGTCGGTTTCGGTCAACTCGTCGAACTCGAATTTTCCGACGGACGTACGCGCGTCGAAGGGCGGGACCTGAATTGAAATTCCGAATTTTGAATGATTACTCGGCAGAGTTAACGCTAAGAGGCTCTTCGATTGATTTCTCCCGTATTTCATTCGGAATTTGGAATTCGCTATTCGCCATTAACAGAAGTTTGCTTGCGGCAAATTTCTGTTCATTCGCGGTTTCGTTTTTTGTTAGAATCGCCGGGAAATGAGAAATTCTACGAAGAGTGATTTGCCCGTGGCGTTGACGCTTGCCGGGTCGGATTCCGGCGGAGGAGCGGGAATCCAGGCGGATTTGCTGACTTTTGCTGCACATGGTGTTTTCGGGACGACGGCGATAACCGCGCTTACGGCTCAAAATCCCGACGGCGTTTCCTCCGTGAATCCCGTTCCCGCAGAGTTTGTCCGCGAGCAGGCGGAGCAGGTTGCGCGCTACTTTAACATCGGTGCCGCCAAAACCGGAATGCTTGCCGCTGCCGAAATCATTAATGCCGTGGCGGATTTTTTTGAAGCACATCGCGAAATCAAAATCGTTGTCGATCCCGTGATGATTGCGACGAGCGGCGCGAAGCTCATTGATGACACCGCAATCGCCACGTTGCGGGAACGCTTGATTCCGCTTGCGAGCCTCGTTACGCCGAATTTGGACGAAGCGGAAGTTTTGCTCGGCGAAAAATTTGCGTGGCGGGCGAATCCGAAAACACAATCCGGAGAAATTTCCGAATCTGCGGAAAAGCTCTCCGAGGCGCTCGGCGTGCCCGTGTTGCTCAAGGGCGGACACGGGAGCGGCGACGAGGTTTTCGATGTGCTCGCGCTTCCGAAGGCGCAGGGCGGAGTCGATTCCCTCGTGAAGCATTCTCGCGTGGCAGGAACGAATACGCACGGAAGCGGCTGCACGCTTTCCGCCGCGATAGCCGCAAATCTTGCGCGTGGTGCGTGCGAAAATTTGTCTTCTGCCGTTTCCCGTGCGGAGGACTACGTTTCTGCGGGAATTTCCAATCCGCTTCCCGTTGCCGGGGAGCGCTTTATCGCACACTTTTAAGAGGCGGTTTCCGTTATTTTAACTTTCCCCGAGTCGCGGACGGAGCTATTTTCTGTCCATGCCTAACTATTATTTCTTCCGTCGGGGCGGAGCGGAGCAACTCCGCATCGAAACCCCCGAAGACCTCTCCGCCATTGTTGAACTTGACCCGAAATTGTGGGTCGCGCTGAGTATGCCCGTGCGCGGGCAGGAATTTGACGCGCGTACGCTCGCTTTGCTTGATTCCGATTCGGACGGTCGCATTCGAGTCCCAGAAATACTCGCCGCCGTGAAGTTTGTCCGCGAAAATTTCTCGAATTTCGATGCTTTTTTTGCGGGAAGAGACGCGTTCCCGCTGAGTTCGCTTTCCGAAAAATCTTCGCTTCGCGAAACGGCGGCGGGCATTCTCGCGCGCCTCGGTAAACCCGACGCGGGAACGCTCGCGCTTGAGGATGTCGAAGCCGCCGGAAAAGCCTTTGATGCGCAAGCGTTCAACGGCGACGGCGTGCTCGTTCCCGGCTGCGCGGAAGGTGAGCCTGCGACGGAAAAATTCCTTGCCGACGCGATTGTAGCGACGGGCGGGAGCGCGGATGCGTCGGGTGCGCAGGGCGTTTCCGCCGCGCAAATTGCAGATTTTGTCAAAAGCGCTGAGGCTGTTTTGGCGTGGCGTGCCGATGCGGAAAAGGCGTCCGAAAAAATTTTCCCGCTCGGCGAAAAAACGGCGGATGCGTTCGCCGCGCTTTCAAAAATCCGCGCTAAGACGGAAGACTTTTTCGCGCGGACGCGTCTGGCGAGTTTCGATCCCGCCGCAGAATCCAAAATGAATCCGGGCGATGCCGATTTCGCCGCGCTTGCCGCCGGCGGGGAAATTTCCGCTGCCGCATCGGAGCGCTTCCCGCTTGCACGCGTCGCGGCAACGGACGGCGAACCGGTGCTTCCGCTCGCCTGCGGCATCAATCCCGCGTGGGTTCCCGCGATCGCGGATTTTGTCGAAAAGGCGCTCGTTCCCGCGTGCGAAAAACTCGGCGTTCCCGTAGCGGAAAAGCCGAGCGTGCTTCCGGCTTCGCTCTGGGGGAAAACCGTTTCGCTGTTTGCGCCTTATGCGGCGTGGCTTGCGGCAAAGCCTGCCGGCGGAGCCGATGCGTTCCCGTCGGAGCGGTTGCAGGAAATTCTTGCCGGAAACTTTGTCGAAAAAACGGTTCCGCTCTTTGAAAAAGATGCTGCGGAAAAACCGTTGCGCGATGCGCTTTCCGACACGGAAAAACTTTGCCGCTACTCGCGCGATCTCGCCGTGATTTTGCGGAATTTCGTTTCGTTTGCCGAATTTTACAAGCGCGATGCGGACTCCACGGCTTTTCTCGTCGGCAAGCTCTACATGGACGGCCGCACCTGCTCAATGTGCGTTCGCGTGGACAGCGCGGCGGTTCATTCGGCGCTTGCGGCGAAATCGAATTGTTGCCTCGCGTATTGCGACTGCACGCGCAAAAACGGAGGTGAAAAAATGTCGATTGTCGCAATGTTCGGCGACGGCGACGCGCTCTCGCTTTACGTCGGTCGCAACGGTGTTTTTTACGATAAAAAAGGGAACGATTGGGACGCGAAAATCGTTAAAATCATCGAAAATCCGATTTCGATTCGCCAAGCCTTTTGGTCGCCTTACCGCAAGGTGGCGAAATTTGTCGAAACGCAGATTGAAAATTTTGCCGCCGCGCGCGAAAAGAAAGTGGACGGTGATTTGAGCGCGGGCGCGGGAACGGCTCTGACGAAGGCGACGACGGCTCCTACGGGAACGCCCGGCGCGGCGGCGCCTGCGGCGAAACCCGCGTTTGATGTGGCGAAGTTTGCCGGAATTTTTGCGGCGATCGGGTTAGCACTCGGCGCAATCGGGGCTGCATTGTCCGTTGCCGTGAGCGGATTTTTGGCGCTTGCGCCGTGGCAAATGGGGGCTGTTGTGCTTGCGGTCATTTTGATGATTTCCGCGCCGTCGATGCTGATTGCGGCGATGAAACTGCGTCGGCGCTCGCTCGGTCCGATTCTCGAAGCCAACGGTTGGGCGATTAACGGGAACGTAAAAATCAATATCCCGCTCGGGAAAGCGTTTACTGAAATGCCGAAAAAACCGAGAGGCGCAAGGGTTTCCCGCGCGGATCCGTTTCGCAAAAAGTCGTTCCCGTGGGGAAAAATCTGCATCGTGTTCGTGCTTGTCGCCGCGATTGCCGCTATCGCGTGGCGGTGGTTCGGAGCGTGTGTCAATGTTGGATAAAAAGTGTTGCGGCTTTTGGGAAAGGGATTGTTGGAGTAGCAACGCTCTCCCCTTTGAACTTTAAAAGATCCGGGGCTTTTGATAGAAGAGAGCGGTTCTCCATGGAAGGTTTCTCGAAAGAAAATCCCGGAGACGGGAGCGCGTGGACGCGGCGACTGGTTAACGGAATCAGCGTTGTGTGTCTGCTTTTGGCGTTGGCAATTGTGGTAACGATTGTCGGTTGGCCGATTCAGGATTCGCAGTTGTTTTGGCTGCGTACGGGAACGCGCTGTACGGTCGGGCTATTCTTGCTTCAGGAGGTCTTGCGCATGGTTTTTCGCCGCGAATCAATCTTGCGGCGCTTTGTGAAGCACGGGTTCGAGAGCCTGCTGTTTTGTGTGGCGCTGGTGATGGTGGTGGCATATGCGCCGATGTTGAGCGGGTTGATGGCGGTTTTGCCGGATGTCGCGCCGCTGACGGTACGTTTGGGCTACGCGGCGGGACTGAATGCGCTGATTTTATGGGTGCTGATGTTGCGCGGGATTCGTTTCCGGCATTCGGTTTTTAAGGGTGTTTCGCTGACTCCGGGGCGCGTGTTTATTCTGAGTTTTGTACTGCTGATTGCCACGGGAACGCTCTTACTGAAAACGCCGAATGCGAGTTTGGACGGAATTTCTTGGTGCGACGCGTTGTTTCTTTCGACGAGCGCTGTTTGCGTAACGGGGCTTTCCCCGTTTGACGTGGCGACGGAACTGACGTTCAACGGGCTTTGTATTTTGCTTGTGCTGATTCAGCTCGGCGGCTTGGGCGTGATGACGATTACGTATTTTTTCGCCTACTTCTTTGCGGGCGGGCTTTCGCTGAAAAACCGCTTCGATTTTCAGGATTTGTTCAGTGAGGAAAATATGGGGCAAATCGGAATGGTCCTTGCCGTGATGGTCGGATTTACATTCGCGGCGGAGGCAATCGGGGCGGTTGCGATTTATCTTTCGACGGCGGGAACGGAAGTCGCCTCGTCTAATCCGATATTTTTTGCAGTATTTCATTCCGTTTCGGGATTCTGTAATGCCGGGCTTTCGTGCGTGCCCGGAGGCATGACGAATCCGGAACTGAGCCAAAGTATGGCGATGATTTCCTCGCTTTTCGTGATGGCGATTATAGGAGGGTTGGGTTTCCCCGTGATTCGGGATTTTTGGATGTTTTTCCTGAATCGGCTGCGTACGTTTTTGTGGAGCCGGAAAATCCGCCACGTTCCCGTGAGGCTTACGACGCACACGAAAATCGTGTTGGTGACTTCGTTCGGGCTGATTGTTTTCGGGTTCGTCGCGTTTTACGTTCTGGATTGGGACAGTTGGGGCGGGGATTCCCTGCGGCGGGCATTTTTCCTCGCGGGAACGTCGCGTACGGCGGGTTTTGACATCGGACCGACATCCGACATTACTCCCGCAGCGAAAGTTTTGCTCATGGCGCTGATGTTTATCGGCGGAAGTCCGTTTTCGACGGCGGGCGGGATTAAAACGACGACGTTCGCAGTCGCAGTGCTTTCGTTGCGGCAGTACGTTTTGGGGCGACGGGATCTCGAGGTTTTCGGGCGGCGGTTGGGCAGCGATTTTGCGAATCAGGCGCTGGCGATTGTGTTGCTCGGCGCGACGGCGGTTTTCGTCGTGACGGTTTCGCTGTGTATTTTGCACCCGCAGATTGATTTTTTGTCGCTCGCATTTGAATCCGTTTCGGCAGTGGGGACGGTTGGGCTTTCGTGTGGCGTGACAGCGCAGTTGGGCGAGCCGGGGAAATACTTACTCGCGGGAACGATGTTTGTCGGGCGTATCGGAATTTTACTGTTCATCACGTCTTTTTTGCCGCGCAGAAAAACGCCTGCGGCGGCGCGGCTTCCCGAGACAACGATTGTGCTCTCGTGATCCGGCAAAAAACCTTTTGCGCACGGACTTTCCCCTTTCAACTTTCCCCTTTCAGCTTTAGACTTGTTTGTATGTTCGCCGTCGATCTGGTCATGTTTGCCGCAGTATTACTTTTCGGTATCGCACTGTTTGCGGGTATCGTCCGGTGGTATTACGATCGGCGGGAACGTGTGTTGCACGACCATCGGCGTTACCAAACCGTGTTTTACTGTATTCGTTGCGGAAAAATCTACTCACGTCCGCGCCAGCGCGAGGTTTCGGCGTGCCCGCATTGCGGGTTTGAAAATACGCGTATGAAATTTTGAGGCGGTGCGGAAAATTTCCCTCTTCTCTCCGGGGGGGGGGGGCTTACGGATTTCCCGCGTCCTAATTCGTTTTGCGCCCTCCTTTTCTTTTGCAAGGGCGCGGATTTCGTGCTAAAAATCCCGTGTTCTTTTCAAAACGAACGCGGCGGGAGGTTTTTCGCGGCGTGTTTTGAACAGAAAAACCTTTAGTTTTCCCCGTTCCTCGCCCCTTTTTTTTGTCAATCTTACAAGGAGACCCGAAATCGTGATTTCCGCTGATGATTATGTCATTGATTTGATTCAAACCGAGCAGCTTGTTCCGCCGGAAACCGTCGCCGCCGCGCGGGAATATGTGCTTTCCCAAGGCACAACTGAAGAAAATGCGGATACGGAAGCTCTGACGCTTCTGGTCGACAAAGGCTATACGACGTGGGCGGCGATTACTGCCGCTCTCGCGCAGCAGTTCGATATGGAAGTCGCAGACCTGGAAGGTATTCGCCCGACACCGGAGGCGCTTGAAAGAATGGGGCGAGAACTCGCCGACCGCTACAATGTGCTCCCTTTGCAGATTGAAGGACCGCAGATGCTCGCCGTTACCGCCGACCCGCTCGACACGGATATGATGGACGAGCTCGCGCGCGTGCTCGGGATGTCGGTCTCATTCCGCCTTGCTCCGCCGGACGATATTCGCGCGGCGATTAAATCCGCTTACGGCGACGACGGTTTGCCGCAGAGCGATGCGATGAAGGCTCTTTTCGGAGACGCGGGACCGGGCGTAAACATTCCCGGGAACGACGCAAAGGGTGCGAGTGCCGACGATGCTCCGATTATCAAATATGTGAATTTGCTCATCACGGAGGCGATTCGTCGACGAGCGTCCGACATTCACATGGAGCCTTTGGAAAAACGTTTTCGCGTGCGTTACCGCATCGACGGCGTTTTGCAGGAAGTCGAAAATCCCCCGAAACGCCTGCAGGCTTCAATTATCGCGCGCCTGAAGCTCATGGCGGAAGTTTCCCTTGCGGAAAAACGTATTCCGCAGGACGGGCGTATTCAAATCCAGGTTTCGGGAAAAGACGTGGACTTGCGTGTTTCCGTGCTTCCCACGGTTTACGGCGAATCCATCGTCATGCGTATTTTGGACAAAGAAGGGCTACGCCTCGGCTTGCCGGAACTCGGCTTTTTCTCCGACGACCAGGCAACGTTTCAGAAAATTATTACGGGAGCGGACGGAATCTTTCTCGTCACGGGACCGACGGGGTCCGGTAAATCCACCACGCTGTATTCGGCACTCAATTACATTAATCAGCCGGACCGCAAAATTATCACGGTGGAAGATCCGGTCGAATATCAGATGCCGGGCATCAATCAAGTGCAGGTGAGGCGCGAGGTCGGGATGACGTTCTCGGCGGCTCTGCGCTCCATGCTCCGCCAAGCGCCGAACATTATCATGATCGGGGAAATTCGTGACTTGGAAACGGCGGAAATCGCGGTCAATGCATCGCTCACCGGGCATATGGTGTTTTCCACGCTCCACACGAACGATGCTCCGTCCGCCGTTTCGCGCCTCGTCGACATCGGCGTGAAGCCGTTCCTCGTTTCCGCGTCGCTTCGCGGTGTCCTTGCTCAACGCCTTGTGCGCCGCATTTGTCCGGATTGTACGGAATCGTACAACCCGACGGAAAAGGAACTGATTTCTATCGGCATGACGGTGGGGGATCTTTCGAGTTCTAACTTCCAAAAAGGACGAGGCTGCTCGAAGTGCCACAATACCGGCTATCGCGGGCGTCGCGGTGTTTTTGAAATCTTCATGGTCAACGAAGAGATTCAGGAAATGATCTACCGCAACGTGTCGCTTGTCGACTTGCGCCGCAAGGTGCGGGAACTCGGTATGCGTACGATGCGCGAAGACGGGATTCGCAAAATCGCGGCGGGAATTACGTCCGTCGAGGAAGTTCTGTCCACGACGGTCGAAGTCGAATAATTCGCGGGAACGCACAACACAACTACGTAACAAAGGATTTTTTCAAAATGAATTACACGCTGAAACAACTGCTCGACCTTATGGTGAGCGAAAGCGCAAGCGACCTTCACATTCACATCGACCAAGCTCCCGTGCTTCGCATCTCCGGCGTGATGATGCCGGTGGACGGTCCCGTACTGACTGCGGAGGAAACCGAGGCGATGGCGCGCGAAATCACCGCCGAACACCATTGGAAACGCTTGCAGGAACGCGGAGGATGCGACTTCGGTTTTTCCTACGAGGGCCAGGCCCGCTTCCGTGTCAGCGTGTTTAAGGCGCGCCACGGGCACGGGGATGCCAACGGGTACGGGATCGTCCTCCGACAGATTCCGAATAAGATGTTCGATTTAGACCAGCTCGGTCTTTCCGACAAGGTTAAGGCTCTTTTGCAACGCCAACGCGGACTGATTCTCGTTACGGGACCGACCGGATCCGGTAAAACGACGACACTCGCGTCCATGCTCAACTGGATCAACCGCAACGAGGAAAAGCACATCATCACGATTGAAGACCCGATTGAGTATTTTCATGACCATCGACGTTCCGTCGTAACTCAGCGCGAAATCGGGCGAGACGTTCCGTCTTTTGCGGAAGCTATTCGCGGCGCGCTCCGTCAGGACCCGGACATTATTCTCGTCGGGGAAATGCGGGATTTGGAAACTATTACAGCCGCCGTTTCCGCCGCGGAAACCGGGCACCTCGTTTTCGCTACTTTGCATACGACCGGCGCCGCGCGTACTGTCGACCGTATCGTCGATGCGTTCCCGGCGGACACCAAAGATCAAATTCGCACGCAGCTTTCCTCTTCGCTCGTTGCCGTTATTTCTCAGGTACTTTGTCGCCGCCGCGACGGCGGGCGTATAGCCGCCTATGAAATCATGATCAATACGGATTCCACGGCGGCGCTCATTCGAGACAACAAAACCTACCGCATCACCTCCGACATTCAGACCGGAGGTAATCTCGGGATGCGCACACTTGACAGCCACCTGCTTTCTCTCGTGCAGGAAGGGTACATCGATCCGTCCGAAGCGACGAAGTTCGCACAGGCTCCGAATGAAATGCGCGACAAACTTCGCGCGCTTGCTCTCATTTAATCCTCAACCGGCGTTCCCGTTATGTTTAACGAACACAGTGAAACATTAAAAAATATTTTTGAAGAATCCGGCTTGGTCTCCCGCGAGCAACTCGACGAGGCGTGGGGCGAACACGTCGAAACCGGAAAAGCGTTTACCGACATTCTCGAAGACGCGGGATACATCGACCGCAATACGATGTTGGAGCTCATCGCCCGCAACCTCAATGTCGAGTTCGTTCCCGCGATTCCTGAGCACATTGATCCGGATTTACTTCGGATCATCAAGCCGGACTTGGCGCATAAATACGGAATTATTCCGTTCCGTGCCGACCCGAACAAAGTTTGGTTCCTCGCAAAAGACCCGCTGAACTACAGCGTCGTGGACGATTTGTCGTTCTCGCTTCGCCGCGATGTCGAACTCGTGGTCAGCGATCCCGCGCAAATCGACGGAGCAATCGTCAAATTTTACGGCGAGCAACATTCGTCCATTGAAGACATTCTCTCCGAAATCGACTTAGACAATGTCGATGCGGACGATTCTGCGAATCAGGCGCCGATTATCCGTTTTGTCGACGTCGTTTTGCAGGAAGCTGTCAAGGCGAAGGCATCCGACATTCACTTCGAGCCGTTTGAAGACCAATTCCGTATCCGCTACCGTATCGACGGTGCGCTTTACGAAATGGCACCGCCGCCGAAAAGCCTCGCGAATGCCGTTACCGCGCGCGTGAAGGTGATGTCCGGTTTGAATATCGCGGAAAAACGTATCCCGCAGGACGGTCGTATTAAAACCACCATCGGCGGGCGCCCCATCGACCTTCGTGTTTCCACGCTTCCGACGCAGTTCGGCGAATCCGTCGTGCTTCGTATTCTCGACAAGGGCGTTGTCAATCTTGACCTCGAAAATCTTTCGATGGAGCCGGAAATTATGAACGGGATTCGCGAGCTCGTGAACCGCCCGAACGGCATCTTCATCGTCACGGGACCGACGGGTTCCGGTAAAACGACAACGCTTTATTCCGCGCTTCGCGAAGTTAACACCGTGGATGTCAAAATCCTCACGGCGGAGGATCCGGTCGAATACGAAATCGAAGGCATCATGCAGGTGCAGATTAATCACCAGGTCGGGCTCACGTTTGCGTCTGCTCTGCGTTCCTTCCTGCGTCAGGACCCGGATACGATCATGGTCGGGGAAATTCGTGACTTGGAAACGGGGCAAATTGCAGTGCAGGCATCGCTCACCGGGCACGTTGTGCTTGCCACGCTCCACACGAACGACGCTCCCGGCGCAGTTACGCGTCTCGTCGATATGGGCTTGGAGCCGTTCCTCATTTCCGCGTCGCTTGAAGGTGTGCTCGGTCAACGTCTGCTCCGCCGCATTTGCCGCCATTGCCGTACAGCGTACGAGCCGGATCAGGGAGTCATTTCGATGCTCCAGGTCGATCCGCTCGAAATCGCGGAAAAACAGTTTTTTTACGGAAAAGGCTGCTCCGAGTGCAACCGCACGGGTTACAAAGGGCGCCAGGGGCTTTTTGAACTTATGGTCATCAACGACTCGGTTCGCGAGCTCATCACGAAAAAAGCGCCGACCCTCGTGCTCAAACAGAAAGCCATCGAAAACGGGATGCGCACGCTCCGCGATGACGGATTGCGTTGCATTTTTGATGGATTGACCACCATCGAGGAAGTCCTAAAATACACCTAATCTTTTTAACCCCAGCCCTTTAGAAAACTATGGCAACATTCAAGTATTCCGCAATCGACGGGAACGGAAAACCCGTGAACGGAAAAATCGAAGCGCCCAACGAAGAGCAGGCTCGTGCCAAGCTCTCCTCTCAACGCCTGATGGTTTCTTCCATCTCCGCCGAAGGTTTCGGCAGAAAAGGTAAGAAAAATGCCGGCTTTAATAAAAAGATTTCCGGTGAGCAGTTGACGATTTTTACACGCCAGCTCGCCACGTTGCTTCAAGCGGGTTTGCCGCTTCTGCGCGCGATGCAAATCCTCTCCGGGCAGGAGAAAGACCCCGTGTTCAAAACCGCGCTCGAAACGATTTCCGAAAATATTCAGGGCGGGAACACGCTTTCTGACGCGCTCTCGCAGTATCCGCGTATGTTTGACCGCCTCTACGTCAATATGATCCGCGCCGGGGAAGCGGGCGGCGTGCTCGATACCGTTCTCGACCGCCTCGCGGCGTTTCAGGAAAAATCCGGTAAAATTAAGAAAAAAGTCAAATCCGCGATGGTTTATCCCTGCGTCGTTCTTTCCGTCGCGTTTATCATTGTGTGGGTGCTTCTGACGTTCGTCGTCCCGTCGTTCCAAAAGATGATTTCCGCTCAGGGCGGGACGATGCCGCCGCTGACAAAGTTTGTTATGGACCTCGGAAACTCTCTCAGCGAGCATTGGTTGGTTGCCGTTGTCGTGGTCTTCGGCGGAATCTTTCTCATTCGTTTCCTTTTCAAAAACGCGAAAACCAAAGCGATTATTGACCGTGTCGTTTTCAAACTTCCGAAAATCGGTTCCTTTATCCAGGTTGTTACCGTTTCCCGTTTCGCGCGTACGTTCGGGACGCTGATGTCTTCCGGTGTACCGATTTTGCAGGCAATGACGATTACCCGCGACACGCTTGACAACGTCGTCCTCCGCGACGCGCTGGATCGCGTTCACGATCGTGTCCGCGACGGCGACACGCTCGCACAGCCGCTCGAACAGGCAAAAGTCTTCCCGCCGATGGTTTGCTCCATGGTGCAGGTCGGCGAAGAAACCGGGCAGCTTCCGGAAATGCTCAATCGCGTTGCGGACAACTACGACGAAGAAGTCGATAATGCCGTCGGCGCGCTCACGTCCGTCATTGAGCCGGTGTTGATTCTCTTCCTTGCCGTTGTCGTCGGCACAATCGTTGTCGCGATGTTCATGCCGATTGTTTCCATCATTCAAAAGATGGCGTAAACGAAAAGATTTAACGCACAAAAAAGCGTTCCCGTGGCTTCTGTCGCGGGAACGCTTTTTGTTCCGGGAGAAGCGGACTCCGGCCGCTTCCGTGAGACGCACGAAGTTTTTTTGAACTACGGACAACCCGGAAACACACGGAATTTTTATTCGGGATTCGGAATTTGCTTTCGATATTGGCGCGCGTAGCCCTTAGGAAATAACGCTCCTCCGGAGCGTTGAATTTTCCTCAAAAAAACTCCGTGTCTCTGTGTTTCCGCGAGAGGATTTTTGCCCGGAAATGGCGGATGTTCCACGGAAGCGGCGGGAACGCGGGCACCGTGTATCTGCGCGTCATGCGGTTTTGTTTCGCCTTTTCAAGGCTCGTTGTTTTTTCGTTCCTTGCCCTACGCTTACGCGCAGGGTTTTAGAACATAACGCCTCTCCGAGGCTTTGATTTTCCTGCAAAAAAGAAAAGGGACAGCCGTCCCGGCTGTCCTCCATGACAAAATCTGTGAAACTTGTGAGCATTAGCGGATAAACAAAAAAAAACTCCCTACAAGCATTTTTTTTGCGGGAACAAAAAAAAGGAGGACAGGCGTCTCGCCTGTCCCCGGGATTTTTTGGGGGACTCTTCGCGGGAACGCGGGCGCCTTGGACCAACGGACAGCCGGGACGGCTGTCCTCCATGACAAAATCTGTGAAATTTGTGGGAGAATTTCTGCCCGGGAATGGCGTTTCCCCCAAAATCCTTGCGTTGAAAATGATTTAATTCAGTTCGTAAATGATGGGGACGACGAACTCTGCGGGAAGGGCTGCGCGCGTTCCCGCCGGGGCGGAAAAATCTTCGGCAACCCGACGCAGGGTTTCCTTCGCGCCGGAAACGAGGGATTTGTGCGCGGATGCCTTTTCGACGGAAAAACCGGAGATTTCGCCGTCGGATGAGATCGAAACCCGCATGAAAACCGTTCCCGTGCGTCCGTTGCGGCGGGCGGTTTTCGGGTAAAATTTTTTGCGGGAGACAGATTCGGCAAGTGCCCCGTAAAGCGTTTGTTCGGCAGCGGCTTTCGCGGCGGAATCTTCGACAGGCGCGGGAACGGGCGGGCTCGGCGGCGGTTGTTGTGCGATTTGCGGAGGCGGGACAAATTCCTGCGGTTTCTGCTCGGGCGGAGGCTCTTCCGGAGGCGTTTCCGGAGCTTTTTCCGGTTCGGGAGGCGGAGTCTCTTGTCGGGGAATCTCGGGCGCGGGCTGTTCGCTGAGCGTTTCTCGAATTGCGGATTCGTCGATTTTTTCCGGTGCGGGCGTTTCCTTGGGCGGCTCGGGCAGCGGCTCCGGAGGTGCGGGAATTTCCGGCGCGGGAGGCATTTCCTCCGGCGCATTTTCAATCTCCGCAACTTCGGTCACGGGAACGAAATTTTCCAGGCGGAGGACGATTTTTGCGGGAACATTTTTCGTGACGGCTTCCGCCGCTTCGCGATCCGGGAGCAAAAATGATTTTTCAGAGGCAAGTGCAAGCGTTCCCGCGAACAAAAGCAGGCAGGCGAGTGCCGCCGCGCCGGAGCTGACACGCTCGGTGTCCTCAACGCTCTTTTTCAACCATGAAAAGCAGGTTCTCATGACCTTGTTTCTTGGCTTCGTCCATGAGTTGTAGTACGACTCCGAACGGAGCGGTTTTGTCCGAAAAAACTTCAAAAATCTTACCTTCGTGCTCTTTGAGTTTTTGCGGGAGTAATTCGGGCGGCGTTTCAATCCCGTCGAAAAAGAGTGTTCCCGCAGCATCGACGGTAACTGCGCAGACGGGTGTTTTTTCGTTTTCGGGAACGATTTTGGCGCTTTCTGCATCGGGCAGTGCGACTTCAAATTTCGGCTTCACAAAGGTTGTCGCAATGATGAAGAAAATCAGGAGCATGAAAATGACGTCGATCAGCGGAGTCAGTTCGATGCTGATTTCGTCGTCTGCGTCAAAGTCTTCAATGTTTTGACAGTGCATTTTTTACGGATAAGGAATGGTGGATAATTGATAAGGATGGAAGCCAGAATCAACGAATAGTGAATAGTTAATAATGAATAATTCATTGTTCAAAGTTTTTGCTCTTAAGAGCAAAAACCTTAGGCACTGCGTTATTCACTATTCATTATTCGTTATTCATTGGTTTTAGTCCTCAACTCTCATCGCTTTGCGCCGCTTTGGCGATGGCGACGGCGCGGTACGAAAATTCGACCGCGACAATCATGCACCCGAGCAGTTTGTGTCGCAGGTAAAACAGGACGGCGAGCGTCGGTACGGCGATAACGATGCCGAGCACGGTCGTCCAAAGTGCCTGCCCGATACCGAGGGCGAGTTGCGCGTTGTCCGCCGCAGCGTTTCCGCAGTGTCCGATAACGTCAAAAACCTGAATAATTCCGAGCACGGTTCCGAGCAAGCCGAGGAGCGGCGCTGTGGCAGTGATGAGGCGGAGTGTGGTGAAATTGCGTTTTGTTTCGTAAAAGTATCGGTGAAAAAGATACGCGGATTCTGAGCGTAAGTCGTCCGAGTGGTGGCGGTGCTTGGTTACGATATCCCGCACGACCCGCACGAGCGGATTTTTTTCAAAATGCGATTCGTCGAGCAAAAGTGCGGTATTGCCGTCTTCGACCCGTTTGAAAAAACGGCGAAACTGGAGCTCTACGAGCCAGAACTTCAGGTAGATTTTTACCGAAAGAAAGACGGCAAGTAGAAGCGAGATTAGTAGCGGGATCCCGACGGGTCCGAGCTTTTCGTAGTATTCGGCACAGTAGTGTTGAAGCATATTTTTATGGTTGTTGGAAAATTTTTAATTTATTGAACCACGGAAAATCACGGGAAAGGTTTCCTTCTCAATGAATAACGAATAATGAATAGTGAATAACACAGTGCCTAAGGTTTTTGCTCTTAAGAGCAAAAACTTTGAACAATGAATTATTCATTATTAACTATTCGCTATTCGTTGGTTTTAGCTCTCATCCTTTCTCAAGGTCGTCTTTCTGTGTGTTCCGTGCTTTTCGTGGTTCATTTTACGATTTAATTGATTTCGATTTTGTAGGTGGCGAGAAGCGAGAGAAACTCGAGATCGTGCGTGATGAGCAAAACTGTGTTCCCGCGAGCGGCGTAGTCGCGGAGCATGGCGGCGATGATGCGCATATTGCGCCCGTCGAGTCCGCTGGTCGGCTCATCGAGTACGAGTAGGGAGGGTTTCTTCATCAAAACGGAGGCGATAACGAGGCGTTGTTTTTCGCCGCCGGAAAGGGACTGCGGGTGTCGTTCCCGCTTGTCGGAAAGTCCGATATCGGCGAGTAGCTCGAAGGCTTCACGCTCGGCATCTTTGCGCGGGAGCGGCGAAGAAGAAACAAGTTCTTCAAGCACGGTGCGCATATAGAGCTGGATGTCCGTGTTTTGCATGACGAATCCGCCGTCGTCGAGTAAGCGGGCGGCTTTCGCGGGAACGCCGTTTTTCAGAATAATTCCGCCGTTTTTTCGGGGAAGTTTCAAAAGCCCGGTGATAATTTTTGCGAAGGTGGTTTTTCCGGCTCCGTTTTTCCCGACGACGGCGGTAATCGCACCCTGAGGAATACGGAAATCACGGGATCCGTCGAAAATTTCCTTTTCGGAGTTCGGGTATTTGAAAACGATTTTTTCACAACAAAGTGCGGCGGGAAGCTCGGACGGGACATCGCGCAGCGGCGGATTTACGGGAACGCGAACTTTGCGGAGACCGAGCGCGAGTTCGGCATCATCTGCGGCAAGTTCGGTGAGCGCGTTCCCGTCGGTGCCCTCAATGCGGCGCACGATTTTCCCTTCGTTCAAAATCAGGATTTTGTCGGGAACGCCCTCGAGCCAGTAAATGCGGTGATCGACGATGACAATGGTGAACCCGTCGCGCTTGAGTTCGCGACAAAGCGCGGCGAGTTCTTCCGTCGCCTCCGGGGAAAGGTTCGCCGTCGGCTCGTCAAAAACGAGAATCCGCGGTTGCATTGCGACGGCGGATGCGATGACGGTTTTTTGCTTTTCGCCGGAAGAAAGTCCGAAAAGGCTACGGGAACGCAAGTGCTTCAGCCCGAGCCGCTCAATTGCCGCGTCCGTGCGGCGCAAAATTTCTTCGCGGGAATCAAGGCGCCATTCGAGGCTTCCCGCGATGTCGCTTTCAACGGTCATGGCGAGAAATTGGCTGTCGGGATTTTGGAAAACGGAACCGACTTGCGCGGAAACTTCGGCGAGGCTTTCCGGGGCACGCCCGGCGATTTTGACCTTCCCGCGAAGTTCGCCGTGAAAGTGAAACGGAATCAGCCCGTTGAGTACGCGCAGGAGTGTGGATTTTCCGCAACCGGACGGTCCGGAAATCAGAAGCGTTTCGCCTTCGCCGAGCGAAAACGAAATATCCGTCAGCGCGTCCTTTTGCGCAAACGGGTAGCGGTAGGAAAGTTTTTCAACGACAAGCATGGAGGAAAGAGAATAACGAATAGTGAACAATGAATAGTTCAGTGCTAAGGTTTTTGCCGAAGGCAAAAACTTTGAAGAATGCGTTATTCATTGTTCACTATTCGTTATTCATTATTTAATGGATAAACGTTTCGGCGGGGGCGGGAAGGATGAATTTTAGCGTCCAAATTGCGGCCGTAGCGCAAAACGTGAACGCGAGAACGTTCCAGTCACGGGAACGCATCTTGTGTTCGGTGGCACAAATACAACGTTCCGTGCAACCGATGCGACGCACTTCGCACATCAGAACGAGGTTGTCCGCGATACGCAACGTGCGCACGCACACGGGAACGACGACGTAGCGCAAAAAACGCAACGGCGAAGTAACGAGCGAGAGAAAATTCATTTTGCGGCGGCGCACGCGCAGGCTTTCGTAAAGCTGGCGAATGTCATCCACAAAGCTCGGCACAAAGCGGCAGCAAATCATCAGCGGGATAAAAACGATGCGCGCGAGCCGCATTTTTCGCATCACGGAAATAAATTCCTGATTATCGAAAGTCAGTCCGAGTGCGAGAAAAACGTTCATGCTCACGGAAATACGCAAAAACGGAAGAAGCACGGTTGCAAAGCCCTGTTCGTCGAGGATTTCGGCGAGGCGGCGAAATCCGTCGCCCGCCTGCGCGGGAACGCTGTCCGCAATCCCTCGAACGATCCAAACAAACGCGGGAATAAAGCAAAACGCGATTCCGAGCATCAGCGCCGTTGCCGCGTACATCGCCGCTACCGGTTTGAACCGGCGCAAACTCAAAACGTAAACAAAAGTCAGCGCGTTGAGCGCGAGAAGTAAGCGCCAGTCGTTCAGAAAAATCGACGTACTTGATGCTGCGAGCGAAATAATCAGCTTCGTGCGCATATCGAGCGTTGCGACAAAAGGCTTTTTTGTATTTTCGGAACCAATACGTTTTTGAAGCATTTGAATTTTTTTTTGGGAAAATTTTAGTGAATAACGAACAATGAATAGTGAATAATTCAGTGCTAAGGTGTGCGTTATTCATTATTAATTATTCACTGTTCTCTAATCAGTCCTGCGTGGCGGAGTTCTTTGACGAATTTGTAGCCGGCGGGAAGCCCGACGAGCACGCTCCCGCAGTAGCCGAGAATGATCATTGTCGCTCCCGCCGCCACGAGTTGCAGATTTTCGCGCATCACGAGAAAACTCAAGCTAAGCGAAATCACTCGGGAGAACAGGTCGTACATCGCGACTCCGACAAGCACGCTCAGCGTGTTTTTGTACCCGCCAGCCGCCGCGATAATCAAATCGCTCAGCAACGCTGCCGCCAAATTCGCGGGAGCGAGGAAAACCATAATCGAACCCGACATGAAAAACGAAATGACGACGTTGACAAAGCAG
This sequence comes from Opitutales bacterium, assembly GCA_017935025.1. Lineage (GTDB taxonomy): Bacteria > Verrucomicrobiota > Verrucomicrobiia > Opitutales > UBA953 > Spyradosoma. The sequence goes on along the minus strand of JAGBIL010000040.1, from coordinate 10,180 downwards.
TAGAGGCAAAGCACTCCGAACTTGCGCACGCGGCAAACGAGCACGATGAGTAGCGCCGTTGTCAGCCCGTTGCGGATGAAAAGCGAAACCGGATTCGGACCGCCGCCGACTAACCCGATGGCGAGCGATGACAAGCGGATCAGCGCGGAGAAAATCCCGACGAGGACGAGATGTTCCGTCGTCCAATAAAACTTCTTTACCGCAGAAACGGCGCTTGCGGGAACGCTCATTTTACGCAGCCTCCACGGGAACGCGTTCGTGATTGTGCCGGGCTGAGGCGATTTGCGTCAGCATCCCCATGACGAGCGAAATCAGGGTAACGTGCCAATACTCGCCGAGCGGTGAAAGCGTGTAGCGGCGGTCTCCGTCGGGAACGAGAAGCCCGGCGCGTATCCAGTTTTTCCAGACATTTTTCGCGTCTTCGGCGATGAACTCCGGAGAGATTTCCGCCGGCTCAAGAAAGCCGAGTTCGAGCTGATGCGTTACGATGTTTTTCATGCGGATCCCGGGATTGTCCGGCACGGCGACCATCAACCCTTTTTTCCCGGAGGCAACGGTTTCCGTGTATTTTTGTAAATCCGGCATCTGCATGAAACTGAATCCGCCGAGGAAACCGCCCGCGCGGGAACCGAACGGAACGAGCTCCATGCCCGTTTTCGTGCCGTGGTTGTACCAGTTGCGCTCGAGGGATGTGCGTCCCCAGTGCGTCATCGAAAGCCGCTTCCAGCCGAGTTTTGAAAGGCGTTCCCGCGCGGTCATGAAAAGGTCAAACCGTTCGTCATAGCTCAGATCTTTTCCTGCGCGGGTGAGGCTTGTTCCCGGCAAAAGTTTGAGTTGGTAAAGGTCCGCACCGTCTACGGGAACGACTTCGGTGATCATGCGCAAATCTTCGTCCCAGAGCCCCGGTGTTTGTCCGGGAAGCCCATAGATAAAATCGAGCATGAGGGCTACGTTGTCCCCGCCGATTTTTTTCACGAGAGAAAGGCGCTCGATGAGTTCTTCCTTTGACATGATTCGCCCGAGCTTGCGGCGCAGGGCAGTATCGAAAGTTTGCACGCCGAAGGAAAAGCGGTTAACTCCGTTGTCGACACAGGCGCGGATTTTTTCTTCATCAAATCCGCTCGTGCGGCCCTCGACGGTAAATTCGCGGTCGGCGGCGACGTTGAAATTTTTGTAGATGAAGGAAACAAGGTCTGCAAGATTGCGCGCGGAGAGGTCGGTCGGAGTGCCGCCGCCGAAGTAAACAACGTTGATTTCTTCCTGCGCGAGCCGGGGCGTGTCTGCGAGCGCGTTTTGCATTTCGCGAATGACGGTCGCCGTGTAGCCGTCGAGGTCCGCCGTGCGCGTTGCGTTAGAGTAAAAACTGCAAAACGAGCAACGGTGCAGGCAAAACGGCACGTGAACGTAGAGCGCACGGCGTGCGGTGCGCTTGGGCGCGGAAGCGGCTTTCGCCCACGCGTCGAGGGGCGACGGAGGAGGAGCCGCGTTCCCGCGACGGCGGAAATTTTCCGTGTGGCTGAAGTGTTTCTTTTCTTCAAGCCGGGCGACGACTTCCGCCGGGTTTTCGGGGAAAAGGAAATCTTCGAACATGGTTGGAAGGTTAATGAATAACGAATAGTGGATAATGAATAACGCATTCTTCAAAGTGGTTCCTTCGTCGGTATTTGCCTTCGGCAAAAACCTTCGCACTGAATTATTCACTATTCATTATTCCTTATTCACTAAAAGAGGTTTCTGAAAGCGTTTTTCGCGGCTTCGAGATCGGCGGCGTCCGGGTGCTTGGCGGCTTCCGCCCAGCGGTGGAGGCGTTCCGGATTCGGTGCGTGCGGATGTTCTTTCGGGAGTTTGCTCATCCACGCCGTGAGTTTCGGGTCGATGGCTCCTTGGCAGCGGAACGTCGCAACCACTTCGCAGTTTTCACCGAGAAGAGCAATTCCGTTGTCGCAGGATTCTTGTGCGTGTTCGGAGTGCGGGAACGCGCCGAGAGTGAAGAAAATGCCGACTTTTTTTCCGCGAATCTTCGGCATATACGCTGCCATTTCTGCGTTTGCCGTGCCTTTGTCCACCCAGTAGCCGACGGCGACAAAATCGTAGGCATCGGGATCCGGAGCGTTTTCGACGGGATAAATTTCCGTTCCCGCAGGGAGAACGGAAAGAATGGCTTCGGCAACTTTGCGTGTGTTGCCGGTCTTGGATGAATAAACGATCAGGGATTTCATAACGTTTTTTTATATTTATATTTGTATTTGTAAAAGAGTTTTGGACTGCGGGAACGCGCGGTTTGCTATGGATTCCTGTTTGAAAGAGCGTTCCCGCAGTCCGGTTGTTTTTTTTTGTTTTTCCTTATCAGAAATCGTATTTGAGCGATGCCCAGAAGCTCCGTCCGGGTTGCAGATAGCCGACGTTCGGAAGTTCGTAGCGCTTGTCGGTGATGTTGTCGACGCCGACGGCGAGCGTGAGTTTTTCAAAGAATGCGCTATTGCTTTTGTCGAAAATATCAAGCCCGATTGAAAAATTAAGTGTTGCCCACCCGGATTGTCGGTCGACTTTTGTGCCCCCGGTTACCGTGTCTTCGACTTCTTCTTTCGTGGCGGAGTTCCCGCGAATGTTGAAGTCTGCCCACCAGTCGCGGTTACTTTCGGAATAAGTGGCAAGAACGCCGATTTTTCCGAAAAATTCCGGTTGTCCGGTGTAGTAAGTTGAGCCGGATGCATCGTCGAAGCGGCGACGCATGAGCGTCGCAACGGCGTACGGTTTCAGTGTCGCGTCGCTCCCGAGTTCAAAAAGATAGGAAGCCGCGAGTTCCGCCCCGAAAGTCCGTGCGGAGTCGTAATTGACGAACCAGATTTGGTCGCCGATTGCGGAAGTCGTTGTGCGCGTTCCGATGTAATCGTCGGCATCCGTGTAGAAAACCGTTGCGTCGATATTCAGGTTCCCGTCGTTGTAGCGTGCACCGAGTTCGTAGCTGATGCTGGATTCGGGATCCAAATCGGGGTTCGGGTTAGTCGTCATTCCCGCCATCGCCGAGCCGATGTAGAGCTCGTTGATTGATGCGTAACGGTAGCCCTGCGCGACGGTTCCGCGAAACGTCCAATTCTCGATTTGTGAGTTTACGAGCGAGAGGGAAAAGGTCGCGTTCGCGTCATCCTTGCTTTGGCTCGGGAGCGTTTCGACGGTCGTTCCCGCGTTGGTTCCCGCGCGGCGGACGACGTGCGACGTGCCGTCGTCAAATTCGTTGTTTACATAGGTTCCGCGTGCCCCGAGGACGAGATCCCAGCCTTCGGCAAAGTTCCATTCGTCCTGCGCAAAGAGGGCCGCGGTGAGAATGTCCGCGTCGTAATCGTTCGTTCGTGTCATATCGACGATGTAGCGATTCCCCATCGGAAGCGTCATCCAGTTTTGCGTGGTGGTTACTTCGTGCGAGTCGAGTTTTACATAGTCGATTTGTGCTCCGACGATGAGGTAGTGGTCGTCCGCAATCAGGAAGTCCGCCTGCATTTCCGCGCCGTATCCGTAGTGTTTGTTGCGCCGGTCGGATTCTACATTGATCGTCATCGGCGTAACAAATTGCGTAATGTCCTGCACGAAATGCTTGTTCGTTTTTTGGAAATACGCATCGACGCGGAATTTTACGAAAGTTTCGGAAATGTCCTTGATTTCAAAAAAGAGCCCGACCTTGTCGCGATCCCAGCTCGGAAGTTCCATGAAAAGGAGATCGTCGCCGGATGCCACCTCCGAGCGTCCTCGGAACGATTCGACTCTTGCGCCGAAGGAGATGTCTTCCGAAATATCGTAGGCAAGGTACGCACTCGTGTTTTGGAAACGGTACGAGGTGCGGTCAATGCGCCCGTCCGGGGATTCGATATCGCCGTGGTCTTCGTCCGAAAAAGAAACACGCGCCGCGAATCCTCCATAGCGAGCATTCAGGTCGTAATACTGATCAAGTCCGCGCGTTCCCGTGTCGCCGCGCACGCCGACGCTTCCGTGGGCACCTTCCTTGCCCGCTTTTTTCGTGATGATGTTGACCACACCGCCGATTGCTTCCGAGCCGTAAAGCACGGAGGCAGGGCCTTTGATGACTTCCGCACGCTCAATGTCCTGAACCGACATCAGAAGCGGAGCGCCGTTCATGCCTTTGGTTTCCGAAATTTTTTGCCCGTCGACAAGAATCAGTACGCGCTGATTGGTTTCACCACGGATATTGACTTGCTTAAATCCCGCCGATCCCGTGGATTCGACCTGTACGCCGGGAACATCATCGAGAACGTCCGAGACTGTTGCTGCAGAGCTTTTTGTGATCTCGTCCCCGCTGACTACAGAAACGCTCAGCGGGACATCCTGAAGTTCCATTTCGTGTTTGGCAGCGGTTACGCGCACCGCTTTTCCGGTTTTTGCGTTTTCGCCGTCGGTTGTGGGCGCTTCCGATTGCGCGGAAGTTTCTTCCTGCACAGGCGCGGTATCGGGCGTTTCCGCCGCTTCCTGAGCGAAGAGCGCGAGCGTCGGCAAAATTGCCGTTCCCGCGAAGATAAAGAAGGTCTGTTTGAGTTGCATTGATTTTCTCGTCATGTCGCGCACTCCGGTCTGTCCGGTCGCGGGCGAGAAAGGATGTTCTTGAGGCGCTCCGTGTTTCGGTGGCGTTATTGGGAGAGTCGAATTTTCTCCTTCACTTCGATTTGAACCACTTTCCCGTCATGAACCACAACGGTCAGTTCGCCGAATTTCAGTGCGGCAAGCTGTTCCGTTATTTTTTCGATAATGCTCGGGGAAAGTTGGTTTCTCATCGTTGTGTTGCCGGAATTAAAAATGAGACCAAGTCGCAGGTCAATCGGTTTTTTTATTCCTTCCAAAAAAGGCTTGCTCTTGCTTCGGAAAAGTGGTTTGCTTAACGAACTTTCAACTTATTGCAGGGTGGAGCAGCTCGGTAGCTCGTCAGGCTCATAACCTGAAGGTCTTGGGTTCAAATCCCAACCCTGCACCCAATTTCAAAAGCCCGCGAAACCGTTTAATAAAAGGTTCGCGGGCTTTTTCGTAAGTTTTCATTGGAATCCTTTATCTAAACGGATTTGAGAGGATGTATTCGCTCGTGCTGCGGGAACGCTTTTTGTGTCGGGAAAGGATGAATGCGAAAAGGATTTCCTTCGTGCGCCTAAATTTCAATTTGTTTTTGGCGGGGCGTCGTTTATGCTTGGGGCATGGCACGCGCAAATTCTCATTACAATCCGGATGTTGCAATTCTCAAACACGAGGAATCGGATATTCCGGAGCTCGTTGAATCGCTGGGGCACGATGCGCTCGTTTTGGTGCTCGACGGGATTCAGGATCCGCACAATCTGGGTGCGATTTTGCGCACGGCTGACTGTGCGGGCGTGGATTTCGTGGTGATTACGAAGCGGCGTTCCGCTCCCGTGACGGAAACGGTGCGTCGGATCGCGTGCGGCGGCGCGGAAAGCGTGCCGATTGTCCTCGCAAACAACTTGCGCAATGCGCTCGAAAAGCTGAAAGCGTGCGGCGTGTGGGTCGCGGGAACGTCCGACCACAAGACGAGCAGTTCGATTTACAACGCGAATCTGAAAGGCCCTCTCGCGATTGTCATGGGCGCGGAGGGCGACGGCATCCGCCACCTTACGGGTGAGACCTGCGATTTCCTCGTGCGGATTCCGATGCTGGGTTCCGTGCCGTGCCTGAATGTTTCCGTGGCGACGGGCGTTTGTTTGTTTGAGGCGTTGCGTCAGCGCGGCGTGCGTTAATTTTTTTTTGAAAAAAAGCGCGGGAGGAGCGTGGGAACACAAAAAGATGGCGGAGGGCGAAAACGGGGAAATTTCTCTGACGGCGGCAAATTCTGCGGAGTCTGCCGATGCGCGCGGGGAAATGTCGTTTTTCGAGCATTTGGAGGAATTGCGCTCGACGCTGATTGCGTGCATCGCGGCGTTTGTCGGCGCGGGAACGCTGTCGCTGGTTTTTTCGAAGCAAATTTTTGCGCTTTTGCGGCTTCCGTTGGAATGGGCAAATGTGCCTGCGGGGGAAGATCAGGCGCTGGTGGTGATGCGTTTTATGGATACGTTTTCGATTTTGCTCTACGTCGCGTTGTTGGGCGGAATCGTTTTGGCGGGACCGTTTGTGCTTTATCGTTTCGGGAAGTTTGTTGCGCCGGCGCTGACGCGGGCGGAGCGTTCCCGGCTGATTCCTTTTTGCGCGTCGGCGAGCGGACTTTTTCTCACGGGAGCGGCGTTGGCGTTTTTTTGGTTGGCGCCGGTTTCGATTCGCCTGCCGTATTGGCTGGCGGAGCAATTCGGTTTGCAGATGAATTGGCTCGCGCAGGATTATTATTTGTTTGTCGTGGCGCTGACGCTTTTTTCGGGACTGATGTTTGAGTTCCCGCTCGTCGTTGTTTTTCTGCAATATGCGGAAATGGTTTCCAAGGAAGCGCTGTTGGAAAAATGGCGCTGGGTGCTGAGCGGGATTCTCGTGGCGGGCGTGCTGATTTCTCCGATCGGCGATCCCGTCGTTTTGCTCGTGTTTTCTGGCGTGCTTTTTGCGCTGTTTCTGGCGGCGGTTTACGTCGGCGCGTTTTTGTTGAAGCGGAAAATTGCACGGGAAGAGTCCGGTTTTTGAAAAAAACGAAATCTTCCTGCGGGGCCGCGGAGCTCCGGAAATTTAAAAACGTTGCGTTTCCAGGGCATTGGCGACGCTTTTGAAGCGGGAGGAGAAGATTTTTCGTGAAAAAGATCGGGATTTTTCGGGCGGCGGTGTTTGTCGCCGCGATGTTTGCGGGAACGCTTGCCGGATGTACGACGGATAGGCTCGCCCGCGATATTTCAAAAGAAGACTTTCGGATTTCGGCGCATTACGAGGCGGAAACGACGCATGAAAGCGTGCGGACGGAGGGGTGGGCAACGGCTTCTTCGTGGTTTAACTTTTTGCCTTCGGCGCAGGACACGGGCGGCGGGTATTACTCGGATGTCGGGTCGCTTTTTTCCGGGCTTTCGCCGACGCAGTCGCTGGCGTTGCGTGCGGCGATTGCGGATGCGTGCGAAAAATCCGGCGCGGATTTTTTGCTGTTGCCGCGCTATAACATGAAAACGAAGAGCTACTGGTTTTTCTACGAGTCGGTGAGCTGTTCTGTTTCCGGTTTCCCGGTGAAAGTAGTGCGTATAAAACGCGTGGAATAAAAAAACCTCCGCAGACGAGAATCTGCGGAGGTTTTCGCGTTCCCGCGGGCGGGAACGAAACGGTTCGGCGAAGATTAGACTTTTTCGACGAGACCGGCCTTGAGCGCCTTGACGGAAATCCAGAGGCGCTTGATGCTGCCGTTCGGGAGCTTCACGCGGATGCGTTGAAGATTCGGACGGAACGTGCGCTTCGTTTGCTTGACGAGCTGGAGTCCGATACCTCCGCTTTTCTTACTCTGACCTTTGTGAACGATGCGGCGTCCTTTAACCGGACGCTTGCCTGTGATTGCGCAAACTCGTGACATGATTATGATCTCTCTTGCGTTTGTGTTAAATTTTGAAAATGAAGCACAAGCATCTATGAAAAGATTCCTCAAGGCAAGAACTTTTTTGGGGGATTGTCTAAAAAAAGATTTGACGCGTTCCTGTGAAAAATCCATATTCGCCTTTCATTTTTCAACCAATTTCAAACAAACAGTAATCCAATGCCCGTAGAAATCAAAATCCGCAAAGGTGAAAGCATGGACAAGGCGATTCGCCGCATGAAGAAGAAACTCGATCGCGAAAACATCATTCGCGACGTTCGTGCGAAGCGCTATTTCGAAAAGCCGTGTGAAGAACGCCGCCGCAAGAAAAAAGTGCAGGCGTTTAACAATATGCTCCGCCAGCGTTACGAAAATATGTAATTCGCCTTTGGCGACGAACCCGTTAATCTAAGGAATTCAAGTCATGTCACAGCACAACAGTTTCAAAAGCGCCGCTGCCGGTTCCACGAACCGCACCGTGCTCAAACGCTTTGAACGCATTGATTTGCTCAAAAAGCGCGGACAGTGGGACGAAAAGCGCACCCGCTTGACCAATCTCCCGAAGACGCGTCCGGAAGCATAGCTCGCTTCGTTCGTCAAAAAAAGCCTCCGCCGGTCGATCGCGGAGGCTTTTTTATTTTTTTTGCTTTTCGTGTTGTCTCTTCGTGAGTTAACTTTGGGTCAAAAGAAACCGTTCCCGTGATGTTGTCTAAGAAAAAAACAGGTTCCGTTCCCGTTGTCGTTTTTACCGTTCTTGCCGTGCTTTGGGGTGCGGAAGTGTTGTTTTTTTACGAAACGTTGGACTCGGCGACGGAGGAGCGGGATCGACTGATTGCGTTGGAAGAGGAGAAAGCGGCGGAAAGGGAGGAGCTCGAGCGGCGTGTGCAGGAGTTGCAACATTACACGGATATAATGCTCATGGATGCTGACTTTATCGAAAAAGAAGCGCGGGAAATAACCGGTGGAGCCGTGGAGGGAGAAATCATTATCCGTCCGGAAGAGGGCTGAAGTGTGATGTCTGATGCGTCGTTTCTTTTACGCGTACGAGCGGTGCCCAATGCAAAAAAAACGCAGTTTACGGGAACGCTCGGGGATGCGGTGAAAATCAAAGTGCAGGCTGTGCCCGAGGGCGGGCGCGCGAATGCGGAACTTTCCGCTTTTTTGGCGGAGTCGTTGGCGTTGCCGAAGCGAAGTGTTTCGGTGGTTTCCGGGGAAACGTCCCGCGACAAAATTCTGAAAATTGAAGGATGTTCCCGCGAGCGAGCGGAAGAGGTCTGGGGATTTGTGTTGCCGAAGACTTTGCGCGGTTGAATTTCTTTAGAAAAATGCGGTTTGGAAAACTGATATTGTTTCTGTTCGCGTGCTTTTTTGCGTGCGGAAGTCTTTTTGCGGGCGAACCGGAAAAAGCCGGAAAGGCGGCGGCGCTTGCCGGAAAGCTTCAATCCTGGTGGAAAATGCCTGCGGAGGATATTTGCCGCAAGTGGCGTTTGCGGTGGGAGACTTCGCTGGCGAATGGCGGGTCTCCGACGTATTCCGCCTATTGCTTGCCGGGGCAAAAAATTCTGGGCGTGCAGGTAGCGCAAATAAAATTTGATACGGAGAAGGGCGTTCTCGCTTGTGCCGAATTTATGTTTTTTAACAAAGGGGATCTGGGTATTTATTTTAGAGATCTTGAGTCCAAGCATGAGCGCGAGCGTTTTACGGAGCCACAGGATGATGACGGGCGGAGGTCCCGTAAAACGTCGAAGGAGCGGAGAAAGGCTCGGCAGGAGCAGGCGCGACTTGAGGAGAGAGAAAAAGAATCTCAAAGGCAAAAGGAGATAAAAATCCGGGAAGAATGGAAGAATTGTGAAGAGCAGTTGCGCGGCGTGTTGTCGCAGCTCGGCGAGCCCAAGCGCATTCCTTGGGGCGGCGGAAAATTAAGGCACCGGGCGGATAGTTGGACAGCGTCGGGAACGGTATTTGTTTTGGACGTTAAGGAGAATGAATACGTTCGCCTGATTGCTGTTCCGGAAGAAAAGCTCGAAAAATTTTCGGCGGGAACGATGACGCGTGTGAAATCGAACTTCTCCCGAATGAAAAAGTTGCGGAAGACGGCGTTCGGCGATGTTGTCATTGATACGATTCCCATGGTGAATCAGGGAGCAAAAGGGTATTGCGCTCCGGCGACGGTTGAGCGTGTTTTGCTCTATTACGGAGTTGAAAATATTGATATGCACGAGATCTCGCGGCTTGCGGAAACGGGAGCTGGCGGCGGGACCGCCGTCCGAGTGCTCATCGAAAAAGTCGGAGAGGTCGTAAGGCGGAATAACTTAAAATTCGACGATGCGGAAATGAGTTTTTCTTCGATTAAGCGTCGGATTGACCGGGGAACGCCGTTGCTTTGGTGTCTTTTTGCGATTCCGGAATACCAGGAGCGTGCGCGTGTTATTACAGAAGGGCGGAAAAATATCAAAAGCATCGGCGAATGGAGGAAAAAGATTGATGCGATGCCTCCGATTAAGCGTCTTTCGACGAATGCGCATATGTGTTTGATTATCGGATACAATGCGAAAACGCGTGAAGTCTGTGTTTCGGACTCGTGGGGCGAATTTGCGCGGGAACGGTGGGTACGCTTTGACGATGTGTTGGCGGTCGGATACGCGCTCAACGTGTTAGAGCGTTAGCGCGGCGGTCGTCTTTTGTAATTTTTTTTTTTTTTTTTTT
>JAGBIL010000039.1 GCA_017935025.1 Opitutales bacterium | reverse complement strand
TCGACGAATGTCGTTTTGCGCAATTACACTTACGATGCGCTCGGGCGTCCGCTCACGCGTTCGACTTCGCGCAACGGCACGACGCAGAACGACACGTTCGGCTATAATGCGCGCTCGGAACTGACTTCCGCGACGCTCGGCTCCGACAGCTACGCCTACGCCTTTGACCACATCGGAAACCGGGCGACGGAGGCTGTCGCAATTGCGAATTCCGAATCCCAAATTTCAAATTATTCCGCAAATAATCTGAACCAATATACGGATATCTCATTGGGAGAAGCGGTGTCCTCGCTGCTTCAATACGACGCGGACGGGAACGCGACGCAGATTCAAACTTCCACGGGAACGTGGCAAATTACCTACAACGGAGAAAACCGTCCGATTCGCTTCCGTAATGAAGAAACGGATACGACAGTCGAATGCGCTTACGACTCGCAAGGGCGGCGTTTTGAAAAGAAAGTAACGGTCGCGGGAACGACAACGCTTCATCACCGCTACATCTATCGCGGCTACCTGCAAATCGCGGCACTTGATTTGAAGCGCTCGGCGCATCCTGCGCTGTGGTTTGTAACCTGGGACCCGTCTCAACCGACGGCGACGCGTCCGCTCGCCATCCAAAAAGACGGCACGTGGTTCACCTACGGTTACGACCTCACGAAAAACGTCTGCGAAGTCTTCGGTCAACACGGCTACATCCGCACGGCGTACTCCTACGCGCCCTTCGGCGCGGTAACGGAATCCGGCGACGTCACGCAACCCCTCCAATGGTCGTCCGAAGTCTACGACTCCGAACTCGACCTCATCTACTACAACTACCGCCACTACTCGCCCTCCCTCGGTCGCTTCCTCTCCCGCGACCCAATCGCCGAACAAGGCGGTCACAACCTCTACGCGTTCGTGAAGAATAATCCTATGTCGGAAAATGACTTTTGGGGAATGCAAATGAAACCGTGCAGTGAGTATCCTTCGATTCGAAACTGTGCGAATAGCGTTTGCGAGGGGCGGACGTCTAAACAGCGAATATCTCCATCGTCATCTGTTAATGGATGTGGTCCGCTATTTGTTCGTTTAGGGATTGATTGGGGGGATTACTTAATACCTGACTTTGCGATAGGAGATTGGGCATTGTTTGACACAGCGTGTACGGAACACGACAAATGCTATGCGACATGCGGGGGGAATCGAATCAATTGTGATAGCGGGCTCTATGAAGGGATGAAAACTGCATGTGAGAATACATTCCATTATCTTAATCCCTTAAGACATATATGCATCTCTCAAGCTCTTGCATATTACGTTGCGGTTTCTGCGTTTGGCGGCATCCCTTACAATGCTGCCCAAGATGAACATTGTATTTGGGAGCATTGCTGTGAAGATGCTATCTAATTTAGTGTGTTTATGTTTTGCTTTTCTTCTTGGAATTTTATTGCCCGGATGTGTCTGGACGGTAAGTGGAATTGGGAGTATGCGGTTTTATGCGGATAGAGAACACCAAAAACCATATTTCGAATATCATAAAACTTCAGGCGTTTTTATTTGGCTCGTCGTACTTCCTCCTGTCATCTTTGCAGAGGTAGAGCGAGGTATGATTTCCCTCGCTTCTGATGATTCAGAAATAATAAGACAGACAACGGTAGGGGCATTGATAAACCCGCTTTCGGTAACAATACTTTATGAGTCATCACCAGAAGAAGAGACTGCGCATTTTCTTAGAAAATATAAGAAAAGTGAAGATCTAAGAGTTTCATATCAGAATTACGTTTATGAGTATTGTGAACCTTATTGGGTAGATCAGGGATCGGTTATGCTACAAAAAAAAGAAGCATTCTGGGGTATATTTGAAAACACGCGATATTGTACTCCGGAAGGGCTCGCTACGTTGGTTACAATGCGGAAGCGCATTTCAAATGATGATGTAGTAGTACCCCTGATACTCTTTTCCAATGACGATTTATTGATTGTAAAAAATAATGAAGAATAGTCGCAGGATTTGCATAAGCGGTAAGGATATTTCTTTAGAAGCTCCCCTCAATCCGTTCCACTTCTCCTCGGAGTACTACGATTCCGAACTCGACCTCGTTTACTACAACTACCGCCACTACTCGCCCTCCCTCGGACGCTTCCTCTCCCGCGACCCCATCGCCGAACAGGGCGGCCTAAATCTGTATGCGTTTGTTTGTAACAATTCGATAGCCCAAACAGATATGCTAGGGCGGGAAGAGAAAAAGCCTTGCTGTAATGGAGTGTCGTATAATCCCAAAATAAAATGTTGCGTTGACAACAAACTGATTCCCAAGACGGAGAGTGCAACTATTCTCATGAAGCTCGGTCATAACTATAGCGCAAGAGATGACTTTCCTAAACGGAAAAGCATACCCAAGAAGCAGCATTGGGTTTACATCTGTTGTACAGGGAAAGAGGTTAATGACGAGTTTCTCGCCCTTGGTGCTCCAGGCGTTCAGGATCACAACAAAAACAGACTCAATGATTACATATACCCTCGCGGAGACGACCAAAATTTCATTTCTGTGGAGCGAGCATATCAAATAGAATTGGAGAATTCTCGACAAGAAGCTAAGACCATGTGTAAGAAGCTTTGCGTAAAGAAAGTTCAAATCAAAACATCCGGATTAGATGGTGCCGGGAAAAAATGGATGCAAAATCGGAAACCTCAGCTTCTGGGAGGGCAGACGGTAGAGACCGTCATCTGTACATGAATCGTATAAATCGAAGGAACCTGTATGTTCTTTGGACTGAAATATCTTTTTGTGTTTTTGTGTTATCTTATTTTCTTACCAGGAATACAGTGCGCAACAGATGCTCCCTATCTGTTGCTCATACGCACTGAACAGACAAGTTCAAAACCTGCAAAGGAGTGGAAAATCCCTTTAACCTCCAAAAAAGATATCGCCTTCTTTCGCTATTTGACCAAAAAGAAAGGAAAAAAATTAGAAAAAGAAGGACATTGGCATCCGTGGCTCGGCAGAACCTGTGCCGTTGTTTTGTTGAAGAACGGGAAACAAACAGGTTCCGTTCTATACATCGCAAACTACGACTGTGAACCCAAGCATTGCTGGTTTTACTTTGTGGAAGAACCCAACGGGAAATCCTCGTGGAGCCGTTTTTTGAAAAACAACGATATTGCCAAACGACGTTATTACGGCTTCCAAAATGAGAAAGTATGTAAATATTTTTGGAATTTCATTAAAAAACTTAACTCGGAACGGATGATTTTCAAACCCGTGGGAGAGAAAAGCAAGATGCAACGACGATGACGCAAGATACGAACTGGTTTAACTATATGCTTGATAATCGGCTTGGGCTAGTTGATGCCTATTCGCTCGGTCGTCATAATTGCAGAATTTATTCACAATGGGAGTTCCGAGATGCACCGCTACATTGGTAAATATTTTCTTCCCTGCGCAAAAGGGATTTTGATGTTCTTGGGATGTATCCTCCTGTTGGATCAATGCATTGGGATTCCTTCGGAGCGGGGGCGTATTATATCGTACATAAACCTGAGGGCGCAAATCTTTGGACAGCAACTTCGATATGAGCTGAGCAAGGAGGAAAACTATCGGGAAATACTGGATAATCCGGAAGCGCTTAATTCTTTTGTCGAATCGTTTTTTATAAAGCAAGAGAAACGGAATTCCCGTTTAGGAAAGGACTATTCCTTTTCTTTCCGAATAGAAGGAACAAAAGTTTTTATTTTTTGTAAATCCCCATTCTCGCGTCAGGTATGCCCGCCGTGTATTTTGGTCTATCCGATAAACCTAGATGTGAACTGCGACTAACACCGATTGAGGAAATATATGGTTTTGCGCAATTACACTTACGATGTGCTCGGGCGTCCGCTCACGCGTTCGACTTCGCGCAACGGCACGACGCGCAACGACACGTTCGGCTATAATGCGCGTTCGGAACTGACTTCCGCGACACTCGGGAGCGACAACTACGCTTATGCCTTTGACCACATCGGCAACCGGGCGACGGAGGCTATCGCAATTGCGAATAGCGAATCCCAAATCTCAAATTATTCCGCAAACAATCTGAACCAATATACGGATATCTCCTTGGGAGAAGCGGTGTCCTCGCCGCTTCAATACGACGCGGACGGGAACGCGACGCTCGTTCAAACCTCCACGGAAACGTGGCAAATTACCTACAACGGCGAAAACCGTCCGATTCGCTTCCGTAATGAAGAAACAGATACGACAGTCGAATGCGGCTACGACTCGCAAGGGCGGCGTTTTGAAAAGAAAGTAACCGTCGCGGGAACGACAACGCTTCATCACCGCTACATCTATCGCGGCTACCTGCAAATCGCGGCACTTGACTTGAAGCGCTCGGCACATCCGGCGCTGTGGCTCGTAACCTGGGACCCGTCTCAACCGACGGCGACGCGTCCGCTTGCCATCCAAAAAGACGGCACGTGGTTCACCTATGGTTACGACATCACGAAAAACATCTGCGAAGTCTTCGGTCAACACGGCTACATCCGCACGGCGTATTCCTACGCGCCCTTCGGCTCCGTTTCCGCCTCCGGCGACGTTTCCCAACCCCTCCAATGGTCCTCGGAGCACTACGACTCCGAGCTCGACCTCATCTACTACAACTACCGCCATTACTCACCCTCTCTCGGACGCTTCCTCTCCCGCGACCCAATCGCCGAACAAGGCGGATTGAATCTGTATGTATATGCAGGAAATACGACAAGAAATGATCGTCTTGGACTTTTGGTATGCTGTGAAGACGGGAAAGTTGCACCAGAGGTAGAGGACGATCCCGGAAGAAAATGCTGTAAAAGCCAATTAATTACAGTAGGAATCAGAAATCAACGGACCGATTATTCGGAGTTTTTTCAAGGAGTCGGACACACTTATATATTCATAGATGAAGGAGAAGGGGAAGGATGGGGATTTTCCGTGCCTGGATGGGGCTGGGGAAATCTCGGAAGCATGCTCGGAGGAGAAGGATTTGTCGGGGGAGAACCGATTGATACCCCACATCATCCAGAACTAACATATACCTATAAAGGATGTCCTGAAACCATCGAGAAGCTAAGAAAAGCAATAGTCCAAACGAAGTTGGATCGCCCTACATATAATTTTATAAATATTAGCGGTAAAAATTGTTCGGGAATGGCATGCTATTGGATGGAAGAAGCCGGATTTGTTGCGCCGTTTAATCCATCGACACCTTTCCTGGTCCCCGTTGGAAATTCAGGGGGAAAGAAGTATGGACCGGGACGAAACCCTGCAATCGGAGGAAAGGCTGGATGGTAATCTTTGAGAAATTTATAATCTTTTGGGTTGATACGCTTGATCTGTTTAAATGGAGCCCAAAAATATCTATAATATGCATAATTCTACTTAGTTTAATACTTGTTTTGAGTACCCTTGTTCTTAGGAAAAATATCTATCTACTAGTACTCATTGGAATATTTTGTGCTTTCACGATTACGACCTTCGTTGGATGTGAGCTGCTGCTTTTATCCAGAAGCCTCGCAATGCGTGCGGAACTAACGCTTTTCGGTCAGGTATTTCGTTCTCATTTAAATGAACTATTCTATCTTCGTTCCACGTCTATTTTGGGAGATGAATCTCGTCTTTTCGTGTCTGCCGGATACGACAGGAAAAAGAAACAAAAAGCTCTTTTAATAACGATTATCACCGAAAGCCCTATCGATACTTTTTTTTAGAAGAGGGAATTAAAAAATTCCTGTTAAGACAACGAGATCTGCAAGTAAATAATGCAACGTACGAGGAGAATTTTAGTGTGTATATAGAGCAAAGATCAAGAAATCCATCAATTCAGCAACCGCTATCAAGAGAGTATTTTTTATTACAAACAAGTCACGAGCTTTTGTTTCCGAAAGAAAACACCCCTACGTCCATCAACAACCCCTTATAACGCAGGAATAAAATACAAAATAAAATGGTTTTCTGTTCCGGTATACATTCCAATACTTGAAGCCTTGATCGGGATTTCCGAAGAGGCAACTTATACTAAAATTATTTCAGTTACAGGGAGGTGCTGTCGTGATTCAAATTAAACGATTACTACGAGGATATTTTTTCGCATGGAAGGAAATATTTCCGTTTGTCATGATCTATTTCTGCGGACGGATGATTATTCGCTTGTTCGTATTGATAGAGCTTTTCTTTAACAATACTCTCCATATCGAACCTACTTGGACAAAGGTTGCACTTATTCCGGTTGTTTTTCCGGTATTAGGGAAATGCGTGCACGCTCTAAAAAAAAACTATCCGGAAATGGTTTCTTTTTTATTGGGTGGCGTAAAAAAGAGATGAAGCACAACCATAAATCAATGAAAAAAAAGATTTTTCCTTGCATCTGTCTTATCCTTGCGATTTTTGGCGGATACACGCTGGTGAATAGAAATGTTGAGTTTGAAGCTAGCGGGTTTGTTGAAGTTGCAATAAACTCGTCGGTAAATAAAGAGATTAAGGTTCATGGAGAGATACAGGTAGGAATCCTCTCGACTATTCTAAATCCTGTTGGCTCCTTTTATCATTCTCATCGAAAATGGTTTAGCATAAGAACTCATTCATCCGAGTTTTGCTTTACCCAAAAATTGATAGAGCGGGATAAAAAGAGGCGGATTGGGATCAGTGTACCATGTGAGATCTCTATTTTAAAAGTAGTGTTTCGCATGGGCAAAAGGGAAAAAGTGTTTAGTTGGACTGTCGATAATTTAAGGAGGTTTGTCAAGAATGAGCATTGTGAGCAATACGCACCTCGACGTTTTGGTGTTGTTGTTACTATTGATGAAAATCAGGAAATATCACACGAGATTTTCATTGAAAAAGAGGATGATGACCATCAGTCATAAACGGTCGTGAGACAGGAAAAATACCATTATACGAATAGAACAACGACGTTGGATTTGGCGCGCCCGGCGCTGTGGTTTGTAACCTGGGACCCGTCTCAACCGACGGCGACGCGTCCGCTCGCAATCCAAAAAGACGGCACGTGGTTTACCTACGGCTACGACATCACGAAAAACATCTGCGAAGTCTTCGGTCAGCACGGCTACATCCGCACGGCGTATTCCTACGCGCCCTTCGGCTCCGTTTCCGCCTCCGGCGACGTTTCCCAACCCCTCCAATGGTCCTCGGAAATCTACGATTCCGAACTCGACCTCATCTACTACAACTACCGCCACTACTCGCCCTCCCTCGGACGCTTCCTCTCCCGCGACCCAATCGCCGAACAAGGCGGCCTCAACCTCTACGCGTTTGTGGGGAATGCTTGTTCTTTTAAATCAGACTACGCCGGATGGACCATATCTTATGAAGTCTTGAACAGAAGCATTTATGGATTAACCAACCATATGCCTATTCTCCCGTCATGTGAAAAAATTGATAAATGCAAGTGGAGCCTTTTAGGAGGAGATGTTGTGTCAACTCCTCCAACAGTTGCCACCAACGCAACTTACACATTGCGAGGATCAGATGGATATCTTTATAGAGCAGAATGTAGAAGGTTACCGGAGGCTATGGAGGCGACGAAACGTCACGAAGAAGCCCATATTCAAAATATGCAAAACGCGATCAAGAGGATAAACTCAAATTTCAGTTTACCTAGGGAATTTGACAGCGAATCGTTATGTCAGGAAGAATTGGAAAAAATCTCCTCGAGGTGGAGTACTCTTTATGATGAAGCAGCCTATAATGACAAAGAGCACTTAGGGGGTGCACCACAACCAAGCGAACCGACGTTTCACCAAGAAAACGCTGCAGGGCTCTGTGTCATCACACAACTATGAGGTACTATCATTTATTATTTTTGTTACTGAGCACACTTCCCCTGTACGCAGGGCAAAAAGTTGAACTCTCCGGAATCATATTTCTCAAAGGTTCGGTTTTTGACAATGATGAGTGGGGCATCATTGTCAAAAACGAAGACGATTCCCCTATGTATATTCATCCGGATGTCGTTTGTTTAAACATTGAAATCGAGTGCGACGGTCGAAAAGGCTATCTTCACTTGGATTTCGGATCGGATTCGTCTAAACCGTTTGAGGAATTAAGTCCCGGTGAAACAAAAGAAATGGGGTGTTTGCTTTTCCCCGACATTTCCCTGAAACTGAAAGATGCCGGATGGTGCACAATGCCTCTTTCGTATAAGAAAACAGAAAAAGGAAACATAACAATCACGTCCGTAAAATTGATTGTAGAAAAATAAAACCGATAATCCTCCCGCGCATCGGCGAAGGAAGGCGATCAGGTATGTTGTCTGGTTGTGATTTTTTATACGCGTGCCCCCTCCCCAGATATGTGGAAAATGAAAAAGAACCGGAATATTCTTACTACACCCCCTCGGACGGACTCGTAACAAATTATTCTGTTAATAATATTCTGTACAGAGGGGTTTCGTGTCCGAGCGGAGACCAACTGTTAGGTTCATTTTTATGAGAGAACAAAGAATCCGCTTGTTGAATATTATGTGAATGGGAAAAAGGTTTTTTCGTGTCCTTTTGAATGCGAGCACGTTTACGATTGCTCGAAAAATGCGTGCATTCTTGAAATGACGGAAACAAGCGCTATTGCCCTTTTAACAACATTCTCAAAAAATGATATAAGAGTCGGGGATTTCATCGATGTACACATCAACGGTGAGAGTGTCTCTTGCGGGGAAAGTTGCTTTAATTCTGATGATTGCCTATCGATTTTAGCACTTTCATTCCCGCCGAAGTTCATTTTTGCTCAAATGAGCACAGAGCAGAAGGATTTATTCTTAAGGAGGATGGGAGAAAAAAGCGTGGTGGAAAATAATACATTCTCGTGGAAAGAATCGCACGAAATCCCTCAGGGAGAGTGGGCATATACCTCATTTTCAAATAAGCAAATGAAGATTCGGGTTCAACGTTTGAGGGAATTTTTCCTTTTTTCCGATCCTACGTTCAAGAAACAAATAGACGACGGTTCGTGGGATGCGTCTGATGTTGAGAATTATTTATTTCATTTCCTTCTTTCAAGCAGAATCCCTCCTCACGGATTTCTTTTTTTCGAGCCGATGAAATCGTCATTTATCAACTTTCCGGAGTTACAAACAACGGTTTCGGATCTCAAGAATAGCGTAGCGTTTCTTGCCAATGAGTGTAATTAAAAATCGACATACTCGACTTCACTCACTCAGCACATCCTCCGCCGTGGCTTGTAAACAGGGACTCGTCGCGGCTGACGATAACGCGAATGCGACGCTCCCCGCACTCTGCGGATACTTCGAAAAAAAAACGAAGGGAATAATGCACAGCGAATAACACAGAACCCAAAGGTTGAATCCTCGTAACTTCTCTCGGCATTGCTCTTTTGGGCAAAAATTTTGAACAAGAAATTATTCACGATTCATTATTAATTATTCGCTAAACAAGCATTCCCGCACTGGAACGCTTGTTTAGGTGTGCGCGAAGAGAAGTTCGCGAAGCGGATTTTCCCGGGATACGGCACCGAGAAGAGAGTCCCGATCGAACAGAAGCCGGAGAAGCGAATTCTCGCCGGATTCCCTAAAACGTGTAAGCGCCGTGTAAAGCAGTTGTCTCGAGAAAAATTCCGTGTGCGAGCCCTCCGGCGGGAACACGATGCCGAGGCGCGCGAACTCGGATCCCTGAGCCTTGTGAATGCTCATCGCGTAGGCGGTTTCGTGATCGGGCAAAAGCGCGGCAGGAATACGCCGAATCGTGCCGTCGTCTCCACGAAAATGGGCGATAAGCGTTCCCGCAGCGTCGCGCAAAATGATTCCGGTATCGCCGTTAAAAAGGCGTTCCTGCGCCGCGTTGCGCGTAACAAGAATCGGTTGCCCGTGAAAATGTTCCTGCACCGCGCTTCCCGTCGGAGCGAACAGTTTCCGGGCGCGGGCGTTCAGCGCCTCGGCACCGAATTTTCCCCGCCGCAACGGTGTCAGCACGCGGGCGGAATCCAACAGTGCGAGCATTTCTTCAGGCTTGGCATCGGCGGGAACGTTTTGAAGTTTTTCGGGAAAAATCTCGGAAAGCGTTTCGTCGAGTTTTTCCGGAGAAATTTCACCGGAATCAAAGCGGAAAACCGCGCGTTCACGCTCGGAAGAAAGCGGTTCGTCCAACGCGGAAGCGACACCGTCAACATCACCGCGAACGACCGCCCGTGCCATGCGCCCGAGCACGCCGGCGGCATCAAAGCGGCGACTTTCCGTGAGATCGACCCGCGCGCACGCAAGTTTTTCCTCCGAACAAATTGCACCGAAAACGCGCCCTGCCCCAACCGAATCGAGCTGATTTTTGTCGCCGAGCAAGACGAGCCGCGTTCCCGCACGAAGCGAGGATAAAAGGCGGAACATCAGCGCCTGGTCAATCATGGAAGATTCGTCCGCAATGACGTAATCGGCGGCAATCGCGGAAACGCCCGGCGAAGCGAGCGGCGAGGCGCCGATGCCGAGCACGCGGTGCAACGTCGCGGGTTCAGGAGACTCGGCTTTTTTCAAAACGTCCTGCGGGAACGCGACAAGAGCCTGTTCCGAGCTGCAAATCTCTCGCACTTGCGCCTGCACGGATTCTTTCATCCGTGCGGCGGCTTTTCCCGTCGGAGCAGCAAGCACAACTCTCGCCTCGGGATTTTCCGTAAAGAGACAGATTAGCGCACGGAGAAGGAGCGTCGTTTTTCCCGTTCCGGGACCTCCGGAAATAATCGTCATCGGGCGTGAAACAACAGAGCGCACAGCGGCCTTTTGCTCCGCATTCAGCGGGAACGGCAATTCGGATGCAATGATTTTTTCCGAAATTTCCGAAACGGGAACAACCTTGTCCGCGCACGCGCGTTCAATGAGAATTTGCGCCGTCCGCACTTCCTGTTTGTAATGACGGAAAAAATACAGAGCGGCATTTTCCGCGTCCAAGACGAGCGGCGTTATTTTTCCCGACAAAAAAGTTTGCGGCGTTCCCGTGATAGAATCCGTCGGCGAGGATGCCGCCGTTTTTTTCAGAAATTCGAGAGTTTCCGCCTCCTCAATTTTCAAATGCGTGCCTCGGTTCTCGGTCGTTATCTCCGCAAGCGAGGCGACGATTTCCGCAAGTTTGTGTGACTCCGGAACCGGAGTGCCCAGCCTTTGCGCAAGCGCAAGCACTTCGCCTGACAACCAATCGGCAGCGGTAAATTTTGCAAAATTGCGGCTCGGGGAAGCACTCATTTTCAACGAATCAAAAAAAATCCCGCGAACTTGCGGGCCTCAAAAAAAAAGTGGTTGTCCCATCAGGACTCGAACCTGAACAAAGTGAACCAAAATCACTTGTGCTGCCATTACACCATGGGACAAACGAGCTTTCAAAAACACCGTTTTTACCCTGTGATGTCAATCTTTTATAAAGAGGAGGAATGGGAAGCGGAAAAGCGGAAGAATTAAGAAACGTTAAGTTTTGTTCGCCTTCGGCAGACTTCGATTAATGGCGAATAGCAAATTGCGAATGAAGTGCGAAAAAAAAATAGACGTAAAACGCAACTTTTTCCTCTATCGGGTAATCATTTGGAATTCGAGATTAATTGAAATTTGCCTGCGGCAAATTTCAATTTGACCACGCCACGGATTTGTTCATCATTGGTTGTTTCAATTTTTTTTTTCTAATCCATGAAGAAAGCATCCATCGTATTGTTTGTTCTCGCCGCAATTTTTGCGGGAACGTCAGCCTATCTTTTCCTCCAAAACGGCGACCTCCAGAAGGAAAACGCAAACTTGCAGGAAATTGATGCCCAGCGTAAAGCGAACGACGAAACCTTCGACCTCCGCGCCAAAAACAAGGTCGCCGAAGAAGAACTCGCCATCGCCCGTCAGAAAAATCGCGACCTCGAAAAGCAGCTCGCTGCGACGGAAGAACGCGCTCTGAATCAGCAAAAAGCAATCGAAGCCGCCGAAAAGAAGAGCGCCGCTCAGCAAAAGGAAATCGAAGAAAAGGATGCCGCCGCGAAGACCGCACAGGAATCCGCACAAAAGGACAAAGCGACGATTGCCGAGCTCGAAAAACAAATTGCAGAAGAACGCAAACGCTCCGAAGAACTCAACGGCGAAGTTGCCACGCTCCGTAGCGCCGAAGACCGCAAGGCAATTGAAGCGAAGCTCGCGGAAAAAGATCAGCAAATCTCTGAACTTTCCGCCGAACGTACGGCACTCGACGAAGAGCTCGCAGCCCGCAAGCTCGAAATCGCGGACTTGCAACAGCGCATCAAGGCTCAAGCTGCGACGGCAAGCGATCGCACGGCTGCCGCAGATTCGCGCGTTGACGAAATCAGCGCCGAGCTCGAAGAAGCGAAAAAGCGTATCGAAACGCTGGAAAACCAAAACCGCAATCTGCGCCGCCGCCTCTCCAACTACTAAGAGCCGGAAAATTGAGACGAAGAAACGGCAGGCGCTCTTTCTGATTCTTCAAAAAAAACGTTCCCGCGAAATTTCTGCGGGAACGTTTTTTTGTGCCTGTACCAATGTTATTTTTTCTTCTGCTGGAAGATAACGCAGGCGAGCGGCGGCAGATTGATTTCGATGGAACAAGGCCGCCCGTTCCATTCTTTCTTTTCGGCTTTGACTCCGCCGAAGTTACCCTCGCCCGTCCCGCCGTAACATTCCGCGTCGGAATTGAAAACTTCCGCCCAGAAACCGTCTGCGGGAACACCAATACGGTACGTGCGCTGAACCGGCGTGAAGTTGCACGCGACGACCCACGTCGTCTTCGCGTCCAAGCTCTTTCGCAGGTAGGTGAGCACGGAATTTTCCCCGTCGTTGGCGTTGATCCACTCGAATCCGCGATAATCCTGGTCGAGTGCAGCGAGCGACGGTTCGGCAACGTAAAGTTTGTTCAAATCGCGCACGGCGCGGCGCACGCCTTCGTGGTCAATGTATTTGAGCAAGTGCCAATCAAGCGACGCATCGTATTTCCATTCGTGAGATTGTCCGAACTCGCCGCCCATGAAGAGTGTTTTCTTGCCCGGCCATGTCCACATATAGCCGAAGAGCGCACGCAGGTTGGCGGCTTTTGCGGTCATGTCGGACTGCGGCATTTTATTGATCAGCGAAGCTTTTCCGTGAACGACTTCGTCGTGCGAGAGCGCGAGCATGAACTTTTCGGAATACTGGTAAAGCATCGCGAAAGTCAGCTTGTTGTGGTTGTACTTGCGGTTGATCGGGTCTTCCTTCATGTACGCGAGCGTGTCGTGCATCCAGCCCATCGCCCACTTGAAGTCGAAGCCGAGCCCGTAATCCTTGGTCGGACGGGTAACGCCGGCGAACGAAGTAGATTCTTCCGCGATCGTAATCGCGCCCGGATGATATTGATGGACGAGATTGTTTGTCGTACGCAGAAAATCAATAGCTTCGAGGTTTTCCTTGCCGCCGAAACGGTTCGGAATCCATTCGCCGTCCTTGCGCGAGTAGTCGAGGTAAAGCATCGCGGCGACGGCGTCCACGCGCAACCCGTCCACGTGGAAACGGTCAAGCCATGAAAGCGCGCTCCCGATGAGGAATCCGCGGACTTCGCAGCGCCCGTAGTTGAAAACGAGCGTTCCCCAGTCGGGCTGTGCCCCCTGGCGCGGGTCGGCGTGTTCGTAGAGGTGCGTTCCGTCGTATCCGGCGAGCGCAAACGCGTCGCGCGGGAAGTGTGCGGGCACCCAGTCGATGATGACTCCGATGCCGTTTTGGTGAAGTTTGTCCACCATCGCCATGAAATCTTCCGGTGTGCCGAAGCGGTGTGTCGGCGCGTAAAATCCGGTAACCTGATAACCCCAGGACGGCGGGAACGGATACTCGGTCGGCGGAAGCATTTCCACGTGCGTGAAACCCATTTCCTTGCAGTACGCAGAGAGCTGATCACCGAGTTCGCGATAATTCAGCGGGCGATCGCCGTCTTCGGGAACGCTACGCCACGAGCCGAGATGCACTTCGTAAACGGAAATCGGTTTTTCCTGCCAGTTAGCGGCATCGCGTGCTTTGAGCCACTTGGCGTCTTTCCATTTGTAGCCGGTGATGTCGGCAACGATGGACGCGTTGTTCGGCGGCGGTTCAAAGGAAATTGCGTAGGGATCGATTTTGCAGTACGGAGTCGGGTCCTGCTGATTGAGAATTTCAAACTTGTACTTCGTTCCCGCGCCGACACCCGGAATGAAAATTTCCCAAACACCGGACGCGCCGAGCATCCGCATCGGATGATAGCGACCGTCCCAACCGTTGAAATCTCCGACAACGGAAACGCGGCGCGCGGACGGAGCCCAGACCGCAAACGACGTGCCTTTAACGCCGCCGAGCTCGCGCACGTGCGAACCGAGCTTCATGTAGACGCGATGGTCGTTCCCTTGGTTAATCAGGTAAAGATCGTCTTCGGAAATCGTCGGCCAGAAAGAATACGGATCGTAAATTTCGCGAATTTCCCCGGTATAACTTTCGATCGCAAGGCGATAGGCAAAAATTTCCTTCGAACGCGGCAACCAAACTTCAAAAAAACCGTCCTCGGTCAGGCGCGGCATTTCCGTGCGTTTTTTGGTTTTAACGTTGACGAGTTCCACGCTCTTGGCATCACGCAAATATGCGCGAACGACGATGCCTGTCTTGTCCCCGATCATCGCTTGGTGCATGCCGAGAAAATCATGCGGATGGGATTGAACGACGTTCGTGAACGATTGCAGTTCGGCTTCGGAGATAATCATATAGGGTATGAAATCTGTAAGTTTTGGGTGATTTTGTTATGTTGAACGTCCGCCGCAAAGGGCGCGACAACGCTGAAAAGTTTGGCGTTCCCGCCTCTCCTGCGCAAGAAAATAAGACGTCCGAAAACGCATTATAAGAGAAGCCGCACCGCCTTTTTTTTAATTCGCGTTCGCGCAGAGCGGGAAATATTTTTCGGGAACAATGAAAGTTTCTCTAAAAGATTTCCGCCATATCGTGTGGGATTGGAACGGAACCCTGCTCGACGACCTGTGGCTGTGCATGGAATCGCTCGACCGTCTGTTAGAACGCGCCGGGAAACCGAAAATTGATGCCGCCACCTATCAGCGCATATTCAATTTCCCCGTCATCGGCGTTTATCGCGACCTCGGGTTCGACACTTCACAAACCGCTTTTGAAGCTATGAGCCGCGAGTACATGGATTACTACGAAGCCCGCCGCCTCGAATGCACCCTGCAAAAAGGCGCACGCCGTTTCATCCACACCGTTCACGCCCAGGGTATCACGCAATCCGTCCTCTCCGCCTACCGCCACGATTATCTGACTTCGATTATCGCTGATCACGATTTGGAAAAATATTTTGTCCATCTCAGCGGAAGCGACGATATCTACGCCATCGACAAATCCTACCGCGCGCCCGGGCACTTGAAAAAACTCGGCATTCCCGCCGAATTCGTGCTCTACATCGGCGACACATTGCACGATGTTGAAACCGCACAGGCGATGGGGGTTCAGTGTGTCTTAATCGACCAGGGCGAGCGCGCCCATCAATCGCGGGAACGGCTTCTTGCGTCCGGCGTTCCCGTCATTCGCGATTATGCGGAACTGCTCTAAGCCGCCGCGCCCTCGCCCGTTTTTTTTCAAAAGAAAGCTCAGCGTCTCCGGAACTTTTTCAGCACCAGCCCGAGGATTTCGTCGCATTCCGGGTAGCGGAAAAGTTTCAGAACCGCGAAATAAACGCCGACCGCCGCGGGAACGACGATGACCAGCGCCGCAAAAATTCCCGCATTCGTCCCGAAAAGATTTCCGCTCTCAAAAAGTTTGTCAAAAACGCACCACCACGACCCCAGCGTAAACGCACCCATCAGCGCTGACGCAGCCAGCGTCTTGAAAAAAGCCCCGCAAACGGGCTCGACGCAAAAAGCGCGTTCCCGCCGCCGCAAAATCACGTAGAGCGCCACGCACTGCACCGCCGCCGAAACCAGATTCGCCGCCGCGAGTCCGACCGCACCGAAAAACCACCCCAGCGACGGCGCAAGCACGCAGTTCAGTCCGAAGGCGACACCCGCCATTTTCGTCTGCGTTTTCGTGTCCTTAAGCGAGTTGAGAGCGCGCCCGACCAAGCCGCTCACCGCGTAAAACGGTACCGCAAGCGCGAACACGCAAAGCACGGGCACCGTCGCCGCCGTATCCGCCGACGTAAAGTTCCCGTGCTCGAAAAACAGAGTAACCAACGGGAACGCAAGCGCGATAATCCCGACGGTCGCGGGAACGTTGATCGCGTAAATCAGCCGCATTCCGTGTGCGAATGTGCCGCCGAGTTTCCGCGCGTTCCCGTCCGCCGCGTGTTTCGCAAGTAGCGGAAACACGACCGTTGTTACCGTCACGGTAAAAATCCCGACCGGAATTTCCACGATGCGGTTTGCGTAGTAGTAAACCGAAAGCGCCTGTTCTTCGAGGGCGAACGCAAGGAAACGCGTGAAAAAAATGTTGATCTGATTGATTCCCGCGCCGACGACGGCAGGTAGAAACATCGCCTTCAAATCCGCCCATGCGTCCGTGCGCTCGCGATTCGGGCGGAAACGCCAACCTTCCCGCCACAAGGCGCACGCGGGAACGCCGAGTTGCAATGCTCCTCCGAGCAAAGCTCCGGAGCAAAGCCAAACTACGCGCTCCGTCGGTGTTTCTCCGAACCAATAACCCAGCACGCCGAGCGAAAAAATCATCGCCAGATTCAGCCAAATCGCGCTCAGCGCCGTCACGGTAAATTTTCCGAGCATATTCAGCCCGGCGGTAAAAACGGCGGCGATACAAATCATCGGCATATACGGCATACAAAGTGCCGTCAGCCAAGCGGCAAGCCGATGGCGAGTAATGTCTCCGTCCGCGCCGACAAATTCCGCTCCCGCGCTCAACCACGCCTCCGGCGCAAGCGCAATCGCCACGGCAACGATGCAAAAACTCACCGTTATGAGCAACATCCACGGTGCAACGCGGCAAACGACGAGATTGAAAAAAGAAAACGCGCGCGCGTTCCCGCCGTTTTTCCGCTCCTGCGTCATCACGGGCATAAGTGCGGAAGTCAGCGCGCCTTCGCCCAGCAACCGGCGGAAAAGATTCGGTATTTGAAACGCAATAATAAACGCCGCCGCGAAACTTCCCGTTCCGAAAAATCCGGCAATCAACTGGTCGCGCACAAGCCCGAGCAGGCGCGAGCCCGACGTTCCCGCCGCCGTCACCAACATCGAAAGGTAAGACGAAGCGCCGTTTTTCATCATTACTTCCGGCGCGGAGAAGGCGCTGTGCCTACGGAGCGCACATACGCCTCAATGCCCGCGGCAATGCCTGCGGCGATGCGTTCTCGTCCGTTTTTCGTCGAAACCAATGCCGTGTCCGACGCGTTGGTCAAAAATCCGCATTCCACCAAAACGCCCGGGCATTTCAGGGTACGCAAAACGGCAAAATTCGCATACTTCACACCGCGATCTTCGGCATCGGTTTTCGCAATGAGCGCAGAGTGGACTTTGAACGCGAGCAATGTGTTGAGCGGATCGCGCGCGTTCCCGTCGTCAGCCGCACTTTTCGCCGAGCCGCCCGGATCTCCCGTCGAAGCCTCGCCCACGGGTGTCAGAGCGAAAGTTTCGATCCCGCGTGCCGAAGATGACGAAGCCGAATTGAGATGAATACTGACAAACAGATCCGCCTTCCAGCGATTCGCACGCGCCGGACGCTCCTGAAGTTCGAGCGTGGAATCGCCCTCGCGCGTGAGCAAAACCGTGTAGCCGCGCGCTTTCAAAATGCGGGCGACGCGCTTGGAAATGTCGAGCACGTAGTTTTTTTCAAACATACCGCGCTTGTTCACTTTGCCCGGATCGCGCCCGCCGTGTCCGGGATCAATCACGATACAGCGCGGGGATTTCGTTTTCGGCGGAGCCACAATCGGCTCAATGCGCTTTTCCCAATCGCGTTTTTTGAGGAAAAATTTTCCGTGTTCGTAGCTCGGCGAGTGCCCGAGATAAAGCCGGGAGCCGTTCACCAAGACATAGCGCTTGCGATCCTGAATTTCCACGCGCGTCGAGCCTTTTTTCCACGAGCCGACTCCGCGTTCCCGCGATTCGTTTTTCCCGAAGCCTTTTTCACGAATTTCCGTATCAAAATTCACCACCTGCGCCATCGCTGCGGGAACGCCGAAAACGATCCCGCAAAGGAGCACAAGCACTGCCGAGAAAAAACGCATAGAAAATTTTCGGTCAGTATGCCCGTTTTTACGTTCCCGCGAAAGAAAAATAAAATCAGGCGGAAAGAACAAATCTACGCCGCGTTCCCGCGCGCTAAATTGAAATTTAGCGAAGCGCCAGGTGATTAATGAGAAGAATGGGATGAATGAGAGAAACGGGAAAATACTCATTCTTCTCTTTCTTCCCATTCCTCTCATTATGCTTCGCTAAATTTCAATTTGCCGCCTCGCAAACGCAGTTTTAGCATGAACGCATGAGTTTCCAAAGTTTTGAAGGCGGGTTGCGGATGCGCAGACTCCGCGCAAGCGAAAGTATCCGCCGCATGGTTCGCGAAAACGAAGTGCGACCGGAACACCTGATTTTGCCCGTGTTTTTGATGGACGGGAACGACAGCGAACCCGTCGCCTCCATGCCCGGCGTTACGCGCCTGAGCGTTCCCGCGCTCGTCGAAAAGTGCCGCAAACTCCTCGCTCTCGGCGTGTGCGGAATCGCCCCGTTCCCGAAAACGCCCGACGACAAAAAATCTCCCGCCGGAGAGGAATCCGCGAATCCGGATTGCCTCGTTTGCCGCGCCATTCGCGCCGTAAAAGCCGCCGTCCCCGAAATGCTCATTTTCGCCGACATCGCACTCGACCCGTACACCACGCACGGACACGACGGCATTTTAAATGCGGCGGGAACGGATGTGGACAACGACACCACGCTCGATGCGCTCGCGCAAATGGCGCTCAACAACGCACGTGCCGGCGCGGATTTTGTCGCGCCGTCCGACATGATGGACGGTCGCATCGCGCGCATCCGCAAAGCATTGGACGCAAACGGATTTTCCCGCGTCGGCATCCTCGCCTACTCCGCCAAGTACGCGTCGGCGTTTTACGGACCGTTTCGCGAAGCGGTCGGAAGCCGTAAAAAAGACTCGGGCAACGTTACCGGACTAACGAAAAAAACGTACCAGCTCTCGCCCGCGAACCGCCGCGAAGCCGTGCGCGAAGCCTTGCTCGACGAAGCCGAATGTGCCGATATGCTCATGGTCAAGCCCGCCCTGCCGTATCTCGATATTCTGCGCGATGTGCGGGAACGCTCGCTTTTGCCGCTCGCCGCGTATCAGGTTTCCGGCGAATACTCGCAAATCAAAGCCGCCGCGCAGCTCGGTTTTCTCGACTACAAAGCCGTGCGCGACGAATCGTTGCTTGCCATTCGCCGAGCAGGCGCGGATATTATTCTGACTTACTTTGCCGAAGAATATGCCCGAGATTTCCGCAATGCCTGATTTTTCTCCCGGCGTTCCCGCCGACCGACTGCCCGCTCACGTCGCGTTCATCATGGACGGGAACGGGCGTTGGGCAAAAGCTCGCGGGCTGAACCGTATCGAGGGGCATCTTCGCGGCGTAAAAACCGTAATGGATGTCGTGGAAAATTCTTTCCGTTTCGGCATCAAAACCGTAACGCTTTACGCGTTTTCCACGGAAAACAAAACGCGTCCCGTCGAAGAAGTTTCCGCGCTGATGAATCTTCTGAAAACATTTATCGGAGAGTATTTGCCCGATTTGCTGAAAAACGAGGTGCGCCTGCGCGTCATCGGCGATATTTCCTGGCTTCCGGCAGATGTGGGCGCGGCGGTAAAAGACGCGATTGCCCGAACGGAAAAATTTTCCGGGCGCACGCTCGTCGTCGCGCTCAATTACTCTTCCCGCGACGAAATCTTGCGCGCTGTTTACGCCTACTCAAAAGATGTCGCGGCAGGTAGGCAACCCGCGGGAACACCAAACTGGGAAACGTTTGCAAATTACCTGGATACGGCGGGCATTTCGGACCCGGACCTGATTATCCGCACTTCGGGGGAACTGCGCTTGAGCAACTTTCTGCTTTTGCAGGCGGCGTATTCCGAATTTTACTTTTGCGACACGCTTTGGCCGGATTTTTCCAAGGAAGATTTGAAAAAAGCGCTCGCGAATTACGCCTCGCGGGAACGCCGTTTCGGAAAAACCGGGGAGCAGATACGCCGGTAAAAAACTGCTTCCCGCTCAATTAAAAAAAGGGTTTCGACGAACACAAACCTTCGGTTTTTCCGCAGGCTCAAATTTTGTTTTTTTGGAAACTTGACTCGCTTGGTGGCGGTTTTTATTCTCGTCAGAACGACTTCATTTTTCTGCTTCCCTTTTATGCAAACAGATATTATCAACCAGCCCATCTTCTGGGCAATTCCCGCAGCCTCGGCCGTGGCTCTCGCCTTCGCGGCGCATTTCTATCGCCAAATGATGAAATGCGACGAAGGAACCCCGACCATGAAACAGATCGCCCAGCACGTCCGTTCGGGCGCGATGGCGTATCTCAAACAGCAGTACAAAATTGTCGGAATTGTTTTCGTGATTCTGGCAGTCCTGTTCGCCGTTCTCGCAATGAAAGGATTGCAAAACCCGGTCGTTCCCGTGGCGTTTTTGACGGGCGGCTTCTTCTCGGGTCTCGCCGGATTCTTCGGCATGAAGACGGCGACCTACGCAAGCGCGCGCACGGCAAACGCCGCGCAGGAATCGCTCAACGCCGGTCTCCGCGTCGCGTTCCGCTCGGGTGCGGTCATGGGTTTGGTCGTTGTCGGCCTCGGCCTCCTCGATATTTCCCTCTGGGCGATTATTCTCGACTGCTGCACGCATTGGATTGACGAAACGGCGACGGGAACGCACAAGATGATCTTTATCACAACCACGATGCTGACCTTCGGCAGGGGTGCTTCGACGCAGGCGCTGTTCGCGCGCGTCGGCGGCGGAATTTACACGATGGCTGCGGACGTCGGCGCCGACCTCGTCGGTAAAGTCGAAGCCGGAATTCCGGAAGACGACCCGCGCAATCCCGCAACCATCGCGGACAACGTCGGCGACAACGTCGGCGACGTCGCCGGTATGGGCGCGGACCTCTACGAATCCTACTGCGGTTCGATTCTCGCAACGGCGGCTCTCGGCGCAGCGGCATTCGTCGGCTTCAACGCGGACCCGAGCCTTTCCGTCGCAATGCAAATCAAGGCGATTATGGCTCCGATGCTCATCGCGGCAATCGGCATTCTCCTTTCGATTTTCGGGATTTACCTCGTGCGCACGCAAGAAGGCGCGACGATGAAAAACCTCCTCAGCGCACTCGGTCGCGGCGTGAACGTCTCCTCCGCGCTCATCGTTGTCGCAACGTTCGGCATCCTTTGGCTTCTTGAAATCCCGAACTGGATCGGCGTTTCACTCTCCGTCGTCGTCGGTCTGCTCGCCGGGATCATCATCGGTCAGGCAACGGAATACTACACGTCTCACACATACAAACCGACGCAGGGCATCGCGGAATCCGCGAAAACCGGTCCCGCGACGGTTATCATTTCCGGTATCGGAGTCGGGATGCTCTCGACTTGCATTCCGGTCGTTACGATCGTTATCGCGATTGTTCTTTCCTTCATTTTCGCGGCAGGCGGCTTCGGCTTGGTTGAAGGCGTAACGCTCGCTAATGTCTTCTCGGCAAAAACGCTCGGACTCGGTCTCTACGGGATCGGTATCGCGGCGGTCGGGATGCTCTCCACGCTCGGAATCACGCTCGCGACGGACGCTTACGGTCCCATCGCCGACAACGCCGGCGGGAACGCCGAAATGTCCGGGCTCGATCCGTCCGTCCGCAAACGCACGGACGCGCTCGACGCTCTCGGCAACACGACGGCGGCAACGGGCAAAGGCTTCGCTATCGGTTCCGCCGCGCTCACCGCGCTCGCGCTCCTCGCTTCTTACATCGAAGAAATCCGTATCGCGCTCGTCCGCATTGTTAAAACAGACGGCATCGAAGGTCTTCCGTCCGGTCTCCAACGCCTCGTTGAAGCCGACAACGGCGTGAACGCGCAAAATCTTTTGGAAAAAATCCAGACGGCAAGTTTCGTCGACTTCATGACGTGGTACGACGTTACGCTGATGAATCCGCGCGTGCTCGCCGGTATGTTCATCGGTTCCATGATGGCGTTCCTCTTCTGCGGTCTGACGATGAACGCAGTCGGACGCGCCGCGCAAAGCATGGTCGTTGAAGTCCGCCGCCAGTTCAAGGAAATCCCGGGCATTCTCGAAGGCACGGGAACGCCGGACTACGCGCGTTGCGTTGAAATTTCCACGAAGGGTGCTCAGCGCGAAATGCTCGTGCCGTCGCTCATCGCAATCGTCGTACCGATTCTCACCGGCTTGGTCATCGGCATTTCCGGCGTAATGGGCTTGCTCGTCGGCGGTCTCGCCGCAGGCTTTGTTCTCGCCGTGTTCATGGCGAATTCCGGCGGTGCTTGGGACAACGCGAAGAAGTACATTGAAGAAGGCAACTTCGGAGGCAAGCGCTCCGAATGCCACAAAGCAACGGTTGTCGGCGACACGGTCGGCGACCCGTTCAAGGACACGTCCGGCCCGAGCTTGAACATTCTCATCAAGCTCATGAGCATGGTCTCGATCGTCGTTGCGGGTCTTACCGCCGCGTGGTCGCTGTTCTAATCGGATAAAAAGATTAGAGCTTAAAGTTTAAGGCTTAAAAAAACGTTCCCGTGAGGATTCTCTCGCGGGAACGTTTTTTATTCCCCGCTCCTCCGCAGACGACGAAGGAGCGGGCTCATCTTTCATCCTTGAGAATCCGTGATTGATGTTTCGGCGCGTGAATCGTTATGCTTTGCCGATAAAAATTACATGAGTACCGTTTCTGCTGAAAAAAAATCCGACAACACTCCGCTGCTCTTTGCCGCGCTCGGCATTCTGATGTGTGCAATCGTCATTTGGGACCAACAGTATTGCTGGTCCTCCAAAGACGATTACATTTTCGGGTACCTGGTGCCGTTCCTCTGCGCGTTTGTTCTGAAAGAGCGCTATCATCTTTTGCGTGCAATTTTTACGGGAACGCCGGTCGAGGGTGCAACCGACGAAAACGGTCAGCCGATCGACGAATTTTCGCCGCCGAAATTTATCCGTGCCGGATGGAAATCTCCGTGGATTTTGGACGCAGTTTTTGCTTTGGGTACACTGTTTTCCCTTCTGCTTTTTATCGCGGGAGGAATCGGCACGGCAATTTACGGCGCGGCGGCGATAACGACGCATGAAAACACGATGGGCTTCATCGGTGCGGCGTTCGGTCTGGTGTGGTTTGCCTCGGCGAAAGATTTTTCGGGGAATGCGCTCGATTTGCGTTCCCGTCTGCGCGTGCTGATGATTTTTGTGTTTCCGATTTGCGTGTGGTTCGTATCCGGTCCGTTTACGTTCCTTGTAGACAGTCAAATCAAAACCCTGCTTTTGGACAAAGTTACGGCAGCGGTGGTTTATTTACTCAACCTCTTTGATTTCTCGCTCGTTCAAGAAGCCAACATCATTGTGCTTCCGGGAGGAGACACCGTGGGCGTGGCAGACGCGTGCTCCGGGATCCGCTCAATGACGGCGTGCGTGTTTGCGGGTTCGTTCCTCGCGGCGATTTTCCTGCACACGCTGAAAAAGAAAGTGCTCTTCGTCGCAGTATCCATTGCATTTGCGCTGGTACTGAACATTTTGCGCACGAGTTTTCTCACGGTTTGGTCGCTGTGGCACGGTTCAAAAGCTTTGGAATACGACTTTTTCGGAAACCCGCCCGACAGCCTGAAGTTCACACTCGGCACAGTGCATGATACCGCCGGCTGGATCGCGATGATTATCACATTTATCATGCTTTTGGCGCTCATCCCCGTCTTTAATCTGAAACTGACAAAGACCGACGAGGAAATGGGCATCGAATTTATTGACGACGAAAAGAATTAAGAGTTCTTTCCGTTCCAAGCACAAAACATCAGACATCAAGTGGATACTTCAAAATTTTTGCCGGCGGCAAAAATCTCAGCACGTCCCTTACTGCTTGATGCTTTGTGCTAAAAAGCTTGATATTTCGTGCCCGCTGCTAAAAAGTCTCCCTCGGCTTTCTATTTTTTTATTTTTCCCCAAAAAAATGCCTTACCCCAAACTGTTTTTGGCGCTCGCATACCTAATTGCGGCGAACATTCCCGCGACGATTTTTGCCGAAACGGAAACGTCGTTTGAAGACGAAACCGAAAGCGTTCCCGCAAACCCCGCCGACGCAATAACGGGCACCGAAGAAGAAGTTTCCTCCGACGGAGAAAACGCCGACAACGCTCCGAGCGAAGCCGAAACCGACGTTCCCGCCGACGATTCCGGCGCGCGGTCCATGCCGGAATCGCTACAGGCGTGGGAAGATTCCCTTGATGCCATTTACACTCCGGACACCTTCGATCCGCCGATTCCCGTTTTTCCGGAACAAAAATCCGATCCGAAAATCAATGCCAAGCGCGACGCTTTTAAAACAAAGCTCCGTACCGTCAGCAAATTCAAAGAAAAAGCCAAGCCGGAAAAAATCGACAAATGGTTCGCAGACATAATCCCGACACCGACCGACCCACTCGCACTTAGCATCAACGCAGAATTGCGGCGCGAAATCTCCGAAAAACTCAGCATCTACGAAAACATCCCCGCACGCGAAGTGTTCCCGCACCCGAGCGCAAAATTTTTCCCCGGAGACGTTCCCGAGAAGTTTAAACGCATCGGAAAAACTTTTTATCCCGACCCGAAGAAAGGCGGTTGGCAAAGCACGGGGCTTTACGCCGCGCCCGGAGAACGCGTCAAAGTGCGTGTATCAAAATCCGCACTTTCCGCCGGCGTACGCATCCGCATCGGAAGCCACTCGGACAATCTTCTCCAATCGCGCCAGCGCTACTGGTACCGTTTCCCGAAAATCACACGCGATTTCGGAGTCCACGAACAATCTTTTGAAATCGCGAGTGCATTCGGCGGACTGATTTACGTTTCCGCACCGCGCGGCAGAATTTCCGCCCGCACACAAATGATTTTCAGCGGAGTAGTCGAAGCTCCGTTTTTTGAACTCGACGAAACCAAAACCGCTCAATGGAACTATGTGCGCTACGCTCCTGCGCCTTGGGCGGAATTTGTCGGGAAAAACTTCGCAGCAACCATTCCCGCCGAAGAAGCTGCCGCCATCAACAATCCGGAAGAAATCATCCGCTTTTGGGATAACGTTGTCGCCGAGTTGGATAAGTTGACCGCCGGACCGAAGGAACGCACGCAGCCGATCCGCTTCGTCGTCGATGTCGAAACCGGTGCCGCTGCCGGGCACGCCGGAGACCCGATTGTCGGAACCCGGATGTGGTCACGCGGCTACTGGGATTTGGAACGCATCCGCAAGGAAGGCTCGTGGGAACTTTTTCACGCTCTCGCGAAAAACGTCCTCAGCTGGAAATGGGTTTTCCGGGGCGACCGCGACACGCCTGCCGCCCT
Organism: Opitutales bacterium; assembly: GCA_017935025.1. Taxonomy (GTDB): domain Bacteria; phylum Verrucomicrobiota; class Verrucomicrobiia; order Opitutales; family UBA953; genus Spyradosoma. The sequence continues at coordinate 13,433 of JAGBIL010000039.1, read as the reverse complement.
GCTCGCGCTTTACAGCATGGAAAAAACGACCGGACGCAAAGCTATTTCGTTTTTTGACGTTCCCGCCTTGCAATCCGCCTGCCTCGCCCGCCTCGAACGAGAAGAAACCGAAGAGAAAAACAAAAAAGCCCTGCGGGAACGCCAAAAGCACGAAGAACTTGAAAAAAAAGAACAGCACCAAAAAATCCTCAAAGATAGAAGCTCCGGCAAAGGCAGACGGGAACGCGAAAAAGCCGCCGACGAAGCCGATGTCGAAGATTACCGCCACGACCCCGGCGTGCCGTTCCAGCGCCTCGCCGCACTCCTGCCGATTGTCGATGCCACAGGCTGGGAACCGCTCGCAAAAGTTTTCAAACTCTACACCGTGCGCAACCGCCTTCCGCTCTCCGACGAGGAAGACAAACAACGCACCTTCGTCATGCTCTGGTCACAGACAACGAAGAAGAACCTTTCTCCGCACCTCGAAAAATTCGATTTCCCGAAACAAAACGGGGCCGGAAATTATCCGGATTTCGTTCCCGAAACATTGCCCGAAAAGAGTGATCTTCGCCCGGAGAAAGGCGGAACGGGCTTCCTCGGATATTCGCCGTTCCCGACGATTGCCGTTCTCAACGAAAATTATCGCGTGCCGCAACTGCCCAAACCGAAAAAAGCAGCGGGCAATCCGTTCGGAACCGCCGCGGAAGAAACCGACGAAGAGGAAGATTGAAAACGGGAAAACCGGAAACGTTCCCGCGCAGAGTTTTCATTCTCGGCAAAAACAGCATTTCCCGTTCTGAATTTTCCGCTTTAAGGGGCGCATTTTACCGCCTAATATTTCCCGGATTATGAAAGCTTACATTCTGATGGGGTCTGAGTCCGATATGCCGCACGCGGAAAAAATCGCGGAAGGGCTCAAAGCCGAAGGCGTTGATTTTGAATATTTCGTGCGTAGCGCGCACAAAGATCCGGTAGGTGTTTTCAACTATGTGAAAGCGCACGACAACGAATCGAAAGTCCTTTTCATCACGATCGCGGGTCGCTCCAACGCGCTCTCCGGCGTTGTTGCCGCCAACACGAAAAAGCCCGTGCTCGCGTGCCCGCCGTTCAAGGACAAACTTGACTTCCTCGTGAACATCAACTCCACGTTGCAAATGCCGTCGAAAACGCCGGTCCTCACGGTGCTTGAACCGTCAAACTGCGCCCTCGCCGCCGCACGCATTTTGCAACAATAACAGCGGCGTTCCCGCGAAGCTGGACTCCCCTCTTCTGCGGGAAAGCAAAGTCGCGTTCGGGGCTCCTGCGCCGCAAAAATTTCGATCGGAAGGGTCGCCGCCGGATTTCGGGTTGCGCGCGTCGCCGCTTCGATGCGTTCGGGGCAACGTTTTGACTCTCATTGTCAAAAACCGCGTTCAAAACCCTTTTTCACTGATCGCGGGAACGGATAAAAAACGCGCAAAAATTCCTCGCGGGAACGCCTTGTTTCTGAAAAGATTCGCTCCCGTATGGAAAATGTCATCATTCTCGGAAGCGGCTGTGCCGGTCTGGCTGCCGCAATTTATGTCGCCCGCGCCGGACTTTCGCCGCTTGTCCTCGAAGGGAATTTGCCCGGCGGACAAATCACGACGACCTCCGAAGTGGAAAACTTTCCCGGATTCCCCGACGGTATCGACGGTTTTTCGCTCGTTATGAATATGCGCCAACAAGCCGAAAAATTCGGTACGCGCTTTGAAATGGATGTCATTGAACGCGTGGAACTCTCCGCCGACACGAAAAAACTGTTCTCCGCATCCGGAAAAATCTTTGAAACGCGAGCGTTGATTGTCGCCACGGGCGCATCACCCAAAATGACAGGCATCAAAGGCGAAATGGAATTTTACGGCGGGAACGGTGTCAGCACCTGCGCGACCTGCGACGGCGCGTTTTTCCGGGGCAAGGAAATCGCCGTTATCGGCGGTGGCGATACCGCGTGCGAAGAAGCGAATTTCCTCACACGCTTTGCGTCCAAGGTTTACCAAATTCACCGCCGTGACAAATTTCGCGCTACGGAAATCATGGTCCGCCGCGTCACGGAAAACCCGAAAGTCGAACTCGTTCTCTCAAGTGTTCCCGAGGAAATTCTCGGTGACGAGAACGGAAAAGTCCGCGCCCTCCGCGTGCGCAACGTTACAACGAACGAAACGCGGGAACTCGCCGTGAGCGGAATTTTCGTCGCGATCGGACACACGCCGAACACCGCATTTCTCAAAGGAGCACTCCCGATGGAAGACGACGGCACGCTCATCGCCGAGCGCGACGCGTCCGGCGTGCGCACGCAAATTCCCGGCGTATTTGTCGCCGGAGACTGCGCCGACCGTATTTTCCGCCAAGCCATCGTCGCGGCGGGAACGGGCGCGCGCGCCGGAATCGAAGCCCAACGCTTTCTGGAAGATTAAAGGACGGAACGCGCTTTTTTCGGACAACGGAAAAGCTCCGGCGTTCCCGTAAATTTACGGAAAAAAAATGATTTCCTTCTCCGAGGAACTGTCCGGGATTCGCCCCCTGTTTGAAGCGGCAAACGAACGCGGCGGACGCGCGCTGTTTGTCGGCGGATGCGTGCGCGACGCGCTTCTCGGGCGCCGGAGCAAGGATTTCGATGTCGAAATTTACGGGCTTTCGTCCGAAAGCGTCGAAGCCCTTTTGCGCGAATTGAGATTCCGTTTTAATGCAGCGGGAAAATCTTTTGGCGTATTCAAGTTGCACGGTGTTCCCGTGGATGTTGCGCTCCCGCGGCGCGAGTCCAAACGCGGCTTCGGACATCGCGGATTCGTCGTCGAAGGCGATCCGGACATGAGCGTTCCCGAGGCGGCGGCGCGCCGCGATTTTACCGTCAACGCGATTTATTTCGACCCGCTGAAAAACGAAATTCTCGATCCGTTCAACGGACGCGGAGATTTGGGAAACAAAATTCTGCGGCACACGTCTCCGGCGTTTTCGGAAGATCCGCTTCGCGTGTTGCGCGCGATGCAATTCGCGGCGCGTTTCCGCTTCGCCGTCGCGCCGGAAACGGTGGAACTTTGCCGGAAAATCGAACCCGAAGGATTGTCCGCCGAACGCATTTTCGACGAGTGGTCGAAACTGATCTTGCGCGGGGAGGAACCCTCGCGCGGTCTGAATTTTCTGCGCGCCTGCGGCTGGTCCAAATATTTTCCCGAGCTTCACGCCCTCATCGGCGTCGAGCAGGATCCCGGCTGGCATCCGGAAGGCGATGTGTGGAACCACACGCTCGCGACGCTGGACGCTTTCGCGCGGGAACGCAACGACTCCGCCGATGATTTTGAAAATCTCGTCGTCGGTTTCGCCGTGCTTTGCCACGATTTCGGCAAACCCGCCACGACGAAATTTTTTGAAAAAGACGGACGCTGGCACGCTTACGGGCACGACCGCCAAGGTGTCGCTCCCGCGAAAAAATTTCTGGAGCGCATGACAAATTTCCGCGATCTCATCGACGGTGTTTTGCCGCTCGTGCTCTGCCATATGCAGCCGATTGCGCTGTGGCGTTCCCGCGCCGGAGATTCCGCCGTGCGCCGCCTGGCGCAACGAGTCGGGCGTATCGACCGCCTTTTGCGCGTTTGTTCGGCAGACACTATGGGCAAGGAAACGGAGAAAAATGCCGAATTGCGCGATGCGGCGGAGTGGCTTCTCGGACGGGCGGAGGCGCTTCAAGTCAAGAATTCCGCGCCGAAGCCGATTATTCTCGGCAGGCATTTGCTCGCACTCGGTGCGGCACCGGGAAAATCGTTTAAGCCGATTCTCGACGCGTGCTACGAAGCCCAACTCGACGGAAAATTCCTCGACGAAGCCGGAGGAATTGCCTTTCTCAAAGCGTTATATCGAAACCACGAATAAACACGAATTTTATTTAACACAGATTAAACAGATGGAATCAGATATTTTTTTAGAAATTTTATAAAAACTTCTTTTGCGTCTGTTCCTTTCCGAAAAAAAAGAATCAAACAAAAGATACGACATCGTAAAGTTTTCATCTGCTACATCCGTGTTAAAAGAATAAAAAAAATTCGTGTTTATTGGTGTTCATTCGTGGGTTCTTTGTTTGCGTTCACTAAATTTCAATTTGCGGGAACGGTGGCGGAGGCGTAGCTTTTTCCCGAAGAAAAAATGGCAGAAGATTTTGGAGATTCGCTTTTCGGCGGAAATGTCGGCGACGTTCCCGCGAGTTCGCACGGGAACGCGGACGCGGCGGCATCCGATTCGCAATCGGGCTTTCGGCGTCCGCTCGCCGCGCGTATGCGCCCGCGTGATTTAAGCGAAATTCTCGGACACGAAAAAATTCTCGGAAAAGGCGCACTTCTGCCCCGCCTCATCGAAACGGACAATTTCGGAAGCCTGCTTTTTTACGGTCCGCCGGGCTGCGGAAAAACCACGCTCGCCGAAGCGATCGCAACGGTAACGCACTGCCGCTGTGAACACGTCAATGCAGTGCTTTCCAACACGGGCGAACTGCGCGAAATCCTCCGCGTGGCACGCGCGTTCCCGCAACGCCGCACGCTGTTGCTCATCGACGAAATTCACCGTTTCAACAAAGCGCAACAGGATTTGCTTTTGCCCGACGTCGAAGCCGGGAACGTCCGCCTCATCGGTTGCACGACACACAATCCGGGCTTTTATGTGATTCCGCCGCTGCTGTCGCGCTCTCATCTTTTCCGACTCGAACCCGTCGAAGAAAAATATGTGGTCGCCGCCCTCGCCCGCGCGCTCGCGGACAAGGAACGCGGCCTCGGCTTGCTCGAAATTTCCGCAAGCGAAAACGTACTTCGCTCCGTCGCACAAATGTGCGAAGGCGATATGCGCCGCGCGTTAAATACGTTGGAAACGCTCGCGCTTTCGCGCCCGCCGAAAACCGCTATTCGCGAAGACGACCTCGAAGCCTTTGCGCGGGAACGCCAAATCCGTTACGACCGCGGCGAAGACGAACACTACGACACCGTTTCAGCGTTCATCAAATCCATCCGCGGGAGCGATCCGGATGCCGCGCTGTATTGGCTCGCCGTGATGCTCGAAGGCGGTGAAGATCCTCGTTTTATCGCCCGGCGGCTCGTGATCTTGTCGAGCGAAGACATCGGGCTGGCGGATTCGCGCGCGATCGGTGTCGCCGTCGCGTGCCAACAGGCGTGCGATTTTGTCGGGCTTCCCGAATGTGCGCTAAACCTTGCCCACGCGGTGATTTTTCTCGCAACCTGCCCGAAAAGTAACTCTGCAACGGAAGCGCTTTTCGCCGCAAAAGCTGCCGTCCGCAACGCCCCGCGCCAGAAAGTGCCGCTACACTTGCGCGACGCGCACACGAAGCTAAACAAAGCGCTCGGACACGGAAAAACCTATTTGTATTCCCACGAATTTCCGGAAGGCATTTCCGGACAAACGTACCTTGAAACGTCGCTCAAACTTTACACCCCGAAACTCAACGGAGCGGAAGCCGCCATCGCCGAACGCCTCGCGCGCTGGAACGTGCTGCGGGAGAAATTGCGCGGGAACGCAAAATAGCGGAGGACGCGACACTTCGCGCGTTTAATGTGGAACGTTTATTGTTTATTAAACATTACACAGTCAACATTCCGCACCCGCCTTTCATCTTTCAACTCCGACCCCGAAGCCCGCTTCTTCCGTAAAATTTTCTAAAAAATGAACGTTCCCGCAAAACCGCAAAAATTTCCCGTACCGAACATTTTTAAGGACTGGTTCCTGCTCGGCATGATTTCCTGCGTCCTGCTCGCCACGTTTTTTCCGAACGTCGGGCGTAGCGGCGGCGTCATTCACGCGGACAAACTTTCCGACCTCGGCATCGCGCTGATTTTCTTTTTTCACGGACTCGGAATTTCGCGAAAGAATCTGCGCGACGGCATCCTTTCCTGGAAAATTCACGTTTGCGTGCAGATTACGACGTTTGTTGTTTTCCCGATTGTCGCTTTTCTGTTTTGCCAAATCGCAAAAAATTTCATTCCGGCGGATTTGGTGCTCGGGTTCTACTTTTTGGGCGCAATTCCGTCCACGATTTCCTCGTCCGTCGCAATGACGGCGGTGGCGCGCGGGAACGTTCCCGCGGCGATTTTCAACGCCTCGCTCTCGAGTATTCTCGGGATTTTTCTCACGCCGCTGATCGTGAGCATTTTTGCATCGACGGGAGGAAATGCGCTTCCGATCGGCGAAACCGTGCTGAATCTTTTCGTTCTGCTTTTTCTGCCGTTTTTGCTGGGGCAAATTTTGAATCCGCTGGTTTACAATTTCATCCTGCCCTACAAAAAATACATCAACATTTTCGACAAATTCGTAATTTTGCTGCTCGTTTTTTCGTCGTTTGCGGATTCGGTTTACGACGGGCTCTGGACGAAACACGGCGCGGGGCTTTTGCTCGAAACATTCGTCGGCGCGGCGATTTTGCTCACGGTAGCACTCGCGGGAACGACCTTTGCCGCCCGCGCATTCGGGTTCAAAAAATCCGACGAAATCACGGCAGTTTTCTGCGGCTCGAAAAAAACGCTCGCCGGTGGCGTTCCGATGGCAAAACTCATTTTCGGAAGCGCTCCGCAAATCGGACTCATCGTGTTGCCGATTATGTTCTACCACCAGCTTCAACTCCTCGTCTGTACGATTCTCGCCAATCGCTACGCAGCGCGAAGAAATTGACTCATTCCCGCGAGCAAAAAGGCAAAAAAATGTTGAGTTTAGCCGACTTTGCTCAATAATAGGAAGTTAGTGCTTTTATAAGGCACAAAAATTCCCGATACACCCCAACGACCTTTATTTATACCTTATGAATCCCAACAATTCCCCCGAAGAATATCCCGTGCCTCCGCAGGAAGTTGCGCCTGAGGAGTATTACGAAGACGTTCCCGTACTCGATGAAAACGGCGAAGACCCACTGAAACGACACACCAGTTTCTCGTGGAAATCGTTCGGCGGTGACGGCTTTATCGTTTCCATTATTCTGCACGCGGCGCTTATCATTTTCGCGCTCTTTTATGTGGTCGCCACGGTGCGTCCGGAACCGCCCGAGCCGACGGAATTCGTTTCCGGTGCAGGCGGCGGAAGCAACGGCGAAAACGCCAACCGCCAGAAACACCGTATGCGACCGAAACCGCGCGACATGAACACGCAGAACAAAATTACATCCAAAAGTACGCGCGCCACGCTCACGCTTCCGGAAATGCCGAAGATGAGCAGTTCCATGGGTTCCATGGGCGGAATGAAACCCGGCGGCTCCTCCGGTCTCGGCGGCGGCGCAGGCGGCGGGATCGGTAAAGGCATCGGACCCGGTATCGGCAACGGTCGTGCGTTCCTTTCCGCATTCGGAACGAGCTTCTCCAAAACGCCGACACTCAAGGGCACGCTTTTCGACCTGAAACGTTCCCGCGACGGCAAAATCACTTACTGCTCAACAAGCAACGAAGATAGAGGCAAGCGCAAGACGGAGTTGCATAAAGCCCTCGGAATGCTTGACAACAGCTTTGACGTGAAGAAACTCGCCCAACGCTATTTCGAAGCGGGAACAACGCTCAAAGCCAATCAGGTTTACATTTACAAAGATTTTAAAACCAAAAACATGATTCGTGCGGATGCCGCAACCGCCGCGTTTGCGGGTGAAGACGGGAAACCGCCCTTTGATGCTCCGGGATGGATGGTTGTTTACTCCGGGGAAATCACACCCCCGGAAACGGGCGAGTATCGGTTCGTCGGTATGGGCGACGATGCCATCATCGTCGGACTCGACCGTAAGACCGTGTTTTACGCTTACTGGCCGGGCGAAGGTCACGGCAAAGCCGTTCGCGAACCCGCCAACGCCAACTGGGAACCGAAAGATCACACCAAGACCGACGGAAGAGGCTCCGGAAAGGGAGGCTCCGTCCAGAATCACCTTTTTAAAGGTAGCTGGATGAAGCTCCAAAAAGGCAAAAAATACAAAATTTGCATCGCATTCGGCGAAGGTGCCGGCGGTTATGCAGGCGCGGTTTTGGGTATCGAAAAGAAAGGCGAGCGCACGGAAGCGACGCCGCCGAACGAACCTTACTCTCTGTTTAAACTCGCGGCCATCGACCCCGATTTGCTGAATATTCTCTTCGTTGAAGGTCGCTACAAGGCAGACGGTCCCAACTTCATGACGAAGCAGACCAAGCGCCACTAAAACAAGAACGTTCCCGTGAAAAATTCGCGGGAACGTTTTTTTTATCTGAAACGCAACAAAAGAAAATTCCGACGCGAAGTTTTTTTTGGGAGTAAAAACCTCCTGACCTTTACCGCGACGGGAACGAAGTGGCATTCCACAACTATTTTCTGCCTCGGATTTTTGCAAGGAGCCACGGCGGAAGTTTCCTCTTTTTGCCGTCACGGGAAAACGCAGATCTTTTCGAAGAGACCTTGTTTTTCCCTATAGAGGAACCGATTCCGCTCAAAAAATCTTCTTCCTCCCGCGAGAGCACACCGGTATCACGCGGCACGGAAATGTGACGCGGAATTTTTGAAATTCCGGAAAGCGCTTTTTTATCAACGCGTTCCCGCGGAGGCTCGGGCCAATTCATTTCGAAATTTTCCTTCCCGAACATTACCGCAGAACCCAAAGCCGTGAGTCCGCAAAGCGGATATTCGCTATCCCGAGAAACGGAAAGCAAGCCTTCGCGAATCATCTCGTCCATGAGAGCGCCGATGTATTCGCGCCCTTCCCGTTTCAAAATCCCGTAAGTGGAAAGGCGATCGCATCCGGCCTGGAGCGTCGCCGCGTTGCGACTGCCGACGAGGCAATCCACAATGCGTTGACGCCCGAAGCGCGGCATCCATTCGCCGGTTGCTCCTTTACGGGACATACGCGCAACACCGCTGAGAATTTTCTTCACCACAATCAGTTCGTCGATGTCGGGAACTCGCCGCGTATGATTTTTCAGCGCGAGGCAAACATCGCATTTCCCGCAGGGCTTCGCCTCGGTATTGTCTCCAAAATAGCGCAAAATGGCTTCCTGACGACACATCGGCGCATAGGCAATGCGGATAAGTTCTTCGAGTTTTTTCTCGTCGCGTTTTTTCTTTTCGTCGAGCCCCTCCCACGGAATTTCGAGTTGAGAACTTTCCAAATCGGGATTGAGCAAGCGCGTCCCGCGAATCCGAGTTCCCGCGATATCAAAACGCTCAATCGCGCCGAAGCGCGCAAGCAAACCGATACTCGTTGAAACCGCCATCGGATTGAGCCTTTCGCCGCCGTAAAATTCCGCCTGCTCGGCGAGGTCGTCCACAGACACGCGAAGCTCGTTCCCGTTGTCGGCGAGTTTCCGCATCGTTTCATAAACGTTGCAGATGACGCGTCGTCCGGGATTTGCGCCTTCGATAAAAAATTCCTGCACCCGTTTGTCCGAATAATTAAAAAAAAGCTCGCACACGGCGGGAGCTCCGTCGCGCCCCGCACGCCCGGCTTCCTGATAGTAGGCTTCAACGCTTCCGGGCATTTCGTAATGAGCGACAAAGCGGATGTCCGAACGGTCAATTCCCATGCCGAACGCGTTGGTAGCGACGGCGACATCGGCGGATTTTGCCATGAATTTATCCTGCGCGGCAGAGCGCTCCGCGTCATTCATTCCGCCGTGGTACATGATAAGATTCACACCGAGCGCGGTTAAATCGTCGGCTACGCGCTCCACGCTCTTTCGCGTCGCGCAGTAAACGATGCCCGTTTTGTGAAGGGAAACGAGTTTTTGGATTTCGCGCAACTTCGCGATGTGCAACGTCGTTTTCCCTTCGCCTCGCCGCGATGGCGTTCCCGCCTCAATGTGGCGAATATTAAACGACAAATTTTCGCGGGCGAATCCGGCAACAAACTCTGCGGGCGCCCTCAAATTCAAGTGTTTTACGATGTCTTCACGCACATCCGGCGTTGCCGTAGCCGTGAACGCGGCAACAATCGGACGTTTTTTGAAACGCGAAAGCGCGTTCCCGAGCCGCAAATAATCCGGGCGGAAATCATGCCCCCACTGCGAAAGACAATGCGCTTCGTCCACCGCAAAAAGCGAAACCTCCACACGGCTTACGGCATCGACAAAACGCTGTGCCCGGAACCGTTCCGGGGCAATGTAAACGAGCTTGAGCGTTCCCGTATGAATTTGTTCAAAAATTTCGTTCTGCTCTTCGAGCGTCTGCATACTGTTGAGGCACGCGGCGGGAATTCCCCGGGCTCGAAGCGCATCGACCTGATCTTTCATCAGCGCAATAAGGGGCGAAACCACCACCGTCAAATGCGGAAGCATCAACGCAGGAAGCTGGTAGCAAAGCGATTTTCCGCCGCCTGTCGGCATGATGACGAGCGCATCGTTCCCGCGCAAAATTGTCGAAACAATACGGTCCTGCGGTTCGCGAAATTTCGCGAAGCCGAAATAGCGCATAAGGACATCTTCCGGGGAATCCATAAAGAGAGAAGAGATTACTCGGGTTTCCCCGAGCATGAAAGCAAAATGAAAAATGATTTACCCGCGCAGAAATTACCACTAATTTAGTAACTTATGAAAAACAAATTCATCTCCACCACATTACTCGTTTCCACACTCGCCCTCGCGGGAACAGCAATCGCCAACGGCGAAATGGTTTTTACCGGAGAATACGGTTATTACCTCGATGACAACTATGGCGGAAAAGTTCTCAAAATCGGATACAGGGGAACCGGATCCGGAACGCTTGCAAAAGGCAAGACATGGACGGTAAGTGAAAACGTGCTCATCGGTTGTTGCCCCAATAACATTGATCCGACGTATTTGTATATCTACGGAACAGCCAACACCATGAAAGACGTTTACGTTTCGGGCATCTCACGCTCCGGACATTGCTACGTCGACGGCGGAACATGGAATTGCGCGGGAGCGTTTAACCTCGGAATAGAAATTGCCGGAACCGTTACCCTGCAAAACGGAGGAAAGCTTTCCGTCGGAGACGAGTTTACCGTCGCACACGGCGCACGCGTGACGGTAACGGATTCTTCCGTTTTAAAACTTAGCTTTGACGATAGTGACGGACAAGGTGTTTCCGGAGGAATCCAGATTCGTTCCGGAGGAAATCCATGCTCTATTACGCTTAGCTCCGCAAAAAATCTGATTGTTGACGCGACTCAATACTCTAACAATACGGATAAATTTATTTTGGAAAACTTTATCGTTGCCAACCCCGGAGCGACGTTGAACTCGCTCAGACTAACTGTCGGTGACGGTATTTTTATGGCGAATAATGAAGAGTCGCTTAATCAATACCTCGGCGGTATTACGGTTGAAGGTTTTGAAAACTACACCAAAAATTTTGTCGTAAACGCCGAAACCCAGTCCGTTTCTCTGCATTTGTCGAAAATTCCGGAACCGTCGGCATTCTGTTTGCTTGCGGGAATCGGAGCTCTCGCGCTCGTCGTTTCCCGCCGCCGCCGATAGCCGATTCGTTCACTCCTCTCAAAAAAACGGCAGAACCCGAAATCGACTTTCAGGTCCTGCCGTTTTTATCGTAAACGGACCTACGCGACGGAGCCTTCCATCTCCATTTCGATGAGGCGTTTGAGCTCCACGGAATATTCCATCGGAAACTCTTTGACGAGGTCGTTCACAAAGCCGTTCACCGCGAGGCTCATCGCTTCAGCTTCAGTCAGTCCGCGTTGCTGCATATAAAAAATCTGATCGGCGGAAACCTTGGACACGCTGGCTTCGTGCTGTGTTTGCGAAGCGTTCCCGTGAACGGTAATCGCCGGATACGTTCCCGTAGCGGAGTTCGTGTTGATGAGTAACGTGTGGCACTCGCTGTTATTTTTACAACCGGAGAGCGCTTTCGGCATCGAAACCAATCCGCGATAATTCGCGCGTCCGTCGCCCGTCGAAACAGACTTGGAAATAATGTTCGACGTTGTTCCGTCTGCGAGGTGAATCATTTTCGCGCCGGTATCCTGAACCTGCCCCGTGTGCGCGAGCGCAATCGAAAGCACTTCGCCGCGGGAACGCGCGCCCTTGAGCACGACAGCGGGATACTTCATCGTCAAACGAGAACCGATGTTACAGTCGATCCAACGAATTTCCGCGTCCTCCATCGCCATCCCGCGTTGCGTAACAAGATTGAAAACGTTGTCCGCCCAGTTTTGCACGGTTACATACTGAATTTTCGCGCCTTTGAGCGCAACAAGTTCGACGACTCCCGAGTGTAGCGTTGCGGAGCTGAACTGCGGAGCCGTACAACCTTCCATATAAACAAGCTCCGCTCCTTCGTCCGCGATAATCAGCGTGCGCTCGAATTGCCCGGAATTTTCCGCATTGATACGAAAATACGCCTGCAGAGGCTGCTTCACTTTCACGCCCTTAGGCACATAAATAAACGAACCGCCGGAAAAACACGCACTGTTGAGCGCGGAAAATTTGCTGTCCGTTGTCGGAATCACCTTTCCGAACCATGGGCGAAAAATGTGCTCGTAAGTAGTAAGTCCTTCGAGCGGCCCGACAAAAATCACACCCTGCTTCGACAACTCGTCTTTCATGCGCGAATATGCGGATTCCGAGTCAAACTGCGCATCCACGCCCGCGAGAAATTTGCGTTCCTGCTCGGGAACGCCGAGACGCTCAAAAGTTTTTTTCACGTCATCAGGGACTTCCTCCCACGAACGCGACGCCTGAGCGCTTTTCGCCAGGTAATAGCGAATTTTTGAAAAATCAATCTCCTTAATCAGTTCCGGAGCCCAATGCATGGGCATTGGTTTCTCTTCAAAAACTTTCAACGCCTCGTAGCGAAAATCCCGAATCCATTCGGGTTCTCCTTTTGCCTTTACGATGTAATCAATGACGGACCGATTTAGACCGACACCCGCATCAAGCGTATAATTTTCCGCGTAGGAAAAATTTCCGGCATCGCGGTCGATATTAATCGCATCCGGCGCAACAATGTTCTTTTTGGTTTCAAAATTTCCCATCGTCAAAAATCGAAGCACCAACGCTATTAAGAACCCCTCTCAAAAGCAAAGCCGAAATTCGAGAGTTTTTAGCACCAAGCATCAGGCCTCGAGCAAAGATACAACAAAGAAACGAAAGTGAGTGCGAAATGGGGAAAGAATGTTGTCTGTTAGCGATTTAACGATGTTTGCCAATATGTTGCAGAGCCATCAAATGCCGATAAAAAGCCAAGAAATGACAAAGTTTCGTTACTATCTCGTTACTTTGAATCTTGACTTTGAAAGGTTGCTTTGGCTGTTGTAACAGATTGAATTACAATACTTGTTAAGCGATTTCGGTCGCAAATATAGCGAAGTTTCTAATATCTTCGTCCGGTTTTGCTGCGACTGATTCTTTTGCACCGATACGCTGTGTTCTGCCTACCGTCACTCAGCTCTACAAGAAATAATTTTGTAATCAAAAAAGTAGAGTTATGAGCAGAAGCACTTTCAGAGTATTATTCTATCTCAAACGCAATGC
>JAGBIL010000038.1 GCA_017935025.1 Opitutales bacterium | reverse complement strand
GTGGTTCAAATCGTGCCTCGTTGCCGGGAAGCGCTGTGTTGACCTTTTCGACCTTTACGATGACAAGTTGACGAAATGGCACGGGCTGGCGTCCGATTGGCGTGTTCCCGGAGACAGGGAACTGCACCCGCGCGGACTTTTTTCCGAACTCTACAAATCCGCGGGAACACTCCCCGCGTTCAAGGATTGATTTTTTTTTACACAAAAAATGGAAACGCAAAAAAAAGTATTTCTCACAACGGATGCGCAGAGGGCGCGTTCCCGCACGCAGTTTCGCGAGCGCGCAAGCCTTGTTGCCGAACTCTCCCGCATGGCGGGCGTTCCCCTTTGGGAGCGCGATTTGCCGGGCATTTTGAAAATGATACGCGACGATTACGGGCGTTTTGCAAACGGACGCACGTGGCAACGTCTTTACAAAAAGCGTTATAACGGCAAAAACCTCGGCGTTCTCGCCTTGGCGGAGCTTAACGGCTTGCGCAGGTTTTGGCATCTTCCCGCATATTCGCGCATCGATGCCGCCGCAGGCAAAATTCCGTTCGAACGCCTCGCCGCCGCCGCTCGAGCCGCTATCTTTAACGAGCATTCCCGCACCGGCAAAGACGATTGGCGACGCGTGGCTGCCGCATCAAAGATTATCGACGAACTCGAACTTTGATAAACGATGAAAAACCTCGACAACATCCCCGATCCCTCTGTCGATTTCCGGGAGCGGCTTGACGTAATGGAAAAAAGGAATCTTTTTTCGCGCGGCACGCCGCGGTCGGAAAGTTGCAAGGCGACCGCTTTTTTTGAGCGAAGCGAGAAAAAAGGATCGGGCGCACACACGGCGGGAACCGGCAGGAAACTTCGTCCGTGCGATTATCCGCGACTGAATCCGGTAGCGCGGGCGTATTTAATTTTAGAGCTGATTTCGACGAATAAGCCTGTGCGGTTCATTGCGTTGAAGTTTGCGATATCGGAGCGGCAGGTTCAGCGTTATGCGCGGCAGATCCGAGCGCGGTTTCATTCGCAGCAGTTGTCTTTGGATTTAATCAGCTATGACAAGAACGGGAACCTGTTGAAATGGAAGGAATGAGTGAGATTTTTCGGATTTTTACCGATGAATGGACGCCACCGGACGAAAACGGTGCTACGAGGTGGTGCGAAGAGCACATACACGAAATTCCGTACTCGCCGATTCCCGGGCGATTCCGTCGCGACAATAATCCTATGATTCCTGAAATCATCGAAGCGATAGTTTCGCCGCGCGTGCGCTCGGTGTCGGTGGTGGCGAGTGTTCAAAGCGGGAAAACGTTGGCGGCGGAATTGTCGCTTGCGTATATCGTTGCCAACCTTCCCGGCCCGGCGCTTTGGGTTACCGCCAAAGACGATGACGCGAAGACGGAAGGCGAAAGCCGACTGCTTCCGCTTTTGGAAAATTGTCCGCCGGCAAAAAAACTGTTCCCGACCGACAAAAACAAGAAGCGCAATCGTGCCGTGTTTTTTGAAAACGGCATGACGCTGTGGCTTGTCGGGGCTAACAATCGCCGCAACCTTCAAAGCCGCTCCATTCGCTGGCTTTTCGGGGACGAACTTTGGCTTTGGCCGCAGGGACGTCTTCGAGAGGCGGAAGCGCGTGTTTCTGCTTTCGGAAGGCTCGGCAAATGCGTGTTTTTTTCGCAAGGAAGCATCGCCGGCGACGACTGCGACCGCAAATTTCAGGCGACGGACCGGCGTGAGTGGCATTTCTGTTGCCCGGAATGCGGAGCGCTCCAAGCCTACAAGTGGGAAAACATCCACTGGGATGCCGCGGCGAAAAACGAAACGACGGGCGAGTGGGATTTCCGCCGGGTAAAAGCCACGGCGAACCTCTCCTGCGAAGTGTGCGGACACGCGTTTCGCGACACTCCCGGCGAGCGTTCCCGCCTCAATTCCGGCGGCAAATTCGTCGCGCAAAACCCGAATGCCTCCGCAGAGCACGTCGGTTTCCACTGGAACGCGCTTGCAACAATGAGTTGGGGCGAACTCGCGGAAACCTTTCTTCGCGCCAAAGCCGAAGCGCGCAAAGGGCGCACGGAAGACCTTGCCGCCTTCTACCAACAACGCCTCGCCCTTGCGTGGTGCGAGGATTCGGACTATTCCGCGGACGAGGTTTTTGAAAACCAACCGAGCGGGAACACCTACCTCATGGGCGCGTCCGACTGGGAACTCGAAGGTGTTGCCGATGCCGCGTCTCGCCGGTTCGTCCCCGCCCGGGAACACACAGACGCCGCCGATGCTCCCCGCCTGCGTTTCCTCACCGTGGACGTCCAAGACGGCTATTTCGTTTACGTCGTTCGCGCGTGGAGCCCCGCCGGCGGGCGTTCCCGCCTCATTTGGTGCGGCATCGCGCAAACTTTCGGAGACCTTGCCGACATTCGGACAAAATTCTGCGTTCCCGCAAAATTCGTTTTCATCGATGCCGGTTTTGCTACGCAACGCGTTTTCGCGTGGTGTGCGGAAACGGGAGCAATCGCCTTTCAGGGCGACCGCGCCGGAAAAGCCAACTACCGGCATCCGGACGGAAAATTCCGTTTCTATTCGCCCAAACGTCTTGCCCGTGCCGGCAACGCTTCCCGCGCAGCGGAAACCTATTTTTTCTCAAACATTTCCTGCAAAGACAAACTGAGCGATCTGCGACGCGAAGGTGGCGACGTGTGGGGACTCCCCGCAGACATCCCCGAGGAATACGTCAAGCAACTCGGCGCGGAATACCGCTCCAACGTCAACGGCAAACCGATTTGGCTCAAGCGCGGGAATCGCGCCAACCATTACTGGGACTGTGAAGTTATGCAAGTCGCCGCCGCTTTTCTGATGAAGGTGTTTTAAAAAGGTGAGAGCTTTTTTAGTGAATAACGAATAATGAATAGTGAATAGTTCAGAGCTATGGATTTTGCCTTCGGCAAAATCTTTGAACACTGCGTTATTCATTATTCACTGTTCACTATTCATTATTTTCCTCTTCTTTAATCTTTAAGCCCTAATCTTTAGTCTTTAATCTTCGGGAAACATGAAAAAAAGAAACGCATACACACGTCTTATTACGGCGATTTTTGTTTACCTACCTATTCTCGGGATGATTTTTTTCCTCATCCTCGCGACGTGGTGCCGGGTTATGGAGTGGCTCGAATTGCCGTGCTTATTCAAAGAGGCAGTGTGTTGGAGTAGCTTTCTGACGCTTGCGCTTCCCGCCGCATTCCTTGCCGGAAGGCATCGGAAACTGAAGGATTAGGGATTTTTGCTTTCACCCTCCCTGTTTCTCCGTTAAGCCAAGACGGGCGCAGCGTTAAACTCCGGGACGGAGGCGGTGTTTTTCTCGATACGGGAGAGCATATCCAGTTGACGCCGGGAAATGTCTATCAGCCCCGTCCCGCCGATAATGAGCGACCGCCCGCCTCCGACGCTCGCCTGCGAGGACGAAACGAGCCCCGCACCGATTGCGCCGCCTGCCGGATTCAGATCCGCCTGTTCCCGCGACTGCCGCTTCGCCTCAAGAGCGGCTTGCTCTTTTGCGAGACGTGCGGCAACGGCGTAATCGATTCCTGTAGCGAGGTGCTTTGAAAGCAGATCCTCATAGCGCACACGCTCCTTTATTTGTCCGGCAAGCTCATGATTGCCGGCAATTTCCGCACGCAACAAATCCAACTGCGTTTGCGCGGCGCGTTTGGCGATGTCAGCTCGCTCGTATTCGGCATTCCGCGCGGCCGCGGCGGATGCCGCGAGCTCGTTATAGCGGTCCCGTAGCTCGACGAGTTTGCGGTAATTATCGACCTGTTCCTGCGTTGCACGCTCTTCGGCGGTAGCTTTTTCGATTTCGGCGCGTTCAAAATTGATCACGGAATCCAACTGGCCGGCATCGGCAAACCCGGCAAGACCAAGCATAAGCGCCGGGCGTTGTTGCAAATCGGCCGCGGCAAGTTTCCGCGCGTTCACCCGTTGAGCCGTGGCTTCGTCAAAAGCCGCGAGGGATTCAGCCGCCTTCGCTGAAGCCGCTTTCGCCGCCTCTTTCGCTGCATTTTCTTTCGCTTCTGCCCCTTGCTTTTCTATATCGACTTTCCGCTCCTCGTATTTTACCCCGAGAAGTTTTTCCTCGTTCAAAATACGCTCGTAGTGCAAGAGAGCCTCCGCATCGCGAATTTGCTCTTTGTAAAACGCAGAATTCTTTTCAATCCATCCGGCATTTGCGCCGTCGCCTTCGAGATAGGCACGGCTTTCCCGCGCGAACTGCAAACCGACGGTGCGTTCAGCCTTGGTTCCCGAGAACCAGCGCACCCCGAATTTCTCTTCGAACTTCTCCTTTGCCTCAGACATGCGCGCATCATCCCGCGCCTTTTGAGCGTCAAGCGCATCCTTCGAGTTGATTGTATCGTAGGCGCGGGCAACCTGTTTGACGGATTCCGCCCACTCCCTATTCGATTCTGCTACTATATCCGTGTAGTCTTTCAAACTACTCAAAAACGAATAAATACCGACGCTGGCGGCGGCGAGAGCCGTTCCTAAGAGATAAATAGGATTAAGAGACGCCGCGGCATTAAACGCGACTATCGCGGTTTTTGCGGCAACCAGTGCCAGAGTAAACCCGCCGACGGCAACCGTTCCCGCGGAAAAGTATTTGCTCCAGTCGCTCGCGACCCTGGCCAGGAAGTCGGACAAGCCGCGAATTGCAGGTGTGAGTCCAACGGCAATCGGCTTTACAAGTTCGGCTTTCAAAATATCCCACCTCGCGAGCATCGTACTTACACTCCCTCCGAAGGTGTCGCTCATCGCGGCAGCGCGCCCGGCAAAAACCCCGTCGCCCGTTGCCACGGAAAGAAGCGCCTTTTCTATTTCGGCAAACGAGAGCGTTCCCGCCGCCGCCATTTTGCGAAGCTCTAAGGTGGTTTTGCCGGTTTGCTTTTCAAGTTCGCCGAAAATGTTGATGCCTTTCTGTGCGAACATTTCCGGGAATTCCCCGGTAACGCGTCCGGCGGCTTTCAGCTTCACGAAGTTGCCGATAAGCTCGTTGATATCCATTCCCGTTCCCGCGGAAAGATTGTGGAAAACGGTGGTCCATTTTTTTACGTCGTCGGTGTAGGCAAAGACGGAAGCCAACCGCCCGGCAACGCCCGTAAGTTGTTCAAAGCTCATCGTCCCGCTTGCAGCTTCGTCGCGTAAATGCGAAACGACATCTGCGGCGGCATTCATTCCGCCGACAAGCGGAGCCATTCGCGTGGCGGCATCCTCCCAGCGGGAAAACTCGTCGAAAAACGAGCGCACCTTCGAAAGCCCGCTTCCCACAAGGTCGAGCGAAAGTTTAAAATCCGCCGCGACGGCGGTCAGACCGCGTTTGGAATTTCGGGCGACGGCTTCGAGCGTGGTCCCGACTTTTTCAAAGCTCTGAACGGTTTCGGCGTTCCCGCGCTTGATTTCCTCGCGGACATTTTTGACTTCGGCGGCAACATTCCGGATTTCGCCGGAAAGCTCATTTTTTACGGTGATAGCGGAATTTAGGATCATAGGTTGAAAGGTTTTTTAGGAATTAGGAATGAGGAATGAGGAGTTAGGAATGAGAAATTAGTTTTCTTCCTCATTGCGCAAAGAGCTTTTCATCTTTAAGCTCCCGGCTCATGTTTACGGTCGCTTTATCCGCAACGGAAACCCTTATCGGGCTCCCGCTTTTGACGCTCCTTACCTTAGGCATCCCCTTTTTTCTTGCTTACGGGATGGGGTATCTTATGTGGGTGAAGGAAAAGGACCGAGAGCCGGACGCACTCCAACATTCAATAGGATTCACAATCATCGTGTGTCTCATTTGGGGATTTTTGTTTGCGGAAGTTGAAATTTTAAAGGAAGAAATTGAGGAATCGATACGGCGGAACCCGGCAAACGCGGAATTTTTTGAATCTCAGGAAGAGGCGGAACCCGGTGCCGCCGGAACCGCACCCCATTCCGAAATTTTTTTACAAAACAAGAGGTGAAACTCCTCCATAAACTCAAGGAGCACACCGACCTGCAAGTCGTCTAACGCAAGGCGGTTCGCCAAAACGCTTATCGCCTCCACCGTCATTTCGCGGTGATGAAATGCGCGTAATCGCGCAGCGAGCGCGGCAACTTCTTTTTTTATAGAGGCAAGCTCGACCAATTCTCCGCGCCGGGCGGCGGCGTTGAGTTCGGCGAGTTCGGCTTTTGCGAGGCGTTCCCGCAATATGGCATTTTGCAGTTCACGTTTTACGGAGGCTTTATCCGGAGCTTCGTCGTTTTCAGCGGGTTTTCTTGCGGCGAAATACGCCCGCCATTTTTCCAACTCATACGAGCCGTTTTGCGTGCGCCCCGGATTACCGGGTTCGGCGAGCATTGCGGCAACACACCGAACACTACAGTTCAGCGCGACAGCGAGTTTTTCGCGTGAAGAGACGAAGCGAGTAACGTCAACCTCCCCGTATCCGAGTGCAAAATGCGTGCCCGGCTCCGTTGCCGTTTCTGTTTCTGCGAAAAAAGACATATCCTAAAAAAGAGAAAAAACCGACATTCGTTTTTTTGAAAAAAAAAAATAAACTCAATAACGAAGCGGCTTGCGCGGCGGCTTTGCAAATTTCAGAGCGGCGCAAAGTGTCGTTTTTCGCATAGGGCGAGATGACTATTTTGAACGAAACCGATTTTTCCACAATCGCCGCTTTAAGCGGAGCAACGGTCGTCATCGCCGGTGCGCCGCCGGTACCGGCAATCGTTTCGACGCTTAGCGACGAAAAGGAAGCTGTTGCCGGCGGCATTATCGGCAAAACGACGCTCAAAGTGCGTGTTATGGAACAAGACATCACCGGGAGCATACGCACACTCCCCGGAAAGATTCTCCGCTACGACGGGAACGACTACCGGATTCTTTCCGCAAAAAAGCACCCGCTTTCGGTCGCCTACGAATTCACGATTTGCGAGCTATGAACCTGAGTTTTCTCACTAACGACGAGCTGAAACAGCTCTTTGAGCGTGCCAAGGCGGCATTCCTTGCCGGCGAAAGAATCGTTTCCGTCAACGATGGAGGACTTTCTTTCACGAAGCAATTTATCGGGCAAACGCCGGACAAACTTTTCGACGCGGCCGGCAAGGAAATTGCCCGCCGCATAGCACGCGGCGAAATCGACGCGGCGGCATTCCCGCAAATCAAAGCGCAACCGCGCAAAATCACTTTCCCCGTACCAAGAGCCTTTTAATTAGCACTAAGCATCAAATATCAGGCAAAGAATGAGAGCTGAACTAATGAATAGTGAACAGTGAATAATGAATAACGCAGTGTTCAAAGATTTTGCCGGAGGCAAAATCCATAGCACTGAACTATTCACTATTCATTATTCACTAAAAAAGCTCTCAACTTTTTTACAAGTGATAAAGGAAATCTACGAAGTTTTGCGGGAACTGGGCACATCTTTCGCGGATGAATCCGTCTCGCCGGGTTCGAGCCTTCCCGGGCTTGTCGTGACGGACACGGCGAGCCCGGAGGAAATCAAAACGCCGATACTGATTCTGAACGCGGAGCTGCAGGAAAACGCCGGACAGCCGGCATTCTCGCGGCGGCGTGTTTGGACGGTTACGGTTTCGGCAACGCTGATTGTTTCCGCGCACGATGTTTCGCGCGAAGATTTTCTCGCGGCAGCGGATGCCGTTGCGGAGAGACTTCTCGCGGAATCGACGCAGGAGCTTTTTGCCAAGTATTTCGTAACAAGGCACGAACCGCTTCACCTCACCCGAACGTCGTTTGACTCGGGAACGGAGACAACGGCTCCGTCGCTCTCCTTTACCGTTGAAGCGGAAACCACAATTCAAATTCTTTAATTTTTTTACAATGCAAAAAGCAGCACAAATCGGCAAAGTCGTTAAGTGGTCAATGGTTGACCTTAACGGTTTTCAAATTCAATCGGCAGATATGTCCGTTAAAACGTCGGAAAAGCTCATCAAGGGCGTTGACGGCGTAACGGTTACGGCAATCGAGTACGACCCGGTCGCGGAGTTTACCATCAACGGAATCATGCTCGAAAGCTCCGTACTCGAAGACGTTGTCGCCACCGTCAAAGCGTGGTGTGCGACGGCGGCAGTTGCGGATGGCGGTCTCTCCGCCGGCGGTTCCGTTATCGTAACGGACCGGAAAATTTCGCGTAAGATCGAAGATGCGGAAACCGTGGACATTTCGGCAAAATACTTGCCTTACTGTCCCGCTAACACCTAACCACGCCAACCGTTCCCGTCGTCCGGTTCACGGCGACGGGAACGCAAGCGCAATTTCGGCAAGTCGGCGCGCTCTTTCGGCTCTCCGCCGGGCGCGGTTTTTTTGCCCCGTTTTGACAACCGAACGGAAAGCAACCCGAGCACGAATGCGACCGACATCCCACCCACTACAACCAAAAATTTCAAATACAGAGCAAGCATGACAAAGCGAGAGCAGATTTTGAACGACGCGATGAGCGCGGCAAGCGAAAAAACCTTTACCCCGGAAATCACCCTCCGGCGCATTGGAGTCCGGGAAGAAACGCTGATGGAAATGGCGGGAAGCCCGTTTTTGAAACCGGAAGTCTTGGCAAAATTCCGCGACGGCGAAGTCCCGGAAGGCGTAACACTTCTCCAAACACAGGAACTCCTTTTCATCTGCAGTACCCCGCCGGAAACCGTTCGCGACCTGCTCAAGGCAGGACGCGAACTGTTCGAGGACGCCGTTTTCGCATTTCTTAAAAAAATTCCATCCCGCGAAGTTCAAACAGAAATGATTATCTACGTTTTGGGCGACCTAATCGGAATTCGTGCAGCTCTCTTCAAATCGGCGGAAGAATCTGCGGGGACATCAAAAAACGCGCACAGCCCGGCGGAATAGCAGTTTTCTCGTTTCTTGCCGGGCGTGATTTCGGGCTTACCCCTCGGGAAGTTTTAGCCACGCCGCTTTCCGTTCTCTTACAGCTATCGCACGCCTCCGTCGTTTTTTCCGGAGCCTCAACTCAGTGGGAATACTTTTTCGACGATGATCCGGAGATGGAAGCAATCCGCCGGCTGAAAGCACGCCAGCAGCTTCTCGGACCAAAGCACTAACCATTTTTTTTAATGGAAATCGAAGTAAACGACGAGCTTTTCCAACGCGCGGCAACGATATACGCGAAGGCGGCGCAACGCGCGGCGACGGACATCGTTTGCGACGCGGCGGCACGTCTCTCTCGCGCTCTCCGGAAAAACACGCCGCCGCTCATCGGCGGTCGCACGCGCAAACAACACACGGACTTTTTAAAAGCGCGAATTTTGGAGCAGAGAATGCCGCGCGGGCGACTGACGAAGCGGAAGCGTTCCCGCCCGATGCGCGCGGCGACGGCAGCGCGGTTTTTCAAAGTCGCGAAGGCTCGACAAGGAGAAATGATTTCCGGATGGAACGCGCTCGCACGAGCAGGCGGAGCAAAGCTCCCGCAGTGGCTCGCCCGCCACGGAGAAAAACACGGCGCCGCGACATTAACGGAGAGACAGACCGACTCGACACTGCGCATCCGATTCTGCGACGCGAAAACGAAAGCCGTTAAACGCACGGACATGGCGCGAATACTGACGAAATCTCAAAGAGACGTCGCGGCGGGACTTGCCGGAAACGCGGCAAGAATACTGCGCGCAAGAATGAAAAAATGAACAGTGAATAGTGAATAATGAATAATGAATAACGCACACCTTTTAAGAATTAGGAATGAGGAATGAGAAAGAATACTAATTTCTAATTTCTAATTAAGCCGAAGGCTTACACACTGAGCTATTCACTATTCATTATTCACTATTCACTAAAAAAAATCTTTAACCTAAAATGAAAATCTACATCAATACGGACACGCAGCCGCCGGGTTTGGCGGCATCGTTAAAAGTTTCAACGGACGCGGCTGGCGTTCTTCGCGTTTATTCCGCGAACGCGGCGAGCTCGGTTTCCTCGTTTAAATTTAAGCGCGGAACGACCGTTCCCGTGGAGGCGGTTTTCGCCGATGCGGAAGCGGCGGCGCAGGTCGAAAAGCTCCGTTTCGGGATTAAGCTCGCCGGCAGGTACGACGATTTGCTCGTGGTCGCTGCGGAGACGGCGGAGCGC
>JAGBIL010000037.1 GCA_017935025.1 Opitutales bacterium | reverse complement strand
GCGCTCCGCCGTCTCCGCAGCGACCACGAGCAAATCGTCGTACCTGCCGGCGAGCTTAATCCCGAAACGGAGCTTTTCGACCTGCGCCGCCGCTTCCGCATCGGCGAAAACCGCCTCCACGGGAACGGTCGTTCCGCGCTTGAATTTAAACGAGGAAACCGAGCTCGCCGCGTTCGCGGAATAAACGCGAAGAACGCCAGCCGCGTCCGTCGAAACTTTTAACGATGCCGCCAAACCCGGCGGCTGTGTGTCCGTATTGATGTAGATTTTCATTTTAGGTTAAAGATTGAAGAAAGGTAAAACTGATAATTGATAACTGATAAGTGATAGTGGATAAGTGATAGTGGATAGGTGATAGTGGATAAGTGATAGTGGATAAGTGATTACCTATCAGATATCAGTTATCAGTTTTTCCCTATCAGATATCAGTTATCAGTTTTTACCTATCAGATATCAGTTATCAGTTTTTACCTATCAGATATCAGTTATCAGTTTTTACTAACTAAAGAATCCTTGCCGGGCTCGCCGGCGCTGCCGTGTTTTCTACGACCTGCGCGAGCAAGTCGCGCATCTTTTGCGCTACGGTGAGTTGGTTGCGCGCCACGTCGATCGCGCCGCTCGTGCCGATGCTCAAACTGCGCCCGCCGCCTACGCTCGCTTGCCCGCTCGAAACCGTTCCCGCACCAAGCGCACTCACGTCCGCGGGGGTGTCGTTTGCCTTTTTTAGCGCGTGTTCCGCGCCGATGACTTCCGCCGCGCGCGCCTCGGCATCCTCCATGCCCGCCGCTTTGTATTCCGCGGCAAGATCTTCCTGCTTGTGTTTGAGCTCTACGAGTTCGCGGTTCCCGGCGACTTCCGCCCGGACCAACTCCATGCGCCGCTCGTAGGCTTTGTTCGCGGCGGCGGCTTTTTCGCTCGCCGCTTTCTCTGCCGTTTTCGCTTCGTTGACGAGTTTGTTATAGGCTTCTCGCGCTTCGATGAGGCGGCGAAGCCCCGCCACCTGTTCCTCCGTCGCTTTCCCGGTTGCCGCGTCCCATTCGACCATCATTTTTTTGTTCGCGATTGCGAAGTCGAGTGCTTCCGCGTTTGCGAATCCGGCTTGCTCGAGTAAAAGCTCCGGACGTTCCGAAACCGATGTCGCGTCCAGCTGCGCGGCATTGGCTTTCTTTGCCTGTTCCGCGTTGAGGGCGCGAAACGCCTCCGCCGCGCGTTGCGCCGCTTTGATCGATGCTTCCGTTGCGGCGTTTTCTTCGGTTTTCGCTTTCTCCGCTTTAATGCGAGCCTTCGTCGTTTCCGCGAGAGATTTCAGCTCGTCTCTGCGCTTTAAAATCGCGTTGTATTCGAGAAGCGCGGCGACCTGCTTTTCCGCTTCTTCGACGGAGAAGCCGTGCGCTTTCTCAAACAGGGCGTCGTCAAGCCAGCCGCCGCCCGTCGCTCGGTAGTGCGCTTCGAGCCGCCACTGCATTGTTTCTGCGCGCTTCACGTCGAAGTCCGGATTGGCTTCGCGAAACGCCGCCTCTTTGTCCGAAAGTTCCCGTTCGTCCTGTTTTATGCGTGCGGTGAGCTGTTCGTCCATCCTTAAATCCTCGTAGGCGCGCTTCACGTCTTTGAGCGAGTTTTCCCATTCCCGGTTGGATTTCGTCACCATATCCGTCAGCGATTTCGCTTCCGGTAAAAAGTTGTAAATCACCGTTGCGGCGGTAGCGATGCCCGCGGCGGCAAGAAGAATCGGATTTGCCAGCGTTACCGCGTTGAATGCGATCATTGCTATTTTTGCCCCGGCTAATGCTCCGGCGAAAAGCGCGATCGCCGGGGCGAGCTTTGTGAAAATGGCTCCAAGATCTTTGGCGAAGCCTTTATTTTCCGAAAGGAGTTTGCCGATGTTTTGAATCCATGGTGTGAGGGTTTCCGCAATCGGTTTGGCAAATTCCGCAAGAAGCGTTTTCCAATGTGCGACCATTGTTCCCACGCTTCCGCCGAAAGTGTTGCTCATCTTTGCCGCTTGCCCGGCAAATTGTCCCGTTCCCGTGGCAACTGCGAGAATCGCCTTTTCGACTTCCGCGAACGAGAGCGTTCCCGCCGCCGCCATCTTGCGAAGCTCCGTTTCCGCAACTCCCGTCTGTCTTACCAGTTCCGGGAAGATGTTCACGCCTTTTTGCGCGAACATATCCATGAGCCCCGCTTCAAAACGCCCGGAGGCTTTGGACTTTACGAAATTGCCGATGAGCTCATTAATGTCGAGTCCCGTTCCCGCAGAAAGGTCGTGGAACGCCGTGGTCCACTTTTTGATGTCCGAAGAGCTTTTGAAAACGGAGGCAAGCCGTCCGGCAACGCTCGTAAGTTGCTCGAAGCTCATCGTTCCGTTTGCGGCTTCGTCGCGAAGCTGCGCGCAGAGAATCTTTGCCGCTTCCAATCCGCCGACAAGCGGTGCAAGCCGCGTTGCCGCATCTTCAAACCGCGAAAACTCCTTTAGTGGCGCGGAAACCCAACTTGCAACCTCTTGGGCTATACGCCCCGTGTTGCGAATCCCGGTCGAAATGTCTGCCCATTGTGCAAGAATACGCGCCCTCGTTGCGGCGACGGATTGTTGAATTTGTTGCATCGCCGCTTGAAAACGCGACGTGTCTGCGCCAATCTTTACGTAGATGTCTGGCATTATCTTGACTTTCTGTTTTTGCGAATTACTCTTTCTCGCTGATGAGCGAACTCGACGAAATTATTACATACGGATTCTCGGACGGACCAACGGCCGGGCCATCGTGGAATATGTTTGTTCGTTGTTTGAAATTGGTTTTTTGGGGTGTAGTTGGTCTCATCTCCGGATTTGTCTTTTTTGGAGTTTGTCCGATTCTTTCGCTCATTTACATTTTCGGGATTGTCGTTGGGTTTTGCGTAGGTTTGTATCGAATTTGGTCTTGCAAAGATTTTATTTCCACCCGCGACCGCTAAGTCGCGGGATTTTTGTCTCGATGGTGATTGCGAGGAAGGCGGTTTCTGTTCTTCCGTCATTTTTCTAACTCCTAATCAAAACTGGACGACTCCGGTGTAGGTGAAGGTGAACGAGAGGTGTTTTTCGTCGGCGTCGGGTTCGCTGCTTGCGTCCCAGCGAACGAGGTAGAAATGCTCTTTTTCGCCGAGTTCTTCGGCGTGAGCGTTAAGGTTTTCCGCCGTCATTCGTGACGCGAGCAGGGCGTCCAAATCGCAAAGCATTGCAGAGACTGTATCGGATGAATGATCATCCGGATTGACGGCGAGGGTAAATTTGGCGGAGAGTGTTGCTGTGGCGTTCCCGCGCGGATCTGCCGCGTCGAGTGCGGCGGAAGCGATGATTGCCGGATACGTCAACGGTGCGGTTTCGTGTGCGAGGAAAGTTTTTACGTCCGGGAACGCCGAAAGCGGGTTGCGTCCGAGTGCGCTCAGTAAAATTTTGTGTATTCCGATAGTAGTCATAAAAAGGTGAGAGGTTAATGCTTAAAGCTTAAAGAGAAGGTAAAACTGATAATTGATAACGGATAAGTGATAGTGGATAAGTGATAGTGGATAAGTGATAGTGGATAAGTGATAGTGGATAAGTGATAACTGATAGGTGATAGTGGATAGGTAATTACCTATCAGATATCAGTTATCAGTTTTTACCTATCAGATATCAGTTATCAGTTTTTACCTATCAGATATCAGTTTTTCCCTCTCTTTAATCTCCTCAGCCGTTCGATGATTTCGCGTTCCCGCGCGAGCTCGTCGGCGGTCTTGTGTGTCCATGCGGTATTGCATCCGGCGTAAACCATTGAGCAGTGAAGAAACTGGTAAAGTTGAGAAAGCGGAAGTGCCAGCAGGCGTTCCGGCGGGATTTGTATTTCGCGCCCTACAGCAAAGAGCAGACTTGCTATGCCGCCGGGCTCGGCTCGTTTTTTGATGGCGGGATAGAGGTGTCCGGGATTGCGTTTGTTTGCGCTGCGCGGATAGCCTGTGCGTCTCCCGTGATAGCGGCGAGGATTTCCGGGATTTTGTCCGGCGGGATTGCCGCGCAAAATTCGTCCGCTTTGGGAGCGAGCTCGAAGCGCGCCGTGTAGACGCAACGGCGAACGGTTTCCGGATCTGCCGCGTGAATGAAGATGAACTCGGCGATATCGGGAACGGAAAAATCCTCCGTGCTTGCGTTTGCCGCTTTTTTGAGATCGGCAATCGGGGAGCCGATGCGCGTGAGCATGGAAAGCGATTGGAGCGAGATTTTGCGGATGCGGATTCCGGGCAGGATTTCCGGCTCCGGCGAGGTGAAAGCGTCGTTGAGAATGTTTTGTCGCATTTTTTTTAAAGGTGAAAGGTGAAAGATTAAAGACGGCTGAGAGGTGATGGCTGAGAGCTGAGAGGTAAATGCTTTTAAAGAATTAGGGATTAGAAGTGAGAAAGAATACTAATTTTCAATTGCGCCGCAGGCGCGGTAATACCTCTAAGTCATAACCTCTCATCTCTAAGCCTTCTTTAATCTTTAATCTCTAATCTTTAATCTCTAATTAACGGCTTGCGGCCAGTAGGTAACCGTAACGGTTCCCGTAGAGGCTTCTTCGTTTGCTTCCGTAATCTTCAGATCGGAAACGACGGCTGAGCCGCCTTCGGCGAGACCGTAAATGTCGCCCGTGGCGACGGAAATCGCCCACGTTTTAATCGCCGCTTCGACGGTCGCAACGTCCGTATCCGCGAGGAACGTGAAGTTGACGGTCGCCTCCATGCGGTGGTCGTATTCGTGGAGCGATACGGTTTCGCCGATGTGGTTTTTGTATTGTTTGGTTTCGCGGGCAAGAGAAGTATCTGCGCCGGTAATCAAGGCGTTGGAAAGCTCTTGAATACCCCACTTGATCTTCTTGCCGTGTGTGGTTTGTGTGTTGGTTGCCATGGTGTTGGTGGTTGTTGTGGTGAATAATGGATAGTGGATAAGTGATAGTGGATAGGTAATTACCTATCAGATATCAGTTATCAGTTTTTCCCTATCAGATATCAGTTTTTACTCCTCTTTAAGCTCTCTGCCGTGCGGCGAACTTACGGATGTTTGCCGCGACGAGTTTGGTTTTGGTGTTTTCGAGTTTGTAAATGACGTTTTTCATCGCCATCGCGCTGACGCTTTTCATGTTCCCATGGTCGCCTTTGTGGTGTTCCCATCGGATTTCGGAAATGACGGAATCGGGGGATACGCTCTTGGAGTAAGTGCCGTGAACGTTGCCGTGTCTTTTGACGAATGACGGAACTTTCGCGTTGGTTGCCGTTGCCGCCGCGTTCCAGCCCGCGGCGAGTTCTCCCTGACGGCGTTTCGCCGTCGCAAAGTATTTTCGAGATTCTTTCTTTGAGAGGTGAATACTTTTCCAATACGCAGGAGTATTGCGCCCGGAGCGAGAGAAGTGTCCCCAGCGTTTCAACCTCTTTCCGACAATGCGTTCCCGCAAATATTCCGTGTGCTCCCGACGCGCCGTTGCTACGCTTGCCGCAAGTCCTGTGCCTTGCCGTCGTGCGGTGGTGCGTATCGTCAAGGGGACGACCTCACGCACGAAGCTGTTTGCCGCGTAATCGACAATGTCGCTCGCGCTTTCCCGCGTCGCGATTAGGGTGCGGGCAATGGCACGATCTAATCCGGAGCTGTCTATGAGCGTCATGGGTAGATTAAAGATGGGGTTTTTAGTGAATAGTGAATAACGCAGTGTTCAAAGAATTTGCCGGAGGCAAATTCTTTAGCACGGACCTCTTAGCCTCTTGCGTCACTTTTCACTCATCGTGAGGTGGACGATGTCGCTTCTCGGGTGTTTCCGGCATTGGACGATGCGGAATGCGTTCCCGGCGTAGGAAATCACTTTTCCGGGAAGTTCGGAGGGAAAGACGGGTGCGATGTCGAGCACGCAAACGCGGGCGACGTAGTTTGCCCGGTTCAGCGTGCCGCCGATCAGAATCGTCTTTTCGTCCGCGCACGTCGAAACAAGCGCGGGAACGCTTTTCCCGGCAATTTCCAACGTCTCGCAGCCTGCGCCGCAGAGTTCCCGGAATTGTGATTCGTTCATAAAAAAAATCGGAGATTTTTTTTTAGCCTCAAGCATCGAGTATCGAGCATCAGGCAAAGTGCTAAGATTTTTGCCTTCGGCAAAAATTTTGAAGTGTTTGCTTGATATTTGATGCCTGATGCTTGGAGCTAAAAAACTTTCAACACTTCATCAGTAGATGATTTTAGGTTCGAGCGGTAGCACTACTACCGCCGGCATCTACGCCGTTTTCGCCGTGAGCTTTACGATGACGGAATCGTCAACGATTGCCGCACCGAAAAGAATTTCGGTAACGACTTTGACCGCAGCCGTGTCCGCGTCTTCAATGAACTTGTGCGAGAAAGCGAGGCCCGTTTTGTCGTCGGAGATAATCGTTCCCGCCTGCGTGTCCGGAAGCGGCGTCGTGCGCGAGGCGATGGCGATTGCGCTCTTTTGCGTGAGGTAGCCGATCGTTCCCGCGGGAGCTGCCGGCAGGCGAACGACCTTCACGCCGTGGAGCTGCGCGATTTCGCCCTTGGCGAAAACGTCGTTGTTTCCGCCGATGGCGGCGATTTTGGCGACGTCCGGATCGGCGACGAGGGCGTCGTAGGTTTCCGGAGCGAGGCACATAATCAGCTCGCCTTCAACGCCTGCCTTCGTTGCTTCGGCTTTTGCCGCCGCGACGCCGGCGAAGGACGGAGTAAATTCCGCCGTTTTCGTTTGAGCGGCGACGAGCTCGTTGACGGCGGCGTTCATCTTCTTCCCGAGTTTGACCGCGCTACCGGCAAAGAGGTCGGCGCGCATCTGATCGCTCATGCGCGAGAACGTGATGTCCGTCACGTTTGCCGCCGAGTAGAAGCGCTTCGTCAGCTGAACGGGAACCGTGGATGCCGCTGCGTCCGGAGAGTAGGCGGCGCCTTCCTGTTTTTCCTTTGCCGTTCCCGCCGCGATTTTGACGACGTGGACAGTGTCGTCCAAAATCGTGGCGTCTGCGGACAAGTCCGCGGTGAACACCGAAAGCGGCGTGACTACTTCCGGCTTGATGTAGGCTTTCTTCGCGAGACCCGCGAGGATGTTTTCGAGGTTGTTAATCATGTTGGTGTTTGGGTTTTGGTGTTAAAAAATCGGAGATTTTTTTTAGCTTCAAGCAGCAGGCATCAAGAATCAGGCAAACACTTCAAAGATTTTGCCTCCGGCAAAATCATCAGCATTTCGCTTGGTGCTCGATGCTTGATGCCTGATGCCTGAAACTTTTTAAGGCTTACACCTTAAAAAGTGCGTTGTAGTGCGCGTCCGGGAGCTCGCGGATGAATTTCACGCGGGCGACGGGGTTTGCTTTCACGCTCTCGTATTGCGCGCGAAGTGCGTCGATGTCGATTTGCCCGGCGGGAGTTCCGCCTGCCGGGAGTGCTGCGCCGTATTTTTCGGCGGCGATTTGCTCGGCGGTTTTCGCGTTCGCCTCAAGTTCCGCAATGCGCGCCTTGAGGTTTGCCGTTACTTCGGCGTGCGAGGCTTCGAGTTCCGCTCGCAGGTTCGCGGCGAGCGTGTCGCGCTCTGCGTTGCGAGCCTCAAACTCGCCGCGCATTTCCGTGTAACGGCGTTCCCAATCCGCGAGATCCGCGTCTTTGGCGGCAAGCTGCGCGGCGAATTCCTGTTTCGCCTGTTCGAGGGCTTCCGCCGCCTGCTTGCCGGCGTTGGCAGCTTCCTCCGCGAGCTTGCCGAGCTTTTCGGCTTCGGCGTGCTGTGCGTCGGCGGCGGTTTTCATTTCTTGGATAATCGCGTCTTTCGCCGCAATTTCCGCCTTAAGAGTTTCGATTTCGTTTTCGTCCATAGTTTTTAAATTTTTTCAACGCAAAGAACGCAAAGATTTTTAATGGGAAGTTAGTTTTCTTCCTAATTTCTCATTCCTACCTTCTAATTCTTTAAAGCTTCTTTTCCTTTGCGTTCTTTGCGTTTAAATTAATCCTTGTTTTTTTGTTTCTTGGTCTTGCGCCATGCGAAGATCGCCGTTCCCGCAGCGATAACCGCGCCGCCGACTACGTTCCACGGGAACGGCAGAAAGTTCACGATCGCCTGAAGCGTGTCCGTGAACGCGCTTGCGGCATCGGTTTCGGCAGCGGCGGTTGCCGCGTCTGTTCCCGCCGCCAAAAGGACGGCGCTTGCACATCCGAGCATCAGCCCGGTAATCAGTGTTTTCGTTTTCATGGTAGGTTTTTGATGTATTTAATTAAAAATCTTATCGGCGATGACGGCTCCGCCTCCGCAGATGCCGAGGATTTTCCACATCAGCAGTTTGAGGTCTCGGATGTCGCGCTTGTTCGTGGAAATTTGCTCTTCGTGCACGGCAACGGTTTTTTTGATTTCGGCGATGTCTTCGCCGCGTTGCTTGCCTTCGGCTCGCATTTCCCGGAGGTCGGTTTTCATCTCCGAAACGTCGGAATGAAGCGTTGAAAGCGTCGTCGTTAATTTGCGCTTTTCCATAAAAAACTTCGTTTTTAATTAGGAATTAGAAGTTAGAAATGAGGATTCGTCCTAATTCTTACTTGATATTTGATGCCTGAGGCTTGGCGCTAAGAAGCGGGTGTGCGAGCGAGCGGAACATTTCCTGTTCGCGTTTCCAAATCTTCATGTCGCGGGCAAGCGAGCGTCCGCGCACGGCGCAGAAATCCGTTGCCGTAATGAGCCCGTTTTGAACGTCGGCAAGGTCTGCCGCGTGGTCTCTGCCGGCGTCGACCGTTACGCTTTTGGGGGTTGCCCACTCACATTCCGTCCAGTCTTCCGCCGGGGGGAGTTTGCCGGCGGTAATGGCTTGTCCGATGACGAAATTGCGCACGGGAACGAGAAATGTGTCGATGAGCACGCTTTGCATGCGGTCAAAACACCGTGCGGCTTTGCCGACGACGAGGCGCACGCCTGCGCCGCCGACTGCCGACGGGTCGATGACAAACTCGTAAGGCAACAAGCCGGCTATGCCTGCTTTGTGTAAATTTTTGTAGGCTTCAAAAAATTCCGGAGACGGAGAGTTCCCGGCAAACGATGCCGCCTGCTCGCCTTCCTGCAAAAGAAACGCCTTGCCGCCCGTGATGCGCTGAAGCGCAGCCGGGTCAGTGCGGTCTGCGGGTTTGTTGCCGGTGCCGAAATCCAAAAGCCCGGCGGTGTTGCCTTGCGCGACGGCGCGATCGCTCTGCAGCGAAATTGCAATCGATTCCTGCAACTTGCCTTTTTGTTTAACGAGCGCGAGAAGCTCTTTGGCGTCCTGCACGTCGCGCAGGGCGTGCTGAAACGGAGAAACACCGTGAATGTCCGTCGCGCGCTTGGCGTCAAAAACGTGGATGACGTGCTGCGCGTCAAATTCTTTGAACGTGTCGTTGTCGAGCTTGAAACGATACTTTGCCGGGCGCCCGTTTTTGAAAAGTATGCCCTGATGCCAGCCGAGTTCCGCTTCTTTCGACGTATCCGCGCAGCGGTGCGCTTCGATGAAATAAAGCTCCGGGCGGTGCGTGGCTTCGTTGAAGGTTTTGATGACGAAAATTTCGCCGTCGATGAGAAGCGCGCGCAAAACGACGGAGAGGCATTTCGTAAGCGTGAATCGCCCGGTAGCGTCCACCGGACGGCGCGCCCAGCGGGAAAAATATTCGTCGTAGGCTTCGTTGGAGGTATCGTCCGCGCTGGCGGATTGCGGCGTGATGCCGTCGCCGACGCTGTAAATGTCAAAGGTTTCGACGATCTCGCGAATCAGTCCTTCGTTGACGGCGGCTTGTCGCGCTTTGTGAAGAATGGCGAGACGCGCGCTGTCGGAAAGCTCTTGTTCGGCGTCTCCGGGCGTTCCCGTGACGGCTTCGCGCGCGGAGCTGTTGACCGCGCTTTCGTAACGGGAACGACCGCCGAAAAAGTTTTTGAGATTAGCGAAAATCATCGTGGGAAACTCCGTTTTTTTAGTGAATAGTGAATAATTCAGTGCGAAAGCCTTCGGCTTTAATTAGGAATTAGGTAGGTAAAAGTTGATAACTGATATCTGATAGGTAATTCACTTATCAGTTATCCACTATCAGTTTTCCCTTATCCGTTTCTCATTCCTAAAATGTGTGCGTTGTTCGTTATTCACTATTCATTATTCACTGATTAAGCCATCTCCGCCGCGAATCCGGCGGGGACGCAGAACCCGCGTCCCTCGCCGGTTGAAGACAGGGATGAGTTTGTGGAAAGATCTTCCGCCGTGCGGCCGTTCAAGGCATAACGCACGGCGCGTAAATTCTGCTGCGGCGTTCCCGCAATTTTGTAAGAGACGGACAATCCGCCGTCGTTTTCCGACGTGATGACACGCCCGCCGCCGGCAATTTGCGAAAGCAGTTTCGTTTCAAGGGCTTTCAGCCACTCGCGGCTTTGCCCTACATAGCAATCTATGGGAATTTCAGCACTCATCGCTTTTACCCTATGCAAAAAAGCAATCTTAGATTGCGCGGAATTTTCCGCTTTTGCGCACGAAAATGCTTTATTTATCGGGGACAAAAGATTTTTCGAAAAATTGCAACATTGCTTTTTCGCCTTTTTTAGAGAGATGTCTTTTTTTCAAAACACGTCGGCGGCAACAGATGTTGCGCCTCTTACGCTCGATTACGGGAACGGGAGCGTGCGGAAATTCGCACGCTCACAGGAAGATTTGGCGCAAGAACTTGGCGGAATCTCCCGTCGAACCGTCGCCCGTTTGCTTAAGATGCCCGGCAATCCCGGAAAAACCGCAAACGGCTCCTATCCGCTTGAGGCATGGCGAGCGTTTTATGAAGAAATTAAAGAGGATGATATTCCCGAAGAAATAAAGGGAGAACTCTCAAAGGTGCGGTTGGAGCGGGAACGCGTTCGCCTCCAAAAAGAGCAAATCGAACTCGAAATACTCGAAAAAACGGTAATTCCCGCCGAGACCGTCAAAGCGGAATGGCAGGCGTTTTTCTCAAGAATACGCCAACAGGTTTTCAAAATTTTTGTGGAAGAAACAAACTCCGTCGATGAGTTCGAGGAAGCTCAAAAAAAATTCCACAAACTCCTCGCCCGCATCCACGAAGGCGAGCGGGAACGGGCTTAGCGTAAAATTAACGCGTCAATGGCTTTGCCGATACTTACGCCGTGGGCTTGCGCATAGGCTTTGATTTTCGCAAGCGTTTCCGGAGCTACGGATGCCGCGAAAAGTATGCGGTGTTGCTCTTGCGGTTTCGCTGCGTTTTTGTTCCCGAACGGTCGCCCGCGAACTGTTTTTTCTTTGTGCATTGACATTTCTCCTAAAAAGGGCAGATTCTTTCCTCGTCCGAACCCGCCTTGCGGCGGGCGGTCTCAGAGCTTCGAGGCGATGAACTGGGCAATCGTAATTAGGCTTGCGATTAAACCCAGCCACCAAACCAAGATTCTGGCGACCTTTTGGATTTTTAGCATAAATCTTTATTCGGACTCGGAAAGAACCACGATGGGGAAGCGACCCTCATCGTGGTTTCTTATTATGCAAAAATCGGAATAATCCGCAAGCGTTTTTTA
Organism: Opitutales bacterium; assembly: GCA_017935025.1. Taxonomy (GTDB): domain Bacteria; phylum Verrucomicrobiota; class Verrucomicrobiia; order Opitutales; family UBA953; genus Spyradosoma. The sequence continues at coordinate 39,594 of JAGBIL010000037.1, read as the reverse complement.
TAAAAAAACACTTTTTTTTAACTACCCGCTTTCGCCTTCCTGCGCGCCGACGAGTCCGAGCATGAGCGCGGCGCAAACGTTCATCACTTCGCAGTCGAAAAAGTGATTGGGCGTTTTGCCGATTTGTTCCCAAACTTGCTTCTCATTGTTGCGGCGTTCGCTGGAAAGCATTTTCAGATAATGCGCCGGAGCGTTGTCCGGCACTTCCCACGTCGCGTGCGTGTTCCCGGCGCGCAGCTCGAGCAGAATGTCTTTGAGGCGAAGATTTGAAAAATAGTGGCGGCGGGCGATGCGCCCGTTCCCGCAATCGACGTTTTCACGCGGCGAATAGTAGCGTTTGTTGCGTCCGGAGAAATTCCATTCGTTGCGTTGGTCGCCGCGCAAGGCGGTAAAATTATTTCCGGCGCAAAAGGAAAGCACTTGCGGGGTTTTGTAGCCGCAGTCGATAAACGTGAACACCGGGAACACGTTCCATTTCGATGCCGTTTCTTTGATTTCATCGAAACTTTGAACCATCCCGCAGGCGAGCAGGCGGGAACTGCCGTCTGCGCTCCACATTCGCACGATCCAGTAAAAATAATCCGCCTGCACGTCCACCGTCATAAACCGCAGGCGCGGGAACACGCCGTCTGTCGCTCCGGGCGTTCCCGCAGGAACGATGCGCCCGGTCTGTATGTCGAAAAACCCTTCGCCGCTCCATGCTTCGCCGAGTTTGAAAAAACCTTCGTTGACCAAGCCGGAAACGAGATCCTGCGCGGCGACATCCTCTTTCCATGCAATGGCGAGGCGTTGCTGGAAAAACGTTTGAAGCTTCGAGATGTCGCCTCGGCGGGCAATCGCCTTCGCTTCTAAAAATTGAACCGCAAGAACTCCCCAGTCCATTGTCGCCAGCGCATTCCAGTGAAACCCGAGATTTTCCTTCGACGCCGTCGGATTTCGTGAAACGAATCGCCCGGAGGCATTGAGGCGGCGACGCTCCGTTTCCGTGTTTTCAAACACGTTCCCGCAATGCGGGCACGTCAAAACCGCTGTCCGGCGCACGCGCTCCAAATCCCATTCGCGGGTTTGCTCGTTTTTGGCGTTCCCGTCCCAGTGCAGATTTTCCCATTCAAACGCTTGCCTTTCTCCGCAATTCGGGCAGGAAAACGTCCATTCGCCTTGTGTCGTTGAGAGAAATTTTGCGTCGGTATCGTCTCCGCTGATTCCCGCCTGCGAGAAAAATACACACTTTCCGCGCTTGAACGCCGTCGTGCGCGCTTCCGCTTCCGCCATGCGCCCGCGTTCCCAAAGCCACGTTTCGTCTCCGAAAACGTAGCGAATCGAGCGGGATTGCAAGTTGCGCCGATTGTTCGCGCCGAGGATCCAAAGCGTCATGCCGTTTTTGAAAATCATCGTCGCATTGCGCATCTTGTTTTTATCGTCATTAAAAAGAGCTTTTACAGGAGCGCAGTTTTCAAAAAGCGGGCGGAGGCGGTTTTCGCTTTTTCCCTTCGCGGAATCGTCCGTAACATCAAGCCACAGCGTCGGACCGGGAGCATTCGCAATGATGTAAGCAAGACTAAGTTCCGGCGCAAGAGACTTCCCGCTTTGCACGCAGGCAACGACCGAAACCGTCCGCACGCGTGCATTCGTTATCGCCTCCATTACCGGAGCAATCATCGGAGAATTACTCACTCTAAATCCGCCCGGAATCGGAGAATACGGGATCTCTGTGATGAATTGTTCCGCCCAATCCACCGGAGAAATCGTCGCCGGCGGAACCGTAATCTCCCGTAAAATTTCGGATACGGTCTCACCGCTCATGCTCGCCTCCGTTCCCGCGAAGTGTGCCCACTCGCGTTTTTTTCGCTGCGCTCAAAAACGCGTCGCAATGCGCCCCGCAAGCGACGTTCTAAATCCGTTAAATAGATTTCTTTCCTCATTTGAAGAATAGTTCTCCGGTTTTGCGGTAAAGAATGAGCGGTTGCGGCATTCGCTTAAATGATTCCCGGATTCGCTGCCGGCGAGCGGAAACGCTTTGCCGGGTTATCCCGAACTTGCGGGCTATCGCCTTGTCTGTCTTGTTCGTCGTAATGATTTCCAAAATCAAATACGCTTCCTGGTTTTGCGGCAAACGATACCCCTTGCGCGGATCAATGAGAGATGCCGATGCCGACAACGGTTTTCTGTTGTCGAGCGTTTCGCGGAAGTCTTCGCTCTCGTCGGGGAGCAGGTTAAGATTTTCGTAATCCATGATTTTCGGCTGCTTGGAGTGCTTCAAAGAGTTTGCGGCGTAGGTGTCGCGTGAGTTTTTCGAGCTCGTGATTTTTTGCTACGTAATCGTTGAGTCTTTTATTGAGCCATTCGTTCTCCGCCCGCAAGTTATGGAGTAAATCTCTGTCGCTCTGTATTTCGTAAAGCTCCTCCAGCTCCTTAGCGATAGCGCGTAGTTTCATTTCGTATCTGTGCCTTCCCGCGCCTTCGGTTGCCGCGATGTAGTCTGCGATTTTAATCACGTCTTCCGGATAGGTTCTCATGCCCGGTCCTCCTCATTGCTTCGATATTTCGGCGAAAAAATCTTCCATCCGCGAATCTTTCCGCTGTTTCCGTTCCCGTAAACAGGCTGAACGCGGTGCTTCGTTTCCTGCCTTTCCGCAAGCTGACGCAAAAGCCGTCCGATACTTTTTGCCGAAAGCTGCGTCCGCAACTTATCGGCAATGTCTTGCGCGCGGTGGATTTTGTCTCCGGGTTCTCCGTAGAAATAGAAATTCGGCGCGTCGTTGCTCTTCTCGACATAGGCGTCGATTTCGTCGAGAAGATTTTGCGCGGGATCGTTTTCGTTCAACAGCTCCGCACAAGCCGGATGGCAGAAAAACGGCATCTCGTTGCGTTGCTCCGCCGGGTTCATTTGCGCAATTCTTTCGGGCGGCAGTTCGTATCCGTCCACAAAATACGCGAACGCCGGCAACTCCCGCTCGATTGCACGGTTAAACGCCTCCCAGTCCTTCGCCGTTTTACACGGCAACTCCGCATAGCGCGCAACGTTAAAGAAAACAAACTTGTCCGGACTTGACGCATAAATCGGCGTCGATTCTATTGTTTCCGGGTTGAACAGCTGAAACGCCACGTGGCACGAATCTTTCAGCGTGGTCTCGTCCCGAAATTTCGATTCCGCCGCAATAACCGACGAATACAGCGCCTTCCCGCGCTCCGTCATCGCCGTCCGGTTAAACTTCATCACCGCTTTCGAGCTCAAGTCATCAATCAGCATGATTTCGTTAAACTCCAACCCGCCCGTAAACCGGTCGTCGCTCGTAAAAAACTTTTTCGCATCAAAATCCCGCCCGCCCAAAAGCGGACGAATCAGCGTCTCAAACAATTTCGATTTACCCACCGCCGGGCTTCCCATAAAGCACGCCATCGGCGCACGCGTCTGATTGTAAACGCGCTCGCCCGCATCGTGCGCATCAAGCATTTCACGAATACGCCGCCGGCAATTTTGCAAAAGTTTTGTAAAAATCTGAATTTGCTCCGGGCATTCCGGGTCGTTAATTCTCGCGTTTAAAAACCGGGTAATCGTCGGGAACGCGCCTTCGTCTCCGTCAATCCACCTCGGCGCATACTTAATCGCAAAGTGCTCGCCGGTTTCCCTGTCTCGAAAAATTCCCGACCGGTAACCGACACGCCCCTCGTATATCGCACTCAAATGCCGCGTCTGCCGGATGTGCAGGAGAAGTTCCTCTTTGCGGCTTTTCGGAAAGCCTTTTGTCGAAAAAAGCGCAAAGGCTTGCGATTCGTTTCGCGTCGGCATATCCCGCCCGGGACCCAATCGCTCCGCGTAGTCTTTGCCGGTTGACCAAACCGTCTCCAAAATCGGTCTGTAAATCCTCAAAAGTTGCTCCAGCGGCAACCGGCATTTATACCCCTTCTCGCCCGGTTCTTCAAACGGAGCAAATTTTTTGACCGCTTCCAAAATCGGAGCAACATACGCCTCCGGATCATAACTCACAAACGTATGCCGCCGCGCAGCCGTCTGCGCATCTACTTTCAATTTCGGGAAAATTCCCGTGATGAATTGATCGAGCCGCATAAACGCAACAAAGTCGTTTTCGTGCGGCTTGCGCTCTCCGTTTTCATCCGTCTCCGGCGCATTGTAGCGAACGACCCACTTCAAGCCGTTCCCGCTCGCGCTCCGGAATACCGCCGCCGTCCACGGACAAGCCGCCATGACCTCCTTAATCGCCTCCCAATCCGCTCCCGGATTGTCCTTCCCGTCGTAGTCGCAAACGAAAAAATCACTCCGGGAAACGATTTCGTCTTCCCGCGCTCCGTCCGCATAAACACCGAAAACATCAAGTCGCGGCTGACGAAACGGCTTCGCCCGTTTTCGCGCTTCCGCGTCCGGAATCGCCCGCAATCCTTCAATCGCCTTTCTCCACGTTCCCGACTTTATGCCGTGTAAAACCCCCGACAAGCTTCGCGGGTCGCACTTCCAAATCGTTTTCCCGCCTTCCTGCCGCATTTGCGACAACGTTACTTCACCCGTTCCTGCCTCTAATGTCTCTTTTCCCATCTTAAGCCTTCGTCTGTGTTTGTCCGCATTCGTCAACGTCCGACGCAACGCTCCAAATTCTTCGCAGGTCGCAATCCGGGAACATTGTCTTAAAGGCAATCCGGCATTCACGAACGCTCGATGCTGTCACTTCAATGCGCTCCCGATAACCTCTTTCGCAGACATAATCCACGATGTATTCCTCTTCCTTTTTCAGTTCTTTCAAAACGTTTTTCATTTCTTCAAAAATTCGTGTTAAATGGTTTTCATCTTTCTAAATCCCGTTTCCCGCCTGCGGGAACGCATTTACCTCTAAGCTCTCAGCACTCATCTATAAGCCCTTTTTAACCTCTAATCTTTAATCTCCTTCACCTTCTCCAAGCTCCGCGCCCAAAACGTCCAGTGTACGGCTCTCCCGTTTTCATCCACGCACTTCGTCCCGCGCCCGCGGCAAATCACCGCATCTCCGGGACCTACGCTGCCGACATACTCCGCCGGCACCCAAATGCTCAACCGGATACCCTCCGCGTTTTGTGCGTCAACAAACGCACCGTCCCTAAACCACCGCAGTTCGCCGCTCCGTATCGTCAGCGGTTTCGTCACAGTCTCTTTAATCTTTAATCTTTCATCTTTAATCTCTCTCTTCGGCCAATCCCACCCGCACGCCTTTGCCTCGTTAACGAGCCAGCCCGCGCCGCGCGATCCGCCGCGAAAACTCCTCAGCTTCTGTCGATAAAGTCCGGCCCGATTCTCCGCCTGCCAACCGTTTAGGAGTGTTTCCGCCAAAACTTCGTTCCCGTCAACCAGCGCCAGCGTTCCCGCGATAACCTTCAGCCACGTCGCATAATCTTCGTACTGCGGAACGTAGCTCAGCAAGTCGGCTAATTCGCTTTCGCTCAGATTTCTCATAGCGCGCCTCCTAACCGCCAACACGCGAAAAGCGCGCTCCAAAAAACAAGACCGAAAATTCCTGCGTAAATCCAAACAAGAATCGCTCCCGCCGCCTCTTTAATCTTTAAGCCGTAACCTTTAATCTCTCTCTTGTCCTTTTGTCCTTTGTTTTCGTTTGAATTTTGAGAAAGGACAAAAGCGCAATCGCCGCGCAACCCGCTTACTTTAAGCCCTAAGCTCTCATCTTTAATCTCTTCTTGTCCTTTTGTCCTTTCTTTCCGAAAAGAAAAAAGAATAGACTTTCCTTTAAACTTTAAGCCCTCATCTTTAAGCCCTTTATAATACGCGTGCGCGAGCGCACGTGACGCGCACGCAAGGCAAGAAACGACAAAAGGACAAAACCCGCCGCGTTCCCGCTTCAATACTGCGTCAGCGGCTTGTCCTTTCATTTCCCCTTTGGAAATCAAACGACAAAAGGACACAGGTGCGTTCCCGTGGAGGGGAGACAATCCTGTCGCCCCCACAGTATTACCTCTAAGCCCTAAGCTCTCACCTCTAAGCTTTCCCTTCGCGCTCATCGCTTCCCTCCCTTCGCCGAAACGCGTCCTTTTGCTTTCTTCGTTTGCTTTTCCTGCCCGGCAGGGGTGCGGGGTGCTGGGAGCGACACGACCGGCGTTCCCGTCGCTCCGGCGGCGCCCGCGAAACGGGAACGGACTTTTTCGAATCGCTTCCGGATCTCCTCAAAAATATCTTCCAACCGACGAAGTTCCTTAACGCAATCAAACGCACGCCCGGCGCCAAGTCTAAGAATCGCCGACGGGCTTACATGTCCCCACTTGCGCGGTTTGCCGAGCACGCTCGCCGCATACTCGCCGCGCAGGAAAAACGTGTCCGCCGCCATAATCGGCAACTTCCCCAGCCCCGCCTTCACCGCCGCCATAATCTCGCTCATCGTGAACGCTTCTACGATCCGCGCGTCCGCATCAAGCGCGCGCAAATAACTTTCGCCGGATACCGCCGCACGCGAACAACTCTTCTCATTCCTCCCGTTCCTCTCCGACGTCTGCGTGCCTACCTGCGCCGACGAACTCATCGTGCCCGACGGTTCATTCCTCCCGTCCCGCTCCGCCGTCGGCGTCTTTCCGTTCCGCTCGCTCCTTTGCGCGACCTTCGCCGGACCCGCCTGCTTATTCCCGGAAAAATCCTCCGCTTTCTTCGCGACCGGTTTTTTCCGTATTTTCGCTTTCGGTTCGCACTCGGTTCGGACTTTTCCCGTCCGTCCCGCATATTTTCTCGCTTCGCTCGTCGACTCGCCGGTTCGAATCCCTCTCTCTCCGCCACTTTAAAAAGCCCGCAAATCCTCTCAAATAAAGGGATTGCGGGCTTTTTTTTGTTTTTGAGTTTACGGGGCGGTCAGGCGGAAAAGTTCCCGCGCATTTGGTCTGCGACGGAGAGGCAGTAAAGCGCAGCGGTCGGAACACGAAGCACGAAATTTCCGAGGCGGGCGGGCAAAAATCCCGCCGCTCGTGCGGTCGTGTATTCTTCAGGGGAAAGATCGCCTTCCGGACCGACGAGCCAGAGGATTTTTTCCGGGGGATTTTTACGGAAATCATTTTCGATTTCGCGGCAGGTGCGCGTTCCCGCTTCGAGGCTTGCCGTGAGTTTGAGCGTTCCCGCGCTCTCGTTTTTCATTTTGACGAAAAATTCTTTTGAGGATGCAACAGGGAAAATTTCGGGAACAAACGGATTTCCGCTTTGTTTGCAGGCTTCGACGGCGATGGCGCGCCAGCGTTCCAACTTGTGTTCGGCGCGGGCGGCATCGAGCTTCATTTCGGAGCGTGCGCCGAGAATCGGATAAAATCCGGAAAGCCCGATTTCGACGGCGGCACGGATAATATCGTCGGCGAGCGAACCCTTCGGAAGCATTTGCGCGAGTGCGATTTTGCACTTCGGCGGTTCTATGCATTCCCGCGTTTCGATTGAGATTTCAAGCGCCTTCGGGTCGGCTGAAATCATGTGTCCGGACCAGCTGTTCCCGCGTCCGTCGAACGCGGTGATTGTTTCGTCGGACCGGGCGCGAAGCACTTTGACGATGTGGAAACTTTCGTCACGGGAAAGCGTCAGCGTCGTGGCTTCGGCGGGAACGTCAAACGGATGGTAGGCGCGCAACATCGAAAGTTGAAAGTGGAAAAAGTGGAAGGATGATGAGTGGGAATGTTTACGGGAGCGCCGCTTCGGATGCGGTTTTGAAGTGAAGTTTGACGAATTCGCCGAAACGCTCCGCACCGAATTTGCGGAAAATTTCCGTCGCCGTTTTCTTCGCCTCCGCTCCGGAACCTTTCGGGACGGGCGTTCCCGCGAGTTCGGAGATTTTTTCGATTTCGCGAACGTATGCGGCGCGTGCGACGATTGATGCCGCAGCGACGACGGGATCGCTTTCTGCCTTGGTGCGCATTTTCAGGTCAAAATCAATTCCGTTGCGGGCAAGATTGCGTTGTACGATCGGCGATTTGGAAAATTGGTCGAGCAAGCCCCACGCCGGCATTTCCGCGTCGTGCTCTTCCGCTTCGGCAAGCGCTTCCTTCAAGGCGAGAAAATGCAAATGCCCGAGAAGCGCGTTTAGATTCCCGAATTTTTTGTACAATGTATTGTATTTTTCAATACGTGCGAAAGCGGTTTTGACGATGACTCCGGGCGTGTTGCGAATGATTTTTTCCAGCTCGAAAATTTTCTTATCGGACGCGACTTGTTTGGAATCTTTCACGCCGGCGGCGATCCATTTTTCAACGGCGCTTTTTCCCGCGATGACGCAGGCGGAAACGACGGGACCGAAAAGATCGCCCTTGCCGGATTCGTCCAACCCCGCGTGCGTTTCAAACCATTCCGGGTTGTGTACTTCGTCGTAGCCGAGGCGCGCCTCACCCGTAACCTGCGGTTCCAAAATGTTGGCGACAAATTCCTCCGTGCCTTTTCCGGAGATGACGACTTTCCCCGACGTGTAGGCGGCAACGGTTACCGCGTGCGTTTTGGACTTGTAGGAAAAATGTGTGTACGCGGTTTGCGTCGGTTCAAACGCCGAGTTGTCCGCGCAAATTTCTCCGAGCTTTGCGATTTGCAAGGCGTCGAGCGCAAGCGTGTAAAGCGCAAGTTTTTTCGGCGCGGGAACGCCGTCGGAAGGTTTCGTTTTTTTCGTCATAAGAAGATGAAAAAGTCTTACGTGTTTCCGCGAAAAAGGCGACGCTCATTCTTGCGGAGCGGGTTCGCTCGGCGGGAACACGGCGGCGGATTCGAGAAATTCGGCGAGCGCGGCTTCGACGCGGGCGGGTGCGAAGCGTTCCTGCACGCGTGCAGCGCCGTCTGCCGCCGTGAGCGCCCATTCTTCCGGCGACATACGCACGACAAGGTCGCTCATCATGCGCGCGGTCTCGGGCGCGCGGGCATTAAAGAGGGTTGGCGTGTCGGGAGAAACGAGATTGCGAAGTTCGTCGGTCATTGACGCGAAAACGAGGCAACCGCAAGCCATGGCTTCGGCGGCTTCGAGCGGGAACGCGGTTTCGTCCTTCGGAATAAAGACGTAAAGCCCGATGCGGCGGAAAAAATCCTGTGCGAGGCGTTCCCGCGGAATTTCTCCGACGAAAGAAATCCGTTGGGCGAGCCCGGGTACCGCTTGAATACGGGAACGAAGTTTTTCGGCTTCGCCCGAATCCGCGTTGCCCGCCAAAAGCATATGCATTTGCGGATTGGAAAAGGCGTGGCGGGCAAAGGTATCGAGTGCGACGAGGATGCCGGAATTTTCCGAAAAACTGCCGTTCCAACCCCACACGCAGGTACGCTCGGGCGAAGTTTCTTCAAACGGAAACAGCTTCGGATCGACGGGCGGCGGGATCACGGCGGAGCGCTCCAGGTTCGGGAATGCTGCGGCGTTGCGTTCCCGCAGATTTTCGGTCGCAAAAATCGCCGCACGCACGCAGCAGAAATTCTCCGGGTGCGGACGCACTTCGCCGTAAAGCGAGCGGATGAGCGCGGACGCGATCAGGGTTGCCGGAGAAAGCGAATGACGGTGTTTTAGCGCCAGCGTCCAAAACGGGTCGCAGGCGGGATAGTTTTGTGGCCAATCGGAGTCCACCCATGGAATCGCGGTTTGCGCTTGGGCAAGCGCGAGCATCCATTCCTGCGTGGAAAGTCCGGTGGGGTTTAAAATCAGAAACGCGTTCCCGCGGCGAGCCATCGTGGCGACTTTTTCAGCAGTGGTAACGGAGTTTGACGAAAGCATACGGTAGCCGCGCCACAATTTCGCGTCGGCGGAATCGCCGTCTATGCGCGACAAAATCGGGGAAAAATCTTCGCTTGCTTCCGCTCCGTCGAATTTTCCGCAAAAACGACGCAGAACCCACTCGCGGGAACGAGCGAGATTTTCAATCGTAGAGAAGCTTGCCGCCGCAAAAGCGCCGCATCGGGAATCGGGCGGGAACGCATTCGAGAGGCAGACTGTCCGCAACTTGGGCATTAGCGAAAGGCTCTTAGTTTTTCCCGTGAAATGCAATGTTTAAAAAGCCCGTTTCGGAAAGTCGGAATTTTTTTTTGCCGCATTTCCCTCGGCGGACGTTCGAACTTCTTCGCCGTTGCGTGTCGGAACGGAAGAGGATTCGTCGTGTTAGAAATTGCGTGAGGCAAGATGAGTCGTTAGACTCAGTCGGATTTTTATGAGCTCCGAAATGAAAGAACCTTTTAGCGCTTATATTTTTGATTGCGACGGCACGCTTGCGGCATCGATGAAGCTGCACCACGCGGCGTGGGAATATTCCGTGTGTCGGCAGGTTGGCGGGAATTGGGCGTTCCCGTGGGAGTTTTTCTGCACGCTCGGCGGAATGAATACGGCGGACACGATTGCGATTCTCGAAGCTCGCTACGGTTTTAAAATCAGCATCGAAAAATTGTTGCCGGATTATCACGCTTATCTTGATGAGCATATTTGCGAAGTTACGCCGATTTCGGATGTTTGCGCATATGCTAAGCGGCTGGCGGAGCGCGGAGCGAAGCTCGCCGTGGCATCGGGCGGATTTCGCAAAGAAGTCCACGATATTCTGAAAACTATCGGAGTGGCGGAGCTTTTCCCTGTGGTGGTAACGTCGGAAGATGTGGCAAACTGCAAGCCGGCACCGGATTTGTTTCTGCTGGCGGCGAAGAAGCTCGGCGTTCCCGCGTCGGAATGTCTTGTCATTGAGGACAGCCCGAAAGGATTTGACGCGGCGGAGGCCGCCGGAATGGCGTGTCTGATGGTTTATCCGCAGTGACGGGGAAGTGGAGGAGTGGAAAAAGTGGAAAAGTTAGAAAGTGGAGAAGGGTATGAATGATTTAAAATTCGGGTTTGAAAAGTTGATTGTTTGGCAGAAAGCGAGGGCGCTTTACAGAAAACTTTATGAAATTACGAAAAATTTTCCTTCAAGCGAAAAATTCGGGCTTGTCGAACGAATCCGGCGAGCTTCGGTTTCCGTTGCATCCAATATTGCGGAAGGGAGCAGTCGCGCTTCGTACAAGGAACGAGAACGTTTTCTTGAAATTGCTTACGGGCGTTGATGGAGATTTGTTGCCAACTTCAACTGGCAAACGATGTTCGAATCCTTGCCGATGCAGACTTTGGTTCGGTTAAAGAAGATCTCCGGGAAATTTCATTGATGCTGACTGCCTTAAAAAATAATTTCGCCTCTCGAAAATAACCCTCCGCCAGTCCGCTTTTCCACCTCTAACTCTTTTACTTTCCCACTCCTCCACTCCTCCACTCTCCCACTTTTTCCACTAAAAAATGCTTCACATTGTTTTGTTTAATCCGGAAATACCTCAAAATACCGGAAATATCGGTCGGATGTGCGCGATTACGCGTTCCCGCCTGCACTTGATTCATCCGTTGGGATTTACGATAACGGACGCGCATTTGCGTCGGTCGGGTATGGACTACTGGAAGTCTCTCGACGTGGTACACCACGGGAATTGGGAGGCATTTTTGGCATTTCCGGAGCGACCGACACGACTCTGGTTGCTCACGACGAAGGCGGAGAGGGGGCTGTGGGAAGCGGACTTCCGCGACGGAGACGGACTTGTTTTCGGGAACGAAGGGCATGGTGCTCCCGAGTGGTTGCACGATTTTGTCGGGAAAGATTTTGAAATCAAAATCCCCCAGCCGGCGGAAACGTTGCGCTCGCTAAATCTGTCGACCGCTGCCGGAATTGCGACCTACGAGGCGCTCCGGCAAATTGAATTTTGCGGGCGTTAAAGTTTGTTTCTCTTTTCGCGTGCAGAACATTTCTTTTTCGGCATCTAACGCGTAAATTAGAACAGATTTAAATTTACACGCTTTGTACGGTTTGTTTAAATTCTGCAAAGCACGAAACTGATTTTTCGATATATTTCACTCATTAATTCACCCTGATCCTTAGTTCAATGAAACAACGCACGATTCAGAAAGAAGTTGCTATCGGCGGCAAAGCTCTTCACACCGGAAAAGATGTGACGCTGACGCTCAAACCCGCTCCCGTGGACACGGGCATTGTTTTCCGTCGCGTGGATCTTTACGGCAAACCGGAAGTGCGACCTGTTGCGGACTTGGTGTTGGGCTCGGAAATGCAACGCCAGACCACCGTTGAGCAAAACCACATCAAGCTCCACACGATTGAGCACATTAATTCCGCACTCAACGGAATGGGAATCGACAACTGCTACGTCGAAATGAACGAATCCGAGCCGCCTATTCTCGACGGTTCCGCCCGACCGTATGTTTTGCTTATTCAGGAAGCAGGCATCGTCGAGCAGGACAAGGACCGCAAATATTTTGAACTCAAAGAACCCGTTTCCATTGTAGACGGGAATCGCTCCATTATCGCGCTCCCGCACGACGGTTTGCGCATCACCTGCACCTCGGCGGACGATCGCGGCGTGCATACGCAGCACCTCACAATCGACGTTTCGCCGGAAATTTACGAAGCGATGCTTTCGCCGGCGCGCACGTTTACGATTTACGAAGATATCGAACCGCTTCTGAAAGCCGGTTTGATTCAGGGCGGCTCGCTCGACTCCGCAATCGTCATTCGCGGGGACAAAATCATTTCTAAGGAACCGCTTCGCTTTAAGGATGAATTTGTCCGCCATAAAATCATGGATCTTATCGGCGACATCGTGCTCATCGGCGCTCCGATCAAGGCGCACATTATCGCCGTTCGCACGGGACACGCGCTCAACGCGAAGCTCTCTGCAAAGATTCGCGAACTGATGACGGCTCCGAAGAAAAAGGCGGAACCGGCAAAAGTCGTTGTCGCTCCGGATGCGAAGGAACTGAATATCCGCCAAGTGCTCAACCTCGTTCCGCACCGCTACCCGTTTGCTCTCGTCGATCGCGTGTTGGACATCAACCACGACGAGCAGGAAATCACGGCGGTGAAAAACGTGACGATTAACGAACCGTTCTTCCAAGGCCACTTCCCGGGAAATCCCGTCATGCCGGGCGTGCTCCAACTCGAAGCGATGGCGCAGGTTTCCGGTTTGTTGCTCCTTTCCAAAGCGTCTATCGACGGAAAAGTCTGCTTCTTCATGAGCGCAGACAAAGTGAAATTCCGAAAGCCCGTTACGCCGGGCGATCAGGTTGTGATTTATTCTAAAATCACGAAAAATCGCGGGAACAAGATTGTCGCTGCGTCTGCGGAATGCCGCGTCGGAGACGAAATCGTTTCCTCCGCCGAAGTCATGTTCACGCTCACCGAAGCTCCGAAATATTGAGAGAGAGTTTAAGGTTTAAGGCTTAAAGCTTAAAGGAATGCGGGCAAAAGATTCTTTAAGCTTTGAGCCTTCTCCTATCACCTCTCTTTGAGCATTAAGCTTTAACCTCTAATCTTTCAAAAAATGATTCATCCCACGGCAATTGTTGAGCCGGGCGCGCAGCTCGGAGAAAATGTTGAAATCGGGGCCTACGCTTACATCAGCGGGGAAGCGGTAATCGGGGCGGGAACAGTGATTCATCACCACGCCTGTGTCGAAGGCTACACGATTATGGGCGAAAATAACGAAGTGTTCCCGTTCGCCGTTATCGGCGGGAAAACTCAGGACCTGAAACACGACGGTGGGCGCATCGGCACGAAAATCGGCGACCGCAACGTTTTCCGCGAATACGTTACCGTTCACAGCGGAACGAAAGACGGCGAATTTACGACGCTCGGGAACGACAACAACATTCTCGCTTACTCGCACGTTGCGCACGATTGCATCATCGGCAATCACCTCGTGATGAGCTCCCAAGCGGCGTTTGCCGGTCACGTCGTTTGCGGCGATTACGTCAACTTCGGCTGGGGCACGGGGATTCACCAATTTTGCCGTATCGGAGATTACGCGATGCTTGCGGCGTGTTCCCGCATCACTCAAGACGTTCCGCCGTACATGATTGTCGAGGGCACGGAAAACGTCAGCGCCAAGATGGTCAACATGGTCGCGCTCCAGCGCCGGGGTTTCCCTGCGGAGGATATCAAGGCGCTTCGGCTCGCACACCGCATCATTTACCACCAGAATTTGAACCGCACGCAGGCGATTGAAAAAATTCTCGAAGATCCCGAGCTTTCCGCGAACCCGCACATTCAGAAACTCGTCGAGTTTTACCGCACCTCTAAGCGCGGTTGCCACTAAACAAAGGAATAGTTGACAGCGGATAACAGAGAACTCAAGTCCTTATCCGTTATCAGTTATCAACTATAACTTAACAAAAAATGTCAGAATCTCTAAACAAAGTTCGTGGGGCGTTCCCGCAATATTCGCCTGAAATTTGGGAAAAAATCGAAGCGATGGCGGCGCTTCACCGCGAGTGGAACGCCAAGATCAATCTCGTTTCCCGCAAGGATATCGACAACCTGGAATGGCACCACTACGCTCCGTGCCTCGCCGCGGGAACGTTTCTGACGCTGATGAACGGCGCGCGCGTAATCGATGTCGGCACGGGCGGTGGCTTTCCCGGGCTTCTTCTCGCCGTGCTTTACCCGCACGCGCATTTTACGCTGATGGATTCCATCGCGAAAAAAATTCTCGTCGTTTCCGATATCGCCGAAAAACTCGCCCTCAAAAACGTGGAAACACGCGTCGGGCGCGTCGAAAAACTCGGCAAGCACTTTGATTTTGTCACGGGACGCGCGGTAACGAATCTTCCCGCGTTTTTCGGTTTGGTGAAAAAACTGATTTCGCCCGGGAAAAAACATTCGCTGACCAACGGGATTCTTTACTGGAAGGGCGGAGAACTCGCTCCGGAATCCGACGCGCTCGGCGTCGTTCCCGCGAAAACCGTCGAACTCGAATCCCTCCTTGCGGACGACTATTTCGCCGGAAAATACATTCTCCACTATCCGTATTCCGACGTCTTCCGCGCCCGCACCACACCGCCCCCGCAGTAAAGAAGCGGGCGAAACTTTTTTTGTCGCGCATTTTCGGCGCTTGTTTTTGCGGGGAAGAAATGGGAGTGAAGACCTCCCGTCTTCACCGAGGGGCGGACAAATTTTCGCGGGAACGGCGTTTCGTTCCCGTCGCTGTGAAGATCCGGAGACCTTCGCTCCTCCAAAAAAACTTTGTGTTCTTTGCGGTGGGAAAAAAAATCCGTGGTTAAAAAATTACACTTCGGCGAGTTTCTGGCGGATTTCTTCGAAAGGCGGCATGACGGCGGGATCGTTGCTCGACCACGCGAATTTGATAATACCGTCTTTTCCGATGATGAAAGCGGAACGCTTTGCCACACCGTGAAAACCGAGAATTTCCGGAAGAAAATTTTCGTCCGAGACATCGTAGGCGGTAACCGCCGCGCGGTTAAAATCGGAAAGTAGCGTCAGAGAAAATCCGGCACTTTTCTTCCATGCTTCCTGCGCGAACGGGCTGTCGACGGAGACGGCAATGACATCGGCATCGAGCGAGGCGTAGGCGTGGAGTGTTTTGGAGACCGTGCAAAGCTCGTCGCTGCACGCGCCCGTAAATGCGAGCGGGACGAAGAGCAGGACGGTTTGTTTTTTCCCGACGGAGCGGGTGAGGGCGACGGATTCGATTCCGTGTTCCGTTTTCATTTTGAGCGTGACGGAGGGCGCACGCATTCCGATTTTGATAGCCATATGCAGATAGAGCGTTCCCGTCGTTGCGTTTTGTCTGCGTATTTTTTTGCAGAAAAAGCGTTCCCGCGAATCGGAAAATTCCGTTTTCGCGGGAACGCTTGCCGACTGCGGAAGCGGCGCGGGAGTTATTTTTCGGTTGCGGCTTCGGCGGCGGGCGGCGTTGTCGTTTCGCAAGCGCAATCGGGGCATTTGCAGAGGCGGAGGAAGGCGAATTTTCCGCCGCCGAGCAGGACAAGCGCAAGCGCCGCCCCGATGTAGAGCAGGTGAAACTCAATGCCTTCGCCGAGCTGATTGCCCGTCCAATTCAGGAAATAACCGTTGTCAAAATGGTACTGCATGGCGACGGCCATCAGCACGGCGAGCAGAAGCGCCCAAATGCGCGTGAATACTCCGAGGATGAGGAAGATTGGGGCGAAAAATTCCACGAAAATTGCCGTTCCCGCCCAGAGCGGGGAGATCTGAAGCACCTCGGTAAAATACTGCCAGGTGGCTTGAAGCCCGTTTCCTCCGAAAATCCCGAAAACTTTTTGTGCGCCGTGCGGAATCATCGCAAACGCCAAAACGATACGGAGGCAAAGTTTTCCGAAATCATCGGAAAACGCGGCAAGTGAGCACATCATCGATTTTTTCATAACATTGAGTAAAGCGTTAGAGTTCCCGCGAATTGTCTTTGTGGTGTGTGTACGTGCGGACTTTCGTAAAAAACGGGAACGCGGCTCGCGTTCCCGTGCGTAAAAAAATTCACTGCTTGAGTCCGAGGGCTTTCTTCAAGGCTTCGGAGCCGTAGTAATCCTCTTTTTCGAGTCGGTGGATTTGCCCGAGCCAAGCGCCGACGGCGATTTCGGCGTGCTCTTTTTCGGACGGCGTGACATCCGGGAATTTCTCGACGGTCTCGACAAGTCTGACGTAGTTTACGGCCGCAGCATCGGCGGTTTCGGTGTCACGAACGCTTTCGAGCGTTTTTTGCATGGCTTCGACTACGTCAACGCGGGAACGCGGCTCGGCATCGGCGCACCCCGAAAACTGCACGGCGAAAAATCCGGCGGAAATCCATGCGGCAAGAGCAAATGCTTTTTTAATCATGGACGGAATTGTTTCGGAAAACGGCGTGTTTAGCAAAAGAAAATATTCGGAGAAACTTTCGGGAATATTTGAAGTGCTCTCCGGGTATTTAGCCCTTTTTGAAGTTGAGATTTCTGCGAATCGGGCGTTGACTGTGGCGGTTAATTTTTTTTGCTGAAAATATGGACTGGCTGATTGATCTTTTGTATACGAATACAGACGGGGCGGCGCACACGGTGTTGCTCTTCGCGCTAATTATCGCAATCGGAATTCCTCTCGGGCGCATTAAGATTTTCGGCGTATCACTCGGGATTACGCTGGTGCTGTTCGTCGGGATCGTGCTCGGGCAACTCGGATTTTCCGTGAACTCGCACGTCTTGCACTTTGTGAAGGAATTCGGGCTGATTCTTTTTGTTTACACCATCGGGTTACAGGTGGGACCGGGCTTTTTCGCTTCGTTCAAAAAGGGCGGGATGCTGATGAACGGGTTGGCGGCATCGGTCGTTTTGCTCGGCGTCCTCATGACGGTGATTTTCCATTTTCTGACAAGCATTCCGATGCCGACGCTGGTCGGCGTGCTCTCCGGTGCGATTACGAACACACCGGGTTTGGGAGCCGCGCAGCAGGCGTTGTCCGAAATCGTAAAAACGTCCCCCGAGGCTCGGGAGGCGCTGGTGGCCCAAGCAGGCGGCGTTCCCGCAGGCGAATCTGCGGAGGGCGTGCTCGACCATCTCGCGGGAACGCTGGGGCAGGGCTATGCGTGCGCGTATCCGCTTGGCGTGGTCGGGATAATCCTATCGTTACTCATCGTGCGTGCAGTTTTCAAAATTTCTTTTGAAAAAGAAACTCTCGCGCTTAAGGCGACGAATCCGACGAGCGGCGACAACTCTACCGCGTTTACTCTTGAGGTGCAAAATCCCGCAATCATCGGGAAGAAAATTTCTGAAATTAAGCGCCTTTTCAGCCGCCGCTTCGTTATTTCGCGGCACCGTCGCGGGGAAAATATGCCGACGCTTCCCACCGGCGAAACTTTGCTCGAAGTCGGCGACCGCTTGTTGGTGATTTCCGCAAAAGAAGACGCGGAGACGATAGCCGCGTTTTTCGGAAAAGTCATCAACTGGGGCATTGACGATTGGGATCACATGAAATCCGCCATCGTGCGTCGCCGTATCATCGTAACGCGTTCGAGCGTGAACGGCCGTGCGCTCGGTCGGTTGGATGCGTACACGTCCATGGGCGTGGCGATTACGCGCATTAACCGTGCAGGGGTGGTCCTGATTGCGAATCCTACGTTGCGCCTTCAACTCGGAGACCGCGTGAACGTTGTCGGTCCCGAACACGCAGTGGACGAAGTAGAAAAAGTTCTCGGGAACGAGCTTAAGCGCCTCGACCGTCCGAATCTGGTTTCGATATTTCTCGGGATCGCCGTCGGAGTGGTTTTCGGAAGCATTCCGCTTGCCGTTCCCGGGCTTTCGCAGCCCCTGAAATTAGGGTTGGCGGGCGGACCGCTCATCATTGCGATTCTCATCAGCTGTTGGGGGTATAAATCGCACCTGATTACGTATACTCCGATAGCGGCGAACTTAATGATTCGCGAAATCGGGATTTTACTCTTTCTTGCCAGTGTCGGAATCGGTGCCGGAAACGGATTTCTCCAAACCGTGCTCAACGGCGGGTACTGGTGGGTGCTCATCGGCTTTTGCATCACGATTGTGCCGTTACTCGTTGTCGGATTTGTCGCTCGCGGTGTTTTCAAAATGAATTATTACTCGATTATGGGTTTGGTTTCCGGCGCGACGACGGACCCGCCGGCGCTCGCCTACGCCAACGCCGTTGCGCAAAACGAAGCGCCGAACGTTGCCTATGCGACCGTTTATCCGCTGACGATGTTTTTGCGCGTGCTCACGGCGCAGGTGCTGATTCTCGCCTTTTGTTCATAACGAAAAAAAAGCGTTCCCGCCCGGGCGCTTTTTTTTTTTTTTTCAAAAATGTTCTTGCATCGCGATACGGAAAAAGGCATTCTTCTCCTCACTTTTCGTTCAAACGGAAAGCACCGAAGTGGGGCGCTAGCTCAATGGTAGAGCAGTTGCCTTTTAAGCAATTGGTTCGGGGTTCGAATCCCCGGCGCCCTACCACTTCAAAACAGCCTGTAAGCCTTTATTTACCAGGGTTTGCGGGCTTTTTTGTTGAAATTCCGTTCGTTCCCGCAGGAAGCGGAGAAACGCTTCAGTTCTCCGCTTTTTTCCCGGCGGTGCGCAGTTGCCACGAATTCCACAGATTGTGGCATACGACGTAGAACGTGGGACCGAGCGCTACAATCGGATTAAAAAATGCGAGCCCGACCCAGAGCATGAGCATCGTGTTTTTTTGCCCTACGGACTGTGAGCATTCACGACGGAAATGCGGTTCTCCGAGCCCGTAGCCCGCCGCAAAATTCACCGCACAGAGAATCGCCGAAAGCGCAAAAATTTCCGCCAAAATCGTAGGCGAAAGATTTTCCTGCCGGACAATGTACGCGGCGCTTTGTGCGCACACCGTAAACAGCATCATCATCCACAGGTAAAACGAGAGGAATTTCCAGCGACGGACATATCTTGCAGCGGCGGGAACGAAATTCCGGAAAATCATGGCGAGCACAAACGGGATTCCGATGAGCAAAATCGTTTTCCACGCCAGGGCAACCGTGTCAATTTGTATCGCGTTTCCAACGACAAGCGCGACGAGCGGCGCGAGCGTGAATGCCGTGAAAAGGTTGGTCGAAACTACGCTCACGGTTACATAATCTTCCCGTCGTCCGAGTAGCTGCGTGATGACGGGTGCCGCGTTTGCCGTCGGTGTCATTCCGATGAGAAATGCCATGACCGCGAAGTTTTCTTCTCCGGTCAGTTTTTTTACGACGAAATAGGCTCCGGCGGAGAGCGCGACCATGAAAACGGGAATGCGAACATGGCTCCAGCCCGTGCTTTCTCTGCTGAATTTCACGTCGATGAACGAAAAAAGCAGCATCACCATAATCATCAGCGGCACGAAGCTACCCGCGTGGTTGTCAAAAAAAGTGCCGGATGCCCGCCACAGCACGGGAACGCTCCCTCCGAGCAACATCGCCGTAACGAGGCAGAGCATACGCCGCACGCCGGGATTGATATGAATTTTCATCGTTCCCGCAGACTATACCGATTCGATTCCGGAATCAATGAACAAGCCGTGTTTACGCATCCGTCGGACACAAATTTTCGGAACATTTCGAGTATATTTCCACTTTTCGCGAGGACGAAAAGCGGATAAAGTCTTTGTGAAAAAGTTTTCCGACGATGACGCAAAAGACGATGATTGAAAAAAATCTTTGGCAACGGCTTCCGGTGCGCTGGCGCGTGATTTTCCTGTTTTTGGCGCTGGTGGGCGCGTCTTACGGCGTACGGAATTGGTTCCCGATGATGCCTGACCTGCGCGACGGGCAAGCCTACGCCGAAGTCGACGAGCTCAGCGTTGAGTCTGTCTGGGAAACCCCGGAAGAGGCACGCGCTGCGGCATCGGGTGCGGGAAAAAACTTGCCGGAAATCCCTCAAAAAACGGCGCGCCTGAACGGCTTTTACGTTTCAAAACTTTTGCCGACCGGGCAAAAAATCAAAATCGCGTATTCGGAATTTTCCCCGGAAAACGTGGAAATGCCTGCTTCGCCCGCCGTTCCCGCGCCTGCCTCGGCGGAAAATAAATCCGCTCTGGAAACGGCAAAGGAAAACGGGCGTGAACTTTACGATTCCTCCAAACGCGCCGTCATGGAAGCGTGGAAAAATTGGCGTGACGGCGAGGCAGACCGCGTTCCCGTACTGCTACTCCACGGCGCGGCAAGAGACGGTACTTCACTCGAAGCCGTGGCGCGGGAAATTGTCCGCACGGGAGCGGCACCGCGCGTCATTGTTCCCGATCTGCCCGGCGCGGGAGCGTCTCAACGCGAAGTTGCGGATTATTCCATTCAGGCGGCCGCGGGTGAGATGTTTGAACTTTTAAATGCGCTCGGTATCGAAAAAGTGAACGTGCTCGGCTTCGGGCAGGGCGGCGGCGCGGCAATTTACATGGCGCACTTGGCACCGGAGCGCGTGAAATCTCTCGCGCTGATTTCTTCGACGGGCGCGCAGGAATTTGAACTGCTCGGCAATCACATCGTCAATAAAATCGTCTACACGTTCCTCCTCGGATTTTTCAAACTCGCGCAGGACGTGTTGCCGCACTTCGGGTTGATGGATGCGGGCAATGTCAACAAAGCGTTCGCGCGTATGCTGTGGGATTCCGACATGAGCGATTTGAAGCAATTTTTGCGCGACTGGCAGGGTCCGCTTTTCCTCGCGCACGGGAACGACGATATCGTTACGCCCGCCGTCGCTGCCGAATATTCCGCGAAGCTCGCTCCGCAGGCGCAAACACATTTCGTTCCGGGCGGGCATCATGTTTTTCTCGAAAATCCGGTTGCCTTGGCGGACTCCTATGCGGCGTTTCTCGGTCGCGTTGCCGTTCCCGCAGAAGCAAAAAAACTTTCGCGTGCGGAGCCCGTTCCCGCGACCGAAGTGTTCCCGCCGATTGAGGCGGCGCACGGCGTGCGCGTGCTCGTGCTCATGCTCGTGATTTTGGTGTGTACGTTTGTCGCGGAGGACCCGACTTGCCTCGCGTCGGGGCTGCTCGTCGCGCAAGGACTGATCGAATTTATTCCGGCGACGATTGCGTGCCTTGTCGGGATTTTTATCGGTGACAGCGTGCTTTACCTTATCGGGCGTTTTCTCGGGCGTCCGGTTTTGCGCAAAGCTCCGTTTAAGTGGATTATTTCCGAGCAGGAAGTGGATCGTATGTCGGATTGGTTTGATAAAAACCCGAAAGGTTTTGCGCTGATTATTTCGTCGCGCTTTATCCCGGGTTCGCGCGTGCCGACATTTGTCGCCGCCGGCATCATGAAACTGAACATGGTGAAGCTGATCATGCTGTTTTTCATCGCCGCAGCCGTGTGGACGCCTCCGCTGATTTTGCTCGCGGAAAAAGTCGGCGCGGGCGTTATCGACAAATTTAAGGAATGGCACCACAACGCGGCGTGGATTGTCATTGGCGCGATTCTCGGCTTGTGGTTGCTTACGCACTACGTTATTCCCGCGTTTACCTGGCGCGGACGCCGCCGCCATGTGATGATGCGCCGACAGTGGACACGGCACGAGTTCTGGCCGCATTTTATTTTGACGATTCCGCTGATGTTGCACTACTTGTGGCAGTCGGTCATTCATCGTTCGTTTACGCTGTTTACGCTGGCGAATCGAGGACTCGGAGCGGACGGCGGCTTGCCTTCCGGCTCAAAGTTTGAGCACTACACGAAATTTTTGTCGGACAAAACAAATCCGGAGGTCGCGGCAGTTTACGTTAAAACCGCTCTCGTTCCCGTGAACGAAAATCTCGACGCGCGAACGGAAGACGTGCTCGCGCTGATGCGCGAAAACGAAATTGCGTTCCCGTGCGTGATGAAGCCGGAAATCGGCGACGGCGGGGTCGGCGTGTGCATCGTGCGTTCCCGTGAGCATCTGCGCAACTGGCTCGAAGTGAATCCGGATTCGGCGATGGTTCAGGAATTTGTCGGCGGGAACGAATACGAAATTATTTGGTCGCGGCGTCCGGGACGCACGGACGGGCGCATTCAAACCGTTGTGGAAAAAGATTTTGTCATCGTCAAAGGCGACGGCGAACGCAAGCTCGAGGACTTGATTTGGGCTGGCGATAAGAGTGTTTCCAACGGAAAACTTTTCTCCAAAATCAATTTCCGCGAAGCCAATCGCGTCCTTGAAGCCGGAGAACCCTATGCGCTCGCGCCGATCGGTTCGCGCATCAAGGGTGCAAACTTCGTCTCGCGTCCGGAACTGCGCGCGGGAACGCTTGCTGACGTGATTGACCGCCTCGCCGACGCTTGCGGCGACGTGCACTATCTCGTGCTCGACGTGCGCGCGGAAAGCGATGCTGATCTTGCCGACGGCAAAAATATCCGTATCACCGGAGTTAAGGGCGCAGGCGCGACGGCGGGAACGATTTTCGACGGCTATGTACGCATGGGCATGGCGTATTCCCGCGCTTTCCGCCAGATGAATTATTGCTTCGGAATCGGCGCGGAAGTGCGCGACGAGCAGGGCGTGAATCCGGAAATTTCCGCGTTCCGCCTCTTCGAAATGTGGGGCACCGCACGCGGTCGCTCCGACAACTATGTAAAACTTCCCCACGACGAGGATTCCTAGTTTATTATGAAAATAAAGATCTTACTTCTTGTTTCGCTCTCTCTTTCTCTTTTGCCCGTAAGCTCTCAGGCTGTTTTTTCTGCTTGGGTCGTAACGGAAAGCGTTGAGCCGAGAGAGGTGCCGGAAACCGTGAAGGATCGTTTGCTTTGGCTGAAGTTAAGAGAAGCAATCGACACACGAAATTTTGATGAACTTGAGACTATCATTAAGCAAAATCCGCAAGTATTGACGCGTGAAAATGCGAAATATGCGGCAACTTACGGAAATCCGGATAGCGTTCAGGTCTTTGTTGCGCTCGCACAAAACGCGGGCATGGCGAGTGTTTGCGACGTTATGCCGATCGCTGCTATTTCTTCTCCGCGGGCGGAGGAAATATTGGCTCGTTTATCCGATTGCGGGATTAATGTCGGAACGACGGAGGGCGCACGGACATTTGCATATAATCAGGCTTTTGGAATGCGCGTATCCAACGATGACACACCGGATCCGCTGGATTGGAAGTTCGTTAGGCCGGATTCGAAGGGCGGGTTGCGTCCGCGAGCAAGCGTGTGGCGAATGAGTGTTTTGGAGACGTTAGTGCGCCACGGCTTGAACGTTAACGCGAAGGAATATGAAAACGGGGTGGAATTTTATCCTGTAATTTTGGATGTTTGGAATAATCCGACATATTTTGATCGCGTGGCATTTTTTAAAACAGGCGTAGATCCGAATGCGTTCGTTCGCACAGATATTCCGCTTGCGCCCGAGAATATTTTCGACCGGAGATCGTTATTGGGAACTGCGGTGGAACAGGACGATCTTCCGCTTGTGCGTCTTTTGGTCGAAGGCGGGGCAGATGTGAACGCGCTTGTTCTCGGTCGTCCAATTCCCGTGTCCGATGTTCCGATTGCCGAATCCTATCACTTCTGGGAAACGCCGTTAGATAGGGCACTTCTCCGAGGGAACGGGGAAATCGCCCGATATTTAATTAGGCACGGCGCAAAACTTTCCCCAAAAATCGAAGGGCAGGTGCGGGTTTTACAAAAACGCAAAAAAGCAGAGCTCGAGAGTCTGAAAAAGACCGGAATGCCTTTGAGCAACGCCGCCCGGAACAGAGTCGCGAAACTCGATAATATTCTGAATTTGTATCGCGAGTTGGGAGTTCCCGTTTTTGAGAACGTGGAACCGAAAGGACCGAATGATCAGATGAAAATTCTGCTTCTCGTTAACGATATTCCCAGGGCAATAAGACTTTGGGAAACAGAAAAGGAGAATTCCGGTATACTTATAAAAGCGGTGGCATCCTATCTTGAAAAAAATGCTTCGCCGGAATTGATATCCGCCGTTTTGAAACGCGTTCCCTCTGATAATAAACTGATAGTGAACGCTTTTTTTTCGCAAATTCAAAAAGGGAATTTAAGCGGAGTAAGAGCATTCGTCGAAAACGGAGTAAGCGTGAACGCAACGGATTGGACGAACGCGTCTGCCCTTTTTTCCGCCGTAATGAATCGAAAAATCGAAATCGTGAAATATCTCGTTGAACACGGCGCGGACATTCATTCTAAAACTTATCCGGGATACACGCCGTTTTCTTATGCAGAAGGTTTGCGGAGATCGGGCGTGGCAGAAATTTCGAATTATTTGCGAGAGGCAGACGCTTCGCGTGAACGCGAAGAAAAGGCAAAAGGAAAGGAACTTGGAAAATGACGATCTCAAAATACGGAATTTCTTTCGGATCAGTTCTTGGCGTATTCGTCGTAGCCGGATGTATTTCCGAGGTTCGGGAATTTGAAAACGTTCCCGCGGTGGAGCTCTCCAGAACTTATTCTATTGAAAAAACACGAGCGAAACACGGCAATCGGGACTCGGAAAAGCGTGCGGCGCGTTTGGAAAAAGCGCTTCTGATGTGTTCCGCCGACGAAAAAAATACGCCAGACATTGACGGGCGAACGCCTGCGCATTTCTTCGCGGGAGCGACAGACAAAGATTTTCTTGAAAAGTGGGTTGCATCCGGCGGGCGTGTCGATTTGCGCGATTTTTGCAATGCAGCACCGCTTTCTGCTGCGGTCGCAGAAAGAAATATGTCGCTGGTCCGCGAGTTGTTTCTTGCGATAAGGACGGATTCTGTGGCGGTCGGGCATGCAATGTTTACGGCGATTTCCCTTTGTTGTTATGATGAGCTTCGCCTGATGTTATCTTTGGGCGCAGATCCGAACACGCGTATTGTCGGAACGGCGTTTGTCGGAAAATCGGATCCGGCTTTGTTTTACGCATTGGAGCAAAAAGATGCGACTGCCGTAAAAATACTTTTGGAAGCCGGTGCAAATCCGAATGCCAGAGGTGTTTTTATAAAAGACAGCCCAGACGGATTAAGCGCACTTTGTGTCGGGATAGAACAAAGTCCGGAAGTCGTTGAGGCACTGTTGAAGGCGGGAGCAAATCCGAATGAAATGCTTCGGGAAGAGGATGGTGCGCAACGTCCGATTCTCTTCCGTTCGTTCGGAAGTCTATCGCGATCATTTGCCGGAGAGGACGCATCTTTTAGAAATGCGCAACTGTTGGTTGAATACGGAGCAAAAATTGATGCGGAGCGAACGTTCCCGAGCGGACAAACTCATTCGGCGGCATCGTCTTTGTGGTTGACGCCGTTGGACGAAGCGATACTTCAGGGAAACGTTCCCGTCATAAAATATTTGCTCGAGTGCGGCGCAAAATTTTCTCCGAATGTTGGTGCTCAGTTGCTCCACATTCAAAATTTGCTGAAACGCAATAAGGGTGAAAATCCGGTATCCATTTACGATGTTCCTGTTTTTTATAAGGAAACGGTCGCCTATTTGAAGGCAATGGGGGTAGAACCGAAGCCGTTGCCGATTTCGGCTTTCGATAAAATCAAGAATACTCTTTATCGGGAGCGCAGGAAGCCGGAGCGCGTTCGCGAGTTGCTCGCCTCGCCCGAAATAGTAGAACGGGAGCGTTGCGAATTAGCGAGTTTCGTTCTTTCACAGGCAGATTTTCGGGATACCGAAGTTTTCAAAATTTGTTATGCCTGCGGCGGGCGTGTCCCCGATGAAAGACTCTCCCGTATTATTGAAGACGATGATGCGGAATTGGCAGAAGTGATTGCCTCCGCAATCGGGGCATCCGGAATCAATGCGCTTGATGCAGACGGAGCAACTCCGCTGTTTCTTTCTGTTGCTTTTGGTAGTCTGAATGTTTTTCGCGTGTTTTTAAAATACGGTGGAGATGTCAACGGCCCCGGTTACGAAGGATATTCGATATTGCACGTGGCGGAATGCGGTTTTGCCGCCTTTCCGAACTCTGAGAGAGAAGAAATATTGCAAATCGTGAAAGCACATACTGTAAAATAACTTTTGCGTGCGTCTTCGCTGAAGTGCTTGGAAAAACGGGAACGGAAAATTTGCAGACGATGGCAGAAGGGCGGGAGAGCGGTTTTATTACGGGCGTGAGCGCGGCGGCGGGCGGCGCGGCGCTTGCGAGGCTGTTGCGCGCGGGAACGCCGCTGACGGTCGTTGTCGGCTCCAATCTTTCCCGCGCCGAGCTCCTCGCGGAAGACAGCGTTTTTTTTCGCAAATTTTTTGCGAAAAAGGCACTAAGCCACAAGCGTCAGGCATCAAGCAGGAAAATCAGAAAGGAAAAGACGCTTGGCGCTTGATGCCTGATACTTGGAGCTCGTGCGTGCATGGGTTGCCGAGGATTTCGGAGCAAGAGGGCGGCGTCGCGGGTTTTGAAAATGCGTGCGATTTGCTGACCGTGCTTTCGGCGCTTCGCCGCGCGGGAACGGAGAATCCGATGATTCTCGCCTCCACGCCGGACGCGCTTTTTTGCGCCGTGCCCGAGCCCGATGCGATGGCGAGCCGCGAGCTTGAACTCACGCGCGGCATGAGAATTTCCCTGCGCGAAGTCGCTGAAACACTTGCCAAGGATTTTGACTACGATAACGAAGCGCTTTGCGAATCGCCCGGACAATTTTCCGTGCGCGGCGGGCTCATCGACGTTTATCCGCTGAACGCTTCCGCGCCCGTGCGAATTGATTTTTTCGGCGACGAGATTGAAGCCCTGCGCGAATTTGATCCCGAAACGCAGCGTAGTTTGCGCAAGTTGGAAAAAATCGTCGTCGCCGCGGGAACGGCTACCGACGATGCGTCTGCTCCGCAACGCGTGGGTGCGCTTTTCGATTATTTCCCGGCGGGAACGGAAATCGTTTTTGCCGAGCCGGAATCGCTTGAAGGCATCGGGGATTTGCTCGCCGTCGCGAAACAAAAATCGTGGCGAGTGCTCGGTTTTTCCTCGCTCGACGAAGTGCCGGAAAGTTTGCGCGGGAACGCGGAACTCGGCGTTCCCGTGGAGTGGCAATGCGCGGATTTGGAGGAAATCGCCTACGGCGAAATTTCGTCGGCGATCGGGTCGGAGCGGCTTGCCGAGGCGGAGGAGATTCGCCGCCGCGTGCTGGTGCAACTCGATGCGTGGTCGCGTAGAGGCGAACGCGTGGTCATTGTCGCCGAAAGTGAAGGCAGCGAGGAGCGTTTGCGCGAGATTCTCGACGAGGAGCGGCAGGCGGGAACGCTGAAAAAATCGTTTTCTCCGGAAATTGTGCGCGGGAACATCGGTGCCGGTTTTCGCATCGTTGTCGGGGAAAGTTCGAGCGTTTCGGGTGAAGCGGCGGGAGCACTTGTCGTGGCGACGGAGCGGGAACTTTTCGGTCGGAATCGCCGCCGCGTTTCGCGCGTGCGTTC
Organism: Opitutales bacterium; assembly: GCA_017935025.1. GTDB lineage: Bacteria > Verrucomicrobiota > Verrucomicrobiia > Opitutales > UBA953 > Spyradosoma. The sequence goes on along the minus strand of JAGBIL010000037.1, from coordinate 11,999 downwards.
CCGCCGTTTGCCGCACAAATCGCGTGTGGAGCAGCTTCTTGATTTTAACGAGCTTGTTGACGGCGATATGCTCGTTCACCTGCAACACGGTGTTTGCGTTTATCGCGGAATCCAGACGTTTGAGCGCGCCGCGGGAACGAAGGAGGAAATGCTCGCGCTCGAATTTGAAAACAAAGTAAAGCTCTATGTGCCGTTTCGCGAAGCGCATTTGCTTTCGCGCTACGTCGGCTTGCGGAAAACTTTGCCGAAGCTCGGAAAAGTCGGCGGGAACGCGTGGGAAAAGACGCGCAAGGCGGCGGAAAAAGCCACGCTCGATTTTGCCGCCGAGTTGCTTTCGCTCCAGGCTTCGCGGCAAACCAAGCCCGGCATCGCCGCACGCCCTGATGAAGAGTTGCCGTGGTTGCGCGAGTTCGAGCGGGCGTTCCCGTTTACCGAAACGCCCGACCAAGCCAAGGCGATTTACGATACGAAACTCGACATGGAGCGCTCGTCTCCGATGGATCGCCTCGTGTGCGGCGACGTCGGTTTCGGGAAAACGGAAGTCGCCATTCGCGCCGCGTTCAAAGCGGTGCTGAGCGGCTATCAGGTGGCGTTTCTTGCGCCGACGACCGTGCTTGCGCAGCAGCATTTTAATACGTTTCGCGACCGTTTTGCGCAGTATCCGGTTTCCGTCGAAATGCTTTCGCGATTCCGTACTTCCGCTCAGCGTACAAAAATTCTCGTCCAGCTCGAAAGCGGCGCGCTCGACATCGTCATCGGCACGCACGCGCTACTTTCGTCATCCGTAAAATTTAAAAAGCTCGGGCTGCTCGTCATTGACGAGGAACACCGCTTCGGCGTGAAACAAAAGGAGAAAATAAAGCGTTTTCGCGAGAACGTGGACGTGCTGGCGATGAGCGCCACGCCGATCCCGCGTACGCTTTACATGGCGCTGATGGGTGCGCGCGATTTGAGCGTGATCGAAACCGCGCCGCGGGAACGCCTGCCGATTCAGACCGTTGTCAAAACCTACGAACCGAAGCTCGTCAAAGAAGCGATTTTGCACGAACTCGGGCGCGGCGGGCAGGTGTTTTATCTGCACAATCGCGTGGACACGATTTATCAGGTTGCCGAATTGCTGAAAATGCTCGTTCCCGAGGCGAAAATTGCCGTCGGACACGGACAGATGGACGAGCGCGATTTGGAATGCGTAATGACGGATTTCGTCGCTGGGCGCTTCGACGTGCTCGTTTGCACGACGATTATTGAAACGGGGCTGGATATTCCGAACTGCAACACGATTATCATTGAAGCCGCAGACCGTTTCGGGCTTTCGCAACTTTACCAGCTGCGCGGGCGCGTCGGGCGCTTTAATCGTCAGGCGTACGCGTATTTGCTTTTGCATCGGCACCGCACGCTGATTTCTTCCGCGAAAAAACGCCTTTCCGCACTTCGCCAATTCAACCAGCTCGGCGCGGGATTCCGCATCGCCATGCGCGACCTCGAGCTGCGCGGCGCCGGAAATATTCTCGGAATGAAGCAGAGCGGACACATCGCCGGAGTCGGCTTCGAGTTGTACTGCCAGCTTCTCCGGCAAAGCATTGCGGGCTTAAAAGGCGAAAATCCGATAAAAATTTTCCGCGCGGAAATTCGTCTCGATTTCGTGCGTTTTTCAAATTTGCCGGAATCCGGTGCAAAGGACGTGCGCACCGAATATCAGATTTTGAAAGACGAAAAAAACGCTGCGCATCTCGGCGAAGTCATTGTCGCGACGCTTCCCGCAAGCTACATTTCCGACGTGCGCGTGCGCATCGACGCGTTTCGGCGGCTCGCCATGGCGGGAACGCCCGACGAGGTGCGCGTTGTCGCGGAATCCATGGAAGACCGTTTCGGGAAACTTCCGCCCGAGGCGAAAGCGTTTTGCGCGATTGCCGAATTGCGTTGTATCGCCGAGGCGCACGGGATCGTCGAACTCGAAACCGAGGCGGGAGCGATTCGCGCGCGCCGGCGTCGCGGAGATTTTGTCAAAATCGGCGTCAATTTCCCGCGCCTTTCCTCGCTTGCGCCGCTCAAACGTCTCCGCGAACTCCGCGATTTTCTCCTCCGCCAATAGCGCGGCGGTTGCGATCCCCGATTACAATTCCGTCTTGTGACGTTTCCGTGAGTGCGTTTCGCGCAGAAGTTTCACGCAGAATTTACTTTAAAAACGAGCCGCGCCGCGTAAAATCGTTCGGCGTTCCCGCAACGGGAACAACACATTTTTTCAACCCTCAATACCTATCCACAAACCACTATGAGAATCCTCGTTACAGGCGGCGCCGGCTACATCGGAACGCACACCGTTATCGAACTGCTCCAAGCGGGCTACGACATCACGATTGTCGACAATCTTTACAACTCGCAGGAAGAAGCCGTCAAGCGCGGCGCGGAACTCGCGGGAAAAACCCCGGAATTCCACAAGGTGGACCTGCTCGACTACGCGGCGCTTGAAGAAGTTTTCAAAACGCATAAATTTGACGCCGTCATCCACTTCGCGGGGCTGAAAGCCGTCGGCGAATCCGTCGCCAAGCCGTTGTTCTACTACCACAACAACATGACGGGAACGTTCAATCTGCTCGATTTGATGAAAAAATACGGTTGCCGCAACATCGTGTTTTCCTCGTCGGCAACGGTTTACGGGATGCCGGAAAAAGTACCGCTGGACGAAAGTTGCTCCACGGGCGCACTCAATCCGTACGGCGCAACGAAGCTCTTCCTCGAACGCGTGATTTCCGATGTCAAGGCGGCGGAACCGGATCTGGGCGTCGTTCTCCTGCGCTACTTCAACCCGGTCGGCGCTCACCCGTCGGGACGCATCGGCGAAAACCCGAACGGCATTCCGAACAACCTCATGCCCTACATCGCGCAAGTCGCCGTCGGTCGCCTCCCGAAGGTCAACGTTTTCGGCGACGACTATCCGACGAAGGACGGCACGGGCGTTCGCGACTACATCCACGTCGTTGACCTCGCTCGCGGACACCTCGCGGCGCTCAAGAAACTCGAAAAAACGCCGGGCGAAATCTACACCGTCAACCTCGGCACGGGAACGGGCTATTCCGTCCTCGAAATGATCAATGCGTTCTCCAAAGCCTGCGGAAAAGAAATTCCGTACGCGATTGCGCCGCGCCGTCCGGGCGATGCTCCGGAATGCTACGCTGATCCGAAGTACGCGAAGGAACTTCTCGGCTGGGAAGCCACGCATACGCTCGACGATATGTGCGCGTCCAGCTGGAAGTGGCAGTCGATGAACCCGCAAGGCTACGAAGGCTAAGAGCGTTTAAAGGTTAAGGCTTAATGCTTCAGGCAACCTCGAGAAATTCGTTTTTGAGGAACCCTTAACCGCAAAAGAACAAAGTGAAAGGAAGTTTCTTCCGAAGGAGGACAGCCGTCTCGGCTGTCCTTTTTTTGTTTTTTAGGAAACGCGAAGCCTCGGAGAGGCGTTATGTTCTAAAACTCCTGCCCATTGAAGACAGTTACACAAACTCAAAGCCTCGAAGCCGTAGACCCAAGCGTCCCCGTAGACCTCCGCGTATTGAAGGCAGTTACACAAACTCAAAGCCTCGAAGAGGCGTTATGTCCTAAAACCCTGCGCGTAAGCGTAGGGTGGGGAACGAAAAAACAACGAGCCTTGAAAAGGCGAAACAAAGCCGAGTGATGCGCGGAGACTCGGTGTCCGCGTTCCCGCGATTGATTTCGCGGGAACGCTTTTTTTTCTTAATTCTTTGCCGATTGCTCCGTTTGCCTTTCGGGGAGCGCAAAGTTCAATATTTTCAGTAAAAGACTTTTTCCATGAAAAGACCGCGCGCGGGAGCGGTGGAGACGCGCGCGTCGCAGATTTTCGCCTCGCGGTACGCGAGCAAATCTTCCGGCGACATTTTTCCGATTCCCACGGCGTAGAGCCCGCCCACGAGCCGGCGCACCATTTTGTAAAGATAACCGCTCGCTTCCGTTGTAATTAAAATCTCTTTACCGCGCCGCACGACATCGAGCCGACGCAAGTCTTTAATCGGGTTTTCGCGCTCTGCCGCCGCGTGGTTGGCTCCGAACGCGGAAAAATCGTGCACGCCGAGCAGGAGTGTTCCCGCGCGCGCCATGGCGGGAACGTCGAGCTTGCGTTCGCCCACGCCCCAGCAGTAGCGCGCGTCAAACGGTGTCGGGTAGCCCTCGCGGATGTGGTAGCAGTAGCGTTTGCCTTTGACGGAAAAGCGTGCGTGGAAGCCGTTTTTCGCTTTGGTTGCGCGCAGGACGGTAATGCCCGCGGGCATACCGCTGTGGAGCGCGCGCAAGAGCGTTTCCGGCGGATAATTCCAGCGCGAGTCGAAGTGGAAGCATTGTCCGCGCGCATGGACGCCGGAATCCGTGCGTCCGCTCCCGTGAATGCGGATTTCCTCGCGCGTGATCTGAGTCAGGCGTTTTTCGAGAAAATCCTGCACGGTGAGCCCGCAAACCTGGCTCTGCCAACCGTGAAAATCCGTGCCGTCGTAGGCGACGATGCACCGGTAGCGTGTGAATCCTTCCGGAATTGCGTTAAAAGGTTTTTCGCTCGGCGTTTTTTGCATGGCAAAAAGAAACCACGAAGCCGACGGCTTTCCAATCTGTTTTTAGTGGGAAAGTGGAATAGTGGAGGAGGTTGGCGAGAGTTTCTGTTCCCGTGCCGGAATCTTCGTTTGATTTTTCCTTTGTGAAAAGCGGCGGAGAAACGTAGTTTTTCCGCATCATGAAAAACGGTTTGAACGGAGCTTTTGTCGCGGCAACGCTCGGCGCGGAATGGCGCGGCGGGAACGTTCCCGGAAAAATTTCGGGCGCGGCGATCGACACGCGGAAAATTTTGCCGGGAGAAATTTTTGTCGCCATCAAAACGGCAAATCGCGACGGGCACGATTTTCTCGCCACGGCGCGGGAACGCGGCGCGGCAGGCGCGCTCGTTTCACGTTTCGTTCCCGAAGTTGCGCTCCCGCAAATCGTCGTTCCCGACACCGTCGCGGCGCTGCAAAAATTGGCAAAGGCGCATCGCCTCGAAAATTTCCGCGTCGGGAAAACCGTCATCGGCGTTACGGGAAGCGTCGGAAAAACTTCGACAAAGGATTTGCTCGCACAGATTTTTTCGCAGGAAGCGCCGACGCTTGCGACGGAGAAAAATCTGAACAACACGCTCGGCGTGCCGCTCACGTTGCTGAAAATTGATCCGGAAATTCACCGTTTCGCCGTGGTTGAAGCGGGAATGAGCGTTCCCGGCGAACTCGCCGTTTCCGCCGAAATGATTTTTCCGGACATTGCGCTGATTACAAACGTTAAGCCCGCGCATCTCGAAGGCTTGGGAACGATGGAAAATATCGCCCGCGAAAAAGCCTCACTTGCGACGGACATTTACGACGGACGCGTGATTTTTAACGCGGATTTACTGCAATACGAAAGCTTCCGTAAAATCAAGGCGGCACTCGCGAATGTGCCGGTTCGCACGCCGGAGGAAGCCTCGCTTGCGGACGCATGGAAACAAGGCTCCGAGATTCGGATCGCTTATTTCGCGGATTGTGTTCGTTGTGAGATTTTAGACGCGGGAGACAATGTATTTTATTTGAAATTACGCGGAAACCCGGAACGGAAAGAAACGGTTTTTGTCGTGCGCAATGTTTCGCGCGGATTAGCGGAAAACGCGGTGCTCGCGATTTGTGCGGCGTTACGGGAAGGCATTTCTCCGGAAAAAATTCAAGCGGCGCTCGATGCGTGGAAGCCGTCCGCGAATCGCGGGGAAGTGCGGGAACGCGCCGGCGGCGGAAGAATTTTTGTCGATTGCTACAACGCGTCGCCGGCGTCGATGCTGGACTCGGCGGAAAGTTTTGCAAAACGCTTTCCGGAAAACACGGGAACGCCGCGGCTTTTCGTGCTCGGTGGCATGGGCGAACTCGGCGCGCAGTCCGAAGCACTTCATTTCGGCGTCGGCGAAAAACTGCCGCTTTGTGCGGAAACGGATGTTCTTGCGCTTTTCGGCGGGAACGCCGCGCAAATCGGGCAGGGCGCAATTTCGCACGGTTTCCCGCAGGAACGTGTTCGCGTATTCGACGATATCGCCGCGCTCCGCGAATTTATCTCGGCATTTCGCGGGAACGTCATGCTCAAAGGCTCGCGCGCTTTCGCGCTCGAACGCGCAATTTTGGAAAAATAAACGGGTACATGGACGAAATACTCGGATTTGTGTTGCGTTGCGTCGGGCGGTTTTTTGCGGAAGTCGTCGTTGCCGGAATTTGTCACGGATTTCTCGCCGTCGTTGATTTTTTCGAGCGCGTTTCCCGCAAACTTTTCGGGAAAAATCCGTCGAAGAAAAAGAAAACGTGGCAGCGGGAACGCGGTGATGCCGGAGAAAAATTCGCCGCCGATTTTTTGAAAAAACAATGCGGCATGAAAATTCTCCGCCGCAACTTTCGCGCGGGGAAAGACGAGATCGACCTCGTCGCGCGCGACGGCGAAACGCTCGTTTTCGTCGAGGTCAAAACGCGCTCGGAACACGATGCCCGCGGTGCCGTGTTCGCCGTGGATGCGCGGAAAAAACAGGCGCTTCGGCGCGCGGCGGACGCGTATTTGCGCGACTTGCGGGAACGCCCGGCGGCAACGCGGCTCGATGTCGTCGAAGTTTACGTTTGCGAAGCCGACGGCGAAATGCGCGCCGAGCATCACCGCGCGTTGAATTGGCGTTCCCGCCGCTAAATTGGCGGTTGATAGTTGTTTGGCGATGACGGATAATGCCGGGCAACAACGAAACGAAATTTTTATGCTTACGGATTTACAGAAAAAACAGGTTGCCGCGTGGGTCGGCGAGGGACTTTCTCTCGCGCAAATTCAAACGAAAATCGGAGAAGATTTCGGCGTTTCGATGACCTACATGGACGTGCGTTTCCTCGTGGACGATTTGGATTTGGAGTTGCAGGACGCGGCTTCGGCGGAAAAACCGACGGAGGAAAAAACGGCTACCGCCGCACCCGAACCGCCTGCGGGTGCTCCGGAAGAAACCGTTCCCGCGCAGGACGCGGCTCCGGGGGCCGGCGGGGTTTCGCTCAGCACGGATGCGGTGCAGATTCCCGGCGTGATCGCGAGCGGGGACGTTACGTTTTCCGATGGCGTGCGCGGGAAGTGGCTCATCGACCAAAGCGGTCGTCCGGGCTTGGCGGAATTTCCGGAGGGCTATCGTCCGCCGCAAACGGATATGCCGGAATTTCAGCAGAAACTTGTCGCGGAATTGCGCAAGCTCGGCTTGGCGTAGTCCGGCAAGGCTCGGCGGGAACGAGTTTTTTTGAAAAATGATGCGGCGTTTTGAGGAAATTTTTCGGACGGGAACGCCGCTTTACCTTGCTCCGATGTCGGGATTTACCGACATCGCATTTCGTGCATTGTGCAAGGAACACGGAGCGGACGTGCTCGTTTCCGAATTCGTCCAGAGCGAGCCGCTGATTCGCGACCGCGAGCGCACTTGGCGCGACGTGGATTTTACGCCCGGGCAACGCCCGATGGGAATTCAGATTTTCGGCGCGAATCCGGATTCCATGGCGCGTGCGGCGGCGTTGCTGGAAACGCGTTTGGCGCCGGATTTTATCGACATCAATTTCGGTTGCCCGGCGCGCAAAGTGGTTGAGCAAAATGCGGGTTCGGGGCTTTTGCGCGATTTGCCGCTTATGGAAAAGATTGCTCGCGCGGTGGTCGAAGCCGTTCCCGCGACGTGCGTTACGGCGAAAATGCGGCTCGGCTGGGATTCGCAGTCGCTCGTGCACGTTGAGGCGGCTCGGCGGCTTGAAGATGCCGGGATTCGTGTGCTCGCCGTGCATGGGCGCACGAAAGCTCAGGGTTATTCCGGAGAGGCGGATTGGGGAAAAATCGGCGAAGTCGTTCGCGCGGTGCAAATTCCCGTAGTCGGCAACGGCGACATTCGCGATGCGGAAACCGCCGTGCGGCGCGTGCGCGAAAGCGGTGTTGCCGGGCTGATGGTCGGGCGCGGCGCACTCGGGAAACCGTGGCTTTTCTCCCAAATCAAAAACGCTTTGCTCGGAAAAGAGACGGCAACCGGCACGGGAACGCCGTCGCCGGAAGTCGTTTTTTCAGCGTTGTTTCGCTATGCGGAGACGTTGGCGAAAACGCGCGGCGACGCGGGAACGGAAAATATCCGTTGGCTGCTTGCGCGACTTCATCCGTTTACCTACGGTGTTTCCGGCGGGAAACGCGTTCGCTCCGAACTTGCTTCGTGCACGACGCTCGGCGATTTGCACACCTTGCTCAACGTTTAGAAAACGTTCCCGCGCGGGAACGCGCGAAGTTTTTTGAATCACAAATTTCACGGATTTTGTCATGGAGGACAGCCGTCCGGGCTGTCCTTTTTTCATTTTTTCTTCCGACTATTTATCCGCGAAACACGCCGAAAACCCTTTATTCATAAAGAACTTACGCACAAAGACTATCTAAAGCGTAGCAAATAGTGCAAGATGTCTCAAATATGGCTTGATTTTGATGAAAAAAAAAAAGGTAGACTTGACCAAGTTTTGTTTTTTGTGCGGCTTCCGCCCGTAAACAAAAGCGACAACTTTTTCAATCTGATCAAAACCATAGCCATGAGCAAAATGAATAAATTCGTTCTCTCAACTCTCGTCGCGGCCGCCGCGATGACCTCTACCGCGTGGGCAGAAGGCACGATATTAACTCCGGACGTGACGCTTTCGTCTGAAAACGTCATGAAAGACGCTTTTGAAACAGCCGGAAAAATTGTCGATGTTACGAATGCTGTCGGCGCTGCGTGGGTTTACGGTAACGATAACAGAGGCGAAGAAGATGTAAATTTAGCGGCATCGAGCTCGTATACAATTACCGGAGGGAATTATCAGAATCTTAATGAGGTTTACGCTCGCTCCGGCGATTCCCACCTTGTTTTGAACGGGGCTAAACTTACGGTCGGGAAGATCATTGCCGGTAGCGGAAGCCTTCTTGATTCTAAAAATTCGATCTCGGTTGAAAACTCTTATCTTAAAGCCGGTCTTTATACGGCATCCGAAGCTTGGTGGACGATGTGGGGCGATACGACGGTGACAATTAAAAATTCCGTTGTCGGTCTTCGTTCGACCGTGAGTACCGACATCGAGGATCTCGCTGTCGGGGCAAAGAATTTTTCTGCGCAGCTGGCTTTTGGCGGTAACGCTTCTCTGATGAATTTTGGCTCTGCGGGAACGGTGAATATCACGAGCTCCACGTTTGTTTCCGGATTTTTCCAAGTCGCCGGACGCGGACAAACGACCTTGGATGATTCCGTGCTTTATCTCGGAGGAACTTTGAATGTCGGGGCCTATCACGCGATCGGAAATGTTTCTTGGGGAAGCGATGCCGCCTCCGGAACGGACTATAATGCGAACGGCGTAGCTACGCTCAATGTTTCTAACGGGTCTGTCATCTATAATATCGGTTGGGGCGACGGAGGAAGTCCCGGAAATACGTGTAATCTTGGTCTTAACATCGGCTCCGGAAAAGTTGTTGTTTCCGACGGATCCAAAATCCTGATGACTGCGGAAACGCATGAATCGGTTTCTGAAAACATTACGATTGGCACCAACGGCATTCTCGAAATCAGCGGGGAATCTGAAGTTGTAGGGCGTGAAATTTCCAATGCAGGAACAATTTTCGTCAATGACTCAACTCTGAGCGCAGAATCCATCGCCAATTCCGGTGCAATCGCTTTCAACGGCGGGAACAACACCTTTGATTCGACGATTTCCGGCAACGGTAAAGTGCAGGTCGCAAGCGGTACGCTTACGTTGACTGAAGGTGCTAACGTTTCGGGAAGCATTGCGGTCGGAGTTCCGACAATTTATTGGGGATATCCCGTTAACGATGACGGATTGATGACGGCAACTCTTAAGGTCAACAAAGGCGCGACGTTGACATCTGACAGCGGCGCGTATCTGTATGTTGGCGGAAAATACGGAGAATGCACTGATACGGTTCGCTTTAATCTTCTCGTTGACGGAGGAACCGTGAAAGATACTACCAACGGGCTGAATATCCAAAAAGACGGTTCGGCTGTTTTCTGTAACGGGGCTACGCTTTATGCCGGCGAAATCATCGTTGAAGGCGGCAAGTTTTCTGCAACGGGAGAAGGCACCGAAATTACGGTGAACAATAACTTCGTCAAGTTGCTCTCTAATGGGAATCTTGAGCTTTCCGATAAAGCTCAGATGGTTCTTAAAACTTCGGACGGATACACTCGTGAAGATCGCGTGCAAATCGGAAGCGGGTCAACGCTTACTGTTTTCGGCGGAGCGTCTATTTCCCAAAATGCTACCACTTCGCAAGGTATCACCAATGCGGGAACGCTGGCGGTTGACAGCGGGAATATTAGCGTCGACAAGGTCGCCAACAACGGCAAGTTCACGGTTTCCGGAAATTCTACGCTGAACATCGTAACGCTCAGCGGGAACGCGGTCGACCTTTTGGATGGAGCAACGCTGACGGACTCTACCGTTGGCGGATTCATGCGGGTTAACGGTTCTGTCGCAATTAAGGGAGATTCATCTGTCGGTCGTATTGATCTTGGATATGGGGCTTACACGGAGGATGCGACGCAGCTTGACATTACGGGAACGCTCACGTCAAACGCCCAAATTATCATCGGAAACGAAAACGGAGATCCCTCGGCTACTGTGAATATTGGTGCTGCGGGAGCTACGCGCACGTCAGCAAGTTTTTCGGGCGCGTTAAATGTTCGTGAGAACGGGATCGTAAACATCGTCAACGCCGATGTGTCTACGAGTCAATACCGCAATCGCGGAAGTGTTTCCGTGACCAACGGAACACTTTACGGAACGTGGGAAAGTAACGGAATTGCATCAAAAGTTGAAGGAGGGGTCGCGACATTGGTTCTTGATGATGCAACGTTCAAAACAGATGTAGAGAAGAACTCGCATTTCACGCTTAATGTCGGACACGTTGATAGCGGTTATGCACTTACGGGAACGGCTGAAGGCTCCGGAAAGATAACGATGAAAAATAATTCGTTGCTCCATGTCGGTAAACTGAATCTCTACAATGCGGGAGAGGGCATGACCGTTGCTCTTGAAGCGGATTCTTCAACGATTAATGTTATTTCGGATGTTTATGTCGGAAGCGGAGCAGAGGTGTCGCTTAAAAATTCCTCGCTGAAAGCGACGAATATCACGAATAACGGAACCTTCACGATGGATGGCGGGACGTTAGAAATCACGGGAACGGCTACGCTTGGCGGGACGGTTTCGATTAACGCCGACGAAGTGATTCTCTCGGGGACGATAGCGGTCGACGCACTTACGACCAAGGTCCTGACGATTGCAGAAAGCGACGTGGTGATCAACATCACGGGAGTTTCTGCTGTGATGACGCTCGCTGCAGACGATGAAGCGGGAACGGCAGGTTCCGGTCTTTCGTTCGAGACGTTGAAGTTCAGCACAGACAACGAAAACGCAGTTCTTGGGGAAGATCTTGATTTGGAAACACTGATCGCGGACGAGACGACGCGTAACCTTATCAAATCGCAACTCAATGACGGAGATTTGATCACGATTGAGAACACGGCGACGGGGGTAACTTACACGGATTGCGTGTATAGCAATGGAGCTATTGCGGTTCCTGAGCCGTCGGCGTTCGGTTTGTTGGCGGGCTTGGGCGCGATTGCGCTCGCGGTCTCGCGTCGCCGCCGCAACTGCCGCTAAGCGGCAGTAATTGCGAATGTCGAATTCCGAATATCGAATTATTCGTGATTAAAAAAGAGCGTTCCCGTGGGGATTTCCCTCGCGGGAACGCTCTTTTTTGTGCGCAGAGAGCCACAGAGTTTTTTTATATAAATCGCATAAAATCGCTGTGGTTTTGCGCGAGAACGTTAGGGCACAACGATGCCGTTTTTTTTATTTTGTCCGGTTTCCCCGAGCTCTGCTCGCGTTGCTCGCTTCGCATGGGGTTACGGAGGTAACGCTCCGTCGGAG
>JAGBIL010000036.1 GCA_017935025.1 Opitutales bacterium | reverse complement strand
TATGGCTTCGAGGAGTTCTCGGGATTAATGAACAAGAGTTGAAGTCTTTCCCCGCTACGATTTTTCCCCGCACTTCATTCGGAATTTGGAATTCGCTATTCGCAATTAATTGAAATTTGCCTGCGGCAAATTTCAATTTGCACGGGAACGCGGGAACGCATTTAATTTCCGGCGTGAACGAAAAACAGACAACTCCCGCCGAAACCGCCGCACCCGCGCAGAAAACAACGCGCGCGCCTCTGCGTATGCAACCGCTCGCCGCCGACTCCTTTACGACGTTTGTCTATGCGTGTATTTGGGCACTTCTCATCGGCGAATTTGTCGCCCTTTTCTGGTTGGATCTTCTTTAATTTTTTCCCGAATAAAAATCACGCCCGTTACGGGCTCTTATTTTACCAAATTCCATGCAATTCAAATCACTTCCCGGTTTCCGCGAGTTTTATCCGGAAGATTGTGCCGTGCGCAACTTCATCTTCGCTCGCTGGCGCGAATCCGCCCGCCGTTTCGGCTTTCAGGAATGGGACGCTCCCGCGCTTGAACCGCTCGAACTTTTCACGGAAAAATCCGGCGAGGAAATCGTTTCTCAGCTTTTCAATTTTGAAGACAAAGGCGGACGCAAAGTTTCGCTTCGCCCGGAAATGACGCCCTCGCTCGCCCGCCTCGTCGCCGCACGCGCGGGATCGCTCCGCCGCCCGGTCAAATGGTTCGGCATCGGCGAAAACTACCGCTACGAAAAGCAACAACGCGGACGCCTGCGCGCGTTTTACCAGTACAACGCGGACATTCTCGGCGAGCCCGGTTGCGCCGCCGACGCGGAAATCATTGCGCTCTGCGTGGAGTCCCTGCACGCGTTCGGTTTGAGCGAAAACGATTTCTGCATCCGCCTCAGCGACCGCACGCTGTGGTTCCTTTTCCTCGAAAACATCGGCATTCCCGATGAAGCGACCGCCGTTAAAGTGCTTTCCGTCGTTGATAAACTCGAACGCGTTGCGCACGACGGACTGGTCGAAATGATGACTGCCGCGCTCGCGGGAACGCCGCTTGATCCCACGGGAACGCTCGCGACGGTGCGCGAATTTGTCGCGCTCAAATCGCTCGATGAGCTGAACACATTTTTCTCCGCCCGTTCCGGCGCGGAAAAGGCGCTCGCCCGTTTGGAGGAATGGAAAAAACTTCTCGGGTTGCTCGAAGCGCTCGGCGTCGGCGCGTTTGTCCGCACGGATTTGACGATTGTGCGCGGGCTCGCCTACTACACGGGATTTGTTTTCGAGGCGTTCCAGCTCGTCGGCGAAGGACGCGCTCTCGCCGGCGGCGGGCGCTATGACAAACTCGTCAAAAAACTCGGCGGACCGGAAATGCCGGCTGTAGGTTTCGGCATGGGAGACGTCACGTTGCGCAATTTGCTTGAACAACAAACCCTGCTCCCGCAAATCGTTGACGCTCCGGACTTTTACGCAATTATTCTCGGAGAAGAAAATCGCGCGGAAGCGCTTTCCGATGTCGCCGTCTTGCGCGACTGCGGATTCCGCGTGGAATACGCGTTCAAGGACGGAAAATTCGGCAAACTGATTCAAACGGCGGAGCAAACCGGAGCCCGCTACGCGCTCATTTACGGCACCAACGAACTCGCACTCGGTGTCGTCAAAGTGCGCGACACGCAGGAACGCCGCGAAATCGCGTTCCCGCGCGAAAACCTTGCGGGAACGCTCGCGGAAATCCTCGAGCGCGGTTTGCCCGTAATCGAAGAGCCGCACTGCCGCGGCGACGGTTCCTGCGGGCACTGCACCTGCGGGAAGCACGAATAAAAAAAAGCGATGTTTTCTCCCCTTGCCTGGATTTACCGGAAAATCGCGCGTCGCTACGAGCATAGCGCCCTTTTCGAGCGACCGGACATTTGGGAGGAAATTCGCCCGCCCGCGTGGGAACGCTTTATCCGCTGGTTTTTCGGTGCGCCGTTCACGGGCGAAGGCTCGCCCGATGCCGTTTTTTGGCGTTGGGTTCAGCGTGTCGTGCTCAGCGGTCTGTATTTCTTTTTTCTGTGGATTCTCTACGAGAGCTTTTGGGCGTGGGGAATCTTTGAGTAGTTGAAAATTGAAAGTTGGGAACTGAACGTTTTTATTTTCCGCCAAATCTTAAAATTTTAGAAAAATGCTTACCGTCGGAATCGTTTCTTTGGGTTGCCCGAAAAATCAATCGGACAGCGAAGTGCTCATCGGCCGCATCCTCGAATCGGGGATGCAGCTTACGGCGGACCCGCGCGAAGCGGATGCCGTCGTCATCAACACCTGCTCGTTCATTCTCGACGCCCGCAAAGAGAGCTTGGATGCCGTAAAGGAAATGGCACGTGAAGCGAAACGCCGCCGCAAAAATCAAAAACCGCTCAAAATCATCGTTGCCGGCTGTATGCCGCAACGCTACGGCGAAAAAGTTCGCGAAATGATTCCGCAGGCAGACGCGTTCATCGGCATCGACGAACTTGAAAAAATCGACAAGCTCATCGGCAAACTCTGCGGGAACGCCAAAAGCGCCGGCGAAAACACGCCCGCGCCCGTTTCAGTTACTAAGCGTCCGAGCTATATTCCCGATTACGCCACGCCGCGCGCGCGCCTCACGCTCCCGCATATCGCCAACGTAAAAATCGCCGAAGGCTGCAATCACGGTTGCGCGTTTTGCGCGATTCCCGGCATTCGCGGCAAGCACCGTTCCCGCGCGATCGACGATATCGTCGCCGAAGTGAAAACGCTGGTCCAGACCCACGGTGTCAAGGAAATCAACCTCATTTCGCAAGACACGACCTACTTCGGCATGGACACGTGGAAAAAAACACGCGTCGGCAAAACCACCAAAGTCAGCTCCGAAGAAGGCGATTCGCTCGCCACGCTTCTGCGCGCGCTGAACCGTATTCGCGGGGATTTTTGGATTCGCGTATTTTATACGCATCCGGCGCATTGGAGCGACGAACTCATTTCCGTTTTTGCAAAATGCAAAAAAGTCGTGCCCTACGTCGACATTCCGCTGCAACACATTTCCGACGCTATGCTCTCGGCGATGAATCGCGAAACCGACGGGAAATACATCCGAGACCTGATTGCGAAAATCCGCAAAGGAATCCCGGGCGTGACGATTCGCTCCACGTTCATTGTCGGCTTCCCCGGAGAGACGAAAGCCGATTTTGAAGAACTCACGGAATTTCTCGGAGAGCAGAAATTTGACCGCGTCGGCGTTTTCCAATACTCCAAAGAAGAAAACACGAGTGCCGCACTCATGCAGAACCAGATCGTTCCCGCAGAAAAAGTGCGCCGGTGGAACGCCGCCATGGTGCTTTTGCAGAAAATCTCGCGCGAACGGATGCGTTCCCGCGTCGGAGAAAAAATCCGCGTCCTGGTCGATGAACCCGGCATCGCACGCACGGCGGGCGACGGCTTTGAAGTGGACGGCGTCGTTTACGTTCCGAAAAATCTGCCCGTCGGTGAGTTTAGCGAAGTTACCGTAACCGGCTACAAAGCCTACGACCTCATCGCCAAATAGAACTTCAAAACGTAGCCGAAAGGCGTTCACGCGGACTTAAAAAAAATCTTTTTCATTTTCTCCGAGCCGTTTTTTTGGCATAAATTTTCGAAAGTTTATTCCCTTTTCATTAACCCGAAAAAGTAAAGTTATATGTCAGAACCCACACCTTGCGCTTACGACAAAAATAATCCGTTCCCGGCAAAACTGAAAGTGCGTTGCCGCGCGAATGCCCCCGAATCTCAGAAAGAAACGGTTCACTTGGAAATTGATCTTACGGGTAGCGGCCTCGTTTACAAGTCCGGCGACTCCCTCGGCGTGTTCCCGCGCAACACGACCCAACTTGTCGATGCCGTGCTCAAAGCCTACAAATTCTCCGGCGACGAATCCGTCACACTCCCCAAAACGGAAACGACGCTCAGCCTCCGCGACGCACTCACAACACAGTTCGCACTCGGTGCCATTACGAAAAAATTTGTTCAGTTCGTTCACGACAACGCGGCCTGCGATTGCGACAAGGCAAAGCTCGCCGAAGTGCTCGGAAACGCCGATCCCGTCGCTCAAAAAGCGTGGATTGACGCGCGCCACGTTCTCGACCTCGGCGAAGAGTTCCCGTCGGTCAAATGCGAAGCGCAAGCCTTTATCGAACAGCTCCGCAAACTGATGCCGCGCCTGTACTCAATTTCTTCCAGCCCGGAATTCGTCGGCAAGGACAGCGTTCACCTTACCGTCGCCGTCGTGCGCTACGAAACCAACGGACGCAAGCGCGACGGCGTTTGCTCGACCTTCCTCGGCGAATACGCACAAGTCGGCGAAACCACACTTCCGGTTTTCGTTTCCAACTCCCACTTCGGTCCGCCGGCGGATCTCGACGCTCCCGTCATCATGGTTGGCCCGGGAACGGGTATTGCGCCCTTCCGTAGCTTTGTACAAGACCGTGCCGCACGCGGAGCCAAGGGCAAAAACTGGCTCTTCTTCGGCGACCAGCGCGTCAAGACGGACTTCCTCTATCAGGCGGAATGGGAAAAGGCGCTCGCCGACGGCTTGCTCACGCGTCTTGATTGCGCGTGGTCCCGCGACCAGGATTACAAAATCTACGTTCAGGACAAAATCCGCGAAGCCGGAGCCGAAGTTTGGAAATGGCTCAACGACGAAGGCGCGTATTTCTACATCTGCGGCGATGCGAAACGCATGGCGAAGGACGTTGAAGCGGCGTTGATCGATATCTTCAAAACATACGGCGGGCTCGACGACGCCGGCGCCGCAGCAAAGCTCAAAGAGCTTAAAGCCGCCGGACGCTACCAGAAGGACGTCTACTAAGCCTCGCGCAGGCAAAACTCAAAAAGCGGGCAACCGGAAAATTTCCTCCGGTTGTCCGCTTTTTTTGTTCGCCGAAACTCGGCTAACTCAGCAACTCTTTAATTTCGGCGAGGGAAATCTTTGCGTTAGCGGGATCGCTAGCGTCGAAGAGTTCCTCAAGAAGGCGACTCTTTTCGCGTTGCAGGGAAAGCACACGTTCTTCCACGGAATCGGCAACGACGAGTTTAATCGCCGTAACGGTTTTCGTTTGCCCGATGCGGTGGGCGCGGTCGGTCGCCTGCGCTTCTGCGGCGGGATTCCACCACGGATCGTAATGGACGACGGTGTCCGCTCCCGTGATGTTGAGTCCGAGCCCGCCGGCCTTCAGCGAAATCAGAAAAACGGGAATTTCCGGCGAGGCATTGAAGCGATCGCACTCTCGTGTTCGTTCCCGCGTGGAACCGTCGATGCGGCAAAACGGGACACCGTCGCTTCTCAGGGCATCCGCCAAAAAATCGAGCACGGAAACGAACTGTGAAAAAACCAGCATTCGCGAACCCGCCGCCTGAGCTTCGTCAAGCAGCTCGCGAAATGCCCGCAGTTTTGCGGATTCCGCTTCGGGGAAATCCGCCGAAACCACGCGCGGCTCCGTACAAATTTGCCGCAAGCGCAAAAGTTGGGAAAATGCCGCGATACGCAAATGCGCGTCCGACGCTCCCGCCATTTCGAGTTTGAAAATTTCCTCGCGGGAACGGGTTTTCCAATCGTCGTAAAGACGCGATTGGGCGTCGCCGAAGCGGCACCACACCGTTTGCTCGATGCGCGGCGGCAACTCCGGAGCAACGGCGGATTTCGTGCGCCGCAAGATGTACGGCGCGACGAGATTTTTCAAGTTCGCGCGCTCCCATTCCCGCTTTGCGGCGAGCGAAGCGGACGTTCCCGACGGCAAAAATCCGGGCATCAAAAACTCGAAAAGCGATCGCAAATCATCGTGCGAATTTTCAATCGGCGTTCCCGTCAGCACAAAGCGCGTTCGGGAAAAAAGCTCTTTCAACGAACGAGCGTTGCGGGAACGGCGATTTTTGATTTGTTGGGCTTCGTCCGCAAAAATCGTGTGCCATTCACTCGCTTGAAAAAAAGGCAAATCAATCGCCAGCGTCGAATACGACGTCAGCACAACCCCGCGCGGGAACGGCGTTTTCGCATCGGCGGCGCGGCGTTGCCCGTGATGCACGCGCACGGGAATTTCCGGCGCAAAGCGCGCAAGTTCACGGCGCCAATTCTCAATCAACCCGGCGGGAACGACGAGCAGAGCGAGCAAATCGCGATTCGTATTTTCGGCAAAAACCGCCGAAAGATACGCAATCGCCTGCACGGTTTTTCCCAACCCCATTTCGTCCGCGAGCAAACCGCCGAGCCCGTTTTTGTGCAAATGCCAAAGCCACGCCGCACCGATTTGCTGATAAATACGCAACTGCGAAAAAAGTTTTTCCGGAACAGGCGGACGCGCCAGCCGGCTCAAATCGCGTAGCGCGGAAGACCGTTCCCGCCACGTTTCCGGCGGCTCGAATCCGATTCCGATTTCTTCCAGCGCCGCTTCCGCCGAAGGCAATTCCGCACGCGAAAAACGCCGCCGGAAAACATTTTCCGTTCCCGTGAGTCCGCCCTGCCCGAGCCGCGCACGCAGAGCGGAAATCTTTTGCAGTTTGTCCTCCGAAAGCAGAACGATTTTCCCGTTTTCGCGGCGTACATAGCGTTGCCCTCGAGCGAGCGCCGCCGCCATTTCCTTTTCCGAAACGCCGTAAGTTTCCAAACGCGCCGAAAAATCAAAATTCTCTCCCTGCGCTTCCGCTTCGCAAAGAATTTTCGCCGTTTTCAAACCGCGCATAAAACGACGGAATTTCATCGCGTAATCCACGCGACACTCGCTTTCAAAAAAATCCCGATGCAGCGCGATAAAGTTCAAAACCTTGTGCTCGCCGCGCAAAAACCAGCGGCGGGAACGCGCGTCCAAAACAAAGCCTCCCGTTTGCACGATTTTTCGCGCCGTTTCGTAATGCGGATTTTCCCGCGAAGGAAGAATCAGCGAAATGCCTTCCGCCCCGCCGTCGATTTGCGCCCGGAAACGCGTTTTGGATTCGTCCGGATTTTCGGGAGTTTTTGCGCCGTTTGAAAAAAACTTTTGCGGGGAAGAAAGTTCCGGATTCCGGAACGTGCGATTCTGCACGGCGGGTGCAGGTGATTTTTTCGGGGTAATTCCCGCCGCCAAGCGCGCCGCTTCCGCCGCCTTCAAAAGCGGAGCAAAATACGCAAAGTAAATCGCGACGGCGTGCCGGCAAACACGCCCCGTTCTGCCGGTTTCGCAAAGGCATTCCGCCCGCGGGAACGTGCGGGAACGCAGATCCAGAGAAACGAGGAAGTGGCGCGCGCCGTCGATAACTTTTCCTTTAAAAACGGGCGCATTCCACGCGACCTCGGTCGTCGTTTCCGCCAGCATTTTTCCTTCGCGAAGCGTCGTCGGAGAAACGGTTTCAAGCCACTCCGAGTCCGTAATCTGCGGCGGAAAAGACATTTTTTAATGAATAACGGATAGTGAATAATGAATAATTCAGTGCGGAGGATTTTGCCGACGGCAAAATCTTTGAAGTGAACGTTATTCGCTATTCACTGTTCACTACTCACTGACTTAAACTCGTTTGACAAAGGTCCAACCTTCGTTGGCGATGAGCGCCTGGGCTTTCTTCCACTTTGCAACGCGAGTTTCGCCGTTGAGGGAAATTTCAACGAGATCGTTGCGCCCGATTTCGCTCGAAAGCTCTGCGGGAACGCCGCTTTCGTTTTCCCTCGCCGGAGCCGGTTCCGCCGAAGCGACCGAACCGAAAAGCGCCGCCGCCGCAGGCGATTTTTCAATCGCGGAAGCGGGTTTCACGGGAACGTCGGAGGCTTCCGGAGTTTCTTCCGGAATTTCGATTCCGCGCAAACGGCGAATCAGTTGTTCAAAGGCTTCGTAGCTTGTCGCGGAACGGAAAAGTCCCGTGCAAACATCCGTGCGCACGCGGCCGAGCATCGTTTTGAAGCAGGAAAACGCTTCGTTTTTGTATTCGACGAGCGGATTGCGCTGACCGTAGCCGCGCAACCCGATGCTTTGGCGCAAATCCGCCATTTCCGCAAGGTGGTCTTGCCAATTCTTGTCAATTGCGCGCAAAATGATGTAGCGTTCCATGCCTTTGAGCGCATCCGCGCCTTCAAAGGAATCGCGCTCGGAATAGGCTTTGCGCACGCGATCAACCACGAGATTTGCCGCGCCTTCGTCGCGCGCCGCGAGCAGTTCCTCCGCCGTAAAGCGAATCGGGAACGTCGTGTTCAGCCAGCGCACAAAATCTTCGAGAACCACCTGGTTCACGTCCGATTTTTCGTCAGCGGGAATTGCGGAATCCACGCGTTCGTTCAATTCTTCGTCCACGAGCGCGAAAAGCAAATCGCGCGGATTTTCCGTTTTCAGCGCCTCGTTACGGATTCCGTAAATGATTTCGCGCTGCTTATTGAACACATCGTCGTACTGCAACGTGTTTTTGCGGTATGTGTAGTGAACGGCTTCAACGCGGCGTTGCGCCGTTTCGATGGAACGGTTCAAAAGCGAGTGCTGGAGCGGTTGACCTTCGACAAAAGATTTTTGCAAAACGCGGGAAATCACGCCTGCATTCGAGAACAGGCGCATCAGATCGTCTTCCAGGGAAACAAGGAACTTCGAGCGTCCCGGGTCGCCCTGACGGGAACAGCGCCCGCGCAACTGACGGTCAACGCGGCGGGATTCATGGCGCTCCGTACCGAGCACGAAAAGACCGCCGAGTTCCCGCACGCCTTCGCCGAGCTTGATGTCGGTCCCGCGCCCCGCCATGTTCGTGGCGATAGTAACGGCGCCGCGCTGTCCGGCCTGCGCCACGATTTGAGCTTCAATCTCGTGGTTTTTCGCGTTCAAAACATTGTGCGGAACGCCCGCGAACTTCAAGCTGCGGGAAAGCATTTCGGAGGCTTCGACGCTCGCCGTACCGACGAGCACCGGCTGTCCGCGCTCGTGCGCCGCTTTGATTTCCTTGACCGCTTCCGCGTATTTTTCGCGGCGTGTTTTGAAAATTGTATCGTCTTCGTCGATGCGAATGCAGGGCTTGTTGGTCGGAATCGCAACCACGCCCAAGCGGTAAATATCGAAAAATTCGCCGGCTTCGGTTTCCGCCGTTCCCGTCATTCCCGCGAGCTTTTCGTACATACGGAAATAATTCTGAATCGTAATCGTCGCGTAAGTTTTCGATTCCTTTTCGATATCGACGCTTTCCTTCGCTTCGATCGCCTGATGCAAACCGTCGCTCCAACGGCGGCCCGGCATAATGCGACCGGTGTTTTCGTCCACGATCATGACTTTGTTGTCTTTGATGACGTAGTGGACGTCTTTTTCAAAGAGCGCGTAGGCGCGGAGCAACTGCGAAATGCAGTGGATGTCTTCGCTGGCTTTGACAAAGCGTTCTTCCGCCTGCTGTTTGAGCTTTGCGCGCTCTTCGGCGGTGAGATTCTCCTGCGTGTCGATGGCGACAAATTCCGTCGGAATGTCCGGAAGCACGAACGCGTCCGGATTATCCGGGCGAAGCGTATCGCGCCCGAGCTGCGTGAGGTCGGATTCGCGGCGCTTTTCGTCGATTGCGTAGTAAAGTTCTTCCTTGATGGCAAAACGGCGTTCACGGTTGAACGCATTCATCATTTCCGCGTCAAACAGGTCGAGTTTTTTGCGCCACTCGCCGTTTTCCATCATTTTGAGGAATTGTTTGTTGCGCGGCGCACCGAGTTTCACCTGCAAAAGTTTGACCAACCCCGCCTGTTCCGCTCGAACGTCCTTTTCCTTTGAGGCGCGTTCCAAAAGTTTACGTGCGGAATCCACGAGAGAATTGCAAAGGCGCGTCTGTTTTTCGACCAAGCCCTGAACGCCCGGCTTGAACTGTTCAAACGGCGCGGCGCGGTCTTCCTGCACGGGACCGGAAATGATGAGCGGCGTGCGCGCTTCGTCGATCAGAATCGAGTCGATTTCGTCAACGATGCAATAGTAGTGGTCGCTTTGAACCTGCTCACTGAGCGAAGTCGCCATGCCGTTGTCGCGCAGATAGTCAAAACCGAATTCCGAAGCGGTCCCGTAAGTAATATTGCACTTGTAGGCTTCGCGGCGCTGATGCGGCGGCATGGAATTTTGGATACATCCGACGGTCAGCCCGAGGAATTTGAAAAGATGCCCCATCCACTCGGAGTCGCGGCGCGCGAGATAATCGTTGACGGTTACAAGTTGGCAGTTGCGTCCGGAAAGCGCGTTCAGATAAAGCGGAAGCGTCGCGACAAGCGTTTTTCCTTCCCCGGTCGCCATTTCCGCAATTTTGTTACGGTGAAGCGCGATCCCGCCGATGAGCTGCACGTCGAAGTGGACCATGTCCCACGTCAGCTCGTGATCACAAACCACGGCAGTCGTCCCGCAAAGACGGCGGGCGGCGTTTTTTACGACGGCAAACGCTTCCGGCAAAAGTTTGCCCAGCGTTTCGCCCTTCCGAAAACGCTCCATCAGTTCGGGCGTTTTCGCTTTCAGTTCGTCATCGGAAAGTTTTTGAAACTCGCTCTCCAACGCATTGATTTTTCTGACAATCGGTTTGCATTTGCGAACAAATTGGCGGTGGTGCCGACCGGCGAAAATCTTAAAAATGGAAGTAATGCCCATGACTGACGTTTTTATGTAAAAAATGAGTGGTAAGAATCTTCTTTCTCGCCTGTATTCGCAAGGCTAAAAAGGGACAGAGAACAGGACTGTCGCACTTACCTTTGCAAGTTCCGTTCCAAGTTTAAAATTCGTCACGCGGACGGAAAAAACATCGCGTATTTTTTAGAGAAATTTCCGGAAAAATTCCGGTGCCGGAGATTCGATTTCGATGCGTTCCCGCGTGCTCGGATGGGTGAAACAGAATTTTCGCGCGTGAAGCGCGAGGCGCGGCGCGTTCCCGCGACCGTACATTTTATCTCCGAGCAAAGGATGACCTTTTTCCGCGAAATGCACGCGAATCTGGTTTTTCCGTCCCGTGAGCAAATACACGTCGAGCACCGTGTAGCGCGGCATCCGGCGTAAAACTTCGTAGCGCGTGGCGGCAAACCGCGCCCTGCCCGCCGACGCATTTTCCCCGGGCGCGGGAACGCTGTGCACGCGGTAGTTTTCGTCTTCGGCGAGCCAGGATTCAATCACGCCCGAGTCGGGTTCGACCGCACCGTCGGCAACGGCGAGATAAATTTTTTCCGCTTCATTCCACGTTTCGTGGAGTTTTTCCCGAAAGGAAAAAGATTTTGCAAAAACCAAAATTCCGGAGGTTTCGCGATCGAGGCGATTCACGGCGAAAAGCTCCTTTTTCGATTTCGGGTTTCCCTTGCGCACGAAGTGCGTCATCAGCGAAAGCGCATTTTTATCCGGTTCGTAGCGCGCGGGAACGCTCAACATCCCCGCAGGTTTTTCGATGAGGAGCAAATCCGCGTCCTCAAACAAAATTTTGATTCCGCGCGGCAAATATTTTTTCGGAGGCGGCTTGCTCACGGTGGCGTAGTTCCGGAATAGTGAAGCGGACTCCGCAGTTATCTCGTCGGGAGCTCGGATTTTTTCCACGGCGTTTTTTTCGCCAGCGGAAACATTTCCCGGCTTTCCAAAACCGTTCCCGTGGGAATTTTCATTCCGATGAGAAAATCCCGCGCGGGAAGCATACGCCCGCCCGGACGTTGCAACGAATGAATTTGCAGAAAATCTTTTCCCGTAGCGACGAGCAGTTCACCCTTTTTCCACGCCATCACCGTACCCGGGAGCGACTCCGGAAGCTCCGGAATCCGCACCGCTTCGACGTGCCCGAGCTTGATTTCCATACCGTTAAACGGGAACGTGCAACCCGGCCACGGCGAAAGCGCGCGCGTGCGTGCGGCAATCATTTTCGCCGGGGCGGAAAAATCAATCGCGGAATCCGCACGCGAAATTTTACGCGTGTAGGAAGCGTGTTTTTCCGGCTGAACGATACGCTCGGCGTCCCCGCGAATAATACGCGGGAGCGTGTCGATCGTGATAAACGTGCAGGCCTCGGAAATGCGCTCGCGCAGAGAAGCGCGCGTAGAATCGTTGTCGAGCGGAATGACGGCGCTCCCGATAACGTCGCCCTGATCGAGCGCGGGAACGATGCGCTGAAGCGTTACGCCCGTTCCCGTGTCGCCGCTCGCGATGGCGGCTTCAATCGGCGCGGGACCGCGAAAATGCGGCAGAAGCGACGCATGGTAGTTGAAAAATCCGAGTTTCGGAGCATCAAGCATTTCCTGCTTCAAAATATGTCCGTACGCCATGACCAGCCCGATATCGCACCCGATTTCCCGGATTCTCGCCACGTCTTCCGCGCCAAGTTTTTCCGGCTGGTAAAGCGGAATGTTGAAATCGCGCGCCCATTGCGCAATCGCGTTCGGCTGGATTTTCTGCCCGCGTCCGGACGGACGGTCCGGCTGCGTGTAAATCGCCTCAATGCGGACGAGCGCACGCAGCGGCGCGCTGATCAAAGTCTCCAAAACCGGAAGCGCAATCGCATCCGATCCGAAAAAAACCACTTTTTTTAGCTCGTTCATTTTGAGGTTATAATTTTGGGGAAAAGTAAAAAATCAGGAGGAAAAAGAAATTGCGCGAGGCGATTTTTTACCGTTTCCCGCGCAATTTTTCGATCAGAAAAAGTAATTCAGACCGAGAGACGCGGCGTTGACGCGCTCGCCCGCGCCGATCGTTCCCGTGTAGCCGAGGAATACGTCCATATTTTCGCTGAACGCCCAATTCAGCGTCGCACCCGCTTCGAGCAACGAAGATTCGTTTTCGCGGGAATCGATCACGTAATCCGTGTGCGTCGAAGGCATATACGCGTCGAGCGAGCAAGTGTCGTTCCCGAAATCTGCCAGCCACGCCGCGTGAACTTTCAGTTGCAACGTATCGGTGAGCAGGAACGCCGCCGAAGTCCCGACGGTCGTGCGCACGCTCGCCGCGCCGTCGGAATCGACGGAAAGTGCGCCCTCGCCTCCGCTTTCGCTGAAGGCACCGGAATGTGCGTACGCCGCCGAAAGTCCGACAAACGTGCGGAGCGCGAACCAGCTCTGTGCCCGCAACGTTACGCCGAGCTCCGTCATCGCACCTGCGCGCCAGCCGTTGAAATCGCCGGAATATTCGCCGCGATCGGTGTCGGAGGAAGTCATCATTCCCGCCGCGCCGAACATACAATCGAACCAGTCGTTTTTGTACTGCGCGTATCCTGTGAGCCCGATCGCCGTCGTGTCCACTTCATGGTGCGTTCCCGCAGAATTCATTTCGTAATTTTCGTCGCCGCCGGAGAGCGCGAGCCCGAGTTCCCAGTTTTTCAGCGGCACGGACGCGCCGACCAAGATGTTCATGCGCGTTGAATCGTAGCCGTCAAAACCTTTGCGGGAACGCTGTTTGCCGTCGGAGAAATCCGCCTGCGCCCAGAAATTGACCAAGCGGGAATTGAGTTTTTCCGCCATTTCCAATTCGCGTTTGCGCTTTGCTTCGAGCTGTGCGGAAACTTCGCCGCCGCGCTGGCGCACTTTTTCGATGTAGCCGCGCATATACGGCGACTGCAACTTGTACGCGCCGTAGATCTCCGGCGTGAGGATTCGCGTGCCGTTACGAAACTGCGCAGCGCGCATAAAATCGTAAGTTGCGTTGATGGATTCGCGCTGCAAATCGCCGTAGAGCGTGCCGCAGAAGCGTTCGCCGTTGAGCCCGAGGAAAATCAGCTCGCCCGCCGAAGCGTCCCAAACGAAGCGGTTTTCAAGCGAGTAGCTGTTGATGTCTTCGATTTTGAGACCGTCAAAAATCGTTTTGTCGCCGATGCCGAGAATCGGAAGCGCTTCGCCCTTTTGCAGATTCACGGAATTGATGCGGACAACGCCGTTTTTGAGCTCGATATTGCTTTCGTCGGCGATAGCGGAAAAGTCAATTGCGCTGTTCGCGGCGGAAAGGTCGATCGTTCCCGCAAGGTTTTCCGTCGCATCGGAATAACCGTTGGAAAATGTCGTTCCGGCGGCAAAAACCAGCGTGGAATCTTTCGCAACGGAAAGCGTTCCCGCGTTGACGAAATTTCCGGAAAGCGTCGCAGATTCTGCGGAAACCACGCCGAAATTGTTGAAATTCGCCGCGCTGAGCGAAGCGCCCTGCGCGAGGCGCAACTGTGCGTTCGCCGTCGTTCCCGTCGTGCGGTCGGAATAGACTTCGACATTTCCGGTAACGGCGACCGACTCGGCAACCGTCATTGCATTTCCGTTTGCCACCTTTAAATTGCCGACGATTTCCGCCAACGCAACCGTTCCCTTGCCGGAAACATCACCTTCGAGTGTTCCCGCGCCGGAAAGCTCGCCCGAGCTCCCGAGCACGACTGCTCCGACAAATTTCGTCGTCTCCGTAATGTCGAGTTTGCCCGTGAGGGAAAGCGCTTTCGTCTCCGGAATCGGGCTTCCGTTTTCGTCGGTTTTGCCCGTTTCGGATTCTACCATTTTGAAGATCTGGTTTTCTCCGGAGATGCCGAGAGTCGAACCCGCATCCCCGGAAATGGTGAGAGATTCCAATTCCAAGGTCGCCCCTGCGTCCGTGAGCAAAGTTCCGCCGTTGAGCAGGACATTTTTCGAACCCGCGACCAACGAGCTTTGAGAAAGTTTGACAGAAACGCCGTTGCCGACGGAAACGCCCGCCTTAACGGAAATTCCGCTTCCGATTTCAAACGCGCCCTTATAAACAGTTGTCGTTTCTTCGCCCGTTGTCTCATCTTTCACTTTTTCCGAAAACTCGGAAAAATCAAAGTTTTTCGGCGGATTTTCGGCATTTGCCTCCGTATAAAGGACGAGCGTTCCCGTGCCGGAAATTTTTGCGGAAAAAAGATCGTCTTTCGCCGTGCGCGCGACTTCGACGATGCCGAGCGTCGCACCGTTGAGTGCGATTTCCGCGCCCGTTTCCGTGAAAATCAGTTTTTCCGAAACATTGAGCGTTCCCGCGCCGTCGAGCGTAAGCGTTCCCGCGCCGACGGTAAGCGTTTGCGCGGAAAGATTCGCGCTTGTGTCCGCAAATTTAAACGTCGTCGCGTTTTTCACGGAAAACGTTCCCGTGCCGGAAATTGCGGACGTGCCGGAAATTACCGCCGACGCGCCGTCAAACGAAAGCGTACCGGAAAGTTTGGTTTCCGCGCCGCTTGCAAACGTCCACGTAGCGCCGCTCCCGACATTGACCGTCCCCGCGATTTCCGCCGATTTGTAGCCGCCGAGCGTTTTTTCCAGCGAAACTTCTGCGCCGCTTGCGACGGAGAGTTTTTCGAGAGAAGCGACTTCTCCGCCGAGCGTCGAAACGCCGCCGTTAAAATGCATCGAAATTTTCGCATCGTTGAGCGCAGAAATTTCGCCGAGCGTCAAATCGCCTGCGCCCGACTTCGTGAGCGAAACCGTTGCGCCGTCCGCCGCGATTTTGTCGGAAATCGTCGCGGTCTCTATGTTCGAACGCGTAACGCTTCCGTCTTCGTTTTCCGTAAGAGTCGCGTTCGTTTCAAAAATAATTTCGACTGCCCCCGTTCCCGCGCCAACGTAAATTCCGTCGCTCACACCGCCTGCCGTGTTGCCGGAAAGCGTCGTTTCTCCGGATAGTTTCAGCGTTCCCGCGCGACTCGAATCCATGTAAATTGCGCCGCCGAGCGCGTTTCCGCCCGTTGCGGAGTTGCCGGAAAGAGTTGCATTCGTGAGCGTTACGTTTCCGCCGCGCATATAAATCGCGCCGCCGAGCGCATTTCCGCCCGTCGCAACCACCGAGTTGCCGGAAAGGTTTAGCGTTCCCGCCGTTTGGCGGAATGTTCCGCCGTTGACGGAAATTGCTCCGCCAAGCGCGTCTCCTGCGGAAGACGCTACTTTGTTTGACGAAATTTCATGCGCTCCCGCCCCGGAAACGACGACACTTCCGGAAGCAACGGCGACTGCGCCGCCCGAAGCCTTTTCGCCCGAAACGGAATTTCCCGTCGCCGAAAAATTCCCGCCGACGCGCACCGTTCCCGCCGCATAAATTGCGCCACCGGAAGCATTTTTCGGGTCCGTCCCGGAAACCCCGCGAGCAGCGCTTCCGCTCACGGTAAGATCTCCGGAAACATCAAAAATCCCGGCAATATCCGTGTAAACCGCCCCGCCGTGAGCATCGCCGAGCGCCGCCGCATAAACCTCGCGCGCCGTGAACGTGTTTGCCGAAAATTTCCCGCCCGAGACGTAAACCGCGCCGCCGAATGCCGCGCCGCTCGCATCGCCGGAAACAACCGCGGAGCCGTTGATGAAAGAAACTTCGTCAAATTTCAGCGTTCCTTCCGAATAAATTGCGCCGCCCGCCGCGCCGGAGCGTTTGCCGCTCGCGTCCGCGCCCGTAGCGGATTGCGCGTAAGCGGAGTTCAAAGAAAATTCGGTCGCACCGGAAAAATTCAAAACAGCGGAGCCTTCGGCAAAAATCGCACCGCCGCGTGCAAAAGTCGTTCCCGGCGCGGCAGTTGCCGTTCCCGCAAGCGCCTGATTTTGGAGCGAGAACTTGGCATCGGTAAAATTCATTTCTCCTCCCGCCGCGTAAATCGCGCCGCCTTGCGCAATACGCGCCACCGCCTTATTTCCGGAAAAATTCGCTGCGCCGAGCGTCAGCTTTCCCGCTTGTTGGAAAATCGCGCCGCCCTGCGCGAGCGCATCGTCTTGCGCGGAAGCGTCGGCGGAATTTCCGGAAAACGTTACGGCGGAACCCAAATTCAGCGTTCCCGCAGAAACGTAAATCGCGCCGCCTTGAGCTACGGGAACGACTCCGGCGGTTTGCGCTTCGCCGGATTCGAGTGCGAGAATCGTTGCGGAATTTCCATCGAATTTAATCTCCGAGGAAGCCGTTAGCGACATCTCCGTCTTATCCGAAAGCGAGGCGAGTGCACCGCCTTGAACAAAAGTTTTTCCGGAAACGGAATTTCCGGAAAACGCGATCGAAGTCAGGTTCTCGCCGGAAACGACTTTTCCGCCGAAGAGCGCGATTGCGCCGCCCGAAGCCGAGGATTCGATGATTTCGGTTTTTTGATTCTCGTCCGTTCCCGTGATTTTTTCGGAAGAAAGCGCGGTAGCGGAAACCGTGTTTTGAGAAAAATTCAGCGTTCCCGCGAGCGAAACATCGGTCGTGTGTTTTTCGGTCGTCGTGCCGTCGGGATTTTTCACGCTTTCAAGCGTTCCCGAAACATAGAGCGCGCCACCGTAAACTGCGGAACCGCCGAACGCGGAAGTTGCGCTGTTTGCGGAAAACGTCGTCGTTCCCGCGAGCGAAAGCATGGAGCCGGAAACGGCGAGCGCACCGCCTCCGACGGTTGTTTGCGCGGCTCCGGCTTCGGCGCGATTTTGGGAGAAAGAAAGCGTTGTTCCCGCGTCAAAAGTTACTTTAGCGCCACCGCCGAGCTGGATTGCACCGCCGAAAACTTTTCCGCCGACGGCGGTGTTTCGCGCAGAATTTTGGGAAAACGAAATTGTCGCTCCCGCCGCGTCGAAATAACCGCCGGAAACGGCGAGCGCGCCGCCCTGCGCATTTACGCCCTGCGCGGAATTTCCGAAAAATGTCAGATCGGTTTCGGAGACCTGCAGACCGAATTTTTTCTTTCCCGTTTCATCAATAACATTGTCGGGATAAATCCAACCGGTGTTGAGCGAGCCGTCGCCGTTCAACGTTGCATTAGCAATAAAAACCGCGCCGCCGAACGCCGTTCCCGTCTCGGAAATTGCAGCGTTGTTTTCAAAAGCCGTCGTTCCCGCGCCGGAAACTGAAAAAAGCCCGGACGCAAAAACGGCACCGCCTGCGGCATCGAGTTTTTCCGTTACGGTTTCGCCGCTCGAATTCGTCGAGGAAATCTCTTTTCCGAGAACGAGATTTCCGCTGAAAGTGATGTTGCCGGACGCAGAACTCGCGAGCGAAATTTCATCGGAAATACTCGCCGAGACAATTGCGCCACCTTGGGCGCGGTAATTTGTTTTCGCGTCAGCGACGAGGCGGCGGTTTTCAAAAACCGTTCCCGCGCCGATGTTGATTTTTGTTTGCAGGGAATTTCCGGTGGTGAAAACACGTCCGGTTTTCTTCGTCGTGTCGGCCGTTCCCGCGAACTTGATGTTTTCGACGGACAGCTTCACCCCGTCGAGGAAAAAGAGGTCTCCGGAACCGCTGACATCAAGCGCGATTGCGCTCGAAGCAATCGTGAACCCGCCGCCGAGAATTTTTACGTTGTCGGCAAGGACATTGACGGCATTGCCCGCGAAAGTCGTCGTTCCCGTAACGTTGCCCTCGGCATCCTTGATTTCCTCGGTGCGCGTGGTCGTAACGGTGATGTCGCCTGTGAGCGTAACGTCCGCGTTATTGTGGTATTTGCGGTCGCTTTCTTCGGTGGTCCCGTCGGGCTGATACGTTTCCGAAAGTGCTGCGCGCAATGCGGCTTCGGAGTCGACGGAGATTTGCTCGCGCACGAGTATTTCCGCCCCGCCAAGGGGCACTGCCGACAGCGTTCCCGCCGCGAAAAGGGTCATCAGCGAAAGCTTGTTTCGGGATACTGCAAAAAAATTCATATCGATAAAAATTCGGGAACAAAGAATTAGGGTGCAGATACTAACGTTCCCGTGCGACGCGCGAAACCAAAAAAACGAGAAAAACGAAGTTGCACCATGTGAAGCGAAAACAATCTCAAATTCGTTTTTTTTGCGGAGTGTGAAATTGACATCGCCCGGGAAAAACGCGGATAATCGCAAAGCTCACGGGAACAGCGTTCCCGTCTGTTTTTCTTTCATTTCAAACTATGACGCAGGAAATTCAGTCTGAATTTCTCTCTTCCGGAGAAATCTTTGTAACCATTAATATGTTGCTCAGCGCAACGTTTTTGGTCTGCTATTTGTATCAGTTTTTTTATATCGCCGTTCCGTTTTTTCTCAAAGACAAACCTCACAAGGCAACGGAGCCGCACCGTTTTGCCGTACTCATCTCCGCGCGCAACGAAGAAACGGTTTTGCCGCTTTTGCTCGAAAGCCTGAACAAACAAACCTACGCGCGGGAACACTTCACGGTATTTGTTATCGCGGATAATTGTACGGATAAAACGGCGGAAATCGCCCGCGAAAACGGAGCCGTCGTTTACGAGCGTTTCAACAAAGAACAAGTCGGCAAAGGATACGCGCTGGATTTTCTCTACAAAAAAATCGTTGCCGATTACGGCGATGCGCATTTTGACGCGTACACGATTTTTGACGCGGACAACGTCCTTGATCCGCGCTACCTTGAAGAAGTCAACAAAACCTTTTCCGACGGCTACGAAGTCATTACCAGCTACCGCAATTCCAAAAACTACGGAGACAACTGGATCACCGCCGGCTACGCACTTTGGTTTTTGCGCGAAAGCGAATATCTGAATCACTCGCGGATGCTGATGAACGCGAGTTGCGCAGTCTCGGGAACGGGCTTCACGTTCGCGTCGGCTATTATGCGCGAAGTCGGAGGCTGGAAATTCTTCCTGCTCACGGAAGACATTGAGTTCACGGTTTACAATGTCGTTCGCGGACGGAAAATCGGCTACGCGAAAGACGCGGAACTCTACGACGAGCAACCCGTCACCTTTGCGCAGTCGTGGCGTCAGCGTCTGCGCTGGGCAAAAGGCTACATTCAGGTTTGGGGCAAGTACGGGAACGATTTGCTCAAAAATATTTTCTCCGAAAAATTCGCCTCGTGCTACGACATGACAATGACGATTATGCCGGCGCTCGTGCTGAGTATTCTCACGCTGATTAATTGCACAATCGGAACCGTTGCCGGACTTATTTTCGGCTGGGAAATCAACAAAATCCTGATGAGCCTCGTCTTTACGTTTGCAGGAATTTACGCCACGCTTTGGGTTATCGGCGCCATCACGACGGCAACGCAATGGAAAAAAATTCACTGCGGCGGATTTAAGAAAATTTTCTACACGTTTACGTTCCCGATTTTCATGCTCACGTATTTGCCGATCGCCATCACGGCGATTTTCAAAAAAGTGGAATGGAAGCCGATCGCGCACAATCAGGCAAAACGGCTTTCGGACATCAAAAGTTAGTGAATCATTGATAACGGATCGTTGACAGTTCCGTCCTAAGGTTTTTGCCGAAAGCAAAAACTAAACACGACACCTGCCACTTGTCACGATTCACCTGTCTCCCTAAAAACAAAGGCGTTCCCGTAAACTCGCGGGAACGCCTTTGCTTTTTTTTTAGGACTTAAAAGTCTCTTTAAGCTTTAAGCCCTAAGCTCTAATCTTCCGTTTAGCAAACGCCCTGCGAAAGCATCGCATCGGCAACCTTGACGAAACCGGCAACGTTTGCGCCCTTAACGTAGTTGATCGAGCCGTCGGCATTCTTACCGTATTTCACGCAGGACTCGTGAATGCTCTTCATAATCTGGAGCAGGCGAGCATCAACTTCTTCACGCGTCCACGAGAGGCGCAGCGAGTTTTGCGACATTTCGAGACCGGAGGTCGCAACGCCGCCTGCGTTCGAGGCTTTGCCCGGAGCGTAGAGAATGCCCGCGCTCTGGAACGCTTCAATCGCTTCCGGAGTGGACGGCATATTCGCACCTTCCGCGACGCACATCACTCCATTCGCGAGAAGCATCTTGGACTCGTCGCCGTTGAGTTCGTTCTGCGTTGCGCACGGGAGCGCGATATCGCACTTGACCGA
The DNA here is from genome assembly GCA_017935025.1 of Opitutales bacterium. Taxonomy (GTDB): domain Bacteria; phylum Verrucomicrobiota; class Verrucomicrobiia; order Opitutales; family UBA953; genus Spyradosoma. The sequence continues at coordinate 65,842 of JAGBIL010000036.1, read as the reverse complement.
CCACGGGCGCTGACCTTCGAGATAATCAAAACCGAACTTCGTCGCAGCTTCCTTGATGCGGCCGCGCGTCACGTTTTTCAGCTCCATAATCCACGCGAGCTGTTCCTTCGTAATGCCATCCTTGGCTACAATCGTGCCGTTGGAGTCGGAAAGCGTAAGCACCTTCGCGCCGAGCTGGAGGCATTTTTCCGCCGCATATTGGGCGACGTTTCCGGAGCCGGAAATGGCGACTTTTTTCCCTTCAAACGAATCGTTGCGCGTTGCGAGCATTTCGCGCGCAAAGTAAACCGTGCCGTAACCCGTCGCTTCCGGGCGAATCAGGGAACCGCCGTAAGCAAGCGGCTTGCCGGTAAGAACGCCTTCAAACTGCTTCGTAAGTTTTTTGTACATACCGAAGAGGTAGCCGACTTCGCGTGCGCCGACGCCGATATCGCCTGCGGGAACGTCTTCGTTCGCGCCGATGTGGCGGAAAAGTTCCGCCATAAAAGACTGACAGAAACGCATCACTTCGCCGTCGCTCTTGCCCTTCGGATCGAAGTCCGAACCGCCCTTGCCGCCGCCCATCGGGAGCGTCGTGAGGGAGTTTTTAAAGACCTGTTCAAACGCGAGAAATTTGAGAATGCTCAAATTCACGGACGGGTGGAAGCGGATGCCTCCCTTGTACGGACCGATCGCGCTGTTCATCTGGATGCGGAAACCGCGGTTCACGCGGACGTTTCCTGCGTCGTCCACCCACGGCACGCGGAACATAATCATGCGTTCGGGTTCGACAATGCGCTCAAGAAGTCCCGCCTTAGCGTATTTCGGATTCTCTGCGAGAAATCCGCGGAGGCTGTGAAGCACTTCTTCAACTGCCTGATGAAATTCCGGCTGGTTCGGGTCGCGCGCAACGACGGTTTTCAGAACGGAATCGATAATCGTATCGCTCATTTTTGATGTAACTATTGATGTTTATTTTGGAAAAATCTTTCGGATCGAAAGCGGGTGCAAAGTATTCAGAACAAAAATTTTCTACACAATCCAAAATTTCAGAAAATTTTACATTTTTTTCCGATTTTAGGGATTCCGCGACACACAGAAAAACCGTTCCCGCAAGCGACACGGGAACGGTTTTCCCGAAAAAAAAATCCTGCGGGAACGCGCCCCGTTCGATTCAATCCTTCTGCGCTTCTTTCGCCCCGGCGGAAATCAGGTATTTCCGTGTAACGGGATCGCCGACGACATCGAGTACGCGGTAATCCGGAGAAAAAATTCCCTCCGAAATCTCATGATTTAAATCTGCACCGGAGCGCACGAGTAGCTCCGCAATCGCCGGATTTTTGACGTGGAAAATCGGCGTGCAATCCGCCGAAATTTTCTTCCCGTTGCGCAGACGCAGATGCGTGTCTGTGTGCTCGAAATTCGGGTTCGCGCCCAGGCGCAGCATCTTTTCTACGAGCGCCGCGTTTCCCGTATCGACGGCGAAAATAATCGGCGGTGCAAAATTTTCGCCCACGTTCAAATCCGCTCCCGCGTCCACAAAAATATTCAGCATGAAATTATCAAATGCGCTCATAAAAACAGGTAAATTACGATCGCCGGAAACTCCGCTTCCCGCACAGACCTGACAGGGAACATCGGCGTTTGCGCCGTTTGCCAAAAGCGTTCGTACCACGTTGTAGCGTTTGATTTTAAGCGCTAACCCGAGAGCGTTGATGCGGACGGAAAATTTTTCGTCGGACTCACAAATTGCATCGAGGTCCGCACCGTAGCGCGCAAGCAGGCGTACCATCGCTTCGCTTCCGTTGCAGGCGGCAAGGTGAATGACCGTTCCTTCGTCAAACGTTCCCGAGAACTGAATACTTTCAAAGCGCAAGCGGATGTTGGGATCTGCTCCGTTCTGCAAAAGTATACGAGCCGCAGAATAATCGTTGCGCAATACGGCTATGGCGAGCGGGTTCAAGAGTGTTTCCTTACCGCTTTCCGGTGCGTTAGGGTTCGCTCCCGCGCCAATCAGTTTCTGTGCGGCGGCAACATTACCGGAACGTACGGCGCGGAAAAGCTGCTTATCCAACGCTTCATCCTCGCCCGGCGACGCGGGAGCAACGCGCTTTTTCGCAACATCGGCGTAGGGACGAAGTTTGTTCTGTGAAGCCGGAGTAAGCGTTCCCGCGACCATTTCCACGGAAACCTCCTCCGCCCTTTTCCCGGGACGCGATACGAGTAAATTCGCGTAAACATTTTCACCGGAAACGCGCTGCAAAACCACAGAGTGGAGTTCGCAATTCGGTGCCGCGCCGCGAACCGCCGAGGCAAGCGCAACATTTTTTGAAACGGGCTCAGACGCGCATCCGCAAAACACCGACGACACGAGCGTTGCCGCCAGAACAAAAAACTTCCGAGGGGAATTTCCGGTCAGTTTCATAACAGGTTCAATGAAAGATGATGACTTGGGGTTAATTGCTACCTAAAAAGTCATACCAAAAACAAAACCGGAATCAATTGAATTTTCTCCACCCGGCACAACAAAAGCAAGCGGAGAAAGCGCAAAAAGGCATATCGCTCGCTTGCCCCGGGCTATGGTCTTGTTGCGCTTTCAGTGCGTGTTTTTACCTTTTTTGAAAAATTATGAATTGGAAATCAGATTCTTTCTCTGTTCTTAAAAAACTTTGCGTGCTTTGCATTGAAAATAATTCCGTGGGTTCTGTGCATCCCGTGGTTCTAAAAAACTTCGTCTACCCCACGGAAGCGACAAGTAAGCGAAGCGTGGAACCATGTCGCTTTGTCCTGCAAGGACAAAAGAAAAAAGGACAGCCGAGACGGCTGTCCTCCATGACAAAATCCGTGAAATTTGTGTAAATTCGTGGATAAACCCCAAAAAAACTTCGTGCGTTCCCGCGCTCGTTGCGGTTAGAGCGGGAGCGTCAGTTGGCGTTCGTCGGTGCGGGAACGGGGATTTGTCTTTTTTGCCGTAGCCTCGGGAACAAGCGGCGCCGCGTTGGAAATCGTAATTCCGAGGAGTCGCACGGGTTTTTTCGGCGGCAGATGTTCTTCGAGCAACGCTTTCGCTGTGCGCCACAAATCCTCCGTATCGGAAAAAACGTGTTCCCGCGTTCGCGATCGCGTCATTTGCGTAAAATCCGAAAATTTAATCTTGAGCGTCAGCGTGTAGCCGGAAAAATTCGCCCGCGAAAGCCTGCGCTCCAATTCCTTTGCGATGATTTGAAGTTCCTCCGCGCACGCTTCCGTGCCTATCAAATCGTGCGGGAACGTGTCTTCCACACCCAGCGAAACGCGTTCGCGGTTCGGCTCGACCTCGCGCAAATCGTTCCCGCGCACAATTTCGTAAAACCACGCGCCCGTTTTTCCGAAATGCTCCGTCAGTTCCTCCCGTGTGCGTTCCCGCAGATCTTTTCCCGTAAAAATCCCGAGTGCGTGCATTTTTTTCGCGGTTGCGGGTCCTACGCCGAAAAAGTTTTCCACGTTCAGAGAATCCAAAAATGCCGGTGCATCTTTCGGCAAAATCCGCGAAAGTCCGTCCGGTTTTCTCAAATCCGACGCGATTTTTGCCAAAAATTTGTTGAACGAAACTCCCGCCGACGCCGTCAACCCGAGCTCCTTGCGAATTGCTGCTCGAATTTCCCGCGCGATTTGCGTTGCTGTTTTCCCGCTCGGCGAGCGGGTTACGTCCAAATACGCTTCGTCCAGGGAAAGCGGCTCCACCAAATCCGTGTAACGCAGAAAAATTTCCCGGATTTGCGCGGAAACTTTTTTGTAAACATCGTGGCGCGGCGGCACGAGAATCAGGCGCGGGCAAAGCCGCTTCGCCTTCGCAACCGACAACGCCGAGCGCACGCCGTAGCGGCGCGCCTCGTAGCTCGCCGTAGAAACGACGTTACGCACCGTGTCGCGCGCGACCGCGATCGGCTTGCCGCGCAACTCCGGATTATCGCGCTGCTCCACAGACGCGAAAAACGCGTCCATGTCGATGTGGATTATTTTTTTCATCTTCGCGGGAACTCAAAATAACGTTTCCTCATGAAAAAAGGAAACGCAAAGGCGCGTTCTTATATGATTTATATGAAATCTTTACGCATTTTAGGTTGAAAAAAAAAACCGTAGGAATCGGGCTGAATCCGTGGTTTAATCTTTTCCCGAATGCAGGAAAAATACGAGGAATCGCTGAAAACGAAAGTGCGGGCGCTCCCGCGCAAACCGGGCGTGTACCTGATGAAGGACCGCCTCGGCTCGATTATTTACGTCGGCAAAGCGAAAAACCTCAAAAACCGCGTTTCCACCTACTTTCAACCCGGACGCCGCCCGATGCTCGGACCGAAAATCCGTATGCTCGTCGAGCTGATTGCGGATTTTGAATTTCACGTCGTGCGCTCGGAAACGGAAGCGCTTTTGCTCGAAGGTCGCCTCATCAAAGAGCTCAAACCGAAATACAACACGCTTTTTACCGACGACAAACAGTTCATCCAAATCCGCGTCGATTTAAACGCCGAGCTTCCCGCGTTCCGCCTCGTGCGCGTGCGCACGACCGACAAAGCGCGCTACTTCGGTCCGTTCCCGCACTCCACGGGCGTGCGCCGCACGCTTGCGCAACTCCGCAAAAAATTCGGCATCATTCTCGGCGACACGCATCCGCAAAAACTTCCCGACGGCCGCTGGCGGCTTTACAACGACGTGCGGGCCGAAATTTACGGACACGCCAACGAGGTTTCCGCCGAAGAATACCGTTCCCGCGTCGATGCCGCCTGCGATTTTCTCGAAGGACGCGACCGCGAGGAAGTCGAACGCCTCCGCGCCGCGATGGCGGACGCCGCCGAAATCCGCGATTACGAACGCGCGGCAATGCTCCGCGACCAAATCGCCGCGATTGAAGCGACGCTGGAAAAATCCCGCCGTTTCGCACGCGGGAACCCGCTTCCGGACCCGACTTCGCCGCTCGACGCCGTAAAACAACTCGGCGAAATTCTCGCCATGAAAACGCCGCCGCGCACGATGGAATGTTTCGACATTTCGCACATTTCGGGAACGTTTGTCGTTTCCTCCTGCGTGCATTTTCGCGACGGTGTTCCCGACAAAAACGAATACCGCCGCTTCCGCATCAAAGGCTATGTCGGAAACGACGACTTCCGCTCAATGCGCGAGACGATTTTCCGTCGCTACTCGCGCCTGCACCGCGAAAACCGCTCCTTCCCGGACTTAATCGTCATCGACGGCGGCATCGGGCAAGTCCACTCCGCGCTTGAAGCGTTTGCCGAAATCGGCATAGAACCGCCGATGATGGTCGGCATGGCAAAACGCGAAGAATACATCATTTTTCACGACGGACGCGACCCGCTGAAAATGCCGGACGATTGTCCCGCGCTCCGCCTCGTGCAACGCCTGCGCGACGAAGCTCACCGCTTCGCCAATTCCTACAACGCGGATTTGCGCTCGAAAAAAATCCGAGAATCCGTGCTCGACGAAATGCCCGGCTTGGGCGAGCGCCGCAAGGAAGCTCTGCTCGCGCGCTTCCGCACGATTCCGCGCCTCAAAGCCGCCACGCTCGATGAACTTCGCTCTGTCGAAGGCATCGGAGAAAAATTCGCAGAAGAACTTTTCTCCTTTTTGAAAAATGTTTGAGGGTTAAGAAACCGCGAATGACACAAATAAACACCAATTTTATTTAACGTGGATTAAACAGATAAAATCAGATATTCTTTATAAAACTTTCTTCTTTTACTTCCGTTCCGTTGCAGTCAAAAAAAAATCGGGTAAAGCCGTAAAAACAGAAAGTTTTTTTTTCATCTGCTTTAATCTGCGACACCTGTGTTATAAAATAATTCGTGTTTATTGGTGTTTATTCGTGGGTCCGACTCTTCGTTAAATCTTTAATTTGCAATTGAATCGGAGAAAAATTCCGCGTTGAATTTCGCCACCTCGATAAATGATGAAAACCGTGCTTATTACCGCGGGCGCAACCCGAGAATTTTTTGATCCCGTACGATTTATTTCCAATCCTTCGAGCGGAAAAATGGGCTATGCAATCGCCGCCGCCGCGCGGGAACGCGGCGCAAACGTCATTCTCGTCAGTGCAAACGTTTCGCTGCCCGTCCCGGAAGGCGTGAACCTCGTTCCCGTAACGACAGGCGAAGAAATGCTCGCCGCCGTGCGCGACGCGTTCCCGCGGTGCGACGTTTTGATAAAAACCGCCGCCGTTTGCGATTTCCGACCGAAACACTACGAGCCGCACAAACGCAAAAAAGACGGGGCCGGCATGGTTGTCGAATTTGAACCGGTCGCCGATATTTTAAAAACCGTCGCCACGACGAAAACGCCGCGCCAAACCGTGGTCGGCTTCGCCGCCGAAACGCAAGACATCGAAACCTACGCACGAAAAAAACTCGTCGAAAAAAATCTCGATCTCATTGCGGCAAATCTTGTCGGACGCGGGAACGTCGGAGCATTCGGCGCGGATGACAACACGATTTTCCTGCTCGGAAACGACGGTTTCCGCAAAGTGCTCGGTCCGGCGCCCAAAACCGAAATCGGCAAGTTGCTCATTGCCGAAATCGAAACGTTCCGCGCACAAAAACTTTTACACTAAGCATATGAAAAACATGAAAAAAATACTCCTCCTTCTTGCTTCCGCATCGTTTGTCGCTCCGTCGGTTTTCGCCGCCGGGACGAGAGCCGACGATGCCGAAGTCGTTCCCGCAAAAGGCGAATACGCCGTTTTGATCTCGGAAAAAACGCTGAAACAAAAAGACTGGAAAGCCGCCGCCGCGAAATTCGTCAAGCGCTACAACGGAAAACTCATCGTGTGGCGCGGGAACGATGTTTCCTCCGCGAAAAATGTCTTGAAAAAAACAGCACCGCGCTACGTCGCCGTTGTCGCCGCTCCGGAAGAAATCGACCGCGTTTTCGTCGCCAAGCTACACAAACTTTCCCGCGAAATGAACGACGACATTTACGGAGATTTTCTCTGGGGCATCGTCACGGGGAAAGACGGAGCGACAGCGGGAACGCTACTCGGAAAAGACAAACCGCTGATTCTCGACCGCGCGCTCGGCACCACGAATTTTGACCAGAAACGTTTCAAGAAAAGCGCCTTCATCACAGACTGGGGACCGCGCGAATTTATCGAAACGGAAAACTACGTTTCCTCGGAAAAAACCAACGCCCCCGCCGACGCGGAAATGGTCGATATTTTTGCAAAATTCTGGGAGGAAAAACGCCCGCAATTCCTGATTTCCGCCTCGCACGCCACAGAATTTAACCTCGAAATGCCGTTTGGCGAAGGGCTGATCGCGTCTGCGGGAACGGACTTTTATCTCGTGCCTCGAAAGCAACGAACAAACTTTGTTTACACCCTCGGCAAGGAAGAAAAGGCCAAGGAACTTTTCAAAAAAGAAAATCTGAAAAAACTCCCGAAAACGCCGGACGAAAAAGTCTGGATCGCCTCCGGAAACTGCCTTTTCGGCGACGCGTTACGCACGCCGTTTTCGATGGTCATAACCGCGATTTCCGCCGCCAACGTCAAACAATTCGTCGGGTACACGGTGCCGACTTGGTTCGGCGAAGGCGGCTGGGGCACCTCCGGACAATTCTTCGGCGGGCACCAGGCGACAAGTGTCGGGCAAGCGTGGTTTTTCAATAATCAGATTTTGCTGAAAAACCTTCCGGAAGCGCTCGTTCATGTTCCCGTCAGGCTCAATCCCGAGGGGATGGACTCGCTCAACATGGAAGAAATCGCCATGGCGGTTCTCGCGAAACAGATGGAGCCGACGCGCGAACTCATGGGCCGCATTCACGACCGCGACACCGTCGCGTTTTACGGCGACCCTCTCTACCGCACGCGCTTCAATCCGGACGCGCCGAGCACGCAGCCGTGGAATTGTACGGTGAGCCGCGACTCCGGCGCACAGAAGTTTACCGTAAAACCGACGGACGGGAACGCCTACAAAGGCGATTTCTGCCTGTGGTTTCCGGAGCGCATTTTCGTTGCCAAAACGACAGCTCGCATTGTCGGCGGGAACGAAAAAACCGAAGTTAAGCCGGATATTCTGACGGAAAACTTCGTGATTTTCCGCGGACTTGAGCTCAAGGAAGGCGAAACGCTGAAAATCTCCACGAAACCCGGCACGAAAAAATGAGTGAAGGACCCGTCGCCGCCCAAATTATTTTCTTCGGCTGGGCGCTACTCGCGCTCACCGGAGCAGGCGTCGGAGTCGCGCAGTTTCGCGCGCTGAAACGCGAGCCTGCACTGCGGCGGGAACGGCTTGCGCCGTGGTGCGCGTCGGCATCGCAGTTTTGCGCGTTCTCGGGTGTTGCAGTGTTTTGCCTGCTTGCCGTCGGGCTGATTTGCTCGGCGGCGGCGCGCGCGGTTTTTCCGGATCAACTTTCCTCGGGAAGCGGGATTTTGTATCTCATTCCCGTGATGCAAATACTATCGCTCGCGACCTTGCTTCTTGCCGTCAAAATTTTCCCGGAAGCGTTTCCGAAAAATTTTGACGCGGATTCCGCCGAGCTTCGCGAATCGGCGCGTGCTTGGCTTTCGCCGAATAACAGATTCGGCGTTCCTGCGATGTTCGCAATGGGATTTTGTGCAACACTCGCAATCATGCTTTTGACGCAACTCCTGACTCCGTATTTACCGGAAAGTTTTCAGGATGACCAGGTGCTCGTAACGGCGCTGAGGCAGACGGATAACCCCTTACTCGTTGCGCTTTGCGTTCCCGCGATTGCGATTCTCACGCCGATTATCGAGGAAATCATCTTCCGAGCGGGGCTGTATCGTTTTCTGAAAAGCAAAATGAGCGCCGTTCCCGCCGCCGTGCTTTCGAGCGTGATTTTCGCGCTGATGCACGATGCGCCCGCCTCTTACTTGCCGCTTGCGGTGCTCGGCTGCGTTTTTTGCTGGTCTTACGAAAGAGCGGGACGCCTCGCCGCGCCGATTTGTATTCACGCGCTTTTTAATGCGAACACACTTCTCGGTGTCGCCGCCTCTTAAACATAAATTTCAATTTGCGGGAACACGCGGGAACACATAGTTTTTAGCCACATGCACATCACGGATTTAAATTGCGCAAAAGACATCGGTGCGAATTGCCTTCTCGCCGAAATCGGTCCGTTCCGTATTCTCTTCGACTGCGGACTTCATCCGAAAAAATGGGGACGCGACGCGTTGCCGCAGCTCAATCTCGTGCGCGACTTGTCCATCGACTTCGTCATTCTCTCGCATTGCCACCTCGACCACGTCGGCGCCCTGCCCGTGCTTTTACGGGAACACCCGCAAACCCGCGTGCTTTGCTCCCCGGCGAGCCGCATTGTCGCCACGCGGATCTTGCGCAACTGTATCGGCGTAATGCTCCGCCAGCGTGACGAAAAACACATCAACGAGTATCCGCTTTATACTTACAGCGAACTCGATCGCGTGGACGCGGCACTGACGGCGCTCCCGCTTGGCGTACCGAAGACTTTTCACGAAAACGACGACGAAATCACGTTCACACTCTACCCGTCGGGGCACGTCGCCGGCGCGGTCGGGTGCATGGTTGAATACCGCCACCGCAAAATTTTCTTCACGGGAGACGTTTGTTTCCATGATCAGGAAACGGTGGAAGGTGCGGATTTTCCCGCCGAAAAAATCGATACGCTGATTTTGGAAACGACGCGCGGTGCGACGGAAGCGGAGGATGCCACGCGCGACGAGGAAGTCGAACGCCTCGTCAGCGATGTCGCGGGAACGCTCTCCGGAGGCGGAAGCGTGCTCGTTCCCGCGTTTGCCTTCGGGCGTATGCAGGAACTCGTTCACATTTTCAACCAAGCCAAAAACGACGGACGTATTCCGAAAGAAATTCCGGTTTTCTGCACGGGGCTGGGCTTGGATTTGGCGGATTATTTCGACACGATGTCGAGAAAAACCGGGGACGTGAAATTTCACCGCTCGCTGATGAAAGACCTCGGCGTTCAGGCGTTGCGCACTTGGGAAGAACCCGGAACGGACGTTCCCGTACAAGGGATTTACCTGCTTTCGAGCGGAATGCTTGTCGAGCACACGCCCGCGTGGCACATCGCCGCCAATATGCTCGGGCACGCGCACAACCTCGTCGCGTTCGTCGGCTACTGCGATCCCGACACGCCGGGCGGACGCCTGCTCACCCGCACGAATATCGACGAATTACGCTTTGCCGACCTAAATTTTATCTCCCGCGTTTTGGCGACGGTTTCCAAATACGACCTCAGCGGTCACACCACGCGGGAACGCATGATGGAATTTGTTTACAGCGTAGAACCGCGCGTAGCGGTGCTCACGCACGGCGATCCCGAAGCGCGGGAATGGTTTGAAGAGGAATTCGCCATCGAACTTCCGAAAACCAAAACCGTCAACCTCGAACCCGGCGTTCCCGAAGAAATCTAAGATAAAAAAATTAGAAATTGGGAATGAGGAATTAGAAAGGACACTGCTTTTCTCATTCCTAATTTCTGATTTCTAATTCCTCCGAAAATGCTTTGCCCTTTTCAAAAAATTTTTCCCTCGGAACTCGTTCGCGACGACCGCTACTTCATGACGCACGCGTTTAATCAGGCGATTGAAGCGTGGAAAGAAGACGAAGTACCGATCGGTGCCGTCATCGTTCGCGAAGGAGAAATTATTGCCTCCGCGCACAATCGTACCGTCACGACCAAGGACCCGACGGCGCACGCGGAAATTCTCGCCATCACGCAAGCGGCAAACACCATCGGCGACTGGCGCCTCAACGACTGCACGCTCTACGTCACGAAAGAGCCCTGCCCGATGTGCTCCGGCGCAAGCATTATGGCGCGGCTCGGACGTGTGGTTTTTGCGTGGGGCGACCCCAAAATGGGTTGTCTCGGCGGAGCGTTTCCGGTGCACGAGCTACCGAAACTTAATCACCGCCTCAATGTCGCTTCCGGCATCATGGAAGACGAATGCCGTACCATTCTCCAAGCGTATTTCAAGCTCAAACGCGGAAATTCCGAGGAGTAAGTTTTGACATTCTGCGGGAACTCCATAGAATCTCCGAGCAAGTTATAAAGCAAACCTCCTACGAAAACACTTTACCCGAACTATGAAGAAGATTTTTCCCTTTTCCGCGCGCAAAGCGTTCACGCTCATTGAAACGCTGATCGCCGCCGTGCTCATCGGTATCGTTGTCGCCGTTGCCGTTTGGATTTTCCCGCAGTATCAGGCTTCGTCGGCGCTCACGGAAGCGATTAACGACGGTGCGCGTATCGGAAACGCTGCGCAGGCGCACTTTGCGGAAACGTTGGAACGCTCCGTCGTCGTGCAGTACAACCCGGTTACGGGAGCGATTACCGGTCCGGACACTTTCCGCCTCCAAGACGGGAACAAAGTTACGCCCGGCTATATCATCCCCGGGAACGAGCTGAAAATCACCTTCGACAACAAATCCTCTTTCACACTCAAGCACTCCAAGGGCGGTTCCTACACTTTCAGCGATAAGGGAGAGCTTTCCCACTCCGAATAAATTTCTACGAAAACCAAGCGCGGTGTTCGCCGCGCTTTTTTTTTGCCTGAAAAATTCCAAAATTTCCGTTTTCTTTTTCAAATGTTTTCCGCCCTCCGGAAAGAATTTAAGCGCACGTTCCGCCTCTCCGTACCGATTACCATCGGGCTTCTCGGACAGGGACTTTTCGGCGTGATCGACACCGTCATGATCGGGAATATGCTCGGCGAACACGCACTCGCCGCCGCGACGCTCGGCAACAACATCAACTGGGTGCCGCTTCTGCTCGTCATCGGAATCACGGTTGCCGTTCCCGTGCTGACGGCGCAGGCGCGCGGCGCGGGAACGCCGGCGGAAATTCCGGGCATTCTCCGCCACGGTTTGCTCGTCAGTTTTTGCGTTTCTTTAATCGGTGCGGCGGCGGTCTGCGCGTTCATTCTCGCCGACGGACTTTTGTGGCTTGACCAACCGGAAAGCGTTTCCGAATACGCAAAAAACTTTTCCTGCATTATCGCGCTCTCCATTCCTGCGGCGGCGGGTTTCCAAACGATAAAATCGTTTCGTGACGCCAGCGGCGGGCAATGGATTTCGCTGCTTTGGACGATTGTCGGGCTACTCGCCAATATTTTTCTGAATTGGGTGCTGATGAAAGGCGCGCTCGGATTCCCGAATTGGGGCCTTGAAGGCGCGGCGGCGGGAACGCTCTTTTCGCGGCTCATTTCGCTCGCCGGAATTATTTTTCACAAAAAACTCGTTTGCGAGTTCCGCAAAGGGTTTTCGCTTTCGGAAATTCAAAAAAATCTCCGTATTGCCCTGCCCAGCTCGCTCCACATTCTGTTTGAAGCGGGGCTTTTCATCATCGCGCCGTTTTTCATGGGCTGGATCAACGAAGCCTCCATCGCGGCAAATCAGGTTGTCATCACGATTTCCTCGCTCGTTTATATGCTTCCGCTCGGCATCTCACAAGCGCTTTCCATTCGTGTCGGCGAAGCCTACGGCAGGGGAAATTTCCCGAGGATTCGCGTGATTTTTGCGGGAGCGACGATTTTCATTCTCGCGGCCATGTGCGTCATTTCCGCCGTACTGATTCTTTTCCGGCACGAAGTTCCCGCGCTCTTCAACCTCGGCGAAGAAGCCTCGTTGCTTGCGTCCTCATTCCTGCTGGTCGCCTGCGCGTATATGCTTTTTGACGGCTTCCAGACCGTTGCGGCGGGGATTCTGCGCGGGATCGGCGATGTCAAAATTATCGCCGTCGGCGCATTCGTAAGTTACTGGATTATCGGCTGTCCGACGGCTCTCGGTTTCGCTTTCGGGCTCGGAATGGACGGTGTCGGCGTTTGGATCGGACTCGCGGCGGGCTTGGCGAGCATCGCCGTCATTCTCGGCTGGCGCGTCCGCAAAGACCTTGCCTAAAACCTACGAAAAAAACGGCTTTCGCCGTGCGGGAACGTTTTTTATAGTGTCGGCGTTTTAACGGTGTTTGATTTCAGCGAAAGTTTTGAAGCGGGTGTTCCCGCAGGAGGGACGGAGGCAATCGCGCTCACGGAGCGGATTTTTTCCGGAGAAACGGCGTGGCTGAAAAAATGCCTACGCATGGAATCCCGCCCGCAGCAAACCAATATGGCGCTCGCCGCCGCACGCGCGTTTGCGGATTCTTCCGCGCTTCTTTTTGAGGCGGGAACAGGCGTCGGCAAAAGTCTTGCCTACCTGCTTCCGGGAATCATTTTTTCCCTGCTTTCCGGAAAAAAATTTGTCGTTTCCACCAACACGATTCCGCTTCAAGAGCAAATTCTGAAAAAGGATTTGCCGATTTGCCGGAAACTTTTTTCCCGCGTTCCCGAGCTGAAAAAATACGAAAATTTCAAGGTCGTGCTCATGGTCGGGAAAGCAAACTACCTTTGCGGGACACGCCTCGCGCAGGCACTCAAGCGACACGAAGGACTTTTTGACGGGAACGACGGATCCGACACCGCACGCGAACTGCTCGCCATTCGCGATTGGGCGACACAACCGGACTGCACCGGGCTGCGGGAACACCTCCCGCAACGCGTGAGCGACGACGTCTGGGAAATGGTCAACGCCGATTCCTCCGCGTGTTCCCGCAAAAACTGCTCGCACGAAAACTGCTTTTACCAACGCGCCCGCTCCGCGCTTGATTCGGCAAACCTCGTCGTAGTCAACCACCACCTGCTCTTTTCGCTCATCGGAGCGGGAGCGGCACCGCAGGGCGACGAAGTAGGCGTGCTTTACCCGAACGATTTTGCCGTTATCGACGAGGCGCACCGCGTTCCCGATGTCGCAACGGATTACTTCGGAGTGGAAATTTCCTCAACCGGACTGCTTCGCCTGCTTTCGCGCATCGCCAACGCCTACAAACGCGGTGGTGTGCTCCGCGAATACGGAAAATCCGAAGGTATGGGGCTGATTTCCGAAGCCCGAGCCGCAACGGAAGATTTTTTCTCGGATCTGCGATTCCGTTTTCTCGAAAAAAACCGGACTTTCCGTTTCCGGGAACGCGATTGGGCGCAAAACGTTTGCGAAATTCCCCTCGGCAGGCTTGAAAACAAACTCAAGCAAATCGCGCAAGTGGAGACGCGCTCGCACGCGAAAGACGAAATCAACGACTTCGCCAAGCGCATCGAAGCACACCGCCTCGCAATTCGCGAATGTCTCGAACTCCGCAACGCGCCGCAAAACGTTTATTGGGCGACCGTCAGCACCGGAAAATTCCGTACCGTTACTCTCTGCGGAAAGCCCGTCGATGTCGCTCCGCAACTCGCCGAAACGCTTTTTTCGAGAAAAACCGGCATCGTACTTTCCTCCGCGACTCTTTCCGACGGCACGTCTATGGCGCGTTTCCGCAAACGCTGCGGCGCGGAACTTGCCCCGGGAAAAATCCTTTCCCTCAAGGAAGATTCGCCCTTCGATTACAAGGCGAACATGGAAATTTTCCTCGGGAAAAATCTGCCTGAGCCGGATAAGGAAAGTGGCGTTCTCTCGACCGAACACCTCGCCGAAATTTGCGCCCACTGCACGGAAAACCTGCCCTCCGGAGGTACGCTTATTCTTTGCACAAGTTACGAAATCTGCCGCACGCTCGCCCTCGGACTGCGGGAACGCCTCGACGGAGGAACACGAGAAATTCTCGTTCAGGGCGAAGATTTTTCCCGCCAGGAACTCATGGCGCGATTCGTCGCGCGCGGGAACGCCGTCCTCATCGGAACCTCCAGTTTTTGGACGGGAATAGACGTTCCCGGCGCCGCACTTTCGCAGGTCATTCTCACGCGCCTTCCTTTTGCCAATCCGCGCGAACCGCTCGTGGAAGCACGCGGCGAATGGATTGCCGAAAACGGAGGGAAACCGTTTTTCGAAATGTCCGTCCCCGATGCCGTGCTACAGTTCCGACAAGGTATCGGGCGGCTTATTCGCAAATCCGGCGATCGCGGGCGCGTCGTCATTCTTGATTCCCGTATGCTCAACAAAACCTACGGAAAACGCTTTATCGCCGCACTCCCGCACACCGAATACTGCGTTTTTACGGCGGAAAATTTTCGCGACGCGATTCCGCCGTTTGAAGCACCTTAGGCTTTGCGACGGCGGCGAGCCACCGCGAACCCGAGCGCAACCGTTCCCGCGAGCAAACCAAATGCCGACGGTTCGGGAATGTACGGATTTGTTATCGTAATTTTCCCGAAAGTCGAGCTATTCGGATCCCAATCGAGAGACGCGGAGTAGTCGGGTGCGCTCACTCCTCCGACGAGAACTTCCAAGCCCATAAAACCGAGACTTGATGTCGAAATATTCGCAGAATCCGCAAGCGTAAGCGTTTTTGTATTTTTCAAAATTTCTTCATTTTCAAAATTGAGCTGAAGAAAAGATGTATACGGCAAGCCGTTGAGCGTTGTATTACGGATAGTCACAGTTCCCGTACCGGAAATCAACGCGAACGAAGAGTCCGTTTCAGCCGAAGAAATATTCCAAATATGCGTCGCGGAACTTCCGAAGTCGAACGTCGCGTTGTTTTGAAGGGAAAATTTCGTTCCCGAGGCAATCTTTCCGCCCGCACTTTGGTAGAAATGCGCGGTAGTTCCTGAAATAGAAACCTCTCCCGAAATTGTCGCCTTGTTCCAAATATAAGCAGAGTCTTCCGCCCCGGTCGCAGTAACGCTCAACCCTCTAACCGTCTCTCCGTTGAAGTAAACATCTTTGCTCCACACGTAACGAGCTCCCGAGTCGAAAAAAACATTCGAAACATTTTCTTCCACGAGAAAAAAGCCTGAGGGGGCGTCTATGGTTGTGGATTCTCCCGCCGCATCGGTATAGATTAACCTGGGTTCGCGGTAGCCGGAGGCTTGCGGTCCTCCGTATCCAAAAATCTCCGTTCCGAAAACGAAAAACACGCTGGCGGCAATTAATGTTTTGTATAGGGAAGTATATGTATTTCTATTCATTTATTAGTAGTTTTTAAGATGAGTCCTGATCTTTAATCGATCGTGCCGGAAAGATCAAAAACAATCTTTCATGGATTACTCCGTTTTGAAACGAGACTTTCCGTTCTGTAGAAAAAAAAAGCTATTTGATGCCGCTTTTATTGTGAACGCTCCCCAAACCGCGTTCCGGTAAAAAACCCTTCCCGCAGGATAATCCTGCGGGAAGGTAACCATAACTATTACTTAATACATCAATGATAAGAGATACCGAACACCTCAAAAATCCGGTACCCCTCAAAGGTTGGCTCTTGTAAATCTACAAAAGCTGATAAGGAACACTTTCAACTGAGTTTTGTTTAGTAGAGAAATTGACACGCCAGCAAACCGCGTTTGTGTTCGTTATCAATTTCGTAAATAAACTCTCTCAAAAGCGGGAAATCAAAGCAAGCAAAATATCTACAAAAAACGTAGACATTAAAAAAAGGCAGGGAGAGGTAATGCACAGGAACTTTATTCAAACGGATTGGCGAATGATGCGCTCAGGAGATTTTTTCCGGGTGAGCTGAATGTGCCAATGTTTCCGAAGCGAGGAAGGTTTCGCATAAAAAAAAAACTCCCGCCTCTACGCGGGAGTTTTTATACGGGAACGAAAATTATTTCGCTTTCCTGATATCTTCGGTCGGAATACTCAGAAAGAAGAGTGTTTCCGCGTCCGGAGAACCTTCGTAGAGTACGCCGATGGTTTTGTTTTTGTCATCACTAAACGCCGTGGTGGAATAACCGGCACAGCGACGTTCGTCGTAAAGCAAACCGTCGGACCAGGTTTTTCCGCCGTCCTTGGAGTATTTCAGCGTCATGTTATTGCGCACTCCGGAATTCGGATTCGAAAAATAGAGATTTCTCCCGTCTGCCGTCAGCAAAGCCGCTTGGCAGAGATTTCCCGGCTGGCGCAGGTTTTCGCCGTCGAATCTTTTCCACGTCTCGCCCAAATCCTTGGTCGTTGCGACGACGCGTGCGCCCGCCGAGCCCTGGCGCACGTTGAGCATAACGGACCCGTCTTTGAGCTCAACACAGGTTGATTCCGAACCGCCCCACGGCATTTTTTTGGAAGAATTCCAAGTTTTTCCGCCATCTTTGGAATACACGAGAACGCCCCAAGTGCCCTTCCCTTTGTGTCCCCAGATTTGCGCAGGGAAAATCAGGGTTCCGTCTTTTGTGCAGATTCCGGCGCCCGGGCCCTGGAAGAGCACCCCCCAGTCCTTGGTGTCGCTGTCGCCGAGGCGCTTCACGTCAGGAGTGATATTGATCGGCTTGCCCCAAGTTTTCCCGTCATTTTTGGAAACGATGAGCACCATCTGCCCGCATGCCTGAGGGGAATCCGTTCCCTTGGAGCTCGAAAAAATCGGGTGTCCGCTCTGCGGTGCCCAAAGTGCAGCGATCCAAACCGTTCCCGTTTTCTCGTCAACGAGAATACCCGGGTCTCCGATGCCTTTTTTCACTTCCATTTCCTTGGAAGACAAAACGGACTCGACCGGAGTCCACGTGTTCCCGCCGTCGGTTGAGCGGGACACGCCCACATCAATATTTGCGGGAAGGTCGCCCGCATGATTGTAGCGAATATCAAAAGTGGCAATAAGCGTTCCCGTCTTCGGGTTTCGGACGATTGCGGGAATACGGTAGTTTTTCGAACCGAGGTCTCCGCGCTTTGCAACCGCGTAGCCGATGCGCTGCGTCACGGGAACGGAGTTGATGACGTACGGTTTTCCGTTGATGATCATCTGCGAACCCACGGCTGCAATTTTTCCGGAAATGTCCGCTTTTTTCTTCATGCGCACGCTGACCCAAATGTCGTTCTGCTTCCCCTGCCCGAGCTCGACAGACTTCTTGCCGCGCACAGTAACGATTGAGTTTGCCTTGGAAAGTTTTGCCGTGCCGAAAAGATCGCCCGCCTTAACATCGCTCCCGCCGACGTAAACGTCCACGGCTTCGACTTCGTTCAAATTTGTCGTTTTTGAAAAATCAATTTTGACGGCTTCGAGCTTGTCCGGCTTTGAGGATTTCGAGGGAGAAACCTTGATTTGCAAAATCGGATTGTACTCCATGCGGACCATTACGGGCCAAACGCCGGATTTGAGTTCAATATCGCTTTGGCTTACCGCAGCGCTTGCAGTAAAAGCGGAGAGCGCGAGTGCGGCGCACGTCGTTGCAAACAGGGAGAAGATACAAGATTTTCGGATAGTCATAATCATAAGCGATTATGACCAAGCTGCGTTTCTTTGCAAAAGAAAAAGAAACACCCCTCTTGTACGAAAAAAAAAACAAATCAAGCCGTTCCCGCTTTATATGGTGATGCGCGCTTGCAGGAACGCCCGAAAAGTTACATAAATACGCGCAAGAAAAATGGCAACCTCACGCAGTTCCGAACGTCCGCTCAAGCCCACGGATCTCCGCGGGATTCTCAAATACGTCCCGATGTTTCGAGACCACATTTTCGTGATTGCCCTCGACGGAAGCATCGTCGAACACGAAAATTTTCAGAATCTCGTCACGGATATCGCCGTTTTGCGCAGTCTGAACATCAACGTCGTTATCGTGCACGGCATCGGCAAGCAACTCCGCGATATGTCTTCACGTCAGCGTGTCAAGCTCTCCGACGTTTACGGAGAAGGCGTGACGGACAAGGACACGATGGAAATCGCTTGCGAAGCCTCCGGAATCGTTTCGCAAACCATCATAGAGGGACTCACCCACGCAAACCTGAAATGCGCAATTACCAACGCAATTCGTGCAACGCAGGTCGGTGTCATCGGTGGCGTGGATCAGTTGCTTACGGGAAAAGTCGAAAAGATTGATACGCCGCTTTTGAAATCTCTGCTTTCCCAAGGAATTATTCCGCTCATCACGCCGATTTTGTGCGACCGCGACGGGAACTCGCTCCGCGTAAACAGCGATTCCGTTGCCGCAGATCTCGCCGTCGAGCTCGGCGCATCCAAGCTCATTTACCTCACGCCGTTTGCAGGGTTGATTCTCGACGGAAAAATTCAGGTCAACCTCAGCCTTTCCGCACTCGAAAGAGCTTTGCAGAAAAAATCCGTCGAAATCGAGGAGCGACTGCGAGGGAAAGCGCAGTTTGCCGTTCGCGCGCTCAACAACGGGACTCAGCGCGCACACATTCTCGACGGACGCACCAACGGCGGTCTGCTCGCGGAAATTTTCGACAAAGTCGGCACCGGCTCCATGATTCACGCGAACGATTACGACAGCATTCGTCCTGCGAAGAAAAAAGACGCTCAGTTCATTTACAACATTACAAAAAACGCCGTAAAAAACAAAAGCCTCGCAAAGCGTTCCCGCCAGCTTATCGAATCGCACACGGAGGATTATTTCGTCTACGAAATCGACGAGAGCATCATCGGTTGCGCGTGCCTGCGCCACTTTGACGACGCACCGCTCACGGCGGAACTTTGCAGCGTTTACGTTCAGCCGTTTTACCAGGATCGCGGTGTCGGAAAAAAACTCGTCGCCTACGCCGAACTTCAGGCGCGGGAACGCGGTATCAAAACACTGATTACCTGCACAACGCAAACCTACGGATTTTTCAAAAGCGTTTGCGGGTTTGAAGACGCACGTCCGGAAAACCTTCCGCCGTCGCGCCGCGAGGAACTTTGCGAAAACGGACGCAATTCCAAAGCTCTTTTCAAGAAACTGTAATTATAACCTCAACCTACAAAAAAAATGAAAACTCTGATCACTGCCCTCCTCTTCGCACTGAGCGCAACTTTCGTTTTCGCAAGCGATGTCATCGGTTTCTGGACAACGATTGACGACGAAACCAAGGAAGCGAAAAGCGTCGTTCAAATCTACGAATACAAAGGAAAAATTTACGGTCGCGTCGTCGATGTTTTGAAAGATAAAAACGCGACGGCAAAACTGCCCGGCGCTCCGAAAATCATCGGGCTGGACATTATCTGGAACCTGAAAAAAGACGGCGACGAATACAGCGGCGGAAAAATTCTCGACCCGCAAAAAGGCAAAGTCTACGGCTGCGAAATTTGGCGCGACGGCGAAAACCTCATCGTTCGCGGAAAAATCGCTTTCTTCGGTCGCAACCAAACGTGGTTGCCGAACAAAACCTTCAAAGGCGACGGCAAGCCGCTCACCCCGGAAATCCCGGTCAAAGACTGATTCTCCGCCACGCGAAGAATTGCAAGCGCCCGATTTTTAAAGCGAAGAACGCAAAGGTTTTCACTCACCGTTGCGTTCTTCGCGTTTTATAAATTGCGAATTTATTTTCAAATTCGCGAAAGGATCGCCGCAGCCATCGCTTTCGTTCCGACGGCGTTCCCGCCGAAAGCGATGTCCGCCGTGCGCGTTCCCGCGTCAATCGTCGCGCGAACCGCCGCTTCGATTTCTCCCGCGACGTCGTGCAAACCGAAACTGTGGCGAAGCATGAGCGCGGCGGAAAGAATCTGCGCGCACGGATTCGCCTTGTCCTGCCCTGCGATATCGGGTGCACTCCCGCCGGAGGGCTCGTAAAGCCCGAACGGGAAACCGTAACGGTTTTTCTGCGCGCCGAGCGAGGCGGAGGAAAGCATTCCGAGCGAGCCGCAAACGACCGCCATTTCGTCCGACAAAATATCGCCGAACATATTTTCCGTAAGCAAAACATCGAATTGCCCCGGATTGGCGACGAGCTGCATCGCGGCGTTATCGACGAGCAAATGCGTCAGCGTAACGTCGGGCGCGAGTGCGGCGACGCGTTCCGTGACGATTTTGTTCCACAAAACGGAGGTTTCGAGCACGTTGGATTTATCGACGAGGCAAATGGTTTTGCGTTCCCGTCCGCGCGCCGTGGCGATGGCGACGTCGGTGATGCGCTCGATTTCGCTCGTACGGTAACGCATCGTGTCGACGGCTTCGAGTTCGCCGTTCGGGAGCGTCGTCGTTTGCTTCGGCTGTCCGAAATAAATTCCGCCCGTGAGTTCGCGGATGCAAACCATGTCGATTCCGTTCGGGATGCGCGCGGGAGCGATCGGCGAAGACTGCATCAGCGCGGGAAGCAGCAAGCCCGGACGCACGTTCGCGAAAAGTTCAAAATTTTTGCGAAGCGGCAAAAGCGCGCCGCGCTCCGGCTGTTCGTTGCGCGGGACATCCTTCCACTTCGGTCCTCCGACCGAACCGAACAAAATTGCATCCGCCGCACGGCAAGCCGCGAGCGTTTCGTCGGGAAGCGCCTTCCCGCAAGCGTCGATTCCGGCTCCGCCGACGGGATGCACGGAATATTCCAGCGTGTGCCCGTGTTTTTTGAGCGCCTTTTCGAGAATCGGCAGCGTGGCTTCCATGACTTCCGGACCGATGTAGTCGCCCGGCAAAACGGCAATTTTCAATTCCATAATGTTTTCCGTGTTAAAAATTCGCGATGACGGCATCGGCAAATTCCGAGCATTTCAACTCAGTCGCGTCGGGAATCATTGCCGCAAGGTCAAAGGTTACCGTTTTCGCGGAAATCGCGCCTTCGACGCCTTTAACAATCAAGTCCGCCGCTTCGTTCCAACCCATGTGGCGGAACATCATTTCCGCGGAAAGCAGAAGCGACGACGGATTCGCCTTGTCGAGCCCCGCGAGCTTCGGTGCCGTGCCGTGCGTGGCTTCAAAAATCGCGTGCCCGGACTTCGTGTTGATGTTCCCGCCGGGCGAAATGCCGATTCCGCCGACCTGCGCCGCGAGCGCGTCGGAAACGTAGTCGCCGTTCAGATTCAGCGTCGCGATCACGTCGAAATCCTGCGGGTGAAGCAAAATTTCCTGCAAAAACGCGTCGCAAATGCAATCCTTGATGACGATTCCCGCACCGGGTTTTCCCGCCGGAATTTTGAGCCACGGACCGCCGTCGATTTCTTCCGCGCCGAATTCTTCCTTCGCCACGGCGTAGCCCCAATCGCGAAACGCGCCTTCGGTAAATTTCATGATGTTGCCTTTGTGGACAATCGTCACGGATTTGCGGTTTTGCGCGATTGCGTATTCGAGCGCGGCGCGGACGAGGCGCTGCGTTCCCGCCTTGGAAACGGGCTTCACGCCGAACCCGATTTCATCCGGCGTTTCCGCGCCGAAGCGGATTTTTTTGAAATCGTCCGGAAATTCGGTTTTGAGAAATTCAATCATGCGGAGCGCTTTCGGCGTTCCCGCCGTCCAGTCGATGCCCGCGTAAATGTCCTCCGTGTTCTCGCGGAAAACAACCATGTCGACCTGCGACGGATCTTTCACCGGGGTTTCGATTCCGCGAAAATATTTCACCGGACGCAGGCAAACGAACAAATCCAGCGTTTGGCGGAGCGTAACATTGATCGAGCGCACGCCTTTGCCGACCGGCGTCGTCAGCGGTCCTTTGATGCCGACGAGGTATTCGCGGAAAATATCGACCGTTTCGTCGGGCAACCACGTTCCGAGTTTCTTAAACGCATTTTCTCCGGCAAAAACTTCGCGCCATTCGATTTTGCGCGTTCCCACGTAGGCTTTTTCAACGGCGGCATCGAGCACGCGCACGGCGGCGTCCCAAATGTCCGGGCCGCTCCCGTCGCCGCGGATAAACGGAATAATCGGATTGGCGGGAACGGCGAGCGAGCCGTCCGCGTTCACGGAAATTTTTTCAGGTGTCATAGCGTAAAAAAAAATTGAAAGCGCAGAATTTTACGGAGAACGGGTATTAATTCAACGCCTATTAATCCCCCGCAAAAAATCGCGGTTAAGCTCTACCGAAATTTGTTTTGTTTCGGCGGGAAGGCAGGATTAGATTTTCCCCTAAGAAAAATATGAATACGGAACATCCTTTTCTTTCGGAAGATTTTTATGTCGATTGGGCGCAACTGACGCCGGAGCGCATCGTTCCCGACATCGAATTTGCGCTTGAACGCGCCCGCGCAAACATCGAAAAAATCTGCACGCAGGCCCCGGGCGAAATTTCCTTCGACGCAACTTTGCTCGGCTTCGCCCGCGCCACGCGGGAACTCGGTCGCGCGTGGGGACGCGTCTCCCACCTCGAAAGTGTCGAAAACACGCCCGCACTCCGCGAAGCCTACAACACCGTTTTGCCGAAAGTAACGGAGTTTTTCAGCTCGCTCACGCTCAACGCTCGCCTTTGGGAAAAAATCAAAGCCGCCGCCGAAAACGTTCCCGCGGGAACGCTCAACGCCGTGCAGCAACGTTTTCTCGACGAAACGCTCGCCGATTTCCGCGAAAACGGCGCCGACTTGCCCGACGACAAAAAATCCCGCCTCGCCGCCATCAACGCCAAGCTCGCCGAACTCACGACAAAATTCGGCGAAAACGTCCTCGATTCCACCAACGCGTGGGAAAAATTCGTCGACGACGAAGCGCTTCTCGCCGGCGTTCCCGCGAGCGCGAAAGCCGCCGCAGCCGCGTCCGCCAAGGCGAAAAACCGCGACGGCGAATTCCGTTTCTCGCTCCAGGCGCCCTCGCTCGTTCCCGTGATGCAATACGCGGAAAACGACGCGCTGCGCCGCGAGTTTTGGGAAGCCTCCAGCGCCGTTGCCCGCGCCGACGCGAAGTTTGACAACGCGCCGCTCATCCGCGAAATTCTCGCCCTGCGCGACGAAAAAGCGAAGCTCCTCGGGTTCGCCGACTTCGCCGATTACACGACTTCCCGCCGTATGGCGAAAAGCGGGAAAAACGCCCGCGAATTTGTCGAAAACCTGCGCTCTCGCGTAGATTCTTTTTTCAAAACCGAAACGGAAGACCTCGCAAAATTCGCGCGGGAACGCGGCGATGCCTGCGCCGCCGAAACGGGAAAACTCGCGCCGTGGGCGGTCGGTTTTTGGGCGGAAAAGCTTCGCCGCGAACGCTACGATTTCGACGAAGAATGCCTGCGTCCGTACTTTGAAGTGAACGCCGTCATCGCCGGAGCCTTTGCGATTGCGGAAAAACTTTTCGGCGTAAAAATCGTCGAAAAAACGGGCGTTCCCGCGTGGCATCCGGAAGTGAAAACCTACGAGGTTTTCGACGGCGAAAAGCTGCTCGGCGCGTTTTACACCGATTGGCATCCGCGCGAAACCAAGCGCGCCGGAGCGTGGATGAATTTTCTCGCGACGCGCGGCGAAGGCGTTCCCGCGCACCTCGGGCTGATTTGCGGAAATATGTCGCCCGCCGTAGACGGCAAACCCGCCTTGCTTTCGTTCGACGAAGTGCTGACGATTTTCCACGAGTTCGGACATCTGCTTCACCACGTTTTGAGCGAAGTCGAAATTCCCGAACTCGCGGGAACGAACGTCGCGTGGGATTTTGTCGAACTTCCCTCGCAAATCATGGAAAACTGGTGCAAGCACGCGGAATCGCTAAGCCTTTTCGCCAAGCATTTTGAGACCGGAGAACCGCTCCCGCAGGAACTTTTGGAAAAACTCCTGCGCGCGCAAAATTTCCGCGCCGCAAGCGCTTGCGTGCGTCAGCTTTCCTTCGGGAAAATGGACTTGGATTTCCACATCGAAACCGCGAAGTACAAAGACTGCGATTTGGAAAACTATTGGAACGAAACGCTTGCCGACTACCTCGTGCCGACCGCGTCCCCGCAGGTTTCCATGGCGCGCAAATTCCTGCATTTGTTCTCAGAGCCGACCGGCTACGCGGCGGGCTACTATTCCTACAAATGGGCGGAAATGCTCGAAGCCGACTGCTTCACGCGCTTTTTGAATGAGGGTATTCTGAACCCGGAAACGGGACGCGATTTTCGCAAAAAAATCCTCGCACGCGGGAACGCCGCTCCCGCAGAAACGCTCTTCCGCGACTTCATGGGACGCGCTCCCGATCCCGCCGCCCTCCTCAAACGCGAAGGCTTGGCGGAGTAAAATCGGGAAAGAAAACTCTCACGGATCCGCAAAACCACGGAGGCTTTATCGGGAGAAGCGGACTCCGGCCGCTTCCGTGGGACTTTCGAGCTGTTTTGCACGCAGATTCGCGCCGATTCCCGCGGATTTATTTTCAACACAGAGAAACACAGAGTTTTTCACCAAGAGGAACAGAAGAAAAAGAAGTTTTTAATTAGAGGAGAGATACTCTTGCCATTACTGTCCTAAACGTTTTTGGCGGTGCGGAAATAGTGTTTATTTTATGCGAGAGATGGTCCGAACGTGTGATTTTTTTCTTTCTTTTTAGGAAACTCAAAGCCTCCCGTGCTCGTAGCGCTCGCACTCATCGCCACGTGATTTTTTCTTTCTTTTTAGGAAACTCAAAGCCTCGGAGAGGCGTTATGTTCTAAAACAGACGGAGGATGAGCTCACCGCACGCAACCCAAAGCCTCGGAGAGGCGTTATGTCCTAAAACCCTACGCGTGAGCGTAGGGTAGGAAATAAAAAAACAACGAGCCTTGAAAAGGCGAAACAAAACCTCACGCAAAGACACTAAGACGCAAAGTTTCATTGGGGGAAGCGGTTTTTAACCGCTTTCACGGGAACGCACGAAGCTTTTTAGAACCACGGAATTCTCGAAAAACACGGAAATTTTTCAACGCAAAGAACGCAAAGATTTTTTTACCGGAAACGAACAGAAGCGAAAGAAGGTTTTTTATTTTTTTGCGTTCTTTGCGTTAAAAAAATTTTAATTAACCGAAGATGACCGAAATTCCGAAAATTCGTGTGGTTGCCGCCGTCGTTGTTCGCGCCGACGGAAAAATTCTCTGCGCACGGCGCGGGAACGCCAAAAATCCCTGCGTCGCGTGGAAGTGGGAATTTCCCGGCGGGAAAATCGATGCGGGGGAAACAGCGGCTGCCGCACTCGCCCGGGAGCTTCTCGAAGAAATGGATTTTCCGGTAATCGTAGGAGAAAAAATCACAACGGTTTGCCACTCCTACCCGAATTGCGAAATCGAAATGGATGCATTTTTCTGCGTTCCCGCAAACGCCGATGCGCAATTCGTTTTGCGGGAACACGTCGAAGCGCGTTGGCTCGCGGCAAGCGAACTTTCCGCACTCGATTGGGCGGCGGCAGATCTCCCGATTGTCAAAAAATTATCGGCTTAATTTGCGGCCAGGTCCGACGGCGCACTCAGCATCAACTCGGCTTCCGGCTTGCGGATTTTCGCAACGAGCCGACGCCAGAAATCCTCCGCCCCGCCGGCATCCCACGCGTCGGCATCCATGCGCACGCGCATCCACGTGTTGCGGGAAATCTCGTCTTCAAGCTGACCGGGTGCCCATTCGGCGCGACCGACAAAACCGTACGCGCGCACACCGGGATTGAAAATCACGTCGCGAATTTCCTCCGTACGCACGCCGACGCGGACATGATGTTTCCCGTCGGCGGAAGCGCGGGAACGCAACACGAAGCAGAGTTGCCCCGAACCCACGGGACCGCCTTCCAACACGGGCACATCACCGAGCGGCGTTCCCGCGAAATTCGGCGAGCACACACCGAGCGTTTTTCCCGTCGGTCGGTTCAAAATAAAACCGCGAGCACCCTTTCCTTCGGAGAACTCCACGACCCAAACGACCGACCGGGCAAAAATTCCCTTCACGTTGAGACGCGCGAGCAGAAAATGCCCTTCTATTTCCGTGTAAATTTTCGAGCTTGCCATCGGAATTAAAGAAAACGGCGTTCGCCCGGCTTCGGATCCGAGCGACCTTTGCTCGTCTTCGTGCCGAAATTCGGACCTTCCTGTTTGTAACGCCCTTCGATGAAAAGCATCTCCAAAAATTCCGGATTCACGGGACCGAGTTTGAAAATCGAATACGGCGCGTCGGGCGAATTTTCGTCGCGTTCGCCCTTCTTTTCGATACCCAAAACCGCTCCCGCGTAGCCGCCTGCGCCCTCGCCGAACGCGATGCAGATTTTGTATTTTCTTCCCTTTTGGAGCTTCATCCAAGAACCTTTGAAAAGGTGGTTCTGCACGGTTCCGCCGTTTCCGGAGCCTTTTCCGTCGGTCTTCGTGTGGTTTTTCGGTTCCCAATTCGATCCGGCGGGTTCGCGCACGGCGCTCCCGTGACCTTCGCCCGGCCAGTAGGCGTAGAAAACGGTTTTTCTGTCGAGACCGACGATGAGCACGTCGTCGCCCATACCGACAAAACGATATTCGCCCGTTTCCGGCGGCGTGATGTCGCCGGTGTAAACGACAAGCCAGCCCGGTGCGTCGAACGGAGGCTTGCCTTCCTCGTCGGCAAACGCAGCGGTCGCCGCTTCCGCGCGAATCGCGTTTTTCGTTTCAAAATCTTTGTAAATGTAAACTTGGTTGGCGTTGAGCTTTGTTCCCGCCTCGAAGTAGCGCTGGGTGAGTTTTTTCACGTCGAAACTGTTGTCGAGCATACCGATCGCTTTGTGGAGCTCGTCCTTGCGCTTGCCGGCGTTGTCTGCCTCGGTCGTGCAGTAGGTGATTTTTCCGTCGCGGGAACGCTTCAGGTCAAAGAGCGTTCCTTTGAGGCTCGGAAGAGTGGTGTGTTTAATACCGAACGGACCGGAAACGAAATTGCGCCCGCCGCCGATGCCGACACCCTGCCCGGGACCGATTCCGCCGCCGTTGCCACCGTCTCCGAATCCGGACGAAGGTCCGCCCGCTTTCATCCCGCCCATCGAGCCCGATGTGTCCATTTTCGGCATTTCCGGAAGCGTGAGCGATGACGACGCGTTTTTAGAAACGATTTTGTTCTGCGTCGCCATTTCACGCGGTTTCGGACGCATTTGGCGCGTTTTGGAGGGATTTTCCCCGTTCCCGCCTCCGCCGCTACCGGAGAGAAAGGTCGGCACCGGATCCGGTTCCGGTTTCACGGTTGCCATAACATAGAAAAACGCGAAGAGAATCAGAACGGCATGAATTATCACGGAAACGATAAAGCCGTCGCCTCCGAAGCTCTTCCACGAAAACTTCTCGCGGCGTTTCAGCGGATCTTCGCCGTTTTCTTCAACCACGGGAACGCCGTCGCGCGCCCCGGCGGGAACGTCCGCCTGCGGGGTATAAATTTCGTCGGAATCCAAGTCGGGTTTCATAAGCAATCGAGTTTTTGTTTTTGTAAAAAATAAGGGCAATCCGCAAAATCCCGAACGGAATACCTCTGCGAATCGCCCCAATTATTGAACAATATTTCTAAAACACAAGAGCATTTTGTCTTGCGGGAACGGGAAATAAAAACATCCCGGTTCTCATCGAAACGCGAGGCGTTCGATGGTGATTCCGGCGGTTTCGAGGAGCGGGCGGACGAGTTCGTCGTTATGGTAATCGTGGAGATATTTCACGGAGCCGACCCCGGCGGCGGCGAGGATTTTTGCGCAATTAATGCAGGGAAAATGCGTGATGTAAACGGTTGCCCCCATGAGGCTCACGCCGCGCTTGGCGGCATCGGCGACGGCGTTTTGCTCGGCGTGAACGGTTGCCTGCTCGTGCCCGTCGCGCACGCAGGAACAATGCGGTGTTCCCGGCAAAAATCCGTTGTAGCCCGCCGCGATGATGCGGTTCGGGTGTTCGCCTGCGGAAACGACGAGGCAACCGACGTGCAGGCGGTCGCAGGCCGAGCGCATACTGATCAGTACCGCCGCCGCCATGAAATATTCGTCCCAACTCGGACGGCAATTCATACCGGAAACCAGCGCGTCTACGGCGGAAACGATGTTTTTTTCTGAAGACATAGATTGAATAAAAAATTAGAAGTTAGAAATTAAGGGTGAGGAATTAGAAAGGATTCTTATTGCCTGCTGCCCGATGCCTGATGCTTGGCGCTAATCAAAGGAGTTCCTTCTGAATGGCGGAAATTTCGCCGATACCTTTTTTCCCGAGAGCAATCATCGCGGCAAGTTCTTCGGGAGAAAACGTCGCTTCCTCGCCCGAGGATTGTAGCTCGACGAATCGGCCCGTTCCCGTCATGACGACGTTGGCATCGACCGCCGCGTCTTTGTCCTCCACATAACACAGGTCGAGAATCGGTGTTTCCTGATACATACCGACGCTGATGGCGGCGACGGAATCCGTGAACGGATCTTCGGCAAGTTTGCCCGCTTCGATAAATTTTTTAATCGCGAGTTTCGCGGCGACGTAAGCGCCGGAAATGGATGCCGTGCGCGTGCCGCCGTCCGCCTGCAGAACGTCGCAATCGATCCAGAGCGTCATGCCTTCGAGTTTTTCGAGATCGATAACGGCGCGAAGCGCGCGTCCGATGAGGCGCTGAATTTCCACCGTGCGCCCGTCGAGTTTTCCCCGGGAAATATCGCGCGCCTTGCGGTCGAGCGTCGAGTACGGAAGCAACGAATATTCGGCGGTAAGCCAGCCGCCCTTCACGCCCTGCACGCGCATCCATGTGGGGACTTTTTCTTCGAGCGTCGCGGCACAAATGACACGCGTGTTGCCGAAGCAGGCGAGCACGGAGCCGGCGGCGTGCGGAGCGATGCCGGGTTGGAAGGAAATCGGGCGAAGCTGGTCGGCTTCTCGGTTGTCGGGTCGAATTACCATGATTTTGTGAAATAAAGAATTGTGAATTAGAAATGAGGAATGAGTGAATGAAGAATTAGAAATGAGAAATTAGGAATTAGGAAGAATACTTTGGGAGAGGCGTTCCCGTGCGAGCATTTTTTCGGCGAGAGCGTGAAGTTGCGGAAGCGTTTCCGCAGAAACGGAAACAAGATTTTCCAATGCCGGAAGCGCGTGCGCGCGAAAATGCGGCTTCCCCATTTTGGCAGAAAGGAAAAAATACGCGCCGAGCGCTTGCATCAGGCGTTGCGCGGCGGCACGGGAAAAATTCCGCTCGGCGGACGCATCGGCGGGAACGCCGATTTTTTCGCAGTAAAACTCAAACAACGCACGCCGTTCCCGCGCGGAAATTTCGACATACGGATCAAGCAAAAGCGAAGCGACGTCGTACCAGCCCGTTCCGACGCGCATTCCCTGAAAATCGATGAAATGCGCCGCTCCGTTTTTCCACAAAATATTCTGCGACTGACAATCGCGGTGAACGAGTTGCTGCGGGAGCACGAGCAAATCCTCGGCGAGCGCGGCGAGCTCCGCTTCGAGCGCGGCACGTTCCGGAGCAGTAAGCGGAATTTGCAAACCTTCGTCGAGCGCGTTTTTCAAGAAATAATCGCGTTCCCACTTGTAGTAAGCGAGATTAAACCCGTCACGCATAATCGGCGTTTCCGCACCGAGATTTTCCAAGCCGCACGCGTGCAGGCGCGCGAGCCCTTCGAGCGCGGAGCGATACGCGCAGGCGCAATCCGGCGCGTTTTCCCGCCGAAGCGTCCAAAGATCCGTTGCGCCGAGATCTTCCATCACGAGTAGTTTTTCTTCGGGAACGTCGAGCAAAACCCCCGGTGCGGGAACGCCGATTTTCTTCAAAAATGCCGCGAGCCCGGCGTAGTAGCGATTTTCCTCCTTCGCGTCATCGTAAAAGCAAAACACGGCGGGAGCGCCGCGAAAATCCGCCCGGAAAAAGCGCCGCGTACCGCCGCCTTTTTTCAGCTCGGAATCGCGAAGCGCGTCTTCACCCAAATATTTTGAAAAATCGTGCATTTTTTCTTACCCGAAGAAAAATTTTACCGGGGGAAAACAGCCGTTTTGAGCGGCGCGAGATTTTTTTCCCGAAGCAAATTCAGCGCGAGCGCTTCCGCCGCGCGCATGGCTTGGCGGTCGTTTTCCGCAATATCGTCGAGCCCGGCAAGATGTAGCCAACCGTGAACGAGATAGAGCAAGACTTCGTCGGCGGGAGCAACATTCAGTTCCTTCGCCATGCGCAGAGCCTGATCCACGCAGACACAGATTTCGCCCGCAAACGACGACGCGGAATCGTCCGAAGCCGGATCCTCCGCCGTTCCGGCGCTTTCGACGCGTTCCCGCGGCGCGGAAAAAACCTCGTCGCCCGGGAAAGTGATCACGTCGGTTTTTGACGGATCGGAGAGAAATTCCTCGTGCATCCGGCAGATTTCGTCATCGCCGAGAAACGCGACGGAAAGCGTTCCCGCCGGAAAAGCCCACGGAGCGTGTTCCCGCAGGCAATCGACGACGGCGGAAATTTCCGTTTCGTCGACGGAAAAGTTTTCCCGCCCGCAAAAAACGTCGGTTTCGCTACTCATCGTGCTTAAACGTCCTTTCTGACCACGCGTACCTTCGGGCGTTTGTCTGCGGGAACGCTGTCCGAAGGCGTTACGCCGCCCGCGTCTTTCGGATATTCCACGCGGTGGTGGAACGTGTGCAGGACGGATTTGACGAGGCTTGCGCGAATCACGGAAATTTGCGACATCGTGATGGAGCATTCGTCAAATTCTCCGTCGTAAATGCGCGCACGGATAAGCGAGCTCACGAGGTCTTCCACGGCTTGCGGCGTGATTTTTTTCAGGGAACGCGAAGCGGCTTCGACGATATCGCACATCATGATAATGGCGGCTTCGAGCGAGCGCGGCTTCGGTCCGTCGTAGCGGAAATGTTTTTCGTCGACGACGGCGCTCTCGCCTTCTTCGGCGACGGCAAGATCTTTTGCTTTTTTGAAAAAGTAACCGACGAGGCTCGTTCCGTGGTGCTGCTCGATGACATCGCGCACGCGTTCCGGCAAGTGGTATTCCGCCGCGAGCTCGGCACCGTCGCGCACGTGGCTTTTGATGATCAGCGCCGACATTTGCGGCGTGATATCATCGTGCGGATTGCGGTCGTTGCCCTGATTTTCCGTAAAATATTCGGGCTTAAACGTTTTTCCGATATCGTGAAACAGCGCCGCGCATTTGCAGAGCGCCGTATTTGCGCCGACTTCGTGCGCCGCCTGCTCCGCGTAGTTGGAAACCATCACGCAGTGGTGGAACGTTCCCGGGGCGACGAGTTGCAACTTGCGCAACAGCGGGTGATTGTAGTCCGCAAGTTCGATAAACGTAATGTTCGTCCGAGCGCGGAAAACGCCTTCAAGCATACTGAGGACACCGGCGGAAACAACGCCGTAGAAAAGTCCGATCAAAATCGCGGAAATCGTGTTCGCAAGCACTTGAAGCCAAGACGTTTCCGCGTAGTAGCCGATGAAAATCGCCGTGATCGCCATCGCCAAACCGGAATAAAAACCCGCGCGCACCAGCGTCGAACGCTTCATCGCGTTACGCGAAATCTTCACCGCAATCAGCGAGGCAACCGAAATCATCATCAGAATCTGGATGTTCCCGCCGAGCATCAGCGATGCCATCGCGCCGACAAAAAGCGACGCAAGAATTCCCAGCGGCGCTCCCGCAATCGCCGAAACCGAAATCGCCACAATCGCCGGCGACGAAAGCCACACCAGCGCATCGCCCAGCGAGCCGAACGCCTGAATTGCGGTTTCGGATTCCGTCAGTTCCAAAATCACGCGAATCAGCAAAATATTGATGACCGACATCACGCCCGTGAAAAGCAGACGGCGGCGCAAAGGTTTTCCGCCGGAAGGAATCAGCAGGCTACGATAAATAACCGCAATGACGACCACGCAGAAAACGTAGAGCAAATTCGTCAAAAACGAAATCGACACGCCAAGGCGCCGCGTTTCGTGCTCCGACTGCGCCGAACGATACGCAAACCAGCGCTCCGCGATTTCCTCATCCACGCGCATTCCCGGAAGCAGGAGCGGCGTGCCCTCTTCCACGCGCACCACAACAGGAGCGACCGCCGCGACGGCCGCGTCTTTTTGCTTCGTCGTCGTCTCTGCGTCAAACACAACGTTCGGACGCATCAGCGGCGAAAATAAATCCACGACTACGGGAACACACTGCGTCAGCCGCTCCACGGGAAAACCGTTAAAAACTTTTCGCCAGCAAAAAACTTCGACCTCTTCCGAAAATTTTCTGCGAAATTCCGTCGGCGTCAACCCGCCGTGTTGCAGGAACGTCGAATACGTCGTGCCGCGATTTTTTTCATCAGCAATTCCGTCTTCCGCCAAGTTTCTGAAAATACGGATGCTCTCATCCGTCAGCAATTTGTAACGCTCGGCAGTTACGCAACTGTCAATCAGGCGGGAAACATCCATCGCCAAGCGGTTCAATATATTGTGCAAGGCTTCGTCGCTGTCGGAGACTTTCAGTTCATCAAAAATCGAAAGAATCGCGTCCAAGCGCTCGGCTCGGTCCGTCGTGCTGTAAAGTTCGTCAAAGTTTTCGACTACGGCGTCGCCCGCCGCCATATATTTTTCCAGCGTTTTGTTGATTTGCTCCATGTCCGGGCGGTACACGGGAACGACGTTGTAGAGCGCTTCTTCCTCTTTCGCGCGCTTGCGCACGGCGCTCTCGTAGGAAAAATCAAACGGTGCGTCGAAACGAAACGTCAGCTGCATACCTTTGAAAATAATCGGCGTGTGCGGCGGACGCCCCCAAAACGCAACCACGGCGACGAGCACGACAAACACGAGCACGCAGACCGCCGAATACAGCCAACGCCCGATACCGCCGCGCCGCTGTTCCGGCGTGGAATCCCGAAGTTTCTTTTTTTGTCCGACTTGAAAAATTTGCATCCTAAAAAAGTTGAAACCGTGATTCTACGCGAAAAGGAATCGCGAATGAACACAAAATAAACACGAAAATTTTATTTCGCCTCCCCGAAACGGGAAAAGCGACCCGCTCGCCGTTTCCGAATACGGATAAAATCGTTTGCGGGAACGCGGGCAAAAGCGTATCGTTTCCCGCAATAATTTTTTCTCATGGAATACGAAGCAGTCATCGGTTTGGAAATTCACGTTCAGCTCAAAGCCAAGAGCAAAGTTTTTGCGGGAACGCCCGCAGGGTTCGGCGAACCGCCGAACAAGCTGATCGACCCGACCGTGCTCGCGCTTCCGGGCGCGCTTCCCGTGCTCAATCGCGAATCCGTGGAAAAATCCATGAAATTCGGTCTGATGATCGACGCGAAAATGCCGAAAATTTCCCGTTGGTCGCGCAAAAATTATTTTTATCCGGACAGCCCGAAAAATTACCAAATCACGCAGCTCGCCGAAGAAGCCATCGTCGGTCCCGGTGAAGTCGAAATCGAACTTCCCGGTCCTTCCCGCAACGTGATGGGCGAACACAAAAAAATCCGCATTAATCACGCTCACCTGGAAGAAGATGTCGGCAAACTCACGCACGGCGGCACAACCTCGCTCGTCGATTACAACCGCGCGGGAACGACGCTGCTCGAAATCGTAACCGAGCCCGATATGCACTCCGCCGAGGAAGCCGTCGCACTTCTGAACGCGCTTCGCATGATTTTGAACGCCGCCGGGCTTTCCGACTGCGACATGGAAAAAGGTCAGCTCCGCTGCGACGCGAACGTTTCCGTGCGTCCGGCGGGAACGAACGAACTGCGCACGCGCACCGAAATGAAAAACGTCAACTCGCTCACGGGCGTGCGCAACTGTATCAATTTTGAAATCAAACGCCAGATTCGCGCCTACGAAAACGGCGAAAAAATCGTTCAGGAAACGCGCGGCTGGAACGCCGAAACCGGACACACCTACTCGATGCGCTCGAAGGAAAACGCGCACGACTACCGCTACTTCCCGGACCCGGACCTGATGCCGGTGAAAATCGACGACGCGTGGCTCGCGCGCCTCAGCGCCGATTTGCCGGAAAAACCTTTCGACCGCCAGCGCCGCTACATGGCGGATTTCGGCTTGCCGTACACGATTACGTCGGTGCTCATTCCCGACCGTGCGCTTTGCGACTTTTTTGAAAAATCCGTCGCCGCGTTCCCGAAGGCTCCGCAACAAACGGCAAACCTTATCGTGAACGAAATTCTGCGCGAAATCGCCGCCGCGGGAACGGAAGCGACGATTGCCGACAGCAAAATTTCGCCGGAAGCGCTCGCCGGGCTCGTCGAAGCCGTCGAAGCGGGAACGATTTCCAAGCAACAGGCGAAGGAAGTTTTCGCCGAAATGTGGAACTCCGGCAAATCCGCCGCCGACATCATCAAGGAAAAAGGCTTGGCGCAAAGCTCCGATTTCGGCGAGCTCGAAGCCATGATTTCCGCCGTGATTGCCGACCCGAAAAACGCCGATGCCGTTGCCTCGTTCAAAGGCGGGAACGAAAAAGTCATCAACGTTCTCAAAGGTCAGGTCATGAAAGCCTCACGCGGCAAAGCCAATCCCGCGAAAGTCGACGAAATCATGCGCAAACTCTTGGCGTAAGTTTTCCCGAAAATTTCGTAAAACAAACTCAGAGTCGCCGACTACGCCGATTTTTGTAAATGGCGCATGGCGTTCCCGCAGAAACGTTTTTCGGCAACGCGCACGAAACCCAGCATGACGTAAAGTTTTTCGGCACGCGGATTTTCCGCATCGACCAAAAGCCCGACCTTGTCGTGTCCGGCGGCAAATGCGCGCTCGCACATTTTCAAAATGAGTTCCCGTCCGACACCGCGCCCGCGAAATTCCGGTCGCACGCCGACGGAATCGAGATAAAACTCGCCGGCTTGCGTTTCTTCTTCGATTTCCAAAACCTTGCCCGTTTTTTCGCGAATGAGCGCAAAAGTAATCGGGCGCAATGCCCGCAACAACGCGCCGTCGTAGCCGACAATCGCGCCCGCGGGAACGCCGTCGATTTCCGCGACCAACGCGTTTCGGAAGCTGTATTGCGAAACTTCCGCACGCACCAGTGTTTCCAAAACGGCAAGCCCGTCGCTCCCGCAGTAGCGTTCGAGCGTTTCCGTGCCGATCGCCTCCGCGACCGTCCACGCAATCAGCGGCGCATCTTCAATTTTTGCCTCTCGTACAATCATTTTTCGTTCCCGTAAAAAACACGAAAAGCGGACGTTGAATCCGCTTTTCGTGAGAAAAATGCTCCGTAAAATCTCAGAGCAGCTCCGCGCGGAGTTCGGCGCCGGATTTCGGCGAAAGCCACGCCGGCGGAATGTCAAACACCGTGTAAGCGCCCTTCCCGCCGTGAGCAACGAGGCGCGCGGCGGCGCGCGCGTAAGCGACGAGCACGCTCGCCGTAAATTCCGGATTCGACCCGAGCTTGATCCCGTATTCGATAACGTGCGCCGTTTCGCCGTTCACTCCGGTCGCTCCGCTACGCAAAACGAAGCCGCCGTGCGGGATTCCCGCGTGGTCTCGGTCAAGTTCTTCCTGCGAAATGAAATGCACCGTCGTATCGTAATCCGCAAAATAGTTCGGCATCGTTTTGATTTCGTTTTCGATACGCGCGAGGTCCGCTCCGGGCTTGGCAACGACGAAACATTCGCGTGTGTGCTTTTGGCGCGTGGTCAAGTCGGGATTTTTTCCGGCGCGAACGGCGTCGAGCGCGTCCGTCACGGGAACGGTGTATTGCTTGCCGTCGGCAACGCCTTCCACGCGGCGGATCGCGTCGGAGTGGCCTTGGCTGACGCCCTTGCCCCAGAACGTGTAATCCTTCCCCTGCGGAAGCAACGCGTTCCCGTAAAGGCGATTCAGCGAAAACATACCCGGATCCCACCCGACGGAAATAATTCCGACCGTTCCCGCCTGTTTCGCAGCGGCATCCACGGCGGCGAAGTGCTCCGGAATTTTCGCGTGCGTATCAAAACTGTCGATACAGTTAAACTTGGAGATACATTCCGGCGTTTGTTTCGGCAAGTCCGTCGCGCTTCCGCCACAGAGAATCATCACGTCGATTTTTCCGACAAAATCGTTCATCGTATCGAGCGGATAAACCTTCGTTCCCGCGAGCGCGGTTTTCACGTTTTCCGGTTTCCGGCGGGAGAAAACGCCGACGAGTTCCATATCGTCATTCTGCGCGATGGCGAGCTCTACGCCGCGACCGAGATTTCCGTAACCCAAGATTCCGAGTTTAATTTTTTGCATGGTTTGTGTTGAAAAAACTACCGCATAGGTTCTTTTCAAAGCCACGGATTGTAAAGAAAAATTTTACAAAAATGTAAAATGATTCACACGCGTAGGCATTCGTCGCACAGATCGATATGCTCGGCGGAGATTTCGGCGTTCCCGCCAAGAAAAACCGATGCGGCGCGCGAAAAACGCTCCGCCGATTCGGTCGTGAGAAATCGCGCCTTCCCGCCGCGGGAAAGCCGCGCGTCCATTTCCGGATGCCGCGCAAGATAGTCCTTTAAACTCGCGGCGACGCATTCGCCCTGCGGGAACACGCGCACGCGCGGCGGCAAAAAACGGCGGATTCGGGGAAGCAACAGCGGATAATGCGTACATCCGAGAATGAGCGTATCGATTTCCGCGTCTCGCGCCAAAAGCGCATCCAGATGCCGTTTCACGAAAAAATCAGCGGCGGGCGTTTCCGTTTCGCCGTTTTCGACGAGCGGAACCCACATCGGGCAAGCCTCGGAAAACACGCGAATCTCCGGAAAAAGTTTTGCCATTTCCAACTCGTAGGAATGCGAAGCGATCGTACCTTCCGTGCCGAGCACGCCTACGCGCTTCGTCCGGCTGAGCGCGTCCGCCGCCTCGACGGTCGGGCGAATCACGCCAAGCACGCGCCGCGCGGGATCGGCCGATTTCGGTAAATCTTCCTGCTGAAGCGTGCGCAACGCTTTTGCCGATGCCGTATTACAGGCGAGAATGACAAGCGGACAGCCGCAGGCGAAAAGTTTCGCCACGGCTGTCCGCGTAAACTCGTAAACGACTTCAAACGAACGCGGTCCGTAAGGCGCACGCGCGTTGTCGCCAAGGTAAAGAAAGTCATACGCGGGAAGCGCCTCACGGATTTTTTGAAAAATCGTGAGTCCGCCGTAGCCGGAATCGAAAATTCCGATGGGCGAAGTCATTCCCGCGTAAGAATTTTACTTATTTTTGTAAATGACGGTTTTCGCCGAAATTCCGTTTTCTTCCAAGTAGGTTTTGGAAAGCACGGAATAATCGAAATCGCCCTTTTCCACTTTGAATTTCGAGAAGAAATTCTTGATATTTTCGACGGAAGAAGCGTCCGTTTCATCTACGACGACGAGCTCGCCGTCGTCTCCCACGTCGCGAGCTTCCGCTGCGCACACTGCCGAAACCGTCGCTCCCTGAATTTCCGCAAATGTCGCCGCAATCATCTTGCCGAGATGCGCATAGGAAATTCCGCAACCGCCGGCGGGAAGCAGAGCTTCTCCCGCCTTGAGGTTTACGTTGTCCCAAACGGACGGCGCGCCCTCGCCTTTCGCCGCCTGCGCTACGATTTTTTTGAGCATATCCGGGGCGCCTACGCAAAGTTTTCCGTTGAGGAAAACTGCGGAAACGACGTTTTCGCCGTCGACGACAAAGTTATAAAATTCCGGCGTTCCCGCGACTTTGACGAGCGAGACCTCCGGTGCGAGTTTTTCCCCGATTTTTTCAAGGGCAAAACCGACTAATTTTTCGTCGGAAACATTTTGGACCCAAACGGTTTCTTTCGGTTTTTGCGCGGAAAGCGAGTAGGTGAAAAGTCCGTTGTCGAGCGCGGTAAGCGTCGCGGGAACGTCCAGATTTTCCGCCGCTTTCAAATTCATGATTTGCATTTCGGCGATTCCGAAAAGCGGAGTCGCTTCACGCGCCAGCGACATGAGCTGAAGGGCAAATTTTCCGAAGGAGAAATTCGACGAAGACACACTCGCGGGATCGTCGCTCGGCGGGAACAGCGTCGGTTTTTCAAAGCCGTCCTTAGCCGATGCCGTCAAAAGCGTTACGATTCCCTTGTTTGCGTTCCACGAAATTGCGGAATCGGAAACTGCGCCGTCCGCGGTAAACGATGCGGAGCTCCAAATCGAATTGACGGCTTCCGGCGCAAACGCTTTGGCGATCGGCGTCATCAGCACGGAAAACATCAACGCGCCCGGATTGTCCTGCGCTTTTTCGAGTTCTTTCTTATCAAACTCCTCTGCGGCGGCATAAATGACTTTCGCGATCGTCTTTCCGTCCGCGTAAACCCAGAAGTCGGCATCGCCGATGCGTTCCCGCGCCTTATTAAATTCGGCGGAATCCGCAAGCAATTTGCCTTTCGCCTTTTTCTGTTTCACGGACGAAGACGTCATTATCGATTTGACGAATTCTTTAAGCGCATCGACATCGTCCGAAAGGATGAAAGTCTTTCCGACCACCGTGAAGCAATCTTTGCCCGACTTCATTGCGTCCACACCGGCAACGCCGACGGGTTCAAGCGTCGCGTCCGGATTGCTTTTTTTGTAAAGCTCGGCGACTTTTTCCAAATCGGCAACGCCGGAACAATCGGCGAGAATCACCGGATTCAAAGTTCCCTTGCGGTTCACCACGGCGAACAAAACTTCGCCCGAAAAAATCTCGGCAAGTTCGGCGCAAGTAGCGGAAAATTCCGAAAACTCCTTAGAAGTACCTTCATCGGACGCTTTCACTTCCGCCAAAAACGGCGTGAAAATCTTGGCGTTAAGCTCCGCCGCAAGCGGATTGGTTTTGGACTGTTGCTCGAGTTTTTCGATATTTTCGATTTTCGCCAAAGCGAGGGTATCGCCCGGCAAAAAATTTTCGAGCGCTGCCGCGGAAAACGGAGCAAGGGCGAGGGAGGAAAGCGTCGCAACGACGAGTATTTTGATTGGGTTTTTCATAGTGATTACTTTTTTGGGGGAAATTTAAAACGCGGGAAATTTTTGATTAAAAAACGGTAACCGTCAAGTCATCGAAAAACGACTCATCGCCCGGTCCCTGCAAGCCGACATAGAGGCTGATTCGCGAGAAACACGCGCCCTTCGGGGCCTCGTCGAGCGCGACAAGCCGGAGCCAATTTTCCGTCGCTCCGACGGGCAAGGATGCGATCGTGTGCGAAATTGACTTTCCGCGCGCATCCAGAAAATCGATACAAATATACGAAACGGAACCGACGGAAACAGTCCCGCGCGCCCAAACCTGCGCCAGCACTTTTTTCCCGGGAATAATCCGCGACGTGCGCACGAGCTCGACGCGCTCGGATTCTCCCGCGACGCGAAACGCGGCGTTCCCGCCGTGCGGCGATTTCCGCGAGGGAGAAATTTCCGTTTTTTCGGCGGCGGCAACGATGCAGCGCCAACCGTCGGGGTGCGAAAGATTTTTCCCGGCACGCCAATCGCCCGGAGCATACGGAACGAAATTTTCAGGCTCGAATGTTTCCGTCACACCCGGCACGGCGGAGGCGGCGGGCAGGCTTTCGAGCATCAGTCGCAAACGTTTATCGGAGGCGGAAAGCGAGACGGAACTTTCCGGAGTGAGATCCGCGCGGGAACGCTGGGCGCTGTTGAAAACGCGTTCCAGCGCACGATTCAGCTGCTTCTGCTCTTCACGGGGAAGAGTTTCCGATTTTTTCAGAAAATCCGCCACACGGCAGAGGGCCGCCGGACGAGGATCGGAAATCGAATACGCACCGATATTTGCACGGTGCGGCAAACGGGAAAATTCTGCGTCGTCGTAAATTTCCTCGTAGCGCCACGCGGGATTTTTCAGCATAGAAATCACGTTCTCAAACGAATCCGCCGGCGCGACGGAAAGCGCCTTCCTCGCGAAATACGATTGCGAAAATTTTTCGGCGCGAGCCAACGCATAGGAAATCTCGTTCAGGCGGGAACGAATACGGCGATCCCGCGGCGAAATTGCATTTTCGTCAGCGATTTTCGGCAACGCATCAAACGCCGCATTCAGCAGAATTCGCGCGTGCAACAGTTTTTCCGGAGGGAAAAGCTCGATGCTGTTTTCGTTGTTCCAACCTTTAATCCAGCGGCATTGTCCGCCCTGATTTTTCCAAACTTCGCAGCAGAAATCGTAAAATTTCTTCATCGCCGGTGCCGCTAAGCCGAACGCTTTCGCGTAGTAATCGACGAGAATTTTGTCGGGATCCGCTCCGGGGTTGCGAAAGAGTTGGGACGCAAGCCAAACTTTCGGTGCGTCAAACGCGATGACGGCTCCGCATTCCGCGTAAAAAATTTTTCCGCCGAGTGCGTGAACATATTTTATCGCCTCCGCCTGTTCCTTAAAAAAAAGCCTCGGGAACAAAAACGGCGTGCCGTAGTAATAATCGTAAACGCCCCAAGTTTCCACGCCGGAACGCGCCCAGCGGCGCATCAGGGCTTTGTCGTCCGCCTTAAATTCGGGAAAAATCCACATCGAGCGGTCGGCGCAAAGCACGGGAACGACGTTTTTGCGCATCGGGAACGACGGCGTATTTTGCACGTCCATGTACGCAATTGCGCCGACGCTTTTTCCGTTAAAACGGCGCATCGCATCTGCCGTACGGTTGACGTAATCGTAGTAATAATTCGAGCGGTCGGGCAAATTCCGGTAAAATGAAATTCTGCCGTAAGCCTTTTCAGACTCGAGCGATTCGTCCCAATTCGTCGTGTCGTTAATCCCGAGCGCAAACATCGGTGCCTCGGGATTTTTTTCAAAAAATTCCTTCGCCGCAGCGAGCGTGACATCGACGGCGGCGGGATTTTTCAAATTCGGCTGCGGCGCATAATAGCCCGTGTAATCCGTAAATTTTTTCCCGAAAACTTCGGGAGCGAGAACCGGTTTTTCCGCGTAAACCGCTTTGGTGAAAATGTTCCCGAGGTTGTGCGAATAACGAGGAAGCTCTCCGAAACCGAGATGAATGTTCCAATCGGCATCGCGCGTGCCGATGAGCCTCCACGCGAACGCGGGAACGTGCTCGATACGCACGCGCGGGAACGGAATTTCGTCGCGCGGTGACCATTCCGCGCCATCGTCGCCGGGCCAAACAAATTCTACTCCGAGCACCTGCCGCAAAAACTCCCCGACGGCGATACGCGTCGCCATCGGCGTTTTCCCGACGATAAAAACGGCGTTCCCGCGCGTTTCGATAACGTAGGTTTCACCGTCGCCGACGGGCGCGAAAATGCCGAGCTTTTCCGCCGCCTGCGTGTTGCCGATGTAAATTCCCGTTTGGAGCTCCGCGAGCGACCTCGGATTTTCCGTTTCCATTTCCACGGGAACTTCCTCCGAAGCGCCCGCCACGCGCGTCAGCCACGCGGAAAGATCAAATGCGGCAGACATATCGCCCGGTTCTGTCTGCGTTGCCGAAAGGAAAATTTTCCCGAAAACACGCCCGTTACGCGCGAGAAAGCGTTCCCGCAAGGGCTCAATTTCAAACGGGTCCGGAAACCGGATTCCGGAAAGATTCAAATCGGCATCGACTGCGGAATTTCCCTCCGTCGCATCAATATTACAAAACGAAGCGGCAAGCGCACAAAGCACCGCCGCACCGATCCTCACTTTTTTCGTTTTTTTAATCATTTCTTTTCGTCGTCTGAATCATTCCCGCGCACGGATTTCGGAATCACGAAAATGCGGTCGCTTCCTTTCGGAATGACGATACGCGGACGCGAAACCTGCGCGGGAACGTTGTCGCCCGTTCCCGCCGCCGCGCCGGTGATAAGCTGACGTTTTTCGAGATCGAACACGAAGCGATCATTTCCGGGATGCAGGGAAACACCGCTCTTGTCGCGAATCGCCGCATTACCGCTGAGTACGGCGCGATTTTCCGGCGGAAAAATTTCGAGGGTGTCGCCCTTGCCTTCGGAGCCGTCGTGAACGAGGCGTACATTGCCCCGGCAAACCACTTTCTTTGCTTCAAATTCCTTGCCGTCGCCGTCGGGCGACAAAAGCCCTTCGACATGATCACACATTCCGTGCGCGCCGCCCTCCGTTGCCAGAATCACTTCTCCGCGCAGGAAAAAGCGTGCGCGCGCTTTCCCGGCGATAAGTTCCATCGCGTCGCTTTCCAAATACGATTTCTTCGCGGGAACGCCGGCGGGTTTCGGCGGCTCCGCTTTCTTCTTTTTCGTGAGCGGCAAATCCTCGTCCTTTTTCGGGACAATGACTTTCGGCACGCCTTTTTTCTTTTCCTCGGGTTTCATCGGAAGCGCAAACGCGAGCCTTGAGCCCTCCGCATCGCCCGGGAACGTAATGCGCGGGCGCGTCCCCGTGTCCGGATCCGGCTCGAGAACGACCCAGCACGGCATCTCACCGTCGTCGTCGCTACGGTCGGAAGCGACCCACTCGTGCAGCTCGACGGCAGGCGTAATTGTCGCGCGCCCGCCCGTGAGTTCGTAGCCGTTTTGTTTGAGGACGACATCTTCGGCAGCGATGATTTTACGAATTTGGGAAATTCCGGATTTCGATGCCGTTCTCTTGGCATTTTTATCGCGATTCAGCGCGGAAGCGTCCGCGAAAACGAGAATGCGCCCGCAAGTTCCGCTAAGTTCTGCGGAGCTCATTTCCACGTTTCCGAAAATATCAAACGTGCTCAAATTGTCGCCGCCGTTGCGTGTCAACGTGAGGTGGTCGCCGGAAATTTTTGTTTTGTCGACACCTGCGGGAACGCCTTTACCGTTGTTGCGGGAAGAGGAGATTTCGGAAAAGCCCGGAAGTTCGACATCGACTCGTTTGCGCTTTGCGTCTGCCGTTTCTTCCGAAAAAACTTCAATGACATCGCGGTCGAGGAAAACTTCG
Source organism: Opitutales bacterium (assembly GCA_017935025.1). Classification (GTDB taxonomy): domain Bacteria; phylum Verrucomicrobiota; class Verrucomicrobiia; order Opitutales; family UBA953; genus Spyradosoma. Next base: position 22,630 of record JAGBIL010000036.1, on the reverse strand, counting down.
ACGCGGTCTCCCGAGAGTGCGGAATTTTCCTGCGGAGACTCGACGCGCGGCGTTCCCGTCAGCAAAATGCGTTTTTTTTGCGGGAACACGTCGGCGCGGGCGCAAGTGAGTACACGCCCGGAATAATCCGCGCGAACGTTACCTTCGGCGACAGCGGAATGCACGGAAACCGAATCGCTTTTTTCGTCGGAAATATCGAGCAGGTCGTTTTCGCCCGACGGATCGGTCGTCACGACGAGTTTGTCCGCGTCGATACGGATATCACTGTCCGCAACTCGCACGGAACCGAAAAGAGAAAGCACATTTTCTTTTTCGGTTAGGCTCACCGTCATACGTTTTCCGGAAACGACGGAATGCGCGGCATCCGGTGTTCCCGCGACGGAGGATTTTTGGCGTTCTACCAAAGAAGGCATTTTTACGGAAACGGCAATCGGGGACTGCGGGAGCTCGTTGTTCGGTTGCGTGGCGGTAACTTCGACGAAGTGCTCCTCGATTTTCCCGACGGCTTCGTCCCCGCGCACGGCAATTTCGCCTGCGCTGTCGTCCAGCTTTGCATTCCCGCGCACGTAGAAAAGATTTTCCTGCGGCAAAAATTCGGCAGAATTCCCCGAAAGCGTCGTCGTTTTGCGACGCATGATAACCTCTCCGCGTCCGGTAATGCGGGAAACGGCGTTACGCCAGTCTTTTTTCTTTTCGCCCGAAGTTTCGCCGAGTTCCCGCGCACGGTTTCCGCTGGCGAAGACAACGATCTCGAGCGTTTCGCAGGTCATGAAAATTTCGTTGTAAACGACTTCCACTCCGCCTGAAAAAAGCAACTCCGTCCTGTCGTCTGTCCCTTTAATCGTCAGGCGCTTGGCACGCACGGTCAAGTGCTCCTGCGGCAGCGAAACGAACACGTCGGAGTGGACGCGAATCAGGTTATCGTGCCCTTGCCCGCTCCACGACCAACCTTTTCCGCGCACAGTGAACGTATCGCCGCGCACTTCAACCTCCGAATCGCTATCCGCCTCCCGTTTTTCCGGACTGAATTGCCCCTTGGGACTGGTCATTTTAGCGAATGCGCGCCCGTATTTTCCGAACGTAAAAAGGCGCAGATTACTGAGATTCCAAAGCGCCTTTTTGATATCGGCAGATTTTGTCTCACCGGCAGTATCGGCGGAATCCGCTTCGAGCCGCCACTGCAATTCGCCGCCGTCATCCTTGTTGTATCCGGAAAGTTTGAGGTCCTGAATCGTTTCAATACTTACGCTGCGGGATTTTTTGTCGTTCCCGTAAACGAGGGTGACGCCCGAGATGAGGAATCCGATTGCCAAAAAAGAAAGACTGCGGAGTAAATTATTCATTTTTCTTAACGCTCCGAGCATAGGAGGGTTCTGCGACGTTTTCGATATTTTTCGGCAAAACCGGGTAAAGAAACAGGGGAAAAACGGAGGCTAAAATCCACCGTTCCCGAAAAAACGATTTTCACTTGTAAAATTAAATCGTTCTGTGTGTAATGCCGCGCAATTTTTGTCTCTCAGGACGCTTAAACAAAAGCAGGAACCGCTTAGACTGAGACAGTATTTTACGATTAATTCAGTAGTTAGTAGATATAACATGAGACCGCAGATTCTTATAGTCGACGACGAGAAAAACACCCGAGAGGGGCTTGCCGCCACGCTCGAAGAACAATACGAAATTTCAACGGCGAGTAACGCCGACGAAGCGTTCCGACTGATGGATGTCGAAAATTTTGACGTCGTTATCACAGACTTGCGCATGGCGGGGCAGTCCGGGCTTTCCGTCATTGATAAGGCCTTGGCTCTGCCGCAAAAACCCGTTTGCATCATGATGACGGCTTACGGGAACGTCGAAACCGCCGTTGAAGCCATGCGACGCGGCGCTTACGATTTTCTCACCAAGCCGCTGAATATTGAAAAACTCGAAATCGTCATTCAACGCGCCCTCAAAAGCCGTGCTACCGAAAAAGAAAACCACGCAATGCGCGTGCGCCTGGATAACAAATTCAGCTTCCAAGGACTCATCGGCAAAAGTGACGCCCTGATTTCCTGCGTAGACAAAGCCAAGCGTGTTGCCGCCTCTAAAGCCACCGTGCTTCTGCTCGGCGAAACGGGAACGGGCAAGGAACTTTTTGCCCAACTCATCCACCAAAACAGCCCACGCGCCAAAGGTCCGTTCGTTCCCGTACACTGTGCGGCTATTGCCACAACCCTGCTGGAGAGCGAGATTTTCGGACACGAAAAAGGAGCCTTTACAGGAGCGAACGAACGCCGCATAGGGCGCTTTGAATCCGCCAACGGCGGCACGCTATTCCTCGACGAAATCGGTGAAATAGACCTCGCGACACAGGTTAAACTTCTCCGCTTTCTCGAAACGCACACGATCGAGCGACTCGGCTCTCAAAAACAAATTCAACTTGATGTCCGCCTCGTTTGTGCGACGAACCGAGACCTCGCAGCAATGGTTGCCGAAGGCAAATTCCGCGAAGATCTTTACTACCGACTTTCCGTCGTCGCTCTCATTCTCCCGCCCTTGCGGGAACGCGACGCAGATATTCCGGTTCTCATCGAACACTACATTCGAAAATTCGCTACGGAAAATGCGCTCAAGGCCCCGAAAGTCATCAAAAGCGCCATGGATATTTTGAAAAAATATTTCTGGCCGGGAAACATCCGGGAATTGCGCAACCTGTGCGAAAATCTGGTGGTCATGCAGCCCGGAGCGGAAGTCGGAGAATTTGACCTTGATCCGCGATTCCTGCGAAAACGTATCGAACCGACGATGCCGCTTCCCTCTCACTCCGGCGTAAACGACGACGGCAAGCCGCTCTCCGAACGAGAATTGCGCAAAGCCATCAAAAAAGACCGCGAGACGCAGTTTGAAAAAATCAAACAGGTCCGCAAACGCGCGCTTTCCAAAAAAGAAAACGAAAAACGCCTCATCCGCGAAGCTCTCATTCAGGCTCACGGGAACCGTTCCGCCGCTGCGGAATACCTCGGCATTTCCCGCCGCACGCTTCACCGCAAAATTCTTCAGGATCCGAGCATCACCGAAGGCTACCGGACAAAACGCGGCAGGAGGTCCGATGCTGACAAGTATTGATTTCTGTGCTAAAAGATGCGGCATGAATTTTTCTGCCGCATCTTTTATTTCCAAGAAAACACTTCTCGCCGGTTCCTTGCTCCTCGCGGGAACGCTTGCTCTTTTCGCAGCCCCTGTTCGCTACTCCGGCTCCGATTTCCTCGTCGGAGAAACGGAAAAAGTACTTAATTCCGCCATCGAAAAAGCCACCGGCGAAGCCCCTCAAAGCAAGTTGCGCGGGAGTATTTCCGCCGAAAAGGAATTGCGCGTGGACAAGGCGGATTTCGCTCTGCTCATGCTTCCCGGAGGAGGCAAAAATATCGAAGAAGTGAAAAACGGCACGTGGAGAGTCTTCCCGATCGCCTATCAGGTTGCCTATGTCGCCGTTGCCTCCGCCAATCCGCTCAACGAAATTACGTTCGAACAACTTGCTTCCGTTTTCGGAAACTTCGCCAAAAAAACTGCGAAAAACTGGGAAGAGCTCGGCGCGACGGAATTTTCTCCCCCTCTTACGCCGTGCACCGGAGATCTTTCCCGAACAAACGCCGTTACGTATTTCCAGCGAAAAGTACTCCCGAACTTCGCTCTGCGCTCCGCCGTTCGCGGACTCGCCTCCGACGAAAACGCTTTTAAGGAAATCATCAACAATCCGGGAACGATCGCCATCGTCGGCAAGCAAATGCCCGCCGGTGTCCCGATCAAGATGCTCGCCGTTGCCGACAACCATGGAAACCCGAACGCCACGGCGTATTCACCGATTTTCACCAACGTCTACAACAACGACTACCCGCTTGCAATTCCGCTCTACCTCGTCTACCCCGTGAAAAACCGCCAAATGCTCAAACCTGTTCTCTCCTACCTCTACTCACAGGAGATGGCAGAAAAACTCGCGGAAGCCGGATTCCTGCCTTTGGAACCGAAACTTCGCGAACAGTTCCAAAAAGGCATTGACAATATTAAGTAAAAAGAGTTTCATAGCTCTCAATTTTATTGCTTTGGCAATCTAAGCGGGCGTAGCTCAATTGGTAGAGTACCACCTTGCCAAGGTGGATGTTGGCGGTTCGAACCCGCTCGCCCGCTCCACTTTCCTGAATCCCGTGTCAACACACGGGATTTTTTGTGTTCCCGCAGAAAGCGGAACCGCCCTTTATAAAACCGGATCAAGCATCCTCTTGCAGATGCTTTTCCATGGTCGAAATCAGGCGCTCGTTCAGCTCCTGCGCGGGATCGTGCCCCATTTCGCGCAACGTATGTACCATAACGGCGACCTCGACGAGGCGCGCCATATCGCGCCCGGGACGCACAGCGAGCTGAATTTTCGGAATTCGTTTTCCCAAAACTTCAAAAACCTGCGTTTCCATACCGGTCCGCTCCTCCTCCATTCCGTCCTTCCAATGTACGAGCGAAACAACCAGGTCAATGCGCTTCGAGCGACGAACGGAACGCACCCCGAACATACTCGCAACGTTGATTATGCCGATTCCTCGACACTCCATGAAGCCGTAGTTGAGTTCTTTGGACGAACCGATCAGCGTATTATCTCCGACAAGTTTTACCGTCACGTAGTCATCCGCAACAAGCAAATAGCCTCGTTCAATCAAAGCCAACGCGCATTCGCTCTTTCCTACACCGCTTTCTCCACGGATCAAAACGCCCTTCCCGCGAACTTCCATGAGCGTCCCGTGAATATTGGTCTCCGGCGCAAATTCCTGATCGAGCAACATTGTTGCTTCCGCCGTAAAGTCTTTCGATTTCAGACGGGAACGCAAAACGGGAACGCCGAACGAATTGGAAAGATCAATCATCGACGGGGTCGGACGCAGTCCCCGCGACACAATAATTCCCGGAATCCCTTTCGCAAAAATTTCTTCGAGCAAAACCATTTGCGTTTCCGGACGTAAATCGCTCAGATAAGAAATTTCCCCCGCACCGAAAAGCTGCAGGCGCCGATTTCCGAAATGCTTGAAATAGCCCGTGAGCGCGAGCGCCGGACGATTCAGCGATTTTTCGCCGATCACGTTATCCAATCCCTTTTCGCCCGCGACAAGTTCCATGTCCAGGCGTTCCCGCGCGCTTTCATAAAAATCGCGCACCGTAACCTGACGCTGACGGTGCACGGTTTCAATGCGCTCCGCCTTCACCTCGTCGCGTCCGGAAAAATCGGAAACGAAATCTTCTAAGGGGTCGTTTTTCGAGAAAAAGCTGTCGGACATAGCACGCACAAAATTAGCGAATCACGCGATAATGGCAACGCGTTTTTAGCGTGCTATACGAAGCAAACACCCTCAGGTAATCGCCGGTTGCAACTGCACCTTGTCATCGTTGCGCAACGGCGTTCCCGGTTTCATGTATTCCTCGGGAACGTTGTATTTTTTCTGTAATTCCCTGAGCTTGGCTTTGAGCTTGGCAGTGATTTCCTCCATGCCCGGCTTACCGTAAACGTTATTCACTTCGGTCGGGTCGGTATTCAAATCAAAGAGCTCCCACCTGTCTTCTTTGTAGAAGTGGATAAGTTTCCAATCCTGCGAACCGTCCGGCGTTCGGTAATTCACACCGCAGTGTCGGCGCACGCTGTGTTCCGCCGGATACTCGTAATAGCAGTAGTAAAGCGAATCGCGCCAGGTGTCGATCGGCTTATCCGTCTCCAAAAGCGCCTTAAAGGACTCTCCCTGCATTTCTGCGGGAACGGCAATTCCGCACATATCAAGAAACGTCGGTGCGAAGTCGATATTTTGCGTAAGCTGGTTGACTTTGTTCCCCTTCAAAATTCCGGGTCCGGACATCATCATCGGCATACGGAACGATTCTTCGTACATGAAGCGTTTGTCAAACCAACCATGCTCACCGAGATAGAATCCTTGGTCGGAGGCGTAACAAACGACAGTGTTTTCCTCTAAACCACTCTTTTTCAGATAATCGAGCAGTTCGCCCACGCCGTCATCCACACCGCGGATCGTCGCGAGGTAGTCCTGCATATAGCGCTGATACGCCCAGCTCTGAAACTTTTGGAGCTTTTCCCTGTTTGCTATAAGCCACGCTTCATCATGGCGGTGCTTACGCCACTCGTTAAATTCGGCCTCCGTACAAATTTTTTGATCAAAAAACGCCGTGTTCTTTGCCGTGTACGCTTTGACAAAATTCTGATACTGGGTATCGGACATCCGCGGAGGAAACATCCAACGCGGGAACGAATGACGGTCTCGCGACGGGAACAGCTTTAGATCCGCCGCCCAACGCATCGTCCACATCAACGACATATCCTGACTTTTTGCAGCAAAGCGCCCTTCGTAATCGTCGAAGAAATTCGACGGTTCCGGAAATTTCACATTGTCGTAAAGATTGTAATATTTCTCCTTGGGTATCCAATTCCGATGCGGAGCCTTGTACTGCACCATGAAGAAAAACGGCTTGGATTTGTCACGCAGATTCTCGAGCCAATTAATGGCACGGTCGGTAACTATTTCCGTGGAGTAGCCGTTGGCGATGATGTGCCCTTGCGGACCTTTGAAACGACCGTTGATATCACCGCAAATCAAATCCGGATTGATATAATGCCCTTGCCCTATGAAAACCTGCCACCAGTCAAAGCCCGTAGGATCACTCGGCAAGTGAAATTTTCCGATAATTCCCGTCTGGTAACCGTTCTCGCGGAAAACTTTAGCAACGTTGTTTTGGCGATTGTCAAACGTACCCCATTCATTGCTCATGTAGCCGTTCGCGTGAGAGTGTTTTCCGGTCAGAACACACGCTCGGGAAGGTCCGGAAATTGAGTTCGCACAATAGTTGCGCATAAGCAACGCTCCGTTTGCGGCAATACGGTCGATATTCGGTGTCGGCGCAAGTTTCCCGATCGGATGCCCGTAGGCGGAAATCGCCTGAACGGCATGATCATCGCTCATGATGTAAATTACGTTGAGCGGTTTCTTCCGGGCGGGAGCTTCGGCTTGAGCTACGGCATTCACGCCGAAAACCGATACGGCAAGCGCCGCACAAAGCGGAAAACAGAGGTATTGTTTCATACGCCTCGGATTATGAAAAAGGTTTTTCGAGCTGTCAACGTTCCCGCCGTTTTCACCACGCAAACGCATTCCCGCCCCAAAATTAGAAAAAAAGCCCCGGTGAGAAGAAAGGAGGAAACTCACCGGGGCTGCCCATAAGGGGAAGGAGGAGAACCTTATGGGCTCTATTGGATTGGGAAGAAATTGGAGGCGTGGGTCGGAATCGAACCGACTCATAGAGATTTTGCAGACCTCGGCCTTCCCACTTGGCTACCACGCCTAAAAAAGAACAATAGGAAGAATGATACTCTTTTTCTGAGTCGTTGCAAGCCTCATTTCTTCAAAAAGTTATTCGCAAACGCCTTTTGGTGCTTGCAGAGCTCTCCCGAAAAGAAGAATCTTCACACAACCCTTTTTTTTTGATGAACGAATCGGAAAACAGACAGGATGCCAACGGCGGAGAAAACGGCAAGGACCGCCGCCAGGTTTTACGCACGGAACGCGATTGGCGGGAACTTTTGGACCGTGCCGAACGAGAAACCGCCCGTTTTCTGAAATTCTACGAAGCCTCGTTTCAGATTTCCGAAGAAGAACGTAATTTTAACGGCGACCGCCTTGATCATTGCGCCCTCTCCATGGGTTGGCATTTGAGTGTGGAATCAAGCGACGGGGCGGAGGACGTTCCCGCAGAAGAGTTTTCCGCAGAGCCCTCTCCCTCACAGGAATTCCCCGCTGTTTACTCTCTGCACAACCTTCCTGAAAGTATTGCCGTTTCTGCTATTTACCACTTTGCGTGCGCACGCTGGCAACGTCTCTGGAAAACACCCTACGCCGGCAAACTTTCCGCCCGCTCCGCTTCCGCGCTCGCGGAGTCCCTCGCCTTTGCCCAACGCGATATGCTCCTCGCCATTGATGCGGAAGATGCCATGGAGTTCGGATTGGCAATCTGCCTGATGAAAAATGTGCACTCCGCGTTAAATTGCCACTTCGCGGAAATGGAATGCCTGCCGACAGCCGTCAACGACGACGATTATACCAATCTCATCCGAGAATTGCGTTGCGCACTCATGGATTTGCGCGACATTTGTCTGCGCATCCTTCGCGACGCACGCAACGAAATCAACAAAACTGCAAACTAAAAAAGTCGGGTATCCGAAAGCAGATGCCCGACTTTTTTTTATCTCTTCTCTCAGAGTTGCGTTGCTTTTTCCACAACGCTTTCTTCGAAAAAGTTCCATCCCATTCCTGCGTCAACAACGATTGATTGCGCGTTCACACCGGACGAGCGCGGCGAGAGCAGCCACACGATTGCATCCGCCACCTCCTGCGTCGTGATGTTCGCTTTGCGCATCGTGAGCTTTTCCGCAAAAAGATAATTCTTCAAATAGCCGGGAATGCCCGCCGAGGCCGAAGTTTTCAACGGTCCCGCATTTACGGAATTGAAGCGTATTCCCTGCTCGGAAAACGATTTTGCCAAAAAACGCGAAGCGGATTCGAGCGCCGCTTTAATCGGAGACATATAACCGTAATTCGCCGCCGTAACCTGCGAGGATATGCCGACGGAAACGACTGCCGAACCCGCGTTCATGTGCGGCGCAAACGCGCGGGAAAGCTCCACGAGCGAAAACGCGGAAATCGCCGTCGCCTGCAAAAAGTCGGCACGCTTCGTTTCGTGAAACGGCTTAAAACCGTCCGCGTAGTTGGCAAACGCGATGCTGTGCAACAAACCGTCCACGTTCCCGTGATCGCGGGAAACGGCCTCTGCGAGCGCGGGAATTTCGTCTTCGCGCTCGACATCGCAAATGTAAACCGGCTTACCTTCGAGCAACTTCGCAAGCGATTCCGCCCGTTCCCGCGAGCGCACGGAGTAAATCACCTGCGCGCCCGCCTCTTCCAGCGTTTTTGCCGTAAACCACGCCACAGACTTGCGATTCGCCACGCCCGTAACGACAATTTTTTTACCTTCCAACTTCAAAAAATCACTCATAAAAATTCTTAAAACACGGAGAAACACGGATTAGCACGGACTTTTTGTCCGTTTTCGTCCGTGATTGTTTGTTTTCGTTTTTTTTTATTTCTTTTCGATCATGGCGAGGGCGAATTTGATTTGAAGAACCGTCTTGCCCTTACATTTGACGTTTGCAGAAAGATAATAAAATCCGGCGAGCGTTTCGCTGTCTTTCACGTCAATAATGACTTCGTCGCCCGGGAACACCATACCTTTAAACTTTGCATTTTCGATGCGGCAAAGCACGGGTGTACGGCTTGCAAAATCCGCATCGCCGCTTGCCTGCGCTTTTTTCACCAGATAAATTGCCGCCGCCTGAAAAACGCTTTCGCAGAGCAAAACGCCCGGCGTGAGCGGCGCGTTCGGGTAATGCCCTTCGTAAAACTTTTCGTCGGCACGAAACGTGCGGGAACACACAATACCGTCCTCGCGGGTTTCAATCACCTTGTCAACGAACAAAAACGGCGGACGGTGCGGAATGGCTTGTAATACTTCTTCTGTCATGTCTCGGAGATTAACCTCATTCCGGAAAAATTTAAAGGGGAGAGTTCTTTCGTGTCGACTTTGTAAGGGCGACGGACCATCGCATAAAAAAAGCGTTCCCGTAGGGATTTTCCCACGGGAACGCTTTTCTTCTTTTTCGGACTTCGCAGAAAAATTATCCTGCGGGCGGAATCGACGGCGTAGCATCGGATTCATCATCGCCGACAATGACCTTGCAGATACCGATAACTTCTTCGCCCGCCTTGGTGTCAATGTCCATGAGCTTCACGCCTTGCGCGGCGCGACCCGTGCGGCGAATGCCCTTAACCGGCATACGGATCGCCTGCCCGCCCCTCGTCAGAAGCATCACCTGGTCGGAATCGAGGACGCTGAGCGCTCCCGCGACACCGGATTTGTTTTTGATGCCGATGACTCCGACGCCGCCGCGATTCTGCTTGCGGAAGACTTCGCCTTCTTCGTCATCATACTGTGTGCGCTTGCCGATACCGTTTTTCCCGGCAATGAGAAGCGTGCACGCGGGATCGACAACTTCCATCGCGACAACCGTATCGCCTTCGCGGAGTTTCATACCTGTCACACCGGCAGCGGATCGCCCGAGATTGCGTGCGTCAGTTTCGTCAAAACGAATCGTCATACCATGTTCCGTAACGAGGATGACCTGATCGTGCCCGCTCGTAAGTTTGACGGAAATGAGATCGTCGCCCTCGCGGAGATTGATGGCGATGATGCCGCGGCGGTTGCAGTTTTTGTACTCGGAAAGCGTCGTTTTCTTAACCACACCGTTTTTCGTGCAGAAGAAGACGTTTTTCGTGTCGGTAAATTCCGGGATGCAAAGGAGCGTGGCGAGTTTTTCGCCTTCCTGCATTTCGATGACGTTCACGATGGAGCGCCCCTTCGACGTGCGGGAACCTTCCGGGATTTCGTAGGCTTTCTGAACGTAAACGCGACCTTTGTTCGTGAAGAACATGATGGTATCGTGCGTTTTCGCGGAGAAAAGATACTCAATGAAATCTTCGTTGTGCGTTTCAGAGCCGATAAGTCCCTTGCCGCCGCGTTTCTGCGTGCGATAAAGATCAAGCGATGTCCGCTTGATGAAGCCTTCGTGCGAAACGGAAATCATGCAGCCTTCGTTCGGAATAACGTCTTCCGGACGGAATTCGCCTTCCGCCGGACGGATTTCCGTTTTGCGCGGGGACGCGTATTTTTCGCCCATCGCACGCAATTCCGTTTTCACGAGGTCGAGCAACTTCTTCTCGTTGGAAAGAATTTCGCGGCATTCGTCAATGTAGCCCATGAGCTCGATATATTCCGCTTCAATCTTGTCGATTTCCAAGCCTGTGAGCTGGTACAGACGCATATCGAGAATCGCTTTGACCTGAATTTCGGACAAGCCGTATTTCGACATGAGCTTTTGCGCGGCTTCGTCACGATCCTTCGAGGAACGGATGGTATGGACAAAATCATCGAGGTTACGATACGCGATTTTGAAACCTTCGAGTATGTGCGCGCGGGCTTCGGCTTTGCGCAGACGGAAACGCGTGCGGCGCGTGATAACGTCGCGGCGGTGCTCGATGAAACATTCGAGCATTTCGCGGATGTTCATCTGCTTCGGGCGCGTGTGGTCGAGCGCGAGCAAAATCGCTCCGAACGAGGACTCGAGCGCCGTGTGCTTGTAAAGTTTGTTCATCACGACACGTTCGGATTCGCCGCGCTTGAGCTCAATCACAATACGCGTGTTCGCGTCGGATTCGTTGCGCAGGTCGCGCACTTCCGGAAGCACCTTGTCGTTCACGAGTTCCGCAATGCGTTTCACGAGCGCTTCGCGGTTCACGTTGTACGGAATTTCCGTGATAACGATTTGTTCAAAACCGTTTTTGATTTCTTCGATGTGCGCGATCCCGCGAACTTTCACGATCCCGCGCCCCGTGCGCAGATATTGTTTAATGCCGTCCGTTCCGCAGATGCAACCGCCGGTCGGAAAGTCCGGACCTTTGATAATTTCTTCGATTTCGTCGAAAGAAAGCATCGGGTTGTCGATGAGGCGGCAGCAAACTTCGACGAGTTCTCCGAGATTGTGCGGCGGAATATTCGTCGCCATGCCGACGGCGATTCCGGTCGAACCGTTCAGAAGCAGGTTCGGGAGCGCACTCGGGAGCACACTCGGTTCCGTTGTGGACTCTTTGTAGTTCGGATGAAAATCGACGGTGTCTTCGTCAATATCGCGCAACAAATCTTCAGAAAGTTCCTGCAGTCGGCACTCGGTGTAACGGTAAGCCGCCGCCGAGTCGCCTTCGATTGAGCCGAAGTTGCCCTGCCCGTCCACAAGCGGATAGCGCATCACCCAATCCTGCGTGAGGCGCACGAGCGTGTCGTAAACAGAGATGTCGCCGTGCGGGTGGTAGTTTTTCAGAACTTCCCCGACAACGCCGGCGCATTTGTCGTAAGCCGTGTTGTGGCGCAGTCCTTCGCGCAGCATCGCGTAAAGCACGCGGCGCTGGACCGGTTTCAAGCCGTCGCGCGCATCGGGAAGCGCGCGGGAAACAATGACCGACATCGAATAATCGATGTACGCGGTCTGCATAATATCCGTAATGTTTGTCGGAGAAAGACGTTCGGTTGTATCCATTTGTTTTTTACAAATTTTTAAAGGTTAAAAACTTCGCGGGAACGGTTAAACGTCAAGGTAAGACGTGTTCAGCGCGTTGTCTTCGATAAATTGGCGGCGCGGCGGAACGTCGTCGCCCATGAGCATCGTAAACACGCGGTTGGCTTCCGCTGCATCTTCAATCGTAACTTTGAGGAAGCGGCGCGTTGCCGGATCCATCGTCGTTTCGAAGAGTTGCTTCGGATTCATTTCCCCGAGACCTTTGTAGCGGGAAATCGTCAGACCGCGACGACCGAGCTCACGGATTTTCGCAATGAGTTCGAGCATCGAACACAGCGGATAACGCTTCGAGTCTTCATCCGTTCCCGTGCCTTCAATGAGTTCGTAGCGCGGCGCTTCGCTCGCGGTGAACTGATTGATGTCGAGCCCGAACGCGGCGAGCTGTTGCAGGATTTTCGTCATTTGTCCCGCCTCGTAAATTTCGTAAACGCTGACGCGCTGCTGGACTTTCTGTCCGTCCTCGCCTTCGATTTCGCGGATGTTCGTCGCCGCCGTGATGTCTTCGACCTCCATGCGGGCAAAGAAACTCAGGCGTTCGTCGTCCGAAAACAGATATTCGAAGGTTTCGTTGTTCCCGGTGCGGACACGCGCGAGGAAGCGCGGGAGCTCCTGCGTATCGCGCTTGTGCGTATCAAGATACGTCGCGAGATCGCAACCGTAGCGGCTCACACCGCGTCCGAGCACTTCGAGGCGCGCCATGCTTTCGACGATTTTGTCGAGCGCTTCCGGAGCGAAGCACTGATTGTCGCGCTTGCGGAAAAGCGAAATATCTTCCGTCCCGAGCTTGAGCAACATCGCATTCATCTGCGCGTCGTTTTCGACGTATTGCTCTTTCTTTTTGCGCTTCACCTTGTACAGCGGCGGTTGCGCGATATAAACGTAACCGGCATCGATGAGCCCGCGCATATGGCGGAAGAAGAACGTGAGCAAAAGCGTGCGGATGTGGGCGCCGTCAACGTCGGCGTCCGTCATGATGACGATTTTGTGATAGCGCGCTTTTTCGATGTCGAAATCATACTCTTCCTTTTTGTCGCCATCTCCGCCGATGCCCGTACCGAACGCGGTAATCATCGTACGGATTTCGGCATTTTCGAGCATTTTCTCACGTCGAACGCGTTCGACGTTCAGAATTTTCCCGCGAAGCGGAAGAATCGCCTGCGTACGACGATCGCGCCCCTGCTTGGCGGAACCGCCTGCGGAGTCCCCTTCGACGAGGTAAATTTCGCACTGCGCCGGATCTTTTTCCGAACAGTCGGCGAGCTTTCCGGGAAGCCCACCACCGGCAAGCGCCCCTTTGCGGACAGCCAAACGAGCCTTGCGCGCGGCTTCGCGGGCACGCGCGGCATTCGCGGCAGTCTCGATGACGGCTTTCGCCATTTTCGGATCTTTTTCAAACGCAAACTGCAAACCTTCGCCGACAACTTTCTGCACAACGCCTTCGACTTCCGGATTGGTGAGGCGCGTTTTATTCTGAGACTGGAATTTCGGGTCCGGATGTTTTACGGAAACGACGGCAACAAGCCCCTCCTTCATGTCGTCGCCGGTCAGCTTCGGATCTTTGTCCTTAATAAGATTGTTCGCCTTGGCGTAGTTGTTCACGACGCGCGTGAGTGCCGCACGAAAACCGGAAAGATGTGTCCCGCCTTCCGGATTGTTAATCAGATTCGTGTAGGAGAAAACGATTTCCGTGTAGCGCTTGTTGTATTGCAAAGCGATATCGACCGTCATTTTCGAAATTTTCTTTTTCGGATCCGCGACGTAATTTTTCGGCAAAACGACGGGATTGGTCGGATCCGTAATATCGACTTCCGCCGTAATCAGAATCGGATCTTTGAAGAGTGTTTCTTCGCCGGAATTGAGGTAGGCAACGTATTCCGCCAAACCTTCGTTGAAGTGGAACGTTTCGCGGTGCCCGGTGCGTTCGTCTTCGATCGCAATCGTAATCCCGGGAACGAGGAACGCGAGTTCGCGCAAACGGCGCGCGAGCGTTTCGTATTTAAATTCGAGAACCGTAAAAATTTCCGGGTCCGGCAAAAACGTGATTTTCGTTCCCGTCTTTTTCGTTTTTCCGAGCACGCGAATCGGCACGGTAACTTCGCCTCGGCAAAACTGCATATTGTGCACTTCGCCGTCGCGGCAGACTTCCGCTTCAAAAAATTCGGAAAGCGCATTCACGCACTTGGCGCCGACGCCGTTCAAACCGCCGGAAACCTGATACGCGCCCTTTTCGAACTTCCCGCCCGCGTGCAAGTTCGTGAGCACGAGTTCCAGCGTCGGAATCTTTTCCTCCGGGTGCATCGCGACGGGAATCCCGCGCCCGTTGTCCGCCACGGAAACAGAGCCGTTCCCGTGAATCGTTACTTTGATTTCGGAGCAAAACCCGGCAAGCGCTTCGTCGATCGAGTTGTCGACGATTTCGTAAACGCAGTGGTGAAGCCCGGTTTCGTTCGTATCGCCGATGTACATACCCGGGCGTTCCCGCACCGCTTTCAGCCCCTTGAGGCGTTTAATATCGGAAGCATCATAGGACGCTTTTCCGGCATCCTTTTTCGAGAGTTTTTCGCTATCGCTCATAATAAAAATTCAAGAATACAAAGCACAAATTTTGCCATTCCCAAACGGGCGGCGCAACCTTTTCTTTTATAATAATCACGCGTGCGTGCGTGCGCACGCGTAAGGAATGCGCACGGCGAAAACCCGCTAAGCGAAAATTTTCCGGCGAATGAAAAACCAAACCGCAAGCCCGAAGCAAACGGCGGCACTCAGTCCGAGACACGGCTCCAACCCGACCACTTCGTTAAACCCGCCGAGCAGGAGCGTCCCGAACGGAAACGTTCCCGTAAACGCCATCGTGTAAAGGCTGATCACGCGCCCGCGAAAACGCTCGCAGAGGTTCATTTGCACCAGCGTGTTCGATGACGCACCGACCAGCACGCTCCCGAAGCCCGCCGTAAAAAGCATCACGAAAAACAGCCACAACGCGGGTGCCGTCGAAATCACCAGCAGCGACGCCCCGAGGAGGCAATTTCCCAAAATCAGAAATCGCGGCAAAAATCGTGCTCTTTTCAAAAAGGCAATCAAAAGCGCCGCAAGTATCGCGCCCGCGCCCGTAACCGTCAGCATACGCCCGTAAAGCTCCGGTGTTCCCGCGTAGATTTTGTCGGCAAACATCGGCAGCAAAACCGTGTAGCTGAAACCGAACGTGCTCAGCAGAGCGGTACAGCAAATCACCGTGCGCAATACGGGAACACTCCACATATAACGGATGCCTTCAAGCAACGAGCAAATCGGACCGCAATTCGCCCCTGCGGGAACGGGCTTGGCATCGAAACGCATCGACGCGAGCAGAAAAATGGTCGGAATCATCAAAACCGCATCTGCGGCAAAACAACACGCCGCACCGAAAAGCGCGTAAACTTCTCCGGCAACGGCGGGCGCGACGATACGCGTAAAGTTAAACAACGTGGAATTGAGCCCGATCGCCTGCGGCAAATCTTTTTTATCGTCGATAAATTTCGCGATCAGCGATTGCCGCGTCGGAATTTCCACCGCGCCGACAAGCCCGCGCAGAAAACACAGTGTCAGCAAAAGCCATACCGCGTTCCCGTCAAAAACCTGAAAGAGCGTCAGCCCCACGGCGGAAGCCAACGCGCCGAATTGCACGGCAAGCAACATCGTGCGGCGGTTTACGCGGTCGATCATCACGCCAGCGATCGGTGTCACGAAAAAGTGCGAGACCTGACTCAAAAACATCGCCAATCCGGATATCGTCGTCGAGCCCGTCAGCGCGTAAACGAGCCAGCCGATCGCCGTCTGAGTCATCCAACTTCCCGTCAGCGAAATTGCGTGCCCGGAATAAAACAATCTGTAATTTCGGGAACGAAACGGCGCCAATGCATCGGGAATTCTCATCGCAGTTCCGCCCTTTTACGCCGGTTCCTGCGGGAACGCAAGTTTTTATAAAAACTACGCGCAGTCGATGGTAAGAGACGGCTCGAACGTAATCGGAAGCTCGACCGCAGGCGCGGAAAGTTGCGCGTCAAACCACGCGGCAAACGCAATCATGGCAGCATTATCGCCCGTGTGCCTCGGATGCGCGGTAAGGAGCGGCATTTTGTGTTTTTTCGCAATTTCGGCAAACGCCGCTCGCAAGGATTTATTGTTGGAAACGCCGCCGGAAAGACCGAGGCTCGCAAAACGGCGTTCCCGTAGGACGGAAACGACCTTTCCGGCGAGTTGCGCAATAATCGCTTCCTGGTAATCCGCACAGATTTCCGGCAACGAAGATTCAAGTTCGTCATCGGACATCTTTTCCAAACGGTAGCGCAGACTCGTTTTCAACCCGGAAAAACTGAAACGCTCGCCTTTCTTCAAGTTTTCGCCGCGCGGGAACACGAATCTTCCGCGTTCCCGTGCCGACTCCGCGTGTTTTTCGATCAGCGCTCCGCCGGGATACGGCATACCGAGAAGTTTCGCGCCTTTGTCGAAAGCCTCGCCCGCCGCGTCGTCCACCGTTTGCGCAAGAATTTCCGCACGCCGGTTTTCGTCCACGGAAACCAGAAGCGTGTTCCCGCCGGAAACCACAAGTCCCAGGTGCGGGAAAAGCGTTTTTACCCGCTCCGGAAACGCCGCCGGATTTTCTTCGTGCAAGGGAATAAACGGCGAAAAAAGGTGCCCGCGCAAATGATTCACGGCGAGCAAAGGCTTTTCCCAAACCTGCGCCACCGTACGCGCGTAGGCGATTCCGAGCGCCAGACAACCCGCCAGCCCGGGACCGCGCGTAACGGCAACGGCATCAATTTCTGCGGGAACGATTTCTCCGACAACGCGTTCCAATAACGCCGGAAAATTCGCAAGGTGCTCCCGCGAAGCAAGATCGGGAACCACGCCGCCGAACTGCCCGTGCAGAGCGACCTGCGTGTTCACGAGCTCCGAAACAATGCCTTTGCCGGAATCGAAAACGGCAAGCGCGGATTCGTCGCAAGAACTCTCTACGGCAAAAATTTTCACCGGTTCCGACGGCGCGGACGCGCGGCACCGATACCGTTCCCCGGCATCAGCATCAGCGGTTCCGTGCGATAGTTGAATCCTTCAAGTTTCTTGCGCTCAATCGCCTTTCCGATGAGCCGCTCAATCGCCTGAAGCTGAAGCAGTTCGTCCGGCGAAAACAGCGTAAACGCTTCGCCCTCGTCTCCCGCGCGCCCCGTGCGCCCGATGCGGTGAACATAATCCTCGGGATGCTCGGGAACGTTGTAGTTGATGACGTGCGAAACGCCGGAAATGTCGAGCCCGCGCGAAGCGATATCCGTCGCGACAAGCACGCTGTACTTGCCCGTTTTGAAGCCGGAAAGCGCTTCGACGCGTTCCCGCTGCGTGCGGTCGGCGTGCATCGTGGCAACCGCGATATTGTTGGCTTCGAGCCATTCCGTAATACGGTCGGCATCGCGCTTCGTCCGCGTGAAAACAATAACGCTTTTGTAATGCGTACGTTCAAGCAACGCGAGGAGCAAATCGTATTTCTGGTATCCGGCAACCGGATACAAAGCGTGCGAAATCGTGTCGGCGGTAATCGCTCCCGTGCGCACGTCGATTTCGACGGGATCGCACAACGCCCAGTCCGCAATTTCCCGAATGGTTTTGTTTACCGTTGCCGAAAAAAGCAAGGTTTGGCGATTTTTCGGGCACATACGGATAATCGAAGAAACATCTTCGATAAAACCCATATCGAGCATACGATCCACTTCGTCGAGCACCAGCACTTCGACTCCGGAAAGGTCGACAAAGCGCTGGTGCCAAAGATCAATCAGGCGTCCCGGCGTGGCGACAACCACCTCGGCACCGTCGCGCAACGCCTTCAGTTGCTGGTCGTAACGCACGCCGCCATAAAGCAACGCGATTTTCGTCGTCTCGCCGAACAGGCGGAACGCTTCGTCCACCTGCATCGCGAGCTCGCGCGTCGGCACGAGAACGAGACACCGCGGTTTTCCCTGCGGCGCACCGAGGCGCGCAAGCGTCGGGAGCGCATAGGCGGCAGTTTTTCCCGTTCCCGTCTGAGCGGCTCCGATAATATCGCGCCCCTGCAATGCGACGGGAATTGCTTTTTCCTGAATCGGAGTCGGCGTTTTGAAACCGATTTTTTCGACAGTCGAAAGAATATTTTCGGGAAGACCTAAGTCAGCAAAACTCATAATTCGTGAAGTTCAAAATACGCGTTCCCGCGGAAACTTTTTCCGCAAAGAATCAGCGTGTTCTGTAATAATTGTTTTTGTCGTAAATCGCCCAAAAATCGAGCGGGTTCTCAAGAACGGGAAGCTCGACGTAGCGTCTGCCCTGCGCATCGGTTTCCTCCGTCAATCCGGCCGGCATTTGCGGACGTTGCGGCTGGGTGGTTTTTCCCGCGACGGAAATGATTCCCGTTTCCTCGATTCGGTCGACGACGTGGTCGATCCACTTCAGCTCAACCGCCCGATGTCCGGCTTCCATCCAATCCCCGTCGGAGTTGTTTTCGTACATCTGCTTTGTAAATTCTTCGAGCGTAATGCCCATTTTTTTGGCAACGGGTTCGCCGAAACGCTTGTACCAAAGTTCGCCCATCGCAACACCTTCTCGCATAACGGTCAGATTCCCTTCCACGCCCGAAGAAATCTGGTGGTGCAAAATACGTGTGTTTGCAAAGCAGAAAGAGCGCTCCGCCGTCGTTGCAATAACTGCAGCCATTGATGCGGCCATGTTTTTCACAACAACGTAAACCGGTGCCGTACAACTCTGCATCGCCTTCTGAATTTGGTAGCCTGCGGCAACGCTTCCACCCGGAGAATGGTCGATCACGAGGAAGATCGGGTATTCCGGATTCTGGTTATTGAAGAAATACAGCCGATCGCAAACCGCTTTCGCCGACGCCGCCGTCACCGGTCCGTTCAGCGTAACGCGGCGGTCAGAAATGTAGAGCGTACCGTCCACGAACGGGTCCTTGAGGTATTTCGGTGCCACGGCTTCGGGCGCGAGGCGGGAGAGCTGGTCGCGCTTGTCCGCCATCGTCAGGGCGTACTGCGTATTCATGCTCGCACTGTTGACTTTCATCTGTTGCTCACGCAGAACCATCTCAAGCAGGTTCAGCTCTTTCTGCTTCTGGCGGAATGCAGCATTTGCGCGGGACGTTTCAAGCGCAAGGCGACGTTCGAGCTCCGTGCGCTCCTCTTCGATTCCGGCGATTTCCTCTGCGATTTTCGCGGAAAAATCTGCGCGCTCGGCATCCAACTGCATTTTTTCGAGAGAAAGCGCCTGCAACGCTTTTTCGTTTTCGGACATTGCGAGCCCGAGGCGCGATTCTATCAACTTTTTTTCCAAATGAATTTTCCCCGTCGCCTCCGAGAGCTTTTTCAATTCGGCTTCGATTTGCTCGGGAGTAAGTTCGGATAAATCCGTCGACTCAGGAGTGAAATCCTGTACGGGAACGACGACGGCGATTTCCTCCGCGACAACAGCTTCGGGAGCCGCCGTCGCGGGAACGGCTTCGGCGACTGCCGGAGCGGCCTCTCCATCCGTCTTCGCGGAAACGTCAGCGGAAGCGGGCGGCGTTCCCGCGGCGCATCCGGCAAACATCAATGCGGCAATAGTCAAAGCGGAACGTGTGAAATATTGTTTTTCAAAATTCATTTTTGTTTCTCCTGAATTTTTCAGAGGTTTCTGCAATCGTTAAAATTACGCACCGGTGCGATAAAGGTTATTCGGGTCGTAAATCATCCAAGCATCGCCCGCCGGAAGCGTCGGCAACTCAAAATACGGTTTCCCGCGCTCATCCACCTTGTGTTGCCGGATAATTATGGTCGGAGGATTGTTCGGTTCGGCGGGACGCTCGGCACGCACGAAAGAAGATTCGTCAATCGTATCGACAATATCGGTAACCCAATTCCATTTTTTCGCGCCTTCGCCGAACTCCGTCCAATCGCCCTGGGAATTGTTTTTGTACATTTCCCTGACGTAGTCCTCGTAGCTCAGCCCCATCTTTGCCGCGAGCTTATCGTTTATGTAGCGAGACCACTCTGTCACGAGTTTGAGCTGTTCCGTCATCTGTGTAAGATTGCCCATCACCCCGGAGGACGGCTGGTGCTGGAGAAGCACGGAATCTCTGTAGCAGAAAGAGCGTTCGGCGGTCGTCGCGATCATTGCCGCCATTGATGCAGCGTAGCTTTTTACAACGACGTAGACCGGTGCCTTGCTGCTCTCCATGGCCTTAATGATCTGATATCCAGCGGCAACGCTTCCTCCGGGTGAGCTGTCGATCACGAGAAAAATCGGGTATTCCGAGTTCTGATTGTTGTAAAAGTAAATGCGTTCCGTGATGTGCTTGGCGAGCTCCGGCGTAACGGGACCGTTAAATTCCACACGACGGTCGGAAATGTACAGTTTTCCGTTTTCAAGCGGATCTTTGCGATAGGGTTTTTGTGCTCCCAGCGCCGCAGGCGTCAGCTCGCGAAGTTGTTCCGCGGACTTCACTTTCTCTATTTCCTGAGAGCAGTGAGCAAGCGTCAGTTCCTGCTTAGCTCGCGTAATTTTAAAATCCAAATCGGCAGCGCGCAAAGCGTTCCCGCGTTCGAGAAGCGCCAAATCGTCGCGCGCTTTGTCACGGGCACCGATTGCATCCAACTTGCGTTTTTCGGCATCGATTTCGGAAAGTTTTGCAGCGGAACGCGCCATGCGCAATGCCGTTTCCGTTTCGAGGCGTGTGCGCTCCGCGTTTCGAGGAGCAAGGGATTCGGCGACACGTGCGCGAGCGAGTCCGAGTTCCGCGTCCAGCAGCGCTTTTCTGGCATTGAGCAAGCGGATTTCCAGCTGCTTGCGCTGTTCCGGAGTGAGTACCGGAGGCTTGGGCGACTCCGGAGCCTGCTGCGCGGGGAGCGCATTTTCTCCGGATACGGCAATCGGCGTTTCCGATTCTACGGGAACGGCTTCTTCCTCCGCCGTTTCAACCGCGGCCTGCGCTTCGACAATAGCCGGGGACTCTTCAATAATGTTTTCGGAAACGATCTCCGTCTCCTGCCCCGTTAAAAACGGAGCAACCGCGAGAGCTGACGCAATAGTCAGGAAAAATTTTAACGAATTCATTTTCTTCTTTAGGGATAATTGAACAGAGGGCTAAAGGCTACATAAGAAGAAGTAAATTTACGACAGAAAAAAAAATACGTAATGAACGTCCGGAGAAAAACACATTTTACAAGGAATCAACAGCGTGTCATGATTCGGGTAGTTAATCGTTCGGAGCCCCCACCTGATTTCCCGTGCCGCTCTTTCGGCATTCTTTCCTCCGCCTCAACCTTCTGATTTTCTATGATAAAAAAACCGCTACAGCCCGGAGTCATTTTCGACTGGGACGGTGTCATCGTCGATTCCTCCCGAGCGCACCTGCGCAGCTGGGAAATCCTTGCCGAAGAGCGCAATCTGCTTTTGTCGGAAAATCACTTCAGACTCGGCTTCGGCAAACGCAATGAAGAAATCATTCCGCGCATTTTGCGTTGGAGCCATGACCCGGACGAAATCCGTGAACTTTCCGAACGAAAAGAGGAAATTTTCCGAAAAATCATCTCGCAAGAAGGGCTGGATCCGCTTCCCGGCGTGCGCCGCCTTCTGGAAGATTTGAAACAGCGCAAAATCCCCTGCGCCGTCGGTTCTTCCACCTGCCGCCCGAATATTGAACTCGCCCTCGAAATCATGGATTTGCAGGCAAATTTTTCCGGAATTATCACGGAAGAATGTGTCAGCGCAGGCAAACCGAATCCGGATGTTTTTCTGCAAGCGGCGCGCGTGATCGACCGCGACCCGAACGAGATCGTCGTTTTTGAAGATTCTCTCGCAGGCATCGAAGCGGGAATCGCCGGCGGGTTCAAAGTCATCGCCGTAGCAACAACCAATCCAGCAGAACTCCTCCGGCGCACCCGAGCCCATTACGTTATCGAGCGCTTGACGGAAGCCGGTGTCGGACTCATCGACGCCCTCCTGCGGGAACGCTAAAACCGCGCGTTTTTTGAACCACGGAACGCAACGACCCCACGGAATTACTTTTTGTTTTTCCGCTAACTCACACAAATTTCACGGATTCTGTCATGGAGGACGGCCGTCCCGGCTGTCCCTTTTTGTTTCAACGCAAAGTTTTTAAATGGGAAAAGCGGCATCTTGCCGCTTTCGAGGAACACACGAAGTTTTTTGAACCCACGGATTCTCACCAAATCTCACGGATTTTTTTTCAACGCAGAGGATGCAAAGTTTTTTACCGGAAAGGAAGAGAAAGAAGTTTTTTATTTTTTACGGGAAACGCCAGCGCTCCGACGGAGCGTTACCTCCGTAACCCCATGCGAAGCGAGCAACGCGAGCAGAGCT
>JAGBIL010000035.1 GCA_017935025.1 Opitutales bacterium | reverse complement strand
CGTGTTGCGATCGAAGCCGGTATCACGACGATGTGGTGGAAATACGTCGGACTCGAAGGCAAAGTTATCGGAACCGACAGCTTCGGCTTCTCGGCTCCCGGAAACGTGGTTCTTGATGCATTCGGTATTTCCGTCAGGAACCTCGTCGACACGGTAAAAAATTTCTAAAAACGAACCTCCGCTACGGGAACGCTTAGCATATATGATTTTCGGATGCATGGCTTGTTTGAGTTTCGCCGGGATCGTTGCCGTCGTTGCTTCCGCGCTTTTGTTCGGACTTAGATGCTGGAGAAAAGTTTGTGGCAAACGTTGTTGCAATTGCGAAGACCGACGAAAAACTTCACGGAACTGATAATACATAATCCGTAAAACGCAGACTCGGCGAAAACAATAATTTGTTCTCGCCGAGTTTGGTTTTATATGCCGAAAAACCCTTTATTTATCATCTTTTCGAGAACGCAAAATGTCGCACAATAATTATTATGTCTAATTTTTATTATGAATGAAAGGTTCTCGTCCCCTGCGTCTTGTATGCATTTCGGTGAAACAGATAATAAAAAACCTTAACTCCCTCTAAGGGAGTTAAGGTTTTTCGTTTCGGATGGGAATCTCTTCGTGTTTCGTTCCCGCCTTACAAAATTGCGCCGGGCTTAATTTCAGCGGCAGCGGGGAACTTTTTCAAAAGCTCGTCTGCCATGGCGACAAAGTTGTCGACCTGCATTCCTGCCGTTCCCGTTTCGGCAGCGGCGATTTTGGCAATCGCTTCGAAGTCTTCGCGGGAAAGATTCAGGCGGCCGTCTTCGGCGAGCCGGTCGAACAGATTGTTGTTCGAGATTTTTCCTTGGCGGATGTCGCGTGCCGTGGCGACAGCGTGTTCTTTGATGACTTCGTGCGCGGTTTCGCGCCCTACTCCGCGTTTGACGGCTTCCATCATAATCGTCGTCGTGAGCAGGAACGGAAGATAATAATTCTTCTCGCGCTCAATCACGGGAACGTTGATCTCCATTTGGTTCAAAATCACGAGGAAGGTTTCGAGCAACGCGTCGATTGCGAAGAACGAATCCGGAAGCGCCACACGGCGAACAACCGAGCAGGAAACGTCACCTTCGTTCCATTGGTCGCCGGCGAGATCCGCCGCCATCGCCATGTAGCCTTTCAAAATGACGTGTAAACCGTTCAGGCGCTCGCAACTGCGGGAATTCATCTTGTGCGGCATCGCGGACGAACCGACCTGCCCCGGCAGGAAGCCTTCGCTCGCGAGCTCGTGTCCCGCCATGAGGCGCAGGGTTTTCGCGAAGCTCGATGCGCCGGATCCGATGTGTACGAGCGTGGAAATCGTCGCGAAATCCAGCGAGCGCGGATAAACCTGTCCCGTCGCGTTGAATGCGTGCGGAATTCCAAGGTGTTTGCGGACGCGGGAATCAAAATCCATCGCTTTTTCGACGTCGTGGTCAAAAAGCGTGAGCAAATCGAGTTGCGTGCCGACTGCGCCCTTCACGCCGCGTGCCGGATAGTTGGCGATAAGCGCGTCGAGTTCCCGCAAAGCGACGAGCATATCTTCGCCGAACATCGCAAAACGCTTTCCGAACGTCGTCAGCTGCGCGGCGACGTTGTGCGTACGGGATGTCATCGCAATGTCGCGCGTTTCCGCCGCACGTTCGGCAAGGCGTTTGATTGCGGCAACGGTTTTGAGGCGAATGTATTCGAGCGAGCGGAAAACCTGAAGCTGTTCGACGGATTCCGTGAGGTCGCGGGAAGTCATTCCCTTGTGAATGTGCTCAAACCCCGCGAGATCGCAAAATTCTTCGATGCGCGCCTTGACATCGTGGCGCGTGATGCGTTCCCGCGCGTTGATGGAGTCGAGATTGACGTTGCTTTTGACGCGTTCGTAGGCTTCGATCGCTTCGGCGGGAATGTCGAGCCCGAGATCGCGCTGAGCGCGCATGACCGCGATCCAAAATTCGCGTTCGAGAATAATTCTTCCCGTTGCCGACCAAATTTTGCGAATCGGCTCCGTGGCGTAGCGTTGAGCGAGAACGTCTGCAATCTGTTCCATAGTTCTTATTCTAAAAAAATTAAGCGGAAATTATCGCCTAATCTTCGCGTTCCCGCAAATTGAAATTTAGCAAACGGAAATACACATACGTGGAGACGACTCTCCGGCGCTTTCTACCGATATTCGGAACTGATTTGCCGCGGGAACGAATACCGACAAATTTTTCTGGCACAAGTCCTGCATGGAAAATAGACTTTTTAAAATTTATTATGTGCGAAGAAAACGAAAAGAAAAACGATTCGGAAAATGCTCCGATTGCGGCGCAAATTCAGAAAGAATTTCTCAAGCAACGCAAAATTTTCCTTTGGGGCGCGGTTGAAGATGCGAGCGCGCGCGATATCACGGAAAAGCTGCTCTACCTGGAAGCGACGGCTCCGGGCGAGCCGATCACGTTTTACATCAACACGCCGGGCGGCTCTATCACGGCGGGAATGGCGATTTACGACACCATCAAGCTCATTTCGTCTCCGGTGAAAGTCATCGTTACGGGAATGGCGGCATCGATGGGTTCTATTTTGCTGAGCGCTCCCGCCAAAGGGAACCGTCTGCTCTACCCGCACGCGCGCGTTATGATTCACCAACCGCTGATTATGGGACAATTCCAGGGACCTGCGGTGGACATTCACATTCAGGCGCAGGAAATGGAGCGCACGCGCGACGAGCTCAATCGCATTCTTTCCGAAGCGTCCGGACAACCGCTTAAAAAAATCGAAGCGGACACCGATCGCGACTTTTACCTGACGGCAGAAGAAGCCATCGCGTACGGGCTTGCCGACGCGATTGTTTCTCCGGAAGGAGCCACTCCGAATGCGACGTCAAAACCCGCCTCGCGCAAGAAGAAATAAATTTTCCGTGTAAAAACGCGTTCCCGCCGTTCACTTCATGCGACGTTTCCCTACAGTTTCCGAGTTGCGCTTTCTCCTGAGTTCTTTCTGGGCGAAATCCGTAACGAACAAACTTCTCGCGGTTTGCGTTTGCGTGTTTTTGGCGCAATCGCTGAATTTGTTTTTCTCTGCGGCGCTGACACTGAACGTGGCGTGGATTCGCGAAGGGTTTTGGCTGAATTTCATCAGCTACGGTTTTCTGCACGGAGGAATTTGGCACATCGTGCTGAATATGCTGGCGCTGTATTTTGCGGGAAACGCAATCGAGCGCTACAACTCCGGCGGGAACGTGCTCGCGCTGTTTCTCGGCGGAACGCTTCTCGGCGGAATCGTCTGGTTTGCCTGTGTCGCGGTGTTTGCCGCGAATCCGGCAACGCAAACCTTGGTCGGCGCGTCTGCCGGAATCGCCGCCCTTTTCGCTTATTTTTCTATCGCGTACCGTGATTCCGAAATCAGTGCGATGCTTTTTTTCGTGCTTCCCGTAAAAATGCGCGCATGGCTGATTTTCGCCGTTTTCGCGGGAATTTCCGTGGTCGGGTTTATTTTTTCGGAGCTTCCGTCTCTGCGTGCAGGCGTTTCCGAATCGGTTTCCGTGGCGCATTCTGCGCACCTCGGAGGCTTGATTTTCGGGGCCCTTTTCGCCCTCGCCGAAGAACGCCTGCGGGAACGCGGCGGGAACGTCCGCTATTTTCGTCGTTAAACATCCATACAAATTTTTCTCATGCTTAAACTTAAAAAACGAATTCTTTTCACCCTCTCTGCGTCGGCGATTGCCGTTGCTCCTTTCATTTTCGCAACGCATACGGCTCCGGAAAACGCTCCCGCGCTCATCGCTCCCGCCAAGGAAAACCTGCGGTACACGACCACGCAGGACATGAAGGTCGAAACCGTTCTGACTGCATTTTTTCTCGAACGCGCACACATTTTGCAGAAAAAAATTGCGGAATTGGATATGGGTTCTCTCATCGAATCCGATTTCGCCGCTTTGGATTCTACGCATTCCATTTTTCTGCAAAGCGACCTTGATTCGATGAAAGCACGCTTTTCCCCGACGCTTTCCGACCACATTTCACGAGGGAATCTCCACGCCGCATTCACGATTTACAATCTGTTTCTCAACCGCCTCGACGGACGCATCGCCTGGATTGAAAAACGCCTCCAAAATCCGGGAACGTTCAATCTGAACCGTGACGACGCGCTGAGCCTCAACCGTAAGGAAGAAAAATGGCCGGAAAATACAGCCGCCGCAAACGCACTTTGGGAAAAACGCCTCACCAGCGAAATCATTACGGAATTGCTCGGTGAGGATAAGAACGAAAAATCCGGCGAAGAAACGGCTGTCCCCGAGATCGACGACGTTCCCGCAAAAAAGGACGAAACGCATCCGTCCGTCGAAGCCGTTGCCGCCGCCTGCAAAAAACTGCGGGAGCGCTATTCCAAGTTGCGCGACAACCTGACGCTTGAACCGTGGGAAGTCGAAGAACTTTTCCTCAACGCGCTGACCACGCAATACGACCCGCACACCTCTTTTTTCTCCAAGCAATCCATGGAGGAATTTGAAATTATGATGCGCAACTCGCTTTGCGGGATCGGTGCCGTGCTTACGACGGAAGACGGCTACTGCACGATTCGCGAAATCATGCCCGGCTCTCCGGTGGAACGCTCCGGAAAATTCTCCGTGGGCGACCGCATCGTCGCCGTAGCTCCGGGCGGGAACGGCGAGCAACTGACAGATGTCGTCGGGATGCGGCTTAACCGCATCGTTCGTATGTTGCGCGGCGAAAAAGGCGTTCCCGTGACGCTTCTCGTCGAGTCCGGCAACGATCATTCCCGCCAGCTTATCACGCTGGTTCGCGACGAAGTGAAGCTCACGGAACAACTTGCTTCCGCAAAAATTTTTGAAGTTCCCGAAGGCGATTCCACCGTTCCCGTGGGGGTCATCAGCCTGCCCTCTTTTTACGGAAAAGACCGCTCGGACAAAACAGCGTTTTCCACTTCCGAGGACGTAAAGGAACTTTTGGACAAACTCAAAAAGGCGAAAGTCAAAGCCATCGTTTTGGATTTGCGTCGCAACGGTGGCGGCTACCTGAATGAAGCCATTGACTTACTCGAACTTTTTGTCGGTCCCGGCGTTCCCGCAGTGCTCACGCAAGGTTCCGGAGGGCGTACGAGCAAACTCATCACGGGTGGAACGCTCGGTATGGCGAAAAGCCTTTTCTCGGATACGCCGGAGTGGACGGGACCCGTCGTCGTTCTCGTCTCCAAGCTCAGCGCTTCCGCAAGCGAAATCGTTGCCGGCGCGCTTCAGGACAACCACCGAGCGCTCATCGTAGGCGATCCGCAAACTCACGGAAAAGGCTCCGTGCAGGAGGTGATTCCGTTTAAGGCTTACGATTCATCGCAGGAAGCATCAATTAAGCTGACGCGTAGCAAATGGTACGCGCCCTCCGGAAACTCCATCCAGATTAAGGGCGTTTCGTCAGACGTTGTTACGCCGTCGATTTACAGCGTTCTTCCCGTAGGAGAAGGCGATCTCGACCGCCCGCTCCCGTGGGACCGCGTTCCGTCCGCCCTCGGGGACGAAATTCCTGAATGGCTCACTGCGCCGGTTTCGCCGGAACTCATCGAAATCCTCGCGGAAAACAGCCGCCGCCGCCAAGCCGAGTTGCCGGAATTTCTCACGCACCACCGCACGATTGCATGGATGGACGAACGCGAAAAAGACAAGTCGCTCCCGCTCAGCATCAGAGAGCGCCTTGCTCTGCGCGACAACGACAAAGCATTTTACGAACTCGTCAAAAAAGAATACACGGATTTGAGTCGCCAAACCGGCTACAACAAAACCGAGATCAAATTGGATTCCGCCATCGAGCAGGAAAAGGAATCCGAAGACAATGCCTCGAAGAAAAAATCCCTGTTAAAACCGAATCAAAGCGCCCTGCCCGGAATGTCCGGCGGGAACGACGACGATTGGCCCGACTACGATGTTTTGCTCCGCGAAGCCGTGCGTATTGCCGCCGATTGGGTGGAGCTGGTTGAAACGGAAAAAGTGAAATCACCCGTGCGGGAACGCGAAGCGCGCTCGTCAAAGGCGCCTTCACCACGCAAGTAATTTCCTGTTGTCATTAAAATGTCGATACACATTGCGATCACCGGAGGCGGCGGCTTTCTCGGAAAAACGATTTTGCGCCAATGCCGGGAGCGCGGCTGGCACGTTCGCGCAATCGGGCGCACGCCACGCCCGGAGCTCGTCTGCGAAGGCGTTGAGTTTTTCCCGCTCGATATTTCCGAACCGAAAAACATACCGGAACTTGCAAAGATTTTTGCGGGAACGGATGTCGTTTTCCACACGGCGGCAAAAGCGGGTGTTTGGGGAAAATACCGAGATTTCGAACGTGCGAATCTCACGGGAACGCAGAACGTAATCGCCGCCTGCAAGCTCGCGGGAACGCGCAATCTTGTCTACACGAGCACGCCGAGTGTTACGTTTAACGGAGAAGCCATCTGCGGCGGGAACGAGTCTCTGCCCTATTACTCCGGGAAACTTTCGCCCTACGCGAAAACCAAAGCTGAAGCGGAAGCGTTGGTGCGGGCGGCACATTCTGCGGCGCTGCGCACGGTGGCACTCCGCCCACATCTGATTTGGGGAATCGGCGATCCGCATCTGCTGCCGCGAGTCATTGCGCAAGCCGCACAAATGAAATTGCGCATCGTCGGCGACGGGAAAAATAAAGTGGACCTCACGCACGTCGAAAACGCCGCGCACGCTCATTTACTGGCGGCGGAAGCGTTGATCGCCGACGCGGACGCGCTGTGTGCAAGCGGCACTTACGGGAACGGGAAGGTTTACTTTGTCTCCGACGGCGCGCCCGTCTCGCTCTGGGGCTGGATTAACGCGTTTTTGGAGGGTGTCGGCATCCCCGCCGTTAAGCAAAAAATTTCTTTCAAGGCCGCGCATCGTGCCGGTGCGCTTCTCGAATTTTTCTGGAAAATTTTCGGAGTCGCGGGAGAGCCGCCGATTACGCGCTTTGTGGCGACCGAGCTTTCTCATGACCATTGGTTCGATATTTCCGCGCTTCGAAATGATTTGGGCTACACGCCGATTGTCGCCAACGATGACGGCGTGCGCGAACTGACGGCAAACTTCCGCTGATTTTTTTTCTTTCTGCAATGACTGACGAAACGGAAGAGAAACCTTTCAATAAAGGCTGGATCATCCTCGCGGTAATCGGACTTGTTGCGGCGTTTCTTTTTCAATGGAAAAACAGCATTGATCAGGGTGCAATCGCACAAACGGACAGCGATGAAGTGGTTCGCGTAAAATTTGAAGACGGGAACTTCAAGATCTTCTCAAACGGGAAAACGCCGTTTGCGGAAGCCTTGCTTTGCGATGAACGCGGGAACGTCATCGGGAAACTCTCCCGCCGCGCGGACGGAAGCGAGATCTTTGGACTTTGCCGCGACACGGAAACTCAGGCGTCGTTCCCGCAGGACCGGTTTCTTCACGTCGTTATTCCCGCGCTGAAAAGCGAGGGGCATCCGGTCGTACTTATCACGGAAAATCCCTTTCGCTAAAAAATGGCGCGGGAGAACGTTCCCGCGCAAGAGCTTATTCCTGATTGGAGGATTTTTGAGCTTTTGCCGCTCTGGCGGCACGCTTGGCGCGGAGCGTTGCCAACTTTCGTGCTGCGAGAATCGAGCGGGAACGACTGATTGCCGTTTGCATATCCGGACGAATATTTTCGATGCCGATTTCCTTGTCGAGTCCCGCGTGTTCGATTGCTTTTTTCGGCTGCGGATGCAATCCGGCAATCACAAGCGCGGTTCCGCTCGCACACATATCGCTATGCGTTTCCGAAATTGCGCGAATCCCTGTTGCGTCGATGGAAATGAGGTTGCTCAAATCGAGAATAAACACTTTCGGTTTGCGCCCGACGCGCTTGAAGTTTTCGCGGAATTGGTCGACGGCGCCAAAGAAAAGTGACCCGAAAACTTCAAAGATTTCCACATCGTCGGGCAGTTTTTCACGCCAAACGGCAAGCGTTCCGTGCGGGTCGTACCCGTCTTCTCCGAGCTGTTTTCGCGAAAACACATGGAATTCCGCCGTTTCGGATTCACGCTTGAGGAAGAGGAATGCAGAAAGCACTACACCGACTTCAATCGCAACGGAAAGATCGACAAACACCGTCAGCAGGAAAGTCAAAATCAGAACAATAATATCGCTCTTCGGCGACGTGCGGAGCAACCCATAGAACGAGCGCCACCCGCTCATTGTGTAGGAAACGAGCACGAGCACCGCTCCCAGCGCGCACATCGGAACGAAAACAATGTATTCGCCGAGGCAAAGTAAAATAGCAAGCAAAACACCGGCGTGAATCAAAGCGGAAATCGGTGTGCGCCCGCCGTTTTTAATGTTTGCCGCCGTACGGGCAATCGCACCCGTTGCGGGAATCCCGCCGAAAATCGGCGAGAGGATATTTCCAACCCCCTGCGCAACGAGTTCCGCATTCGGGCGGTGGCGGCGCCCCGTCATCCCGTCTGCGACAACTGCGGAAAGCAGGGACTCAATAGACCCCAAAAGCGCAATCAGAAATGCGGGAGCGATCAGTTCGCGCATTTTTTCAAAACTCAAATCCGAGAAAATTCCGAAATCCGGCATCGGAAAGCCCGACGGGAACGGCTTTTCCATGAAGAACTTACTGCCGATTGTAACCACGCCTTTCGGATTTTCCGTTCCCGCGCCCCATCCGAGGAAAAGCACTGCGAGCGTTGCCGCGACAATGACGAAAAGCGCTCCCGGGATCTTAGATGTCAGGCGCGGCCAAGTGAACACGGCAATCGTTGCGAGAATAGAGATCAGGCAGGTTTTCCAGTTTGCCGTATCGAAATATTGGATATACAATGACCATTTTCCGATAAAGTCTCCCGGAATTTTTTCGGGAATGGACAACCCGAACAAATCCGGAATCTGCGTCGAGAAAATTGTCACGGCAATTCCCGCCGTAAATCCGACAATCACCGGATACGAAATAAATTTGAGCAACGCGCCCATTTTCGCCAAGCCCATCGCGACGAGAATAAAACCCGCCATAACCGTCGCGAACGCCAATCCGCTCAATCCGTACTGAGCAACGATCGCGTAAATAATCGGGATAAACGCTCCCGTCGGACCGCAAACCTGCGTGCGGCTTCCACCCAAAAGCGCAATAGCGAATCCGGCAACAATTGCCGTGTAGAGCCCTTTTTCCGGTGCAACGCCGGACGCGACGGCTAAAGCGATCGCCAGCGGCAAGGCGATCACTCCTACGATGATGCCGGCAATCAAGTCGGACTTAAAATCCTTTTTCCCGTAGCCGCTCTGCAGAACTGAGAGCAATTTCGGTTTTAGATCTGAACGCATAGTTGAAAGAAATAGGAAAACGCAAACGATACTCCTGCAAAGTAAGATTTTCCAACAAAAAACGTACATTTAAACAGGACAGAACGTACAAGCAAAGGTGAAGAAAAACCTCTCCCCATCTAAGATGAGGAGAGGCGTGTCTCTTATCTCTACTAACTTAACTCTAACTTCTCTATTACCCGTTGATGTTTTCACATCCACAGGAAATTCAAACTTCCTTAAATGGTAAAAAAATTTTATGGGAAATCAATCTTATTCTTTTCTCAAAAAATCGAAAATTCGTTTTCATGTGCAAGCCAATACTCAATGCGCGAAATCATGCGCTCAGCTTCCCGTACGGGAACATCTAACGCCTCGAGCGGCGTTTTTAAAACCCGAGAAGCACAGGATTTGTCATCAAACGGTAGGCTTTCAAACCAATCTTCGCGCACGGGCAAACCGCATTCCCGCGCCAAAAGCCAAAGGGACTTGAAATACGTTGCATCTTTGCGCGGCTTTGAGGAAAACGCGGAAATTGCATTCCGGCATAGAGAAAAAACGGATTTTCTCGCATCCGGCGGGAACGCGTTGCGCGCGAGCACGGTTGCAAAACGGCTTGCATAAACCAACCCGGCGTAGTCTCCGGAAATTCCCGTGTGCCGTGTCAGCAACGTGTATTCCTTCGCAAAACGGGGTCCTTCCGCTCCCGCTTTCTGCCGCTCCAGGGACAATTCCGCTTCATCGAACAGATCCGGCACTATCGTTCCCGTCTTTTTAGTCGACTGGCGGATCAGGCAGGAAAGCACGCCCTCCTCTTCCGAAAGCGTAGTAATCAGCCAAAATTTCTCACCGTGAACGGCGCGCCCGAGAATAAAAACTTTCATCGTGATTCCGTTCCCGCAGAGGGTTCCGGCACAGCGGGACGCCATGCGACGAGTTCCGCCTGCTGGTACTTTCTTCCGTTATAATTATTCCACGAAAGTCGCACCGCCAAATCGACTCGCGTTCCTGCGGCGGGAACGCCTTCCGGCTTATGCCATGCGACAACCCCAAGACGCGAAAAATTCGGCAAAAGAATTTGGAAGCGAAAATTATCCCCGCCGAAAACGATGGCGCCGGATGGCATGACAATGTTTCTGATGCCGAAAACCGGTTCCTGATTCCCTTCACCGAACGGAGAAAGTTGCTCGATTTGGTCAAAAAGTTCCGCCGTGATATCCTCCGGAGAAAGCCACTCGGCAATGTCGAGCGTGCGCTCGTTCGCGTCGCCCGTCCCGGCTTTTGCGAGGGCTTCGCCGACCGCCCGGTCAAGATATTCG
Source organism: Opitutales bacterium (assembly GCA_017935025.1). Taxonomy (GTDB): domain Bacteria; phylum Verrucomicrobiota; class Verrucomicrobiia; order Opitutales; family UBA953; genus Spyradosoma. The sequence continues at coordinate 53,921 of JAGBIL010000035.1, read as the reverse complement.
CGGAATTCTGCGACTTTGTTCACGTCGACGGAAATGCCGACCGCCATCGGATGGCCGCCCCACGAGTCCAATTCGTCACCGTACGGACGCAGCACATCGATGAGATTCAGCCCGGGAACGCCACGCCCGGAGCCTTTTGCCAAATTCCCTTCTATACCAAGCACCACGCACGGACGGTTGAAATGGCGGGAAAGTTTTCCCGCAACGATTCCGACCACGCCCGGATGCCATTCTCCGCAAGCAAGTAGCGCGTTTCGGTGCTGGACATCGGCCTCGATTTGCGCCAACGCTTCGTCGTAAATTCCGCGCTCAATTTCCTGTCGGTCTCGATTCATTTCGGAGAGTTCCCGCGCGAGATCGGCGCAACGTTTTTCGTTTTCACAAAGAAACATTTCCACGGGAAGCGCCGCGTCCGCGAGGCGCCCGCTCGCGTTGATACGCGGACCTATGCGGTGGGATACATCTACGGGGAGAATGTCTGCGGTATCGGCAATGTTGCTTGCGGAAATCAGAGCACGCAGACCTTTGCGCTTCGTGTTTTTCATTTGGCGAAGCCCGAAGCGGACCATCGTACGGTTTTCGCCGACAAGCGGAGAAATATCCGTAATCGTTCCGAGTGCGACCAAATCGAGGTATTCCCTCAAAATAATATCAAACGAACGCGGGTCGCGCCGGGATCGCATGATTTTCAGCACTCCGTGCAGGACCTTAAACATCAGCCCCGCCGTACACATCGGGGAAAAATCCGGCGCGGCAGAAAATGCGGAATTAGGATTCACCAGAACCGCATCCGGTGCTTCGGCGGTTTTGCTGCGATGGTGGTCCACGATGACAACATCAATTCCGCGGGAACGAAGCCGTTCAACCTGTTCGTTGGCATTTGTCCCGCAATCGAGCGCGAAAAACAGCGCGGGACGTTCCCGCGTCAACACACGATCGACAATCGCCGTGCTCAATCCATAGCCTTCGTCTTTACGGCGAGGCACGAAATAGTGCGGACGTAGCCCGAAGCGGCGCAAGAAGCAAACGAGCAAGGTTACCGCCGTTACACCGTCCACGTCGTAATCCCCGACAACGGAAACAGTTTCCTGCTCGTCTATCGCCCGCATGATACGCTCCGCCGCTGTTTCAAGATTGGGGATCAAAAAAGGATCTGTAACGTATGAGAGCTTCGGGGAAAGAAACCTCTCCGCCCTCTCGACATCGGTGTAACCCATTTTCACCAGAACGGACGCAATCGGAGGCAGTAACGCCAATGCGTCCTGCAACTCGTGCACAAGTTGCACGTCCGATTCTGTGTGAATCCACTTCATGAAAATTTGTTCATTCTATGATTGCGAGGACCCGAAAGCAAGCGCGGGAACGCAAAAAAAAACGACTTGCTTCTTATTTTGCAGGAAACAATAATGTAATCATTACAGAATATCGCCAACCAACTTTTGAGAAAAAAAACCATGACCGAATACAATCCCGATTCTGTTCTTATCGAGCACGGCATTCGCCCCTCCCGCCAACGCCGTGCCATCCTGAAATTCATTGCCGAGCATCCGACGCATCCGACTGCGGAAGATGTCTATCAGGCGCTTTACAAGAAGATCAAAACGCTTTCGCGCACAACCGTCTACAACACGCTTCGCCTGTTCTGTTCCCGCGGCGCCGCGCAGATGGTTACGCTCGAAGAAAACGAAATGCGTTTCGATGCCACCACTTGCCCGCACGGGCACTTCAAATGCACCTGTTGCGGAAAAATTTTTGACTTTTTCTGCGATAAAACGCTCGCCATAGCGTCGATGCAACTTCCCGAAGGCTTCAGCACAAACGAAACGCAACTCTACCTTCGCGGCGTTTGCAAAGAATGTAACGCACAGCAAACCGCTGTTTCCGATTGCGTGTAGTTTCCGTCGCAATTGGTATTCGTACCAAAGACAGGCATTGTTTGCCTGTCTTTTTTTTGTTTCGCGGAAACGTTGCCCTCGAGATTTCAAAATTTGAAATTTACCTGGGCGTTTTTTCTGTGATTGAATAGACGGAAATTATGAATACCGCAACTACTCTCCAGCTCCGTATGAAAAAACTCGTTCCGGAAGCCGTCGTTCCCGCGTACGCGAAACCGGGCGATGCCGGACTCGACCTTACGGCGACCTCCGTGGAATTTGATGAAACGACGCGCAAACTCAAAGTCGGATTCGGCTTGGCGATGGAAATTCCTTTCGGCTACGTCGGCTTGCTGTTCCCGCGCAGTTCCGTACACAAAAGCGGGCTGATTATGTCCAACTGCGTCGGCGTTATTGATTCCGGATATCGCGGCGAAGTTTGCTCGATTTTTTACGTTCCCGCAGGAGCGAAGCCCTACACTGTCGGAGACCGTTGCGCGCAACTCATCATCATGCCCTATCCGCAGGTCCAAACAATCGAGTCGGACGAGCTTTCGGAAACTGCCCGCGGCGCGGGGGGCTTCGGCTCAACCGGAGCCTAATTTTGCTTTTTCTCAAAAAAAAAATCCAAAAAACACATTTCTTATATGAATCTTGAAGCCAAATACAGCCGCGAATGGCGCGACCGCATGGGAATCATTTTGCTCATGATTGCGGGAAGCTCCGGATGGTTTTTCTACGACGGGCTCGTCTCCTACCCGAAATACAACGAAGGCGCTGCCGCATACGCGCAAATCGTGGAAATGGTGAAGGAAGAAGGCGTTGCCGAAGACGCTGTCGACGCGGAAGCCGCAAGCCGCTGGGAAAAGTGCGCCGCCGAGTTTTCCGGCGACCCGAAAGAACCTCCGAAACACCCGAAAAATGTCGCTCAGCAATTGCAGTTCGGTGTCGGGCTCGGTGTGCTTGCAGTCGCATTTTTGCTATGGGTTTTGCGCGAAATGAAGCGCGTTGTCCGCGCGAACGACGAAACGTTTGACGGTTTGACGATGGCATTTCCGCCGTTTAACGGAAAAACGTCTGTCCGGTTTGATTCCGTCTTCGGGATCGACCGCCGCAAATGGAAAAACAAAGGTATCGCAATCGTTCACTACAAGAACGAAAAGGGTCGTCCATGCAGAGTGGAAATCGACGATTACAAATATGCGGGCTCGGAAGCGATTCTGGAAAAATGCGAACTCGTCATCGCCGACAAAAAAGCTAAAAGACAGGAAGCTGATGCCTGATTTTAACGGAATTTTACTGATCGACAAACCGACGGGCTGGACCTCTCACGATGTGGTCGCCAAGCTACGCGGAATTCTGCACACGCGCCGCGTCGGACACGCGGGAACGCTTGATCCGCTCGCCACGGGCTTGCTTGTCATCCTCGTCGGAACTGCGTGCAAGGCCTCGCAATATCTGATGAGTCAGGGGAAAATCTACGAAGGCGCATTCCGCCTCGGTCGCGTGACCAACACTCAGGATTCCGACGGAGAAATCGTGGAGGAAAATCCCGTTCCCGCAGAGCTCACGGTCGAAAAAGTTTCGGAAGCGATGCGCTCCATGCTCGGGGACCAATACCAGACTCCGCCGATGTTTTCCGCGATCAAAATTAACGGACAACCGCTTTACAAAATGGCGCGCAAGGGTCAGGAAACGGAACGCGAGCCCCGTTTTATCCGCATTTCCTCGTTCGATGTGATTGGCGCGGAGCTTCCCGAAGTCCGTTTTCGCGTCGAATGCACCAAAGGGACTTACGTAAGAACGCTTGCTCACGATTTGGGACGCAAGCTCGGTCCGGGGGCCTCGCTTACCGCCTTGCGCCGTATCGCGTCCGGCGACCACGATGTGTCGGACGCAACAACACTTGAAGCGCTTCAATCCATGTCGCCTGCCGAAATTGAATCCCGCCTGATCGACGTGCGTACCTGTGTGCCTTCACACGCACTTTGAGCTTTTTTTTTGAAAAAAAATGGATGCGCCCTCTGCAGTGAGTCTCGGTTTGGCCTTAGCGGTCGATGCGTCCGTTGTTGCGTTTTCCTGCGGACTGACTTCGCGGGAACACCAATGGAAATGCCCGTTAAAACTCGCAGCCGTCACGGGAACGTTTCAGGGGCTGATGCCGACCGTAGGTTTTTTTGCTGCGGGAACGTTTGTCAGCTACATCAGCGCGTGGGCGCATTGGCTCGCGTTTTCCGTTTTTCTGGCGCTCGGTGCGATGTTTATCTATAACGCGTGGACGGAGTTGCAGGACAAAGCTCGTTGCGGGTGTACGCATTGCGCGTTGCGTTGCTGGAAAAGTATTTTTGCAATCGGAGTTGCAACGAGTATCGACGCGCTTGCCGTCGGTGCCGGAATTGCCTGCTCCAAGCTCAGCGGAAACACCACAGGACCTCTTTCCGAAAAAATATTTGTTCCCGCCGCCGTTATCGCGGGAACGACATTCTTCTGCGTTCTTGCCGCCTTTTATGCGACGCGTATTTTTCGTCGACTTCCCGTGAAGTTGCTCGGAACCGCCGCGGGGCTCGTACTCATCGCACTCGGCGTGCGCACCCTCTTTTAAAGCGCCTTACAGGTAAATTTGAAATTGACGCTTACCTGCGTTTTTGAGATTTTTAGACCTTAATTTCTTTCAATCCTATGGCAAATACCACCGTCAACAACATCAAGCGTAAAAATATCATTCGCTACAACAACGACCTTTGCCTCGTGCTCGAGTGCCAAGTTCGCACTCCGCCGAACAACGCGTCCTACTGCCAAATGGAATTGCGTTCGCTGGCTTCGGGACGCGTCATTCCCGTCCGCACCAACATCGGGGCTTCGTTTGACGTTCTCGAAAACAATGTCCGCCAGCTCGAGTTGCTTTACCAGGCGGACGGCAACTACGTTTTCTCCGACGCGGAAACGTTTGAGGAATACCCGATTCCGGCATCTACGCTGAAAGATTCCGAAGGCTTCCTCATCGAAGGTCAGTCTTACGACATCCTTTTTGTCGAAGAAAAACCGGTTTCCGTAAACCTTCCGGCTTCTGTAAACGTGAAAGTCGTTGAAGCGCCGCCCGCGATTAAGGGAGACACATCCGGCAACGCACAGAAAGCCGTCAAAATCGAATCCGGTCTTACCGTTATGGTTCCGCTCTTTATCAAGGAAGGCGAAATCATCCGCGTCAGCACGGAAGACAAAAGCTACCTCGGTCGCGCTTAGTTCTTAAGCGTTCCCGCAAGAAAAAACTCCGCGTCCTACGGGAACACGGAGTTTTTTTTGTCTGTACAAAAAGGAACCGCAAAGTAAAAGGAAGCATTTACTTTGCGGTTTTTCGTAATTTCTTTTACGCGAAGTAGGCGACACCGGCGGCAAACAAAGGCTGATTCTTGTTGCCCGGAATATTTTTCCCGACATTTGTTCCCCGGCGCTCCGAGTGCCCCATTTTTCCGAGGACGCGACCGTCCGGAGAAATGATTCCTTCAATCGCCTGGTAAGATCCGTTCGGATTGTAACCGATGTCGTAGCTCGGCGTTCCCGCAGCATCGCAATACTGGAATGCGATCTGTCCGTTAGCGGCAAGCTGCGCGACCGTTTCCGGTGAAGCCGTGAAATTACCCTCCCCGTGCGACGCGGGAACGGTGAACACATCACCGACATTTACATTTGCAAGCCACGGTGATTTTACCGAAGCAACGCGCGTGTGGACGTAGCGGGAAATGTGGCGTCCGATGCGGTTGTGGAAAAGCGTCGGGCAAGTTGCGTCCATGTCGCGAATTTCGCCGAACGGAACGAGTCCGAGCTTAATCAGCGCTTGGAAACCGTTGCAAATTCCGAGAATCAACCCGTCGCGTTCCTTGATGAGCGCATTCGTAGCGTCGCGAACCGCCGGATTTTTGAAGACGGAGGCGATAAATTTTCCGGAGCCGTCCGGTTCGTCGCCCGCCGAGAACCCGCCCGGGATCATGAGAATCTGCGTTTGCGAAATCTTTTCCGCGAGCGCGCGAAGCGATTCATCGACCGCAGCCGTTGTCAGATTCCGTACGACAAAAATTTCCGGTTCCGCTCCGGCTTCGCGGAATGCGCGTGCCGTATCGTATTCGCAGTTTGACCCCGGGAACACGGGAATGAGAACGCGCGGCTTGGCGACCTGAATTTTAGCGTGCGCGGGAACGGCGCGTTTCGTGCAGGAGAAAACTTGCGGCGCGGGAGCGGTGTCCGCAGGAGCGGCACGCGTCGGGAAAACGCTTTCGAGCACAAATTCCCAGATTTTTCGCATTTCCGCAAGCGGGACGGATTCGCCCTGCCATGAAATATCGGCTTTCTCCTGTGTCATACCAAGCACAGCGTGAGGCAAACCGTCGAGCATTTCGTCTGCTTCGACCTCAAGCACCCAACTTCCGTATTCGGGCGTGAAAAACTTTCCGTCCGGGCACGCATTCAGCACGACACCGATTTGGTTCCCGAGCGCCATTTCCGTAAGTGCGACGGCGATACCGCCTTCGCGCACCGTACGGGCAGCGAGGACGCGTCCCTCGGAAATCAATTTGTGCAAAGCCGAAAGTTTCGAGCGCAAATCCGCCCAGTCCGGCATACGGTCGGCGGAAAACTTTGCGGGAACGTGAACGATTTTAGTTCCGGTTTTCTTCAGTTCAGGAGAAATGACTTTCGATGCTTTCGCGGGAACGATCGCGAAGGAAACCAACGTCGGCGGAACATCAAGATTTTTAAACGAGCCGGACATCGAGTCCTTCCCGCCTATTGCGCCGTTACCGAGTTCAAGTTGCGCCGTAAACGCTCCGAGCAAAGCCGCAAGCGGTTTACCCCAGCGTTTCGGATCGTTGCCGAGTTTTTCAAAATATTCCTGAAGCGTAAGCCGCGCCTTGGAGGGATCGCCGCCGGCGGCGACAAGACGCGCAACGGAATCGACAACGGCAAACGCCGCGCCGTGCGCCGGAGACCAGCTCGAGACTTCCGGATCAAAGCCGAAGCTCATCAATGTGCAATCGTCGGTTTCGCCTTCGAGAACCGGGATTTTCGCCGCCATGGCTTCCACCGGAGTCGTTTGCGTCTTTCCGCCGAACGGGTGCAGAACCGTTCCCGCGCCGATGGACGCGTCGAAGCGTTCCACTAAGCCGCGCTGACCGCAACAACGCAAATCGCCGAGCACGTTCATCCACGTCGCTTTTGCGTCGTTGTTCCAAAGCGGTTTCGGGTGCATCGGGTTTTTCGTCGGATCGGGAGCGCAAACGTGCGCATCGGCTTCCTGGGTTGCTCCGTTGGTGTCAAGAAATGCACGGAGCAGGTCGACAATCGTGTTCCCTTGCCAGAACATGCGCAGGCGTCCGGTATCGGTAACGTCGGCGACGTGCGTGGATTCCAAATTTTCGCGTTCGGCGGCGGCACGGAATTTTTCCAAATCCGCGGGATCGATAACGACAGCCATGCGTTCCTGCGATTCGGAAATCGCAAGCTCCGTCCCGTTCAAGCCTTCGTATTTGCGCGGAACGCGGTCGAGATGAATGTCGAGCGACGGCGCGAGCTCTCCGATTGCCACGGAAACGCCGCCGGCACCGAAGTCGTTACAGCGCTTGATGAGGCGGGAAACTTCCGCGTCGCGGAAAAGACGCTGGAGTTTGCGTTCGGTCGGAGCGTCGCCCTTTTGGACTTCGGCGCTGTTTTCGAGGGCCTTTTCCGTGTGCTCCTTAGAGGAACCGGTCGCGCCGCCGATACCGTCGCGCCCCGTGCGGCCGCCGACGAGGACGATGATGTCGCCGGGGGCGGGCGTTCCTCGCACAACGTTTTTCTTCAAACCGGCTGCAACGACGGCACCGATTTCCAAGCGTTTGGCGACGTAACCCGGGTGGTAAATTTCGTGAACCATTCCCGTCGCAAGACCGATTTGGTTCCCGTAAGACGAGTAGCCCTGCGCCGCGCCGCGTACGATTTTGCGTTGCGGAAGTTTGCCGGGAATCGTTTTGGCAAAAGGAACGCGAGGGTCCGCCGCTCCGGTAACGCGCATCGCCTGATAAACGTAACTGCGTCCGGAAAGCGGGTCGCGAATCGCACCGCCGAGGCAAGTTGCCGCGCCGCCGAAAGGTTCGATTTCCGTCGGGTGATTGTGCGTTTCGTTTTTGAACATCACGAGCCAATCTTCCGTCACGCCGTCAACGGTAACGGGAACGACGATGGAGGCGGCGTTAATTTCTTCGGAAACTTCGAGGTCGTCGAGCTTGCCCTGTTTTTTGAGTTCCCGCATGGCGAGCAAGGCTACGTCCATCAGGCAAACGGTTTTGTCTCCGCGTCCGAGCGCTTCGCGCAGTTCGAGATAGTTTTTCCACGCTTTTTCGACGGGCGAAACGAGCGGAGATTTGTCGAAAGTAACGTTGTTCAGGCGCGTGAGGAACGTTGTGTGGCGGCAGTGGTCCGACCAGTACGTGTCGAGCACGCGAACTTCCGTCAGCGTCGGTTCACGGTGTTCTTCGTCGCGATAATATTTTTGGACAAATGCGAGATCCGCATCGCTCATAGCCAAACCGAGCTCTTTGCGAAGCGCAGAAAGTTCCGCCGGCGTTTTTTGAGAAAAGTTTTCAATGCTCGGAATTGCGGCGGGAGCGGGAATTTCCTGCTTGAGCGTCGCGGGAACGTCGAGGGAAGCCTCGCGCGAATCGACGGGATTAATGAGATACGCTTTTACGCGAGCAACGTCTTCTTCGGAGATTTCTCCGCTCAGCACATACACGCGGGCGGAGGCAATCAGCGGGCGTTCTTTAAGCGTGAGCATCTGCACGCATTGCGCGGCGGAGTCTGCGCGCTGGTCAAATTGACCGGGCAAATACTCCACGGCAAAAACCGTGTCGCTTTCGCCGCACGGGAGCGTGTCTTCAAATACGTCGTCGACTTGCGGTTCCGCAAAAATCGTCGGGAGCGTCTTGCGGAAGTCTTCATCGCCGAGACCGTCGATGTCGTAGCGTTGCGCGATACGCAGGTCAGCCAGCCCGGGCAAGCCGAGCGATTCGCGGAGGTCTTGGAGGACGTGTTTCGTTTGTTCGCGGAATGCCGCTTTTTTTTCGACAAAGATACGCTTCATAGTGGAAAGAAAAATGGTTCTGGGATTCTCTCGAAAACCGCCCCGCGAAGCAATGAGAAACTGACGGATAAGGAAATCGGAAATTAAAAATCGCGAGCCGGGAACGAACTTTTGATTTTTCTCATTCCCGGCTCGCGATTCCTAATTTCTTATCTGCGATTTTTATCCGACTTCAAAATCGGCATCGGCATTTTTCGTCGGTTTTTTGATAAGTTTCCGCTTTGCCGGAGCTTTTTTCGCCGTTCCCGCCGTTTTCGGCTTGGCTTCGCGCGGCGGAAATTCCCAGCCGAGCTTGCCGCTTGATTTCAGAACGAGAAACGCGTCGAACTTCCGCTTCGTTTTGTTGGAAACAAAGCCGCTGAGCAAATCCGTTTTCTTGTCGCGAAGCAGTTTCTCAATCTGTTCCCGCGGAATTTCCAGCCCGAGCAGTTTTTTCTTCATCGAAAAAGGCTGAAGTTTCTTCGCCTCTTTCGGCAAGTCTGCGGGATTGACGGTGTAGCCCGTCGCCGTTTCGTAAACATTGCATTTCGTGACGGGATCGACGCCGATGACGGGAGCCGTTGAAAAATCCGTCGGAGCGGCATCCTCTTCGTCACCTTCGCGCGGCGGGAACACAAACGTCGTGCGGAGCAAACCGCTGTCGTTTTTCTCAAGTTTGAGCGTTGCCGTAAACGCTTTCCCGAAACGAGACTTAAAATCCGAGAACGGACCGATTTCGCCCTTTTCAACCAAAAGCGCCAACTCTTCGGCGGTAACGTTGTGTCCGCTGGCGTTTTTGTAAACGACCAACGCAGGAAATTCGCGACCGTTGCCGACTTTGACTTCGTCCTGCGAACGGTAAAGACGGTAATTTTCAATCATCGGCGCATTGTCTGTCGGCGAAATCACGGACGTTTCCGTCCACTGATCATCGCTCCCGCCGCCGTTTACTCCGTCCACAATCTGCTGTGTAAGTGCAACGATTCCCTTCATGAATTCCGGACGGGAAAGTTTCCCCTCTGAAACCTGACGCAATTTGTATTCCCAATCGCCCGTCATTGCCGGGCTGGTGAGATACTCCACGCCTGCGACTTTGAGAAACGCGATGAGTTGCTCTGCCTTGACGGTCGGAATCATTTCGCGGTTGGCGCGTTCGACGTATTTTGTGCGGATAAGGTGATCAATGATGCCCGCACGCGTCGCCGGCGTGCCGAGTCCGCGTTCTTTCATCGCTTCGGCGAGTTCTTCGTCTTCGACAAACTTTCCGGCGCTTTCCATTGCCGCGAGCAAGGTCGCTTCCGTGTAGCGTGCGGGCGGCTTGGTCGCTTCTTCCTGCAACTGCAGTTCGTTGACTTTGGCGTTCCCGCCGTCTTCGGGTGCAAGCGCAGGAAGCGCGTCCTCGGGAGCGCCCTCTTCTTTTCCGTAAACTTCTTTCCAGCCCGGAGCGACAAGGACTTTGCCTTCGGTTTTAAACTGATGCGTTCCCGCGAGCGTGGTGATGCGCGTCGTTACGTCAAACTCTGCCGGCGGGTAAAACACGGCAATAAAGCGGCGGACCACCATTTCGTAAATCTTGGCTTCATCCGGCGGGAGCGGGCTTGCGGGCGGCTGATCCGTCGGGATAATCGCGAAGTGATCGCTGACTTCCGCGTTGTTAAAAATCCGTCGATTCGGTCGCACCCATTTGTTTTCGACAACGCGGGCGGCAAACGCGCCGAAACGCGTGGAATCAAGAGCGTTCAGCGTGTTGTAGCAAGTCGGAATGTAATCTTCCGGAAGCGCGCGGGAATCCGTTCGCGGATAAGTCGTCGCTTTGTATTTTTCGTAAAGAGCCTGGGCGATTTGCAGCGTTTTCGTTGCGGGAAAGCCGAAGCGTTTGTTCGCTTCGCGCTGAAGTGTCGTCAAGTCGTAAAGGCGTCCGCAAACTTCCGTCGTGCGCTTTTTTTCCTCGGAAACCGTTCCCGTGGCGCAGGCTTGGCATTCGGCGAGAATTTTTTCCGCGAGGGATTTTTCCCAAATGCGATCGCCGCGATCATCCGGATTGGCGGGCGTTTCGCCTTTTGCAGGCTTTTTGTAGTCCGGACGCTGATACAAGCTTTCGTACGTTCCCGCAGAAAGACCGAACTCCGCCGCCAAGCGCCAATAAACTTTCGGAACGAAATTGCGGATGTCGAGCTCGCGTTGCACGATGAGCGAAAGCGTCGGCGTTTGCACGCGCCCGACAGTTGCGACGTGTCCCGTTCCCGCAGGCGACGTGCGGAGCGTTACCGCGCGCGTTCCGTTCATGCCGATCAGCCAGTCAGATTCCGAGCGGCAGCGCGCAGCGGCGCACAAATCCTGCATCTCCGAGCCGTCTCGCAGATTTTTGATGCCTTCACGAATCGCGGCGGGCGTCATACTCGTCAGCCAAAGGCGTTTTACGGGTAATTTGCTTCCCGCGAGGTCGTAAATATACGCAAAAATGAGTTCGCCTTCGCGCCCGGCGTCGCATCCGTTCACAACGGTTCCGACATCCTTGCGTGCCATCAGTTTTTTCAGTTTTAAAAACTGATCCTTGGCCCCTTTTTCTTTGGACGGCTTAATTTTAAAATCCGCAGGAACAATCGGAAGCGTTTTCCGCGACCAACGCTTAAATTTCGCATCATAGTCTTCCGGTTCGCAGAGTTCGACCAGGTGCCCGACCGCCGAGGAGATGACAAAATCGTCATTTTCAAAAACATCTCCCTTCGCGGGAACTTTAATAACTTTTGCGATGTCTTTGGCTACGGACGGTTTCTCGGCAATGATAAGCGTCTTCATTCTGTTTTTATAAAATTCCGATAAATTCAACTAACTGCTTGGCTGTTCTATTTAAATGCGTTTTGGAGTTTTGCCGCTCTCTTGGCAAGAAAAAATTAAAATTCGGCGTGCGCCGGGTTCGCGGACCGGTAAAAGCACTTGCGGAGCCGATACCGCCGACACACTAAATTTCAATTTGCGCGGGAACGCGGGAACGCATAGAATACGGTTTTCTTTAACGAACCCGTTTAACCCAAAATCACCCCTCACTATGAGCATTCAGGATTTTTTCCAGTCTCAGTTTAATACGGCTCCCGAAGCCGTCGCACAAGCGCCCGGCCGCCTCGAGTTCATCGGCAATCACGTTGACTACAACAAAGGTCTCGTTATGGGTGTTGCCATCGACAAACACATCTCCGTCGCCGTTTCGCTCCGTAACGATGACGAGATCCACATGGCGAGCGCCGGGCTGAACGCCAAAGGGTCGGTAAAACTCGATGACGTGCGCCTGCAAAAAGGTTCGCAATCGTTTATGAACTACCCGCTCGGCGTTTTTGAAATGCTTCGCAAGGCGGGCATGAAAGCCGACCGCGGCTTCAACCTTGCCGATGCGTCTACAGTCCCGACGGGCGCCGGTGTCAGCTCCTCCGCCGCAATTGAACTCGCGACAGCTTACGCGCTTTGCAAAATTTACAATTTCCCGATGTCGAAAATCGAAATCGTCCGCACGGGGCAAAAAGCGGAAAACGTATTTGTCGGTATGCCCTGCGGCATTCTCGACCAAGGCGTTTCCGGATTCGGCGAAAAAGACGCAATCGTACGCATCGACTGCAAAACGGAAGAATTTTCCACGCGCCCGATTCCCGCGGGAACGGTTTTCTGGGTTTTCAATTCGATGGTCAAACACGCGCTCGTCGCAGGCGACTACGCCAAGCGCCACGCCTCCTGCATGGCAGCCGCCGCCGAACTCGGTAAATACAACGACAAGATCCACTGCCTCGCCGACGCGACGCCGAGTGCCGTGGAAGCCTGCCGCAGCAAACTTTCCGCCGAAGACTACAAGCGTGCGATGCACGTCGTTTGCGAAAATGCACGCGTTGTCGAAATGGAACACGCGCTCGCCGTCGGAGACCTCACGGCTGTCGGCGATTTGCTGAAAGCCTCGCACGCGAGTTCCCGAGACTTGTTTGAAAATTCCTGCCCGGAAATCGATTTCCTCGTGGCGGAACTGAGCGCGCAACCGAACGTTTACGGCGCACGTTTGAGCGGCGGCGGCTTCGGCGGGATTTCGATCGCTCTCACCAACGGCGATTTCTCGGAGGAGCAGGCGGAAAAAGTTGCCGACGCGTTTGAAGCCAAATTCGGAAAACGCCCGTCGTATTTCAAAACGACCATCGGCACCGGAGCCGCACTCGTCGGCTAAAAATCCCGAAACACAAAAATCCGCTCAAATTGCCTTCGTTCCCATAAAAGCTCGAAGGCAATTTTCGTCTAAAACCTCCTCAAAAAAAAGCAATCTATCTTCAAGCCATGCGTATAGGGAAATACTGGATTCGCGGCGAATTTTCTGACCCGAACAACAATCAACTACGCTTCTCTTGCTGGGGTGTTTCGGATATCTGCGAAGAAGATGCTCTCCGAGACGCGCGGGAACGAGCGGACAAAATTCTCCGAAAAATTCGAGGCGAACCGCAGAACATCGACACCTACAAAGCGGACATCATTGAAGAAGTCGTTGAAAAAATTTCCGCCCGGACCATCGTCACGCGCAACCGCTACGGCGCGCGAGTCCTGAATACACAGGAACTGACAATTATCGACGTCGACACGTTCCCGCCGGGGATTCCGCAAGACCCGATTGTCCGCTTTTTCAAAAAACTTTTCGGGAAAAAAGACCCTGCACCGATTCCCCTGAAGCAGGTAACACTCGCCCACATCGAATCCGTGCTCGAGAAGGAGCACTTCGATGCCAGAATTTACGAAACCGCTGCCGGATTCCGCATTATTCTGAACACACGGGAACTTTCTCCTTCAAGCCGGGAATTTCGAATGATTTCTTCAAGACTTCGCGCAGACCGTCGCTACACAGAGCTTTGCGTGCGGCAGCATTGCTTTCGCGCCCGACTCAGCCCCAAGCCCTACCGGATGAAAATCACAACGTGCCGTTATGCTTGGCCGCAAACGGAAGAAATCTATCGGGAAAACCGGGGCTGGGTGGAAAACTACGAACTTCGCTCGCGCGATTTTTCAGTCTGCAAACTCGTAAAAACCTACGGGAACGATTTTTCGGTACATCCGCTTATCCGTTTTCACGATGCACAGACGGTCTCAGGCAAAAAACTCGCCTGAACAAAAACCGAACGTTTTTTTACAGCTTTTCCATGTACGCGGCAGGAACGATAGGTGCTGCCTCAGCGAGCCCTTCCGGCGTAAAGACGGAACGCGGAAAGCGCAAATTCAAGGCGGCAGCGGTAACGACAAATTCGTCTTTGTCTCGCGTTTTATCATCGCGCAATTCAAGTTCGCGAATCGTGTACTGCTCCTGCACTTTTTGTACACGGGAAAGCGAAAACGTCTTTTTGAGTTTCCCGGCAGCATCAAAAACCTCTGCGGAAACGAGCGCGTTGTATACGCGGTCAAACCCGATGCGCACGAATCCGACATCGGAATTTTCCGAAAGGAAGCTTTCCGGCGGCGTCATTTTAAAAAAGTGAACCGGACGCCCGCGAAAGCGGCGCGTCCGCTCGTACTGTGCATTTTCCCAGTAAACAAACGGTGTTTGCAGTTCAAACGGCGTAAAAATCAGATTTTCAAAAAACGGTTCCGTCGAATTTTTGTCCATGCGAACGGGGCGTTTTTCCGAATCCAGAGTCCAAAGCTCCGGCGCGTTCCCGCCGATCAGAAGGAACGATTTTTCTCCGTTCCCGTTTGTGATTTCGATACGCAGGATCGGCGCGCCCTTTTCCCACGTCCCGTAAAGCGTTCCCGTGCAAGTTTCGGTTTCATCACTTTTCCGCAGATAGTGCGTGATTTCAAATTTCATGCAAAAATCTCCCGCCATGCGATAGGCGCGAAATTCGGAAAGCACTTTTTTCGCGTCTTCCGGCGAAAGTTTGCGAAAATCATCCTGCGCCGCCAACGGAAGCACGAAAAAAGCACAAATAAAAAATACGAAGAATCGAAGAATTTTCATTTTTCCAAAAAATTTCTGCAAAGACTACGGACGTTCCGGAGTCGGTTCGTATTTAAGTGCATCGAGTTTTTTCAAGCCGTCAAACATCAGCTCTGCGGCGCGCTGATTGCGTTCCCGTTGTGAAGTTTTCGCGTCCACACTCCCTTTTTGCGCACCGGGAACGATTCCGCCGAGAACGACAGCAATGACGCGGCGATTCCCTCGCGAGGCCGTAGTAACAATCGACGCTCCGGCATTCGTCCAACCGGTTTTAAGTCCGTCACAACCCGGAAAAAGCCGCAAAAGCTTATTATGATTGCCCATCGGAAGCGGTTTCCGGTCGACGGAAAGTTCGCGAAACATCTTGGTTTTCGCCGCGCTGTAACGGAATACGCCCGGATGTGTTTTTATCAGCGCACGGGATAGCTCCGCTAAATCGGCGGCAGAGGTCATGTCCGGCAATTTTCCGGATGCACGCTCTTTTTTAGAAACGGGCAAACCGTGTGGCGTAGAAAATTTCGTGTTGCTCAAACCGAGTTCCCGTGCCTTCACATTCATTGCGAGGACGAAATCTTCCACACTTCCGGAAACTTTTTCGGCGAGAGCGACTGCCGCGTCATTTGCCGACTGTAGCATGAGCGCATAAAGCAAATCATCGACGGAATTGACTTCTCCGGCGGCAAGATGGACTTGGGTTCCTCCCATATTCTGTGCACGCTGACTGGCCTTTACGGGTGTTGAGAGTTCAATTTTCCCCGCTTTTACTGCATCAAGAACGAGGAAAATCGTCATGAGCTTCGTGACACTTGCCGGAGGATGCCGCACGTTGGCATTGCGCCCGGAAAGAATTTTTCCGGTATCGGCATCAATACAGATTTGCCCGGCACAGGAAAAGTTCTTCGTCGCGGGACGCGGGGCTTTTACGGGAGCGCGGGCAAGCACAGGTGCCGATTTCCCCGGCACGCCCGCGGGAACGACGGGTTTTGCCGCCGGCACGGAAAGCTCGGAACGATCCGTCGCGGGACTTGCCTCCGCAGAAGAAATCCCTGTAGTAAGCGAAAGTTCGGGAGGCAGCTCTATCCCGCCCGATTCATTTTCACCGAAAACATTTGCGGGAACGGCTTCCTCCGGGGTCAATTTTTTTTCGCGAAAATCACTTCCCGCCGAGGATCCGTTGAAGGCAAAAACAACGGCGAAAACGACTGCGGCAAACGCAATAGCAAGCACAACGTATTCTTTGACCCGGAACTTCATGAGTTTTGTAAATCAGGAGGAGCGATCAAAATACGCAACTTCGCTTAGAACCAGGGTTTAAGCGTCGTTTCGTCCGTAGGAAGAATTTGGTCGCTCTTCGTCTCGTCGAGCATTTCCGTAACGCTGTTAATCAGGCTTTCTCGCTTAGCGACGAAAAGCATTCGGTCGCTCCCGAGGAAGTTTTGCACTTTTTCCAAAATGGAACGCGGCGGACGGCGTGTTTCCAAAAGCGGCGGCAGGTAACGCACCAGCACGGAAACGTCTTCGTGGCGAAGTGCGTAGCGAATCAGTTCGAGCAAAACCGGCTGATTGTTATTTTCGAGCAGATACGCGTTCTCGTAAACATTACGTGCTTCATCTTCAAACCCGAACGCATCAAGCCGGCGTGCCAACACAATGAGGCGCGCGGCGGGAACGGATTGATTTTTCATGACTCGCTCAAGATTGATTTTCCCCAAATTCGCCTGATTATTCGAGTAGTATGCAAGTGCACGCAGGCAATCAAGTACGCCCTGATAATTCTTTACCCAACCGTAATTGCCGCTGTTGAGTTCGTCGAGTAATGCAATCGCCTGAGCGGATTTTCCGCCGAGAATGAGCGATTCCAGATGAAGGAGCTCAAACTTCGGCAAATCAATGAGCGCATTTTTTCGGGCGTGGTCGTAGATTTTTTGAACCAGTTCATAATCTTGCCCATCCGTGGCGTACTGCGCAAAAACGAGCAATGCACCTGAATCGTTTTTGTACCGATTAAAAAAGTCTTTTTCCAAACCTTCACGATAAAGACGATTTTCGTCACCCGGAAAGAGCGTGAGAATCTTTACGCGAATGGCCGGGTCGTTTTTGAGCAAAGCAAGACGAGTCAGCACATCTCGTGCTTCGGAGAGTTTTCCGTCTTCTTTCAGATAGAGCGCGTAAAGCAGGGAAATTTGATCGTTCCCGGGCGCAAGGCGAAGAGAATCGCCCAAAGCGGAAAGCGCTTTTTCCCGGTGTCCGGATTCCCAGTCAATCTGCGCAACGAGCACACGCCCGGAAAGCGTATTTTGAACGCCGTAATCCTCAAGCACTTTTTGAGCGCGATTGAAACGCCCGCGCAGAAGATTTGCCTGCGCCGCGCCGACGGCAATAATCAGGCGATTGTCGCGAAGTGCATCAGCCTCGCCCGGCAGGATTTTTTCCACAAGCGGGAACTGCGGCAGAAGCGCGTCTGCGGCAGAAACGAGCACATCGTCTTCGGCAAGGTCCAAACTCTGACGCACGAAAAACTGCACATAAGCGCGATGAGTCAACGTATGCGGAAGTCCTTCCTTCAAAAATTCGAACGCCTCCTTCGTCCGCTTTTGATAAAAGAGCAACGACGCAAAATCAATTCGTGCCTCAGGATTGTACGGAGAATAAATCAACCCTGCCCGAATCTTCTGAAAATATTTTCCGAAATCCTTATCTTCCGAGAACTCCGCCTTTGCCTCGACGACGAATTTGTTTCCGAGGCGGCGGCGCACTTCCTTGCGCACTTCCCGCGAAACCGGATAAGCAAGCGCCTCTCCGTAACTCGCTTCGCCTTTTAGAAAATAATAGAAAAACAACCCGATTGAAGCATAACCGAGCGCGCCCACAATGGACAGAATGACAAAAATTCGCGGCCAATTAAAATGAAGGCGCCACTTCCCGCTTTTGCTGCGAGCATATGTCGCAAAACCCAAATATTCTCTGTTTGAAAATTCCATTGTTTTTTTAAAGAAGTGATTTTGCCAAATTTGTAGAGTAATACGCGATTTTATTTTCAAAAAAAAAATCCGCTCAATCCGCCGCGTTCCCGCGAGCGCGAACGCGGTGCGTTCCCGCGCTCAATATTTCAAAATCGAGGTGAATGGTATCCGGCGGAAGTGCGTCGCCGATTTTCTCCGGCCACTCCACCACCCAAACCCACGGACTGCGCATGAATTCCTCCAACATCAGTGCGTCCACGGCACCCGGCGAAGTCAACCTGTACGCATCCATATGGATAAGCTGGCGGGAACGACCTTCGTAAACGGCGTAAATGTTGTAACTCGGACTCGTTACCGGTTGGCGCACACCGAGCGCGCGCGCCAAACCGCTCACGAACGTCGTTTTTCCCGCGCCGAGCGTTCCGTGCAGAGCAAGCGTACAATCCGCGCCCGCCGGCAAAAGCTCCGCCACGCGTGCCGCCGCCGCCGCCGTTTTCTCCACGGAATCGCACACGACCCAATCTCCGAACTCCGACAATATCGCGTCCATTTTTTTTCCGAAAAAAAAAATTATCAGTCCGCCGCGCCGCCGACTTCGCGCAGATGTTCAAGAATAACCGAGAAAATCTTTTCGCGATCTCGATCCAAATCCGCACCGTCGAGATTGAAGCCCGCCGCTCGGATATGCCCGCCGCCGTTAAGTTTTTGCGCAAGCAAATCCACGCGCAAATAATCCTCCGCGCCGCGCAGACTGCCCTTCACGCCTGCGTTCGACTGCTCAAGCTGACAGGCGATTTTCACGCCCGCAATGTTGCGCAAATAATTGACGAAGTTTTCCGCGTCTTCGCGCGTCGTTCCCGTCGCATCAAATGCATCTTTCGGAATCCACGCAACGGCGACTTCTCCTCCGGCAAGCAGTTTCGCCGTTGCTAAATAACGCTGGAGCAATTCGAGCCGTTGAAATTTTTCCTGCTCGTAAAGCTCCCGGGAAATTTTCGCCGGAGACGCTCCCGCGCAAACCAGTTTCGCCGCTATTTCCATCACTTCGCAACTCGTTGCAGAATACTGAAACTGCCCCGTATCCGTCGAGATTCCGACGTAAAGCGCTTCGGCAAGCGCCTCATCAATTTCGATTCCGAGATCCAAGCAAAACGCCGCAAGAATGTGGCAGGTCGCCGCCGCGCTCGTAATGACGATGTTTTCCTCCGACGCGAAAAATTCGTTCGTTTCGTGATGGTCCACAGCAGCAAAAATCCCCTGCGGAAACGCCTTTGCGAGCAAGTTTTTTCCAAGACGGGAAAGATTTCCGCAATCCACAGCAAGACCGACGCGACCGTCGTTTTCAAATTCGTCCTCGTGAAAAAACGGAGTATCGCGCACAAAACCCTTCAGATTGTACGGTACGCGGTGGTGATTCACGCAAACCGCATCGATCCCGCGGGAACGCAAAATGCGGCAGACCGCGAGTTGCGCACCGATGCAATCGCCGTCCGGCCTCATATGTCCGAGCACCGCCACGCGCTTGCCTTCCAGCTTTTCCAACAGCGCCGCAAACCGCGCACTCTCTTTTTCAAAATACTTTTTCATAAAAAAATCTATTTTTCTAAAAATTTATAAATTCATTTTGAATTTACAACGCGGATAGTTTTCACACCCAAGAAACTCGCCGTAAGCACCTTTTCGAATGAGCAAAGACCTTCCACATTTCGGACAAATTCCGTTTTGAATGGATTGTCGTTTTTCTTCCAATATTTTCCGAATCTTCGATGCGTGTGTGTGGCGAACTTCTTCGTCTTTAATATCAGCTTCATCTAAACGAAAGGCGATGTCGGAGACCATCGCCTCTGTGAGAAGTTTCTCTCTTTTTTCAAAGATGACATTGTGCAAGTCTCTACTGTTTATAACACATCCCCGTGTCTGAAATTTTAATTCAGCCTTATTCAGAAAAACGACAATCGGGAAAAAAAGTTTTCCGGGAATATTCAGTAGTGTTCGTAGAGCTAAGAGGTGTGAAAAATTCTGTTTTAACGGATTTCTAAGTTTGTATTTGTTTCCGTAAAGACATTGAGTCCAGTATTCCGAGGAATCTGCACCGAATATCCAACCTGAATAATTTTTAGTTTCGATGACAAAAATCCCATAAACAGAAACAACAACGTGATCAATTTGAACAGAGCGTCCATCTACATCTAAATAAAGGTCGTTAAAAACCAAATAATCCTTCGGAAGCGCAAAAAGTAACTGCGAAATAACGGACTCGCCCTTTTTCCCCTTTCTGCGCGGAGATTTTTCAAAAAGCGAAGAAACAGCTACCCAAACAACAACGCAGACAAACAGACAAAAAAACAGTAGCTCCATTGGAACAATTTTTTTTATTATTACCCGTGTAAATCAGTGTTTATCCGTGGGACTTTGTTTTTCCCGCAAATGTCGCGGAAGCGACAAGAGCGCGCTTCTTCCGTTTAGTGTTTCTTGCGCGGGAACGGCGGCTTTTTGCCGCCGCGCTTACCGGAAGGCACTCCTGCGCCCGTGCGTTTCTTCGGCGGAACGATGCGGGAATTTCCGCGCGTCTTTGCCGTAGAAGCGCCGCCGACGGTTTCGGTTTGTTGCGCCATGAAAAATGTGCGTTCCTGCTTGGGTTTTCCGACAAAGTCGAACTTCACGGGAACGCCACCGAGCTCAAACGCCGCGTAAAATTTCGACAGCAAAAAGCGCTCGTAGGTTTCGTCGATTTTTTCTTCCGAATTGCAGAAAAGGCGGATGCGCAGCGGCTTGTTTCCCGTTTGCACCGCGTAGTAGCACTTGAAGCGGCGCCCGCTGACCATTTTCGGCGGGTTCGCTTCCATTACACCGTGAATGACGCGGTTGAGCTGTCCGGTCGGAATCTGCACGTTCATGCGGTCGTAAAGCGCGCGCGCTTCTTTGAGCATTGTTTCCACGCGCAGACCTTCGAGCGCGGACGTAAAAAGCACGGTCGACCCGGGCAGGAAGAAAAGCTCGCGGTTTACCGCTTTTGCAAAAGCACGGCGAAATTCATCTTCACTTTCGTAGCCGGAAACCGTTCCCGTGCGGAAATGTTTCAGCGCCAAATCCCATTTGTTAACGACGACAATCAGCCCCGTTCCCATCTCGATGATTTGTCCGGCGAGCTGCTTGTCGAGCCGCGTAACGCCCGTTACCGCATCGATAACGAGGAAACAGACATCCGCGCGTTGCATCGCTTCGTCCGTGCGCAAGGCGGAAAAATATTCCAGCGTGTCGAACTTGTTTTTCGCGCGTTTTCCCGCCGTGTCAATCAGCTCAAACGTCGAAGTTTCGCCCGTCTTTTTGTCCGTATAATCCAAGCGTTGTTTAATCGGGTCGCGCGTCGTTCCCGCAACATCACTGACAATCAGGCGGGAATTTTTCGTCAAAGCATTTCCGAGCGAGCTTTTCCCGACATTCGGGCGCCCCGCTAAGCAAATACGAATCGGGGCGGGCGTTCCCGCATCGGGTTTAACCGGATTTCCGTCCTCGTCTTCTTCGACTTCGGCAAGCCCGATTTCATCCAGAATTTTTCGCTTCAAAAACTCGATTCCGCGATTGTGCTCGGCGGAAATCAGCGTCGGCGCGCCAAAGCCGAGCGAAAAGAAATCGCCCTGCTCCATGTGGCGTTCGTCGTTGTCCACCTTGTTGACAACAAGCAAAACCTTTTTCCCGAAACTGCGCAGGCGTGTGGCGACTTCGTGGTCGAGCGGCGTGCAACCCTGCGAAACATCCGTAACGAGAATCACTAACTCCGCCGCCTGAATCGCAAACGAAACCTGCTCCTCGACCGCGTCGGCAATGACTTTCGGCGTGGCATCTTCCGTAAAAAGCCCGATCCCGCCCGTGTCCATCAGCAGATAATCGTCCACGGGAACGCGTTCCGTAATTAAATCGCGCGTCACGCCCGGCATATCGTGCACAATCGAAACTCTCCGCCCGACAAGGCGGTTAAACAGGCGGCTTTTCCCGACATTCGGGCGACCTACGATTGCGACGCTTCGCGGTATCTCATTCTGCTTTGCCATAAAAATTCTTTCGTTCCCGTCAATGTCTCAAATTCCGCCGCGCAAGTCGATTGCGAAAACGCAAAAGGCATCGCAGCACGACGAAGAGGATTCGTGCTTCTGCGCCCCGCTCGTCTTTAAGCTTTAAGCCCTAACCTCTAATCTTTTTCCCCGCAGAGGGTGACGGCGAAGCGTTCGGCGTAGAGCGGGAGCCAAGTAACGCCTTTGGAGCCGAAGCCGTTGAAGAGAAAAAGTTTTGGGAATTTTTCGTGCGCGCCGACTTTTGGGAGCGTGCCTTGAACAGCGGGACGCACGCCCGCGCGGTGCGCGACGATTTTCGCATCGCCTGCGCTTTTCGCAGGAGAAAACGCCGCGCAGAATGACCGCCGCAAGCGCTCCGCGACTTCCGCCGTCGGTCGCGTGTCGAGCACGTCGCGATCGTAATTCGTGCCGACACGCCAACGCGTGCCGCCGAGCGGAATCGCCGCGACGGAACTTTTCAGAATTTGCCCTTGGAAATTTTCCGTTCCCGCGAGTTCGATTTCGACAAATTCTCCCTTCGCCGGTTGCCACTTTAAGTGGGAAAACCACGGATTTTCCCGCACGCGAAAGCCTTCGCAGAAAATGATTCCGCCGAGCACGTCGCGTCCGCGCCAGCGCGTTCCCGTGCGCGAAACTTCGACCTCGGCGCAATCGAAATTCTCTTCGAGCAAAACGCCGCGGGAGCGCCATTCTTCGCGGGCTCGATCAAGCAATTTCGGAATGTCGAGCCAGCCGGCGCGATTGACGAAAAATCCGCCGAGGCGGTCGGCAAGTCCGCCGCCGCAGAGCGTTCCCGCCGGAACGTCCGCCGAGAGCCAACCTTCGTATTCGGGATTTTTTTCGCGCTTGGCTTTGACCTCGCGTTCGTGCTCCGAGGTGTAAAAACGGTAAAACGGCGTTTCGTGAAAAAAGGTTTCGCCGAAACGTTCGCCGAGCGCCGCATAAACGCGCTTGGCGGCGGGAACGAGGTCGTCCGCGCCGAGCGTTTTAACAATGCGCATTCCCGTCACGGGATTGAGCACGCCGGCGGCGACTTGCGAAGCGGCGCTTTTCCATCCGTCGTCCACGACGAGCACTTTGCGCCCGCATTTCTCCAATTCAAGCGCAAGAAGCGTTCCCGCCAAGCCCTGTCCGACGATGACGAAATCGAGCGCATCCGGCGAAACTTCGCCCGGCTTCTTCTTTTTAAAGAAACGGAAAAGGAAAACCCCAAGAAGCGCCATCAAAAGGCCCGTTCCCGCGCAAGAAGGCGGATTTTGAAATTCAGCAAGCATTTGCCGTTTTCTCCTTGTCCAAATTGCGGAGACGAAGCTGCCCGCAGGCGGCGTCGATGTCGTGTCCTTTTTCGCGGCGCAACGTCGCGGGAACGCGGCGCTCCTGCAAAATTTTCAAAAACTGCATCTGGCGATTGCCCGACGGACGCTTCCACGGCAGGCCTTCCACCGTGTTGTAGGGAATCAGGTTGACGTGCGCGTGGAGTTCCCGCGCGATTTCGGCAAGTTTGCGCGCCTGTTCGAGCGTGTCGTTCACGTTTTCGATTAAAATAAATTCGAGCGTAATCATGCGCCCGTGTTTTTCGGAAAAATCCTTTGCCGCGGGAATGAGTTGCGCAAGCGGATATTTCCGGTTTACGGGCATAATTTGCGAGCGCACTTCGTCGGTTGCTCCGTGCAAGCTGATTGCGAGGCGGAACTGCATCGGCTCGGCGGCGAGCGCGTAAATCTTCGGCACCACACCGCTCGTAGAAATCGTGATGCGCCGCGCGCCCACGCCCAAGCCCCACGGCGCGTTCGCAATCGTGAGCGCGCGAATTGTCGCATCGTAATTCATGAGCGGTTCGCCCATGCCCATGACGACGATATTGTCAAAATCCGTAAAACCCGTTTCGCGCGTGCCTTTGTCGCCGCCTTCCCAGCAGACGAACATGAGCTGTGCCATGATTTCTCCCGCGTCGAGATTGCGTTTCCAGCCGGCGAGCCCGCTCGCGCAGAATTTGCAGCCTTGCGCGCAGCCGACCTGCGTCGAAATGCAAACGGTTTTGCGGGAACGCTCCTCGCCCGTACCTTCCTGCGGCGCGCGCAGAATTACGCATTCGACGAGAGAACCGTCGCGCATTTGAAGCAAAAATTTTTCCGTAACGTCGCTCGACTGGGCGCTTTTTGCGACGAGTTTTGCCGGCATAAAATCGTAAGTTTCGTTGAGCCAAGCACGTGTCGCGGCGGGAACGTTTTTCATTTCGTCAAACGAACGGACGCGTTTTTTGTAAATCCATTCGAGAATTTGCGTGGCGCGAAACGCCTTTTCCCCGCGCGCTTCGAGAGCGGCGGCAAGCGTTTCTTTGGTTTCCGAAAAAATGAGCGGTCGGGCTTCCTGCATCTTGCCGTTTATTCTAAATTAGAAATAAAAAAATTGGCGAACGCTTTTGTTCGCCGATTTTTATTTAAAAAGAGCCCGAAAAAAAAACACGAAACGTCATTCGTCTTTTACCAGAGCGACACGAAAGCCGATGCCGCGGGAACGCGTAACCGGAACGATGCGGTAGCTGTCCGCCGCGCGGCAATCTTTCGCCGTGCCGTTCCAGCCGCCGCCGCGACGCGCAAAATTCGCGCACCATTCCCAAACGTTTCCGTGCATATCATAAAGTCCCCATGCGTTCGGTTCTTTCTGCGCGGGAGCGTGCGTCGTTTCTCCGCTGTTTTCCTTCCACCACGCAACGCGCGACAAATCGTTTTCCGTTTCTCCGGAACAAAAGCGCGTTTGCGTTCCCGCGCGGCAGGCGTATTCCCACTGTTCCTCCGTGGGAAGAGAAAATTTCATGCCTTTCGGGAGACGACCCGCGCGGCGTTCCCGCGCAGTCAGTTTTTCGCAAAACGCCATCGCCTCGTGCCATGTTACGCATTCGACGGGCAACGATGCTTTTTTGAAAAACGACGGATTTTTCTCAAACGCGGCGCTCCATTGCGCCTGCGTTATTTCGGTTTTACCCAGAAAAAACAGCTCGGAAATTTTCACGCGCACCTGTTTTTCATCGAGAAAATCTTCCCGCGAACCCATGAAAAACATTCCTGCGGGAATCTCCGCAAGTTCGAGTTTCGTTCCGTTGCCTAAATCGACAACATAAGTTTTTCCCGAGGGGACAGCCGCGCCCGTTTCCGACAAAAAACGCGTGCCGCCGAGCGCCGCAATACGAGCCTGCAAATCTTCGTTGCTCTTGTCTTTTTTGAACGCAACAAGATAGTAACTGAGCGCGACCGCTTGGTCTGCGGGAACGCCGTCGCCGCGCTCATAGCATTCGCCGAGTGCGACAAGCGCGTCCGTTTCGCCGCGATTGGCGCGATATTTCAGGTCGGCAAGCTCCTCGTAATAGGCGAACGCCGTGCTCGTAAGCGTCGCAAAAAAAGCGGAAAAAGCGAAAAGCGTTTTCTTCATTTCAAAACCTCCTATTTTTCGTTTCCGTAAAGTTTTTCATCCCAATGCGGGAAATCGTCGTGCGCAAGAACGCTCGGCGTCTGCTCAAAATCGCCGAGTTTGAGAGATTGCTCGGGAACGGTTTTGCGCAAATATTCCGCGAGCTCGGCGAAGGAAACGTTCCCGCGCGTTTCTTTAAGTTTTTTCAAAAGCACATACGTAAAAAGCCCGTGTTTTTCGGCGTTTGCGAAATGCGCGGTTTGGTCGCCGCTCGCCGCCGTGAAAACGACGAGGTTCGACGGAAGCCGCGAAATATCGCCGGACGAAGCCGCGCGACGTACGCCTTTGGCGGAAACGAGCGGCGCGTTGTCCCGGCGCATTCCGCTGAAACACGCGTCCAGAAACACGGCGGCTATCTTGGCGCGGGAACGCGCAAGCTGCGCGTAAACGTCGTCCAGCGAACGCAGAAAGCCGAGGCCGGACGGGTCGCCGTCAACCGGCAACAGGTACGCGGTGCGATCCGAATCGTCCGGTACGCCGTGCCCGGAATAGTAGAAAATCAGCTCGGCGCCGGGCAACTTTCCGCGCGTTTCGAGCCAATTCAGCGCCAGATTCATATCGCCGACCGTCGCATTTTTGAAAAAACGGATTTGTTTTTCGGGCACGCCGAGCGTTTTCCGGCAATATTCGCGGAAAATTTCGCCGTCGTTTTCCGCAAAATTCACGGGAGCCACATAGCGGTATTTTTCGTTGGCGACGATGGCGACAAAAATATTGCGCGCGGGCGTTTCGGGATTTACGGGAATGTCTTTGTCCGCGTCGGAGCGGAAAGACGCCGTCGCGATTTCCGCGTTTGCCGTTCCCGTGGGAGCGAGCGTGGTTTTCGCCGTTGCGACGGAAGAATTGAGGCGAAGCGTCGTTTCCCAATTTTCAGCAAATTCGCCGTATTTTTCCGAAATTTTCACGCGGACGGGAATTTCCTCGCTGCGATAGCGACGCGGTACGAGCAGGGAAAATTCCAGCGGTTGAGCTTCGCCGCCGCGCAGAGCGGGAAATTTTTGCGTTTGTTTGCCGTCGAGAACGAGAATTCCGTTCGGCAATTCAAGCGTAACGGAAACCTCTTCCGCCGTTCCCGTAGTCGTGTTTTGCAGGAAAAGCTGAAAATCAAACGGCGCGTTTTTCTTCAGCACGGAATCGCCCTGTCCGCTCACGAGAAAATCGACGATTTTTACGGCGGGAGCGACGAACGGACGCGTTTCGAGGGCAAGGATTTTTTCTTCCGAGCCCAAACCGTTCGGCTCTTCGACGCAAAACGAAAATTCCGCCGTTCCCGCCGCAAGCGCACGCGACGCGGAAACCGGAATCTCGAGCAAAACTTTTTCCCCGACGGGAATTTTCGTGATTCCGAGACTCTCGGGAAATGCGAGTTCGGCGTTCGGCGTTTTCAGCGCGATTTTAAGGCGGCAACCGTACGCGTCGGCTTCGCCGGCGTTGCTCACGGGAACACACAAGGTGCAAATTTCCGCGCCGTCGATTGCGCAATCGCCCGACGGATCGAGCAATTCCACGGCGGCGGACTCAATTTCGATCGCGGGGAATTTTGAAGGCGGGAAAAGTGCGGGCGATGTCAGCGGGAACGCGTTTTCGCCGAGATTCGCAATCGTCGCCGGCGCGGAGATTTTTTCAAGTGCGGAACAAAATGCAAACGCTTCTTCGCCGAGCGTTTGCGCAGACTCCGGAAGTTCGATTTCCGGCAACTTTTCGCAGGCAAAAAATGCGCGCGCGCCGATTTTTTTCAAGCTGCGCGGAAACGACACCCGATTCAGATTTTCGCAATGCGCGAACGCAAGCGGCGCGATTTCCTCCACACCTTCTGGAAGCGAAACGCTTTGCAGATTCGCATTTCCGAAAAATGCGCTGGCGCCGATGCGAGTGATGCGTTTTCCGTCGAGCGTCGCGGGAACGGCGAGCGTCGATTCCCCGCCCGAGTAAGCGGAAATTTCCGCCGCGCCGTCGCCGAGATCGCGCAGGGAAAATGCCGACGCGGGAACGGCAAACGCGAAAAACAAAATTGCGAAAGAAAAACTTTTCATTGCGGGGAATTTTTTAAGGAACTTGAGATTTTCTTTCCGGAGAATCGCCGGAAAATTCGCGGGAACAGAGAAAAAAAAAGTGGAGAAATGCGGCGCGAAGCGCATTTCGTCAGTTTTTTGTAATTACAAACGGAACGGCGTAAATGAAGCGTTCCCGCAGAGGGATGTCCGCCATCCAGCGTTCGAGGCGTTCGCGGTTTTGCTCGGAATTCCGATTGTCGTCGTTTTTCAAAAACGGATACGGCTGTTTCGTCAGCACGAAAAAGAGCGTTCCCGTTTCGCGTTTCGAGCGCGGGGAAGAAATTTCGAAAACCAGCGAAAATTCCGGTGCTTTTTTCTCCGCGCGAATCAGATTGCTTTCCCAGCGATGCTCGGGGAAAACGACATCCGCACGAAAATCCTGATTCAGCCAGAAAACCGTCAGGTACGCGTCTTGGGCGACTTTTACCGAAAACGTGTCTTCCTCGCCGTTCCGGTAAACGCTTTTCCCGCCGGAAACCAGCGCCGTAAAAGCGGGATCGGGTTCCTCGGCGGATTTTTTCACGGAAACTTCCGCTTCGACAAAAACCGACGGCGATTCGTGCGCCTCGGTTTCGCCCGCGCGCGGGAACGTCCAACCGCGGCGAAGTTCCTTAAACGAGTGAACGACACCGACGCTGTTCGTAACGACCACGCCGCTGTACGCCTGCCCGTCGGCTTGCGAAAGCAAGGTGTCCCACGAAGAAACGCGCTCGCCGCACACAGCGAGAATCGCTTTGCGCCGCGCTTCGTTTTGTGCGCGGAAAAAGGCTTCTTTCGGAGAAGCGTCGGACTCGGGCGAAAGCGTCCACTCGCCGCGCACGCGCCGGGTCACGATTTCTTCGGGAACCGCAACGCACGCGGGAACGCACACGGTCATTCCCGTCAAAAAAGCAAACAGCAAAGCGAGACGCATTTCTATCGTCGGAAAACAATCGCGAATAGCGAATGCACACAACCCGCTATTCTCGGGCGGACAAATCGTTATTTTTCCTCGAAAGCGGTTTCGAGCGCGGCGCGCAACTTCGCTTTCTGTTCCGGAGAAGTCTGTGAGGCCTTGTTCGCGAGCGTGTCTGCAACCGCCTTTTTGTTGACTTCGATTGCAACGTAAACGATGTAGCGACCGTCCACGGGATCGCGGAACGTTTTTTGTCCGAGAACGTGAATGTTGTTCAGCGTCTGATCAACGTGAGCTTTGGCGAGCTCGCGGAAATTCGTTTGCGTGGTGATTGCCGCGTCGTCCTGCGCCGTTTCCGTGGAGGATTTCCCGACGGAATCGATGGCGGTATTGATTTTTCCGGCGAGTTCGACCTTCGCGTTCATCATCGCCGCTTTCTGCGCCGCCATTGCGCTCATCGCTTCTGCGCTTGCGCGGGCGCGGAACGCTTCGTCCGTATCGTTGAGGTATTCCGCAAGCGGTTCAACGATTTCGATCGGTGCCGGATTTTCCGGGCGATACTGCGTGGAAGTTGCAGCAACGGGATCGGATGCACACGCGGCAAACGGCAAAACTACGGCAAGCGCCAAAACTTCGAGGAGGTATTTTTTGGACTTTTTCATGGTATTCGTAAGTAAGAGGAAATTTTCAAAGAAAACGGTACGCGTTTATTCGCCTTGGCAAAGACGGATAAACGTCGGTTTGTCGGGAGCGTTGAAAAACGCCGTTCCCGCGACGAGCGTGTCCGCTCCGGCGGCGAGGCAAAGCGGCGCGGTGTTTGCATCTACTCCGCCGTCGACTTCGATGCGCCATGTTCCGCCGCGTTCTTCGCGCCACTTGGCGAGCTGCTCGATTTTCGGCAAAACATCGGCAATAAATTTTTGTCCGCCGAAGCCGGGGAAAACCGACATCACAAGAACAAGGTCCACTTTGTCCAAATACGGCAAAAGCGTATCCGCCGGCGTATCCGGATTGAGCGAAATTCCCGCCTGTTTACCGAGAGCGCGAATGCGCAGAAGCGTTTCCGCCTTCGGGTAATCCGGTTCGACGTGAATTGTAATTAAATCGGCACCGGCATCCGCAAACTTTTCGATGTATTTATCGGGGCGCGCAAGCATCAGGTGCGTATCGAAAAAGAGTTTTTTGTCACGGGAACGCAACGCTTTGACAACGCCCGGACCGAACGAAATATTCGGCACGAAATTCCCGTCCATGATGTCGAGGTGAATCCACTCCAAGTCGTTTTCCTGCACGATTTTGAGCCCGTCCGCAAGCGCGGCGTGATCGGCAGCGAGGATGGAGGGAGAGAGGATTTTTTTGAAAGACTTCGGGATTTCGGACATGGTTTTAGTTAACGCCTGAGAGGTAAATTTTTAAAGACGATTTTTCAAAAAAGATCGGCGACGGCGGCGAGCGGAATCGTCGCCGTTATGCCGTACGGAGCGACGAGGCAGTTTTCCGCCGTAAGTCCGTAGCGCGCAAGCGCGTCGGGGATTTCCGCCGGAGAACGCACGCAGGTGATTCCGTCGAGCGTTTCCGGCTCAAAAAGCGTCCACAGCGGGAAACGGTAATGCGCCGCCCAGTCCGTTTCGTCCGTCGCATTTTTCGCGCAGGCAAGGAGCAAACTTTTTCCCATGCGCAAAAACGCGGGAACGCCCGGCTCGAGAAGCGCAGAGAAAAGCACTTTTCTTCCGTTGAAAGAAATGTCTTTCGCGCGGAAATCCGGACAAATCTTAATGCCGTTTTCCGCGAGGCGGAGCGTTACGCCGGGATTGTTCCCGTCTGCGGACACCGCCGCCGGAAACACGGTAATTTTACCGCGATTTCCGCTTAAGCAATGAATCCATTCGACAAGCATCGGAGAAAGAAAATCAGGAGTAAACAATTCGGCACAAGATTTTTCGGGCAGTTTTTTTTTCAAAATTTACAGCAACCCCGTAACGTGTCCCTGTGCCAATTTGATAAAAAACACGGCCAGATTTTTTACCAAGTGAGCCGCCACCGGGGCCA
The DNA here is from genome assembly GCA_017935025.1 of Opitutales bacterium. Taxonomy (GTDB): domain Bacteria; phylum Verrucomicrobiota; class Verrucomicrobiia; order Opitutales; family UBA953; genus Spyradosoma. Next base: position 23,505 of record JAGBIL010000035.1, on the reverse strand, counting down.
ATAACGAAGCATTCGGGTTCCACTTGAAAAATCTCACAAAATAAAACCAAAGCGCGCCGACAAAGATACAACCCGTCGAGAAAAATCCTTTAATCGAGAGATTGAGCGAAAACCCTTCCCAAATCGCGGCAAGCGTTCCCGCAGAGCGATCTTCCGGCATTTCAAAACTCCAAAGATGATCGTGAATCAGCGCAAAAATCAGCGAAAACAAAATAATGCTCGCCCAGCGGAGCGTGTTCCCGCGACGTTCCACTACGAGGTAGCCGCGAAAAATCACTTCCTCTGTAAACGCCGCCGCCGCGAACATCGGCAACGCCAGCCACGACACGTCTTTTTGTTCTTCGGAAATCCCGAGTCGGATTTCGCCCCAAGTTTCCAATGCGAGTAAAATCAGCGTTCCCGCGACGGCGATGATGATCGCCCGCCACGGACAAAAGCTCGCCCCCGGAAGCGCCCCGCCCTGCGGGTTTTCCCGCGCTTCGCGAATCCATATACGCGCCAGCCAAAGAGAAACGGCACAGAAAAGCGCTACACCGACCGGATTCATCGAAGTCATTTTTCTTGAAAAAAAATTAGCGAATATCCCTCGGACGGTAAGACGGTGATTCTCCGGCGATTTGCAGAGACGAAAAACCGGCTTTTCCCGCCAATTCCGCGATTCGGAAAAGTCCCTGTACGCTCACGGCCCGGTCAAGCTTTACGAGCAGGACTCCGTTGGATTCCTTTTCGATCAAAAGACGATTTTTTTCGGAAAAAACGTCTTCCAAATTATCGTAGATGTGCCCATCGAAAACAAACATCGAGTCGCTTTTTACCGTCAAAACCGATGACGTTGCCACGCCGGACAAAACCGTAGACGTTTCGGGCAAAACCAATTCGGGAATCCCGCCGGAAACGGTTTTCGAAAATTCCCCGGAATCTTCTTTTCCCAAAGAAAGCGGAAGCCCGGGAGCGAATACGAAACGTGATCCCGTAAGCATCAGCAAAACGGCGATCAGCAAAACATTGAAAAGCGGAACAGACTCCAAACGCGCCTCCAGTTTTTCGTGAAGGCGCTTGCGAAGCTGGAATAAATTACTCGAGAGATTTAGCATACGTTTTCTTTCGATTCATTCTGCCCGTTCCCGTAACTTCTGTCGAGGGCGGAAAGCCTTATCCCGACACAAAAAAACTCCGTCACGGGAACGCCACGGAGTTTTTTTGTGTTTCGCGGGAACTCGGAAATTTTATTCCGATTCCGGCTCGGAAATATCGTCGATGTCCGCATCCGAAACGGATTCGGAAGCGGGTGTCGTCGCCGGAAGATCAGGGCGCGTGAATTGATCAAAGCTCGGACCCGAAACATCCTGATCAGCTTCAAAGAAGCCATGAAGCTGGCGCAAGCGCGTCGGGTGGCGCATTTTGCGGAGGGCCTTCGCTTCGATTTGGCGAATGCGTTCGCGCGTAACATTGAAGATTTTTCCAACTTCTTCCAGCGTGCGGGAGTAACCGTCCTTTAACCCGAAGCGATATGTGAGCACTTCGCGTTCTCGATCCGTCAGAGATTTCAAAACATCGATAATTTTTTCGCGAAGCAAAGCGGTTGCGGCAATGTCGTAAGGATTTTCCGCCGCCTTGTCTTCGATGAAGTCGCCGAAGCTCGTGTCATCGCCGTCGCCTACCGGGCTTTGAAGCGAAATCGGCTGCTGCGACATTTTCATGATTTGCTGAACGCGTTCGGCGGGCATTTGCATTTCGTTGGCAACTTCTTCCGGTGTCGGCTCGTGTCCGAGTTCCTGAAAAAGCTGTTTCTGCACCTGCATCACTTTGTTCAGCGTCTCAATCATGTGCACGGGAATACGAATCGTGCGCGCCTGGTCTGCGATGGAACGCGTGATCGCCTGGCGAATCCACCACGTTGCGTAAGTCGAGAATTTGTAGCCGCGGCGGTATTCGAATTTTTCGACAGCCTTCATCAGCCCCATATTGCCTTCCTGAATCAAATCAAGGAAAGAAAGTCCTCGGTTCGTGTATTTTTTCGCAATGGAAATAACGAGGCGCAAGTTCGCCTCCACCATGTTCGTTTTCGCCTTGTTCGCGGCGGAAAGGCAGTTGCGGACTTCGCGGTAGACTTCGAGCAAATCGGGCGCCTTGATGCGATATTCTTTTTCAAGAGCGGCGAGTTCGCGATGGATTTGCTTTACATCCAACTTGCGGGCACGGCGGTCTTTATGCTCAATGAGCTCAAGCTGCCAGACATATTCGCGGAACTTATCCAAAATCGGCTTAAACGTGCGCAACCATTCTTCAAGCACTTTCATCTTGAAGCAGAATTTACGCAGAAGCGGACGAATTTCCTTCTGCAACTTAACGAAACGTGCGTACCCTTTTCCGCGAATTTCTTCCGTCGCGCCGCCGATGTACTCCATCCACGCTTTGTCGAGCTTGGACGAAATGGCTTCAACCGCAGAAATTGCCTTGGGCAACATACGGAAATACCAATCGCGGGATTCGACTTTTTTATCGAGAACGACGCGGTCGAAACGCTCCGTCTTTTCATTGAGACGGCGAGCTGTATCGAGTTGCACGGGAAGCGTCAGCCAAACCGAGCAAAGCGCATCCTGCGCACGCGATTCCGCCTCTTCGATGCTGCGTGAAATTTGGATTTCCTGGTCGCGGGAAAGTAGCGGCACCTGCCCCATCTGGCGTAAATACATACGCACGGGATCGTCAAGGATATCGACCTGCGCCATACGAAGCGCATCTTCTTCTTCGGCAGAGAGGCGCAACTTATAGGCTTCCACCTCGTCGTTGTCGAGAATCTTAACGTCAAGATTGTCGAGAATGTTGATGATGCTGTCAAACGCCTCGTGTGATGAACCCGTCGCCGGAATGATGCGGTTGATGTCTTCAATCGTAACGAAGCCCTGCTGCTTGGAAAGCAGATCGAGTTCGCGCACCTTCTCGTTCATTTCCGCCTGATTGACGGGTGCCGCGACCGTTCCCGAGGCAGGTTCTTCCGTGAAGTGCATCTTCTGCGAAAGCTCACGGATTTTCTGCGCATCGGCATCTGCCGATTTGCGGCGGCGTTCGCGTTCGGCATGCGTCAGGACATCCGATCTGTCCGGAGCATATTTAATTTCCCCGACTTCGGCGACCGGTGTCTCAATTATGACTTGCGGTTTTTTTTCGGCGGACTTTTTTGCCGGAGCCTTTGCGGGAACGGGTTTCTTCGCTTCCGCTTTTTTCGAAGCGGGTTTCGCTTTTGCGGAAGCTTTTTTTACCGTTTTTTTCGCAGGTGCAGGTTTTTTTTCGACCTTCTTCGAGGCGGGCTTTTTTGCCGGAGCCGCCTTTTTCAAATTCTTTTTTGCGGGAGCCGCTTTCTTGGCGTCCGCTTTTTTCGGAGCGCTCTTCGCGGGAACGGGCTTGGCAGGTTTCTTCGCGGAAGCCGCCGCCTTTTTTGCGGGAGTCGATTTAGCGGTCGTTTTCTTGGCAGAAGTCGGCGCAGGCTTTTTCGCCGCGGGTGCTTTCTTCGCCGGAACCGCTTTTTTGACGACGGGCTTCTTCGCGGGAACAGGCTTTTTTTCTGCCTTTTTCGTCGCGACCTTCTTGGCGGGCTGCGCCTTAGATTTTTTCTTATCTGCCATAATTCGAATTCGTAAAAATGTTTGTCGTTAAATGGATTGCTCTAACTGAATACGCGGCGGATTCCGCAAAATCCGTCTCAATTCGATACGCCTCTTCTGCAAGGAAAGAAGCTCCGGAGCATCGGGAGAAAGGGTTTCCATCCGCCTATCAATTTCACGGCGTTCTCGCTCACAATGCTTGGAACAAAGGCGGGAAAGACATTCGTTAGCGATGCGTTCGACATCTTCCGTAGAGTCGCTGTCAAAACCGTTGCGGATTCTTGCCACAAAATCCCGTTCCTCATCCGTTTCGAGCAAGTCGTGAATCGCGTCGGCACCCCGCCATTCGCCTTCAAGGACTTCCGCAAAAATGCGGCTGAGAAGGCGGCCTGCACAAGTTTCCGAATCAAGCCAATCCGGAGGAATGGTGTTGGCGAGCAAAGGCGTAACGACATCGTGGTTGAGGGCGAAAATTAAAAGGTCCTCCTCTGCCGTTGTCAAGGGGGAGTTCCCCACGGAAATCGCCGAAACGGCCGGAGCGGCAACCGCAGCGAAACCCGCGCGGGAACGTTCTTCTGTAGCCTTGGCGGCGACGAAACGCGCGAAATCCCGCTCCACGGCAAGACGCTCCAATCCGGCGGAGCGAGCGAGCGTCATTAGGCAATCCGTGCGGAAAACTTCCGAAGAGGATGCCGCGACAATTCCGTAAATCTCCTCCAACGCGCTCTGCGTCTGAGCCGAGCTCAGCCGCTCACCTTCCGGAAAAAATTTCCGTGCGATAAAGGTCATTGCCGAGATTTCGCTTGCGAGAATGGCGGAAACACCGTCCGCTCCGTTTTTTAACAAAAATTCGTCGGGATCTTTTCCGCCGGGAACACTTAAAAAGTGCAAATCCAACCCCGTCTTGAACGCAATCGGTGCGAGCCGCAGAGCCGCTTTTTGTCCGGCGGTATCCGCATCAAGCAGGCAATCCAAACGGTCGCTGTAGCGACGCAAGAGCCGAAGCTGATCTTCCGTAATCCCCGTGCCCTGCCCGGCGACAGCCGTGCGCAAACCGCATTTCCAGCAACGAATGGCATCGAGTTGCCCTTCGACCAGAACGAACGGCGTTTCGCGCGTTCCCGCAGGCTCGGCGGAGTCTTTTCCCGCACTTCGTTTGCCGGCGAAAATATCTTTCGCCTTATCAATGTTAAACAGCGTCGAGCCTTTATGGAAAATTTCCGTTTCGGACGAATTGACGTACTTCGCTTCGTTCATTCCGCGCCCGTCATCCGGCGTAATTCCGGAAATTTTCCGTGCCGTAAATGCAATCACGCGACGCTGAATATCCGAAATCGGAACAATCAGGCGCGCCTCGAAGCGGGAACGCCACGTTTCCGGACTTTCGGGGAAACGTTCCGTCCCGACAAAAATTCCCGACACGGCAAGCGCTTTTGCAGAAAAGCCCTTGTTTTTTAGCGCTTCGGCAAACGCACGGGAGCCGTTCGGCGGTAAAAAGCCGATGCGAAATTCACGCGCTGTTTCCGCATCGAATCCGCGTTCCCGCATCCAATACAGGCGTACTTTTTCACCGAGAGGAGAATTTTCCCGAAATTTTTCGGAAAAATATCCGGCGGAAAATTCGTGAATATCAAAAAGCTCTCCGCGCAGAGAGCGGTCAACATTCCTGCCGCCTTTTTCGTATTCGACCGTAATGCCGAAGCGTTTTGCAACACGCTCGACAGACTCGCCGAAAGTCAGGCTTTCCCGAGCCATCAAAAACTTAAAAATATCTCCGCCTTGTCCCGTGCTAAAGCAGTAGTAAAAACCTTTTTCCGGATCGACGAAAAACGAAGGCGTATTCTCACTCGTAAAAGGGCTCAACCCCTTCCACTTTGATCCCGCGCGCCGCAAACTCGTGTAGTCCCCGATGAACGCAACAATGTCGGCACGGGAACGGATTTCGTCAATTGATCTTCTGGTAATTAAGGGCACGGAGGATAAAAGCGTAGATATTGTCAAACTCACCACGTTCCCGCAAATTGAAATTTGTGTGCGGGAAATTTCAGTTAAACCCGCGCAATAAATTGAGAAAACGAGCTCCGCGGTCAGGTTGTTTTTATTTTTTTTTCTCTCGCCGCGGGAATGGAATCTCGGTTTCATCGTTCGCTTGAAGAAATGAAGAATTGCTGCACCAACGACATCGACCGGGAAATTGACCTTTGGGAAGAAATGCGAGTTCAGGCGGAAAAAATCGTTCGAGCCGAGCCGCTGATTTCACATCTGCCGAACGATTTTATTTTGTCGAGGAACAGTTTCTCGGAAGCACTTGCGGCGCGTATTGCTCACAAGTTGTCGAGTACGACGAAAGAATACGATACCTTTCTTGCGCTCGCACGCGAGGCCTTCGCGGGAACGCCGTTCATTCTCACCCAAGCGCAAAACGATATGCTCGCGACGGCGGAGCGCGACCCCGCCTGCGATTCCCTCCTTGCTCCCTTTCTGTGGTTTAAAGGCTTTCTCGCGCTTTCCGCATACCGTGTCTCGCACCATTTTTGGATCACCGGGCGCCGCCACCTCGCCTATTATTTGCAAAGCCATATTTCGGAAACATTTTCCGTAGACATTCATCCGGCATCGGAAATCGGTTGCGGGATTTTGCTCGACCACGCGACGGGATTTGTCGTCGGGGAAACAGCGGTTATCGAAAATAACGTCTCAATTCTTCACGCCGTAACGCTTGGCGGAACGGGAAAAACGCGCGGCGACCGCCACCCGAAAGTGCGCGCCGGAGTACTCATCGGCGCGGGCGCAAAAATTCTCGGCAACATCGAAATCGGTACTTGTGCGAAAGTCGGAGCGGGCTCAGTCGTTCTCGACGACGTTCCCGCGCACGCGACCGTTGCCGGCGTTCCCGCGAAAATCGTCGGAGAATCTACGGAAGCCGAGCCCAGCCTCGGCATGAACCATCGGTTGATTTAAAAAACATCAGGAATCAGGGGGATCACTCCTGATTTCTCATTCTTAATCCCTAATTCCTAATTCTTAATTCTTAAAAATGGCCGAACTTATAAACTGGTGTTTCGAACACATTAACTATTGGACGGTTACGCTTTTTATGGCAGTTGAAAGCTCGTTCATTCCGTTCCCGTCGGAAGCGGTTGTTCCGCCCGCCGCCTACAAAGCCGCCGCCGGGGAAATGAACCTCGTCCTCGTGATTATTTTTGCGACTATCGGTGCAAACATCGGCGCGCTTTTCAATTATGTGCTCGCGCGCTGGCTCGGGCGTCCGTTCGTTTACAAATTCGCCAACAGCAAACTGGGGCATCTCTGCCTCGTGGACGAAGAAAAAATTCGTCGCTCGGAGACGTTTTTTGAAAAATACGGCGTAATTGCTACACTTACCGGACGCCTCGTTCCCGTGATTCGCCAATTCATTTCGATTCCTGCCGGGTTGGCAAAAATGCCGATTCTTCCGTTCCTGCTTTACACCACCATCGGCGCGGGAATTTGGAACATCATTCTGGCGGGAATCGGCTACTACCTGCACTCGTTTGTACCGAAAGAACAACTCATGGAAAAAGTTTTCGAATACAGCCACATGATCGGATATTCCATCGCAGGGGTTGTCGCCGTCGCTCTCGTATGCTGGATTCTGAAGTCGCTTTTGAAAAAAAAGCCGGAAAACGACGAACAATAACGTTTTTTGTTCCTTTTTATGAACACCCTCCAAATCATCTTTCTTATTTTGCTTGCCGCAAAAACGGCGGCATCGTTCGCACTTGATGCGCTGAATCGCAAAGAAACCGTGCGCAACGCGGACACCGTTCCCGTTGCGTTTCGCGACACCATCGACGAGCCGACCTACCGCAAATCCGTCGCGTATACGTTACGGAAAATTGATTTCGGCTACATTGAAACGTTTTTCGGTGCGGCGGTTACGCTGGTGCTCGTCATCGCCCTGCTCCCGGCGCTCTACGATTTTGCGGGAACGCTCTTCGGACTCACCGGAGAGCTTTCCGGTTGGGCTCGCATCTGGCGTGAAAGCGCTGTGCTTGTGCTGATCTCGTCGCTCATCGGATTGCTCGACCTGCCGTTTGACTGGTACGAAAATTTCCGTATCGAAGCACAATTCGGTTTCAACAAATCCACGCAAAAACTCTGGGTTACGGACAAAATCAAAGGGCTGATTCTCGGTTGCGTCATCGGGCTTCCCCTGCTCTGGGCGATCATTGCATTTTACTATGCGTTCCCGCAAACGTGGTGGATTTGGGCTCAGGTGCTTTTTGTCGGCTTCCAACTGCTAATGCTCGTCATTTTCCCGAAACTGATTCTTCCGCTGTTTAACAAACTTTCCCCGCTTCCGGAAGGCGAACTGCGCGATACGCTCACTGCACTCGCCGAGCGTTGCGGATTCATCGCTAAGAAAATCGAAATCATCGACGGCTCGAAGCGCTCCGGACACTCCAACGCCTACTTCACGGGCTTCGGGAAATGGCGCCGTATCGTACTTTTCGATACACTTGTCGAACAACTTTCACCTAAGGAAATCGAAGCTGTGCTCGCGCACGAAATCGGGCATTCCAAGTGCGGGCACATCACAAAGCGCCTCGTCGTTTCCTCACTCATCGGGCTCGCCATGCTCGGTTTTATCGGCTGGCTCTTAGGTCAAAAGGAATTTTTCGCCGCCTTCGGGTTTGAATTTGTTCCCGGATTGATGCTCGTTCCCGCGTTTCTCCTGCTCTCGCAAATCGCGCCGCTGGTCACATTTTGGATTTCTCCGCTTTCCGCTCATTTTTCGCGCAAACACGAATACGAAGCCGATGCCTTCGCAAAAGAAGCTACGGGAACGCCGGAAACACTCATTTCCGCGCTTCACAAGTTGCATGAAAAAAATCTCAGCAACCTGACCCCGCACCCGCTTTACAGTGCGTTTTTCTATTCACACCCGACGCTTGCCGAGCGCGAAAAAGCGCTGAGAAACGAAACGCGCTAAACCGAAATTGCGTCGCCGATAGCGTAAAAATTTCCGCCGGCGACGTAGTGAAGCGTTCTCAATTCGGGCGGTGCGGACTCAAACGTCCAATGCCCGTTTTTGAAAACGCGCGCATCCGCCCACGCGCCGAGACATTCGCCAATCAGCAAATCATAAGTTTGCTCATTGTGCGGCTCGGGAACGCGCTTAAAAATCATCCATCCGGCGCAACCCTTTACGAGCGGAATGACAAAACCGTCCATGTAAAAAAGTCCGGCTCCGCTCTTTTCCACTTTTTCCGGATCGTCGTTTTTGCTGACGGAGCCGAGCGCCATCGTCTCGCGCAAAATCCCGACCGTCGGTAACTGCAACGCGAACATTCCGCTTTTATCAATCAGCTTGCGCGTAAAATGCGTGCTGTCGACAACGACTGTCGCCTTGCACGGCAAAACATCTAGCGGGCACGCCCAAGTTGCGGGCATCACGTCGCAAACGCCGTCGCACTTTGCGGAAACCAACGTTGTCCCGCCCACGTTGAGCAGGCGGTACGCCTTTTCGGGTTCTACGGGGAAAATATTGTCCATAACCGTTTCTTTATTTCTTTTTTACAACTCCGCCGCAAGTGCGTCGAACGCGGCTTTCGCGGGAACGCCTTCAATCGGCGCGCCGCCCGTCGCGGGACATCCGTCCGGCTGGAGAATAACCTTTTTCGCATCAAAAATCGGTCCCGTGCGCACGGGATTCGTCGGTCCGAAAATGCCGACGACGGTTACGCCGAGCATATTCGCGAGGTGAAGCCCTCCGGTATCGTTCCCGCAGATTGCGCGGCAAGCGGAAAGTTCTCGCATATAATCGGGCAAATTGGTTTTTCCGGCGCGGTCGAGAACGCGCGTTCCGTCGAAGCCTTCCGCAACCTGCGCAGTAATCGCCGCGTCTTTTGCCGTGCCGAAAAGCCGGATTTCGAGTTGCGGGAACGCCGCAAGCAGAAGTTCGACGAGCTCGCGCCAACGCGAAACCTGCCAGCGTTTTTCCGGAGAATTTTCCGTTCCGCAAATCAAACCGATAACCGGTTTTTCGGGCGCGGGAACGTCGATACGCAACGGAGCAAAATTAAGTTCCTCGTTCAGCCCGTGGCGCTCGCGCAACCAACGCGCCCAAACGAGCGTCTGGTGGTTTTTTGTCAAATCCAAATCGGCGGGAACGCGCCAAGACTTCGTCAGCAACGGACGCGGATAGCCATCGCGCGTCATGCCGCAACGCATCGGGGCGCCGGAAAGCCACGCTTCCGCGTCGCCGCGCAGGGAATTCGTAAACATTACGAAAACTTCCGGGCGCTCCTCCCTTAACAATTTACGGCACGCGAGCCAATAGCCGAGTCCTTTGGATTTTGCGGGAAGCGCAATCAGCTTGTCCGCGCAATTCAGCAACTCGAGCATCGGGAGGAAATGCGCGCGCGCAACAAGGGTAACTTCCGCGTCCGGACGCGCCTGACGCAGCGTTTGAATCAACGGAAGCGCCATTACGATATCGCCCAGCCAATTCGGCAGGCGCACAAAAATTTTCTTTTTCTTCGGCATTTTTTCCAAACCTTGAAGGTGAAGTGTTTCCGCAATCCGATTGCGGCGATGATTCAGGTTAAAATCCGCCGCACCTTTCCAGCGGTCGTGCATCCAAAGCCAATCCGCGCAGGCGGAGTCAGATTCGGAAAGTTTGCCTTCCAGCCAGCGGTTGATACGCAAATTCACTTCATCGCGCGGCGTTCCCGCAGGCGCGATTTCCGCTACGCGAATTTCACCGCGCCAAAAGCCTTTTCGCTCACACCAAGCCGCAATCGTGCGCGTTCCCGCGTGCCCGGCGGCAAGCGTTCCCGCGAGTTCGCTACACGTTGCCACGCGACCGAAAAACAGGGAAAGCACTCCGCGTCGGCGCCCCGTTCCCTGGTCCGGCAACACGCACACAAGCCCGTTTTCGCGCAGGAAGGCGAGCGCCTGTGTCAGTCCTTTTTTTCGGGAAAGCAGACGGCAGCCCCAACGTTCGCGCGTGCGCTTGACCCAGCGCTCAATCGCCGGATTGTCAAACGGGCGGTAAAACACGCCGACGGAACGTTTCGCCAGCGGCGGATAAACCAACGGAATCATCGTCAGCGCCTCCATCAGAGAAAAATGCGGAATTGCGACAACCAGGGGAGTGCCGGGCGAAACGACGGCATCCAGACTTTTTCCGTCAGCGGTAAAATTTCTCAAAATGCGGGAACGCGTGAAATGCGGCGAAGCCAACACGAACATCCCCATTTCAACCATGCGGCAACAGCTTTCCCGCGCGATATTACGGCGCGCCGCTTCCGTTTTTTCCGGAAAACAAAGGTACAGGTTCCGCAACATCATCGCGCGGCGCTTCCGCATAAAAAAGTAAACGCAATTTCCGAGTAACGAAGCCGTTCCCGCCGCCAACCAGCGCGGCATCAACGCAACAAACCCGCCTAAAATAACAATCAGCGCTCTCATGTTTTGTGCAACGATGCGCAGAACTTATCAGTCGCACGCCCCATTTTCAAACGCAAAGAAACGTGGAGCCCCGCCTTTCCGAGGAAAAAACTTGGCGATTCTAAAACTTTGCGCGAGAATTTTTCCCTTTCAGAACCACAAACGACATTTTTCAGACCGACATGAAACAGATTCGCCTCAAACTCGCTTCGCGACCTGCACGCGTGCTCTTCGGACATCCGTGGGTTTTCTCCGGAGAAATCGAGACTCCTCCGCGCATTCCCGACGGGACTGCTGCAGAATTGCTTGACTCACGCGGACGCTCGCTCGGAAGCGGAATCTGGAACGCAAAATCGCAGATCGTGTGGAGAAAATTCTCATCGGCGACACGGGAATGGGACGGGGCATTTCTTGCCGAGGCGCTGGGAAAAGCCGTCGCCAAGCGCGTTCCCGCGCCTGCATCGCGCCGCATCGTGTGGTCGGAGGCAGACTCGCTTCCGGGACTGGTGGTAGACCGATTTGAAGATTCTCTCGTCGTGCAGGCGCTCACCGCGGGAACGGACAATATGCTTCCGTTTATCGCCGATTGGCTCGACAAAAATCTTGCGCCTTCGGAAATCATCTTCCGCAATGATGCTCCGTCTCGCCGCTTTGAAGGTCTGGGAAATTCCATTTCATTTTACAAAAACAAACCGCACACGCCGCGTTGGTTTGAAATCGACGGCGTACGCTATTTTCTCGATTTGGCGAACGGACAAAAAACCGGATTTTACCTCGACCAGCGGGAACAGCACACCAACGTCGCCAAGTACGCACGCGGAAAAACCGTGCTCGATGCGTGCTGCAATCAGGGCGGATTTTCGTTCCAATGCGCGCGCGCCGGAGCCGCACAAACGCTCGGCATCGATATTTCCGAATTCGCGGTCGAAACCTGCCGACGCAACGCAAAGGAAAACGGATTTGACGGCTGTGCGTTTGAAACGGCAAATCTCTTCGACTGGTTCGGCGCAAACCGGGAACGCAGGTTCGACCTCATCGTACTCGATCCTCCGCCGTTTGCCCGCTCGAAAAACGCCCTCGAAGGTGCACTTCGCGGCTACAAAGAACTGAATCTGCGCGCGCTGAAAATGCTCAACCCGGGCGGAGTTCTCGCCACCTACTCGTGCTCGCAACGCGTCGGTCTGGAAAAATACATCGACGTTGTGTCCCGCGCCGCACACGACGCTCGCCGCGATGTTTCCCTGCTCGAAATCACGGGGCAACCGGAAGACCATCCCTGCCTCCTTAATTTCCCGGAAAGCCACTATCTCAAAGGGCTGATTCTGCGCGCGGACTGAAAACGATGCCTCAGAGGGAAACGTTTTTTCCGTCGCATTCTGTCCGGCAAAAGATAAAGTGTTTTCCATGAAAGTTATCATTACGGGCGCAGCCGGATTTCTCGGGCGAGAAACGGTTTTCTCTGCCTTGCGGCGCGGCTTTGACGTTACGGCTATTTTTCACGAAAAGGAAGTTTTCCTGCCTCCGACGGTGCGGCGGATCAAAATGGATTTGACGGACACAACCGCCGTCCAAAGCTTTATTTTACAGGAATTTCCGGACGCGATCATCAACTGCTCCGGCGTAACCTCAATCGCCGACGCGGAAACCGATCATGTGCGCGCAGAAAAGCTCAACGCGGCGCTCCCGCGCACGCTCGCGATGCTTGCGAACCACATTTCCGGGCGCTTCATTCACGTTTCCACCGACATGGTTTTTGACGGGGACAAGGGCAATTACGAACACACGGATATGCCGCTCCCGCGCAATCTTTATGCGCAAACGAAACTTCTCGGCGAACGCGATGTTCTGAAATTCGGAAAGGAAAACGCCGTCGTCGTACGCACAACACTCCTTTCCGGAAATTCAGTCGGCGGGAACAAAAGCCTGCACGAACGCCTCTTTTCGGATTGGGCGCAAGATAAAAAGACACCTCTTTTTGAGGAGGAAATACGTCAGCCCGTCAGCGTTTCCAATCTCGCGGACGCGCTCGTCGAACTCTGCGAACGCCCGAATTTGAGCGGTGTCTATCATTGGTCCGGCGGAGAAAAACTTTCGCGTTACGAAATCGGTGTGCGCATTGCCGAACACTTCGGTCTTTCCGCAGAAAAATGTATCGAAAAAACGAACTACGAAAAGATCGGCGACGCGGCGAAATCGCGACCGCGCGACCTCTCGTTCATCTTGCATCCGTTGGCAGGAAAACTGAAAACGCGGGTGCAATCGTTTGACGAAATCCTCTCGGAAATGAGCGTTCCCGCAGGTTGCGAAGCGTGGTACGAAGCGGAAACCGGACGTAAAGTCGTTCGCAAACTCATCAAAGGTGTCGATTTTTGATGCCGCCGTTCCCGCGATGGACTGGAAAGACATCAAAATTCATGTCCTCGATTTTGAGGGCTCGGTGCGCACGGGAATAGTAGAATACGGCGTGGCAACACTGCTCGGCGGGCGCATTGTAAGCGCCGCGACGCGTCTTTGCTCCGTGCGGGAACCAATCCCGCTCGAAGAATCCGAAATTCACGGAATTTTTGACGAAGACGTGGAAGGCAATCCGCCCGTCGAAGCAGACTGGGAATTTTTCCTGCACTTGCGTAAAACCGGTTTGCTCGGCTCCCATCATGCCCCGGCGGAAATCGGAATGCTTTCGTCTATATGGAAGTTCCCCGGTGCGGTTCCCGATTTTTCTCTGGAATCCCGCCCGGAGACAAACAACTGGGGACCGTGGATTGACACCTGCAAAATTGCCAAAGAATGGTTCCCGTACGAGCGAAAGCATAATTTGGGAACACTCATTGAACGCTTTGAACTTCCGGAACGCGTCGACGCAGACGCGAAAAAATTCTGCCCGAAAGCCCGCGCGCGCTACCACTGCGCGCTTTACGATGCAATCGCCGCTGCCCACCTGTTAATCAATATGTGCGAGCATCCGGAATTTGAAAAATCAAGCATTCTGGATCTGGTCAGAGCAAGTTCCGGCGCAAAGCGCTTCCAAGACCATATTCAAGCCGAATTCGACTTTTTCTAAACAAAAAAACGTTCCCGTGAGAAACTTCCCACGGGAACGCTTTTCTTTAAGCCTTAAGCGTTAAACTTTAAGCTCTCTTATTTCGCCGGATCCCAGACGGAGAGAAGCGCTTCGGCAAGGTGCGACGGCGTTTCCGCGACGGCGATGCCAGCCGCTTGAAGCGCGCGAACCTTATCTTCAGCCGAGGTGCCCTTGCCGCCGACGACCGCACCGGCGTGGCCCATACGGCGGCCGGGAGGAGCCGTACGCCCCGCAATGAACGCCGCGACCGGTTTCTTGACGTGTTCCTTGATGTATTCGGCAGCTTCGATTTCGGCCGTCCCGCCGATTTCGCCGATCATCAGAATCGCATCCGTGTCCGGGTCTTCGTTGAAGAGCTTGACGACATCGAGGTGCGTGAGCCCCTGAATCGGGTCACCGCCGATACCGACGCAGGTCGATTGACCGTAGCCGCGCTGCGTGAGCTGGTACATACCTTCATAGGTCAGCGTTCCCGAGCGGGAAAGAATACCGACGCGACCCGGCTTGGCGATGTAACCCGGCATAATGCCGATATTGCATTCACCCGGCGTCATGATACCGGGGCAGTTCGGACCGATGAGGCGAACACCCGGAGCCTGGCGGAGCTTTTCCTTCACGAGCGCCATATCACGCACCGGAATACCTTCCGTGATGCAAACGATGGTCTGAATGCCCGCGTCGATCGCTTCCATGATCCCTTCAGCCGCGAAAGGCGGCGGAACGAAGATGACGGACGTGTTCGCGCCTTCTTTTTCAACGGCTTCGCGAACGGTGTTGAACACCGGAAGAGAGTCGTTGAACTTCTGACCGCCCTTGCCCGGCGTAACCGCTGCGACGTAGTTCGTGCCGTAAGCGATGTTGTTGAGCGCGTGCTTGGAACCGGCTTTACCCGTGATGCCCTGACCGACGACTCGCGTGTTCTTGTTGACGAGAATACTCATTGTCTAAATCTTTCTCTTAAAAATTATTGGTTCGCTGCAATGTAAGCATTAACTTCGTCGACCGCTTTGCGCGCGCCGTCGATGAGGCTGTCTGCCGGCGTAATTTTCAGACCGCTTTCGGCAAGCACTTTCTTGCCTTCTTCAACCTGATTACCTTCGAGGCGAACGATCAGCGGAACCTTGATTTCAACCGTCTTGGCGGCGGCAACGATGCCTTCGGCAATCGTGAGGCAGCTCATAATCCCGCCGAAGATGTTGACGAGAATGCCCTTGACGTTCGGGTCCTGCGTGATGATGCGGAACGCGGCCGTAACCTGTTCGACCGAGGCGGAACCGCCGACGTCGAGGAAGTTTGCGGGAGAACCGCCGCAGTGCTTGATGATGTCCATCGTGGACATGGCGAGTCCGGCACCGTTGACGAGGCACGCGATGGAGCCGTCGAGGGCGATATAGTTGAGGTCGTACTTGCGGGCTTCAACTTCCTTCGGATCTTCTTCCGTGATGTCGCGGAGCGCTTCGATTTCCGGATGGCGGAAAAGCGCGTTGTCGTCGAAAGAAACTTTCGCGTCGAGCGCGATGACCTTGCCGTCGTTCGTGGAAACCATCGGGTTTACTTCGACAAGCGAGCAATCCTTCGCGTCGAAGAGTTTGTAGAGATTCATCACGAGTTTCTTGAACTGCTTCGCTTCGTCGCCTTCAAAGCCGAGCGCGAACGCGAGTTCGCCCGCCTGATAAGCGCGCATACCGATTGCCGGATCGATCCAAACCTTGGCGATTTTTTCCGGAGTTTTTTCGGCAACTTCCTCAATGTTCATCCCGCCTTCGGTGGAAGCGATAACAACCGGTTTCGAGGTCGCACGGTCGAGAAGAACTGCAAGATAGTATTCGTGCTTAATCGAAGAGGCTTCATTAAAATAGATTGTGCGAACGACGCGACCCGCCGGTCCGGTCTGTTTCGTAACGAGCGTATTGCCGAGCATGGCTTTCGCCGCAGCAAGCGCGTCTTCCTTGGATTTCGTCACTTTGACACCGCCCTGATAACCGTCCGTAAACGTGCCTTTGCCGCGTCCGCCCGCATGAATCTGGGACTTAACGACATAAACGCCGCCCGGAATCTGATCGATCGCCGCAGCGAATTCTTCTTCTTTCTGACAAGCAACACCTGCGGGAACGGGAATACCGAATTCCGCAAAAAGCTGCTTAGCTTGATATTCGTGGATATTCATAAAATAACTAAGGATAGATAATAATTCTTACGAACGCGTCGGGAACGGCTGTTCCCGTGTAAACGGTTCGTTTTTTATTGTTGCGCTCTTCCGTGTTTTTCGCAAGGACGAAAATTGAAATTTAGCGAAGCATAATGAGAGGAATGGGAAGAAAGAGAAGAATGAGTATTTTCCCGTTTCTCTCATTCATCCCATTCTTCTCATTAATCACCTGGCGCTTCGCTGAATTTCAATTCTTCCTGCTTTTTGTAACCATGTAAACGCCGACAAAGACGATTGCTGCGGCGAGAAGTTTCGTCCAAGAAAATTCGTCCTGCGCAACAATGATGGCGAGCGCGCACGCAACAATCGGTTGTACATAGTTGTACATACTCGCCGTCGTGGGTCGAATGTAGCGCACCGCCATCGGAATCAGCATATACGCGAGAAACGTGGCTCCGACCAAGACATACGCCATCGCGGCAAACGTTTCCCAGTCCGGCGGCGCCAAAAACATTCCCCCGGGCCTCAGAATTCCCGGAACGGTCAACGGCAAAACTTCCAGTACGGCGAAGAGGAACATCCACTTCATCATCGTTACTGCCTGATATTTGACGGACAAGGGTTTGGAAAACACGAAATAGACGGCGTAGATAAAACTGCTTCCGAAAATACAAAGGTTCCCCGCCAGACTCGATGCCGAGTTCCCGCCGGCTGTGCCCGAAAGCAATACAAGCCAAACCGCGCCCGCCGCGCCGGTAAACACGCCGGTCGCTTTCAGCCATGTAATCGGCTCGCGCAAAATAAACGCGGCGAGTAGCATCACAATGATCGGCGTTCCCGTGGTGATGACCGACGCGTCAATCGGAGATGTCATACTCAGCCCCCAGATAAACAGCGCCTGGTTCCCCGCCACACCGCACAGCGAACACAGGAAAAGCACGCCGATTTCTTTCGGCGAAAGTTTTTCACGCGGCAAAAAGAACGAAATTCCCCAAAACAGCACGCACGCGGCAACCATGCGTGCCAGCGTGTGAAATTCCGGCGTAAGGCGCTCGGCGAGCAACCATTTCGAAACCGCGTAATTGATTCCGAAAATCAGGTTCGCCGTAAAAATCAACAGGTGTCCTTTTACGCGCTCGGACATCGGGAGGAAAAATTTTGTCGAGAAGGCGGGAAATTACCACTTCCCGTAGTGGATTTTTTCCGGTTTCCACTTATCTTTCGGTTTTTCCCCGGCAGCGGGATCGGGATAGCCGATTGCCAAAATCGCCATCGGGATAATTTTTTCGGGAATTCCGAGAAATTTTGCTGCAGATGCCGCACGGTCCTCACGAGGATAAAGCCCGCACCAGCACGCGCCAAGCCCCAATGCGTGCGCCGCAAGCAAAGCGTTTTGCGTTGCCGCAGAACAATCCTGCTGCCAGTAAAACCCATAATCTTCCGCAGGATCGCCGCAAACGACAATCGCAGCCTGAGCTTGCGCCAACATTCGTGCGTTCGGCAGAAATTCGACCATTGCATCAAGCACGGCCCGCTCCGTGATAACCACATATTGCCACATTTGGCGATTGCAGGCGGACGGCGCGCACATCGCCGCCCGGCAAATCGTTTCAAGGTCGCCCGACGCAATCGGTTTATCTAAAAAATGTCGCACCGTACAGCGCGTAAAAATCACCTTCAACGCTTCATTGTCCATGACGCGGATTCTACGCCTCGCGTTCCCGCGAATGCGAATAAAAAACAATAATTTACGCCCGAGAAACGTTTTCCGACGGAAGCCGCTTCAAGCTCCACTTCACGCCGACGGCGAGTACGGCGAGCATTTGTAACAAAGCCGGATTATAGCTCACGAAATCCATTGTCGAGTGTGCAGCGAAAAACAAAATTCCGCACAGCAACGCAACGGTTTGTCCGCGCCAGCGCCGGACATTTCTTACGGCGAAGACAACAAAACACAGCGTTCCCGCGGCGAAAATGCCCGCGCCGATACGCCCCCACTCTGCCAGCATCTGTAACGGATCGCAATGCGCGTATTCCGTCCGCGTTTTCAAATCGCCTTTTTTATTCAAAACTCCGGCATTTGCGCCTGAAACGACGGAGCTATCCAACGGTAGGAGCCGGCGCCCCAGCCCAACCAAGTCCGCATTTCGCTACGCTCAATCATTTGCCGGGTCAAATCGCGAAGCGGTGCTCGATCGTCGATTTCCTCCGCCTTCATCATTTCAAACTTCGTTCCGACCTTTTTCCATGTCGATTCCATGTCCGCCGTCGTGAACCAAACCGCCGCAAGCCCGAGAATCATCACACTCACGAACGCCGCCGCGATCCACGTTGCCCGGCGCATCAGCCCGGATGTCAGAACCAGCACGGGAACGATCAGGAGCCACGCCGCACTCTCTGCAATTCCCGCAAAACTCGCCGTGCACAGCCCGGCAATCCACAGAAACAGAGCAAACACGGCAAGCAAAACGTGCGAGCCGCTTTTCTTGAACTTTTCCGCATTTCGGCGCCACGTCGCCAGCGCGAGCGCAACGGTCAGCGCCAAACTCTCCACAAAAAACTCGCCCGCGTGGTTTTTGTACGAAAATACACCGAAGAAACTGCCCACGCCGGTTTTGTAGCCGAGATATTCTTTTGTCAGATCATTCGACCAACGCAAAAGGCAAAACACGGCAAGCAAAACCGCATTCAGCACGAGCACCCAAACCAGCCACGTCCGAACGCGACGGGAACGCAATCCGCACCAGAGGGTGCAAAGCACGAGCCACGCGCTTCCGAAAACGCAAATCTGCCGCAACGCGTTCATTCCGAGACGGCTATCCATCCCGAACGGTGCGACGATTCCGTTCGGCAGCCACGTCACGCAATCCTCAAAATAACCGATATGCCACCAGCCTTTTTCCGGAAGAAAAACCTCAAGGCTCGGGTTGAAATGCTGACAAAGCATCAGTGCCGTCAGAGCAACGCCGACCCAGAACCCGGGAAAACGCAGAAGCCGTCGGCGGTTATCCTGTCCGATTTCCCGCGAGCCGTCCCGAAACGGAAGCGGAATCAGCGCGGACAAAAATGCCGTTCCCGCCAGTGCGACGGAAATAATCGACGGAATCGCCGCCATGCCGGAAACGTTCCACAGCGTTGAAATAATTGTTACCGCGGCAAGCGCGCCGACAATGCGTTCCCGCATCGGCGGTAAATTCGCCCGCCACTCGGCAAGACATCCTGGAGCCGGAAATTGCATGGCGGAGGATTAAAGCAGAAAAATTAGGAATGAGAAATTAGAAATGAGAAGTTGGCATTCCCTCTCATTCCTACTTTCTAACCTCTAATCCTTCCGGGCTAAACCAAGCCCGCCTGGTAAATATCATGAATGCGAATGAGCCCGGCGATTTTTCCGCCCGGTGTATCCAAGACCGGAAGCACGGAGATTTGCGAGGGACGGTCTTCCATCACACGCGCGGCATCGCCGAGCGACATTGTTTCAAAAGCACAAATCGGCTTTGCCGTCATCAAATCCTTTGCGGGAACGTCAGAAATATTGTCGTACTTGTGAAGTGCGCGGCGCAAATCTCCGTCGGTAATAATCCCTAACAGTTCCCCCTCGCCTTCCGCAACAAGCGCCGCACCGTGCGGGAACGCCGTCATCGCAACCACCGTGTCGCGCAGGGACGCGTCTGCGGGAACGACGGCGACTTTTCCGAGCGGGTGCATCACGTCTTTTACCGTCAGAAGCAAATTACGCCCGAGCTGTCCCGCCGGGTGGAATTGAGCAAAATCCTTTTCCCCGAAATGGCGTTTGTGCATGAGCGCGGCGGCAAGTGCGTCGCCCATCGCAAGTTGGAGCGTCGTACTCGTCGTCGGAACGATTCCGATCGGATCCGCCTCGGTTTTCACGCCGATATCGAGAACAACATCCGCTTTTTCCGCGAGCGGGGAACTTTTGTTTGCGACAATCGCAATAATCTTCGAGCCCATTTTTTTCAGACTCGGGAGCAGGCGAACAACTTCGGATGTCGTTCCGCTTTTGGAAATCAAAACGACGGGGTCGCCCGGCTGACAGATGCCGAGGTCGCCGTGAACCGCGTCCGCACTGTGAAGAAAAATCGCCGGCGTTCCCGTGGAGCACATCGTCGCCGCGATTTTTTGTCCGATAAGACCGGATTTTCCGACACCGGAAATCACAACTTTGCGTTCCGCCGCAAAAAGGATTTCCACCGCCTTGGCAAAATTCTCGTCCAACCCGCTCTGCATGACGCGAAGCGCATCCGCTTCCGCACCGAGAACGTGCTTCCCTGCCTCAATAATCTTTTCGTTTGTCATCATCGGGTCGCCCGTCAGTTAAAGAGTTTTCTTGCGTTTTCGAGGTCTTCCGCCGTGTCGATGGCAACGGGATGGTAATCCGTCTCAATCGTCTGGAAGCTCATGCCGCGATCAATGAAGCGAAGTTGCTCGAGGGATTCTACGGTTTCGAGCACGGTAACGGGCATCGTCGGATGTGCTTCGAGTGTCGAGCGCGCGTAGCCGTAAACGCCGATATGCGACCACCATGTATTTTTGTCGCTTGCAATCCAATCTTCCACGGGAACGCCGCGCAGATACGGCACCGCCGAACGTGAAAAATAAATCGCGCGACCGTCGCTCCCGCGAACGACTTTGACGACGTTCGGGTTTTGCAGCTTCGCGGGATCTGTAATTTTCGCTACCGCAGTAACGAGTTCACAGCGCGTTTCCGCGTAGCGGGCAACAAGTGCGTCGAGCATCGCCGTGTCAACAAACGGTTCGTCGCCCTGCACATTCAGGAAAAATTCGCCCGGAAGTTGCGCCAGTACGGAGGAAAGGCGTTCCGTTCCCGAGCGGCATTCCGGCGAAGTCATGATCACTTCCGCGCCGAACGCCGTCGCCGCAGAGCACACTTCTTCCGTATCGGCAAGAATTACAACACGCGCGGCGTTTTTCATTTTACAAACACGTTCCCAAACGTGTTGAACGACGGGTTTTCCGCCGAGATCGAGGAGAACTTTCCCCGGAAGGCGCGTCGAACCGAGGCGCGCAGGAATAGCAACGGTAGCTTTAACAGAGGTATTGCACATGACGGGGGGCATTTTACGCACTTATGCGTAAAGCTTCAAGGATTGAAATAAAATTTGCGGCTTGAAGCCGAAAGCTCGGAGTTTTTCAATGTTGAGCCGTGAATCCGGAAAATTTTTTGCTGATTGATGCCTCTTCGCCGATTTCCGTTTGTGCGGGAATTCTGGGCGAAAACGCGCGTACGTGGCTCCGGTTTTCGGAAGAAAAATCCGCCGCACTCGAAGGCGTTTTTTCCGCGACGAGAAAAATCTGCGAAGCCGACGTTCCCGCAGGCGTTTCCGGATTTCTATTTTGCGAAGGTCCGGGATCCATTCTCGGGATTCGCATCGCCGCAGCCTCGATTCGCGCCCGCCTCGCGCTCGATTGCGCCGCACCGGGCGCCTCCGCACGTCCCGTTTTTGCGTACCAAAGTCTGCATCTGGCAGCTCATCTGATTTTGCGTGCGTTCCCACAAGAGAAAAACTTCGTCGTTATCGCAGAATCCCGCATAAACGCATGGAATATGCTACGCGTCGAAAACGGCGTTCCCGCAGAGAAATTTTCCGAAATCAAAACCTCGGAAACGACGGCGCTCGCTGACGAAAAAATTTTTATCCTGCCGCATCGGCGTGCGCTCCCGCCGACGCTTGCCGCCGCCGTGCCCTGTCCCGTTTTCGAAATGCTGAAAAACGACCCCGCCGTTTTTGCCGACGTTCCCGCGCTCCTGCACGACTGCGGGAACGCGCCCGATGCCGTAAACACTTCCGATGTCAATTCCTACGCGCGTTGGACACCCGAGCGGCATCGCGGGAATTGAGTATTTTTACGCCTTTCCCGGGTTCGCATTTCTAATTTCTAATTTTCCCCAAAATGAATCCCGCATTTTCAGTTCCGTTACCGCGAGCGTGGGCGGAAATCGATTTGCCTGCATTTGAACGCAATGTCGTAAAAATCAAGGCTTCGTTGCCCGCGCACGTCCGATACATTTCCGTGGTGAAAGCCGACGGATACGGGCACGGAGTCGCGCATATCGTGGAGCGCCTTTTGCAGTGCGGGATCGACAGTTTTGCCGTCGCCAATGCGCGGGAAGGCTCCGATGTCCGCTACATTGCGCCGCAAGCGGAAATCGCGATTCTCGGTCCGACGCTTCCGGAGGAAATCCCCCAAGCCCTCGCGGACGATTTGACCGTTGCCGTATCCGACACAAACGACATCCGCACGCTCGCCCGCATTGCGGGAGCGCTGAAACGCCGAGCACGCGTAAACATCGCTGTGGATACCGGTATGGGACGCATGGGCATTTGGCACGAACAGGCACAATCTGTTTTTTCCGCCGTCGCCAATGCTCCGGAGTTGGATTGGCGCGGAGTTTTCACTCATTTTTCCAGCGCGGATTCCTCCCCGGAATACACGGCGCTGCAACGCTCGCGCTTTCTCGCCGCCGTCGGGAAAATTCCCGAAGCGCTCCGAAAACGCCTTACCATCCACGCCGACAATTCCGCCGGGCTGGAGACGTTTTCGCGGGAACGCCCGTTTAATGCCGTTCGCGTGGGCATTTTGCAATACGGCTGGAAGCCCGCGCCCGGCTCCCTGTTTGAAAAAATTTCTCCGGAACCCGTACTTTCTTTTCGCACGCGCGTCGGACTCGTAAAAAATCTTCCTGCGGGAACGCCTGTCAGCTACAACCGCACATTCACGCTGAAAAATGATTCGCGCATCGCCGTGCTCACGGCGGGCTACGGAGACGGAATTCCCACCGCCGCAAGCAATCGCGCGGAAGTCCTCGTACGCGGCAAACGCGTTCCCGTGATCGGACGCGTGACGATGGATCAAACCCTCATCGCCGCCGACGCGCTTCCCGAAATCACCGTCGGCGATGCGGCGACGCTCATCGGAGAATCCGAAGGCGCACGCATTTCCATCGAAGAATTTTGTTCCAGTAGCGACTGCATTCCCTGGGAAGCCCTCGTTTCCATCACTAAGCGAGTTCCGCGCATTTATCGCGGTTTGCGTATTCAATAACACACAAAAAAGCGTTCCCGCGGGTCTGACGGGAACGCTTTTTGTTTTTGAAAAACGGTTTACTAAGATTAAACCGTCGTTTGGCGTGCAGCCTTGGGAAGTTTTTCGTAGAACATTTCCGCTCGGTCAATGATGTTGGCGATGTT
>JAGBIL010000034.1 GCA_017935025.1 Opitutales bacterium | reverse complement strand
TGCTTTTTGTTATCGGCAAAAATGTGACCGTTTCCATGGGGGCGCTCCTCGGGCTGAAAGACGGAGAATCCGTTTTCGTCTGTTTCGGCGAATCGAAGGCTCCGGTGAGCGTTTCCGTTTCCGGCGTGA
Organism: Opitutales bacterium; assembly: GCA_017935025.1. Classification (GTDB taxonomy): domain Bacteria; phylum Verrucomicrobiota; class Verrucomicrobiia; order Opitutales; family UBA953; genus Spyradosoma. The sequence goes on along the minus strand of JAGBIL010000034.1, from coordinate 57,898 downwards.
CACCCGATCAGGCTATTCTCACTTTGCCGGACGGCGCTCCCGTACCGAATGACGGAGATGTCTGTCGTATTGTCGAATCCTCAGAGCCCCGTTCGTAAGTTTTAATTCATTTTTTTTACTTTTCTAACCCATTTCCCCAATATTTCCGGATATGTCTATCGCATCTCGAATTTCCAAAAAAACGTTTTTCGCCGCAGCGGCTCTCGGTCTTGCCGCCGCCGTTCCCGCGCACGCCTATCTCTTTGAGGACGAGGTGGATAAGGCCGGCGGGATCGTGTACGACGGGTTTTATGAGAATTACCGACACTACAACGTCTACATCCTTAAAAACACCTATTTGCAGACGAGCTGGTGGAATCCGAAGGATTTTATCGTCGGAAATACCCCTGCATGGCTGACGTTTGTCAAGACCGGTTCGGGGACGGCTCAAATGAATTTGGGTGCCGAAGGATATTTGTATAATCAGCATCTTTTCGGCTACAGCGACGATAATAAGGATGACAATGACGGTCCCGTTTACAAAGTAACGCGCAGGGACGGCTCCGTGCCGGCGGATGCGGAGTACGAAATTGAGTACTATACGGCGGGGCAGACGGAAAATATTCTTGAGGGTTGGCAGAGCGGGGAAATTGTCGTCGACCGGGGAACCTTGGCTTTAGGCGGGTTCGTGAATATGTGGTACGATTTCGGCAACATCATTAACCCGCGAGAAATCGGACAGGCGACGGGGAAAATGGTCGGTGTTTCCCGCATTACGGTTCGCAACGGAGCGACTCTTGATATTTCTGCAAATAACAGCTTTGTCAGCGGAGAATGGACTGCGTTAAAAGGAATGGTGGCAAGCAATTCGCTTACCACGCTCCAATTCCTGAATAACCTGCAGGCGGGGGATTTGGGAACGGACTTGAATTCGGAACTCGTGCTCGGATCCGCTTCGGCCTATCACGTCAATTTAAATGTCGGCGGTTGGGAGGAAAATACTCGCGTAGACACCGGAGTAACACTCTCCGGAAACCTCACGAGCACATACTTTGACACGCAGTTGGCGTTCGGCGGTTCCATCGGGCGCATCAGCGGGGCGGGAAGTATTTACAAAACGGGGAAGGGAACGTTTACGATTTTGAACTCCAGTGAAGCTTTCTCCGGAAGTCTTTATGCTGCGGGCGGATCGCTTGTGCTCGCCGGGAACGATACCGGCGCAAAAACGAAGACGTTTACGGACGGCTTCGGAAATAACGTTCGCGTCCGTCTCTCTTCCTCTGTCGGGAATGCAGCTTCCGTCAATATCGCGGGAACGATGAACACGGGCAAGGAGGCGAGCGGCGGGTCTATGCAAGGGGCGGCTATCGGCTCGAGCGTTTACAGCATTTACACGAAAACGACGAATGCCGATTTGGGCGAAGAACTCGTCGTTACCGCCGTTAAAGAGGCGTTCTTTACTACTCCGGAAGCGGGAACGCTCGTTATTGCGGAAAATCAGACCATTAAGAATTTGCAATCGTATTTTAACGCCGGGCTTGCCGTTAACGCGGGAACGTCCGCGGCGGACGCGGTGCTGAATGCCTCCGTCAACGAAGGCGTTTTGGCCCCTAAAGGAAATACTACGACAGCGGAACGCGGCACTTCGGATGCTCCGATTATCGCGGGAACGGGTATCGGGTCCAAAATCGTTATTCCGGGCGGGAACTACACGTTGAAGGACGGAAATTTCGTGCAAAACGTTGATGCCAACGGCTATATGCAGGGCGGCGTTTTGGTCGTCAATCAGGCGGCGGGAATGGGCGGTGTCTACCAAGGCTCTGTTGTTGGGGCTCGCGTTTCAATTTATAACAAGAACACGTTCGAGACGAACACGGAAAACGATCAAACGACAGCATCACTCAGCAACGCGGATCGCCTTAAAGCCGCATTGGTTGCCAAGAATACGATTAAAACGGATCTCGGGCTTTCGGATGCCGACCTCGCGGCACTCAATATCGGAGCAGACGGCTCGTTCGCGCTGGATAATCCCGTTGCGTGGAAAGTCGTCAACTACTATAAGCAAACAACGCTCGACAATGCGTATTACGTTGACTACAAAGCGGACGATACCGTTACCGGCGGCTTGCTCGTTCTCGAAGGTGCCGGCGATCTGGCGTTGCTTCTGGAAACGGCAAACTACAGCGGGATTTACATCGACCCGAATCGCACGGGGAAGACGGTGCTGAATGTCTCTACCGTTAATTCATTGCCGGGCTCGACGGTTTCTTTGGGAGGACGCGGGATTGTATCCTTCGTCGCTACGCAGGGTAGCACGTTGAACGTGAAACTGAGCGGATTTGTTAAAGGGTCGCAACTCGTTTTCGCGACGGAAGATACGGTTCAAACGGTTAGCGGTGTCGTTTCCGTCGGCGGCAATCGGCAGGCTGACATCGGATTTGCTCAAATTCAGGACGGCATCTACGGCGATATTTTCATCGAATCCGGTATCGGGTTGAACCTTTCCGGAAATGAGTCTGTGTTTGCAAATGCGGATACCGTTACGCTTTGGAAAGGCAAGGCGTGGAAGCAGGAAAATGCGGCACCGACGCTGACGCTCTTCCCGAAAGGAAGCGTTTTTGCAAGCCAAGTCGTGAACGATCTCACCGGGGACTCCTCGGCGGAAATTCTCCTCGGAAACGGAATTCTCACGACTGTCGTTTCGGACAACGGTGTCGACCTCTATTCCGGACTCTCGCGCGGTTCGTACGCGGGTAAAATTATCGGATCCGGTAGTATTATTAAGGACGGAGCGGGAACGTTTACGCTCAGCGGCGGCGAAAATAATCGCAATTTCACGGGAACGACGGAGATTGCCGTCGGGAAACTTTCTGTTACGCGGAAGAACAGCCTTACGGGAACGTCCGCCGTTATCTTCAACGAAGGCACCGTTGCCGAAATGATCGGCGACCAAAAAATCCGCACCCTCTACGGTTCTGCGGGAACGTCCGTTACCGTGGACGGGAAATTGACGCTCGGAGCGAATATCACGCCGGCTGCGGGCGAAAATCGTGCTTTGGTCACGAACAATCTCGGTCTCGGCTCTGTCGCCGCAGGCGCGACAGATGCTTCTTTTGCTCGTTTCAAAAATTGCTTCGATCTCGAAGGCAATTTGGTTTTGAAAGGCAATGCGATCGGCACTCTTGCTTCGCAAAAGGATGCGACGGAAAAATACCTGACGGCTACGGCGAAGCTCGCTTATTCCGGCTTCGATGCTTCCGCTCTGGAAAAATTTGTCGGAGTCGACGATTACGACGGAAGAGAACTCCTCTCCCAAGCCGACTACGATGCCCTGAAAGCATTTGCCGAAAACGGAGGCACGGGAACGGCGGTTAACGGGGTCGCACAATCAACCTTACTTGCGGACCTTGCGGAAAAATACGCGACGCTCGCAACGGAAGCCAATTATCTGAAAATTTTTGCCCCCACGGGAACGGTCGGCGAATATGAGTGGTATTCTCCGGCGGGATTGAAATCGCTCATGTCGGACCGCGATTACAAGTTGTATGTGAGTGAACAGCTGAAGGCGGAGGTCGAAGCGGAATACGGAAAATCGATTCCGGCGATGCCGACATCGGCGGAAAAGAACGCAATCAATCAAGCTCTGTTCAAGGTCCTCCGTACGAAGTACGAAACGCTTTCGTCGGCACAGTTGGACGCGAAGCTCGCGGCGAATCCGGAGGCAATGTTTGCCGAGTTTAAAACTGCGAAAAACCTCGCGGGAACGCCGCTTATGAGCGTTGCCGATATCGCGGCTGTCGACGCTTTACTCAATGCCGAAAATCCCGATACCGTTGCGATTAAAGCCGCATACGAAAAGTGGAGTACGGCGTACGAAGCGATTCAGAATAAAAAACTTTTTGCGGGAATCTCCGTTCCCGGAGCATTTGCCGCACAAGTAACGGTTGGCGGAAATCTTACAGATACGAGTTGGATATCCGAGCCGTCTTTTGCGGGAACCTTAACGACCGGAACATTGGTTAAAACCGGAGACAGTACGGTTGATTTGACCGGAAAGCTCTTCGTAAATTCACTCATTGTCGAAAGCGGACTGCTCAGTATTGAGGGCTCGTCCTTGGCGGCTCCGGTCTCGGGCGGAATTTCCGTTAGCCGCAATGCAGAACTATCCGTTAATGTTAATGCGGATCCGGAAGACACCGAAAATGTCGGAATCGTGTTTAACCAAAGTGTTTCCGGCGACGGTAATTTTGTCAAAACCGGCGACGGTAAACTTACGCTCGGGAAGGACGTTCTTTACACGGGAACGACAACGATTGCGGGCGGCACGCTCGAAATGACATTGCGCGAAGCGAAAACGACGGTCGTTGACGGTGTTTCCAAAACAATTTTGCCTCAGAGCCACATTACGTTCTCCGGCAACGATACGGCGCTTATTCTGAACCAGACGGAAGATGTCGTATGGGCGGGTGAAATTAAAGCCTCTAACGGAGTTACGGGGGCGGCGCTTTCCAAAATCGGCGACGGTGAATTGACGATCGGCGGGGATGTCGCTCTTGGGACGCTCGCAACGATTTCGGTGGACGAAGGCACGTTGAATCTTTCGAGTATTACTTTCGGACAAAATTCGAACGTTAAAATAGGCAAGGGCGCGGCTCTTTCGCTCGGGAAAAGCTCCGTAGGCGGCTCTGTCCGTTTTTCGGGAGAAGGTGCGTTGCGCATCGCGGGGGAAATCTCGTTGGACGGTTCCTCTATCGCGGACGATAACGAAAAATTCGTCGGCGCGGTTACAGTTTTGAACGGCGGCTCGCTGTCGCTCGGCGGAATGTCCGTTTTCTCGGATGCGAAGCTCATGACGGTAAACACGGGCGCAACACTTTCGATTAAAGAAAATTCCACGCAGCTTCTGACTGCAATCGCCGGCACGGGAACGCTTTCCCTCGGCGCGGGTTCGACGCTGGAACTTAGCAGTTCCGAATCCCGTATCGGAATGGCGCAAACTGCGGGCTTCTATACGTTCAGTGAAGAATCTTTGTTGGCGGTCCCTGATTTCTCGGGCTCTGTGGCGGGCGCGGGAACGCTGAGTGTCGTCGGGGGGGCATCAAGCTTCTCCGGCGCGGTTGATGCGAATGTTTCGGTCAGGAACGGCGGCCAAGTCGTTTTGAACGCTGTAAATTTCGGCGGAAACAACACGCCAGATAAGACTTCAAAGGTTACGGTTGACGGTGCGGATTCCGAAGTCGTTTTCCTCGTTTCCGACGCGGGAACGGCGAATCTTAGCACGGGCGCGATAGTCTTCACCTCAAACGGAGGCAAATTCGGCAAGGTAGGAAACGGGACGCTGTCCGTTTCCCATAACGACTTTGCAAATTGTAACGCGGTTTCCGTCTATGACGGCACGTTGAACATTTCCGGTTGGGTCGGTGCGAAGAAGACCATCGCCTCCGGTGCGACACTTTCGATGACGGTCGGCGATACGGAACCGGATTTCTCGACGGTTTACGGGAGCGGTACGCTCGAGTTGACGGCGACGAAGGATGTTACGCTGTCGCCGGACAAGGTTAACGTTTCCGGAAGCGGAGATTTCTTTAACGGAGAAATTCGTTTCACTTCGTCGGGAACGGGGTACAAGGTAACACTTGCCAAGGGAACGAACACGTCGCAGATGGTCGCTGTCGGTACGAGTAGCGGCGTTTCGCTCAGCGTCGAGGACGTTACGTTTATCCAATCTCAAAATTCCGAGATTGCGGGCGACTTGGAAGTCAGCGGAACGGTGACGGTGCAGGGTCTTGATGCGAAAAACGGAAATTCCGGTCGCGTGCTTTCGTCGGAGTTCCGGACGTTGACGGTTTCCGGAGACTACACGCACGGCAATTCGGAATTTAAAATGGCAAACATCGGATTCGGCTTCAAGAGTACCGAAGCCGACATGGCTGTCGTAATCGACAAATCTTCTATCGCTAATGCGTTTATCGTTGATCTCGCTCAAGATTCCGGGACGTTGGTTGCGGCGGGAACGACAATTGATGTGGATGCCAAAATTAATGACGCGGAAGCGGCTTCCGCGCTCAAGGAACTTTCCGTCATCAAAACGGGAGAGAACGCAACGTTTACGATTTCCGCGGCGACAATCGCCAATGATTTGGGGCGCTCAAACACGCCACGCGACAGCGTTTTCGGTATTTCGAGAGATGTTTACTCGGTCCTTGAAGACAACAACGGCTTGCTGAATCTCGGCGTCGGCGAAGGCAACATGGTTGTCGAATGGAACGACGACAGTGAAACGCTCACGACGGCAAACGGCGTCAATGTCGACCTCGTTACGTTGCGCGATGCCGCTTCGGGCAATTCCGGGACGCTGACGATTAAGTCGACGGCATCGTCCTCGCGAGCACTCGCGGCGGGAACTCAGGTTTTTGCCGAAACCGTTCGCGGCGGCGGGAATGTGATGTTCGACGGAACGACCGGAAATGGCTTGATCGTTTCCGCGAAGCAGGAATATTTGGGACAGACGGAAATCGTCGGAAATGTCGAATTTTCCGGAGCAGGTCGCCACAACGCGTCTTCTCAGCTCACGGTCGCAGGTGATTCGACGCTTCACGGAGGCGTCAACATGACAGGTCGAGATGTCAGCTACTCCGTGAGCGCGGTGCGTAATGCGGACGATACGGGCGCGGCGGGAACGACGACGCTCACGATTGCGCTTTCCGACGCACGTTTGGCATCCGACATCAAGGCACAGGTTAAGGTCCGTGCGAACGGCACCCTCGACACGGCGACGTGGGAAATCCTCGGAACCCCGCCGGCGGGCGTTACGATTGATCCGGCTTCGCTGAAACTTGAGGACGGAGTGCTGACGCTTACTGCGACAGATTCCGGGTTAAACGAAAGCTACGCGATTTCCGTTAACACGGGAGCGCTCCCGGGGATGGTCGGCGAAGGCTCAAGCATCGCGGGGAAAACTACGGTCGCCGGAAATGTGATTTTGGAAAGCTCTTCCGGAGTGGTCCTTAATGCAACGGAGGGCGACAGCATTTCCGTCGGCGCAGGAAGGGTTACGATTAAGGGCGGAAGCTCGATTTACGTTGAAAATCTCGGCACGGAAACACTCGGAAAGACGCTGAAACTCGTCAGCGCGGGAACGGTTGACGGCTCGGTGGTCGCCGCGCTTCGCAAGGCAAATGAGGGTCGTCCGGATGCCGAAAAGATGAAGTTAGCGGTTTACACGGATGCGAACGGCGACGTTTGCGCCAGGATGATTATTGATAATTTCTCGGGGCTCGGTGCGGATTACAACGAAGGTGTTTCCGACAGCTTCCTTGGAGCTCTTTCCGAAATCGCTTCGTGGAACGGTGCAAACATCATTGATGTCGACAGTAACCCGACGCTGACGGGAGTAGCAAAGGATTTGTTCTTCGCGTTGAACAGCCTGCCTGCGTCGCGTTTGGCAGAAGAAGTTGAAAAACTTTCTCCGATTTCTTTTGCGTCGATGTTGGCTATGCCGACTGCGGCATTTAATTCCGACGTGGCGCGCATTCACGGTCGCCTCGACCAACGCCGTTACGATGGCGCAGATCCGCTCCGCGACAGCGGCGAGTACGAATTCTTTGCCCTCGCTCAAAGCGATTTTGCTGAAAACGGTACGGCTTCGGATGCACCGAATTTCGACTACAACCTTTATGGGGTTACTGCCGGATTCGACTGGAAGCCGAACTACGAAACCACGCTCGGATTTGCCCTCGGCTACACTTACGGGAAGGCAAAAATTCAGAACGGCGGCGGAAAAATTAATATGGACGATATGCGCGCAACGGCGTTCGCCAGCCGACTCTTCGGAAATTCCTACGTGGATGTCGGCGTTCAGGCGGGAACGGCGACGTTTGACACGCGTCGGCAGACGTTTGCCGGATCGGTTTCCGGAGATACGGATTCTGTCTTCGCGGGAACGTTTGTTACCGTCGGATCCGTGTTTTCAATCTGGCAGGACAAGAAGGACGGCAGCGGGCTTTACTTTACTCCGAGCGTCGGTTTGAGTTACTTGCACACCGAAATTGACGGATTTACCGAAAGCGGAACGTCCGGGCTGAATATGGATGACACGGACGGCGACAGCCTCCGCGCGCGGATCGCCGCCGCCTTGCAGTGGGCGTTCCCGCTCGACAGTTGGCAGGTGCGCCTCGGTGTTGAAGTGGCGTATTCGCATGATTTCCTCGGAGAGGAACTGGATATGACCGGGCGTTTTGCAGCGGTTGACGGCTCGAAGTTCAGCACCTCCGGGAAGGCGTTGCCGACAGATATTTTCTCTTTCGGACCGACGGTGGACATTATGGTTTCCGAGCGTAGTAGTCTTTACTTCGGCTACGGGATCGATGTGGACACGGATTCCGGTGTTTCGCAAAATATCAACGCCGGATTCCGGCATCGCTTCTGATCAGGCAATTTAACGAATTCTAAAAAATTAACCCCAATATCGGTTTTCTAATGAATTTTTCAAAAAAGACATTGTTTGCTGCGGCGTTGTTCGCGAGCTCTGCGCTCGTCGTTTCCGCCGTTTCCGAGGACCTCGCTCCGACGCGGGATATTTCCGGAAACATCGTGGTGGAAAATGATTTCACGATTGACCTCGGCGGCGGAACGATAACGCTCAACGGAGCTTTCGTTTCAGCGAACGGTTCGATGGCGGAACAGACTGCGGCACGCTACGAGGCCAACGTTGAAAACCCGTTAGTCTGGTATAGCACCCAGAGAGACGAGCAAGGCAATATAACCGGCATTGTAGAGCGTACGGACGAGCAAACGATTACAATTACAGGTGGCGGTTCGTTGACGTACACGGGCGGAAGCTTAGGTTCCGGCTATTACACGAGCACGTATCAGATGAACCGCAATAGCTACGCCGTAATTTCCCCCACGGATGCGCCCAATGTCTGGGACGCATGGGAAGGGATGGACAGCTTTTGGTCCGCCGGGAACTTTACCGGGAAACTTGTTGTTGATGGCGAAACGACGCTCAACGTTCAGGGGCAGCTTTCTCAATTCGTCACGTTTGTAAAACCGACGGGAACGAAGGATCAAAATCTTTATGCCAGAGTGCTTTCCGGGCATCTCGGTGTTCAGGCGATTGAACTGAAAGACGGGGCGACGCTTTCCTTTGCCGGTTCCGCCAAAAACATGGTCGATAGGCGACCGACGTTGACGGATCTGGATCCGCAGAAAAATTACAATCCGAAGGAAGTGCTCTCGTTGAATTTCGTCAACAACATCACTTCAACATCGGATTCCCGTATCGTTATCGGAAGTGATGCCGCGTCGATCAATCGTATCTTTTTTAACACCTATACCGGAAAGGAATCTACGGTCGGTCGCCTCTCCGGAAACGGGCGCATTTACACGACGGGGAACGGAACGATTTCGTTCATCGGAGAGTCCGAGCTGGATCCCGGCTCGAATGTTGACGCCAACGGGAACGCGGACACCTCCGGGAACACATGGATTAGCGGAAATAAGCTTGCCGACATCATTCTCGGGACGAAAGCCGTAAATGTCGGGAGCACGGGAACGGTTGGTACCGACGGGAGGCTCGCTGTTGTCGACAATGTTTTTGCGAATGCGACGGCGGTGCATTTGGTTTCCGGCGCAGACTTCGCCGGGGTCAATCTCCATTTTGACTCAAAGGCGGGGGACGATTTGGCAAACGTCGCCTCGGGCGGGAATATTGTCAACGCGGGATCGCTCTATGTTGAAGGTTTTGCGGGGGCGGTTCTTGATCCTGTGAGGATTACCGTTTACGGAAACCAGGTTTTCAACAATTTCCAATCACTTTGGGCTGAGCGGTCGGCATTGCTCAGCGATCCCGCGCTCGATAGCCCTGTCGCACAGAAGTACGAACCGGTTGCGTTTTCCGCAGGATCGACTTCCGATAAAATCAGTGTCGGAAGCGGAACGAGTGTATTTTTGGAAGGAAATGCAGTTCTGACCATTAAGCAGGATAAAGGACGCGATGGGATTTACAACGGAAATATCGTCTCCGGCACGGGCGGGCTTGTTGTGAAAACCGGTGCCGGACGTTTTATTTACTGGGGAGGAGACCGGATTGACAATCTCCGAATCGAAGATGGTGAGTGGCTTTTCAGCGGCGCGTTTTCGACAGCAGTAACGATAGCCAAGGAAGGAAAACTGACGATTAGTGTCGGAGAACCGGATGCGGCGACGTTCACGGTTCAGGCGATTGATCCCACTTCTGTGTTGCGTTTGTGCTCCAGCTACTTTGTCGAAAATGATCTGACGGCAGCTTCTTTGGAAGCCGTCAGGTCCGGAGAATACACGGAAAGCGATCTCCTTTACCGCAAAAGCCGGTGGTCTCAGCAGGGAGGTGCCGACAACGCACGAGGGATTCAAATCACGGAACAGCAGACGTTGTTTTACGGGAAAGTCCTCGTTGAGGAGGGCGTAACTTTGCATTTGGGCGCGGAGACGAGCTCTGAGAGTGTGTTCTCCGGTGCCTCTTCGATCGAATTAATTGGTTCGGATTACCCCGATGCCGGGCTGTGGGAAGCCTCCGTGCTCATGATCACGGGAACGCAACTTGTCCGCAATCTGAAGGGGGCGACCGGTTCGTCCGCCGTGCGAATTTCGGAAGGAGGAACATTGGTTCTGACGAATACGGACAATTCCTATGCCGGTGGCTTTGCCGGAGAGGGGAACCTGGTAAAACTCGGCAAGTCGAATCAAATCATTTCCTCCAATAAATACGGGGAACTCGTCGGTTCGCTTTCCGTGCTTTCCGGTTCCGTCTCCGTTAATCAGGGCGCATCAAGCGTGGGCGCTTCCGGTCTCGTGTTGAAGGCGGGAACCTCGGCGACGCTTGCTTCTGATGCTCGTGTCGGAGCCCTTGTCGGCGAAGCGATGTCCGCTGTTTCCGTGAACGGTTCGCTGACGGTCGGCGGGAACTCGAAACCGTCCGGCGCAAGCGACGGTTCGTATTTTGCGACATCGAACTACGGTGCATACGACAATCTGTTTTCGGGAACGGGCGTTGCGTCTGTGCAGCAAAACCTCAAAACGGCGGCGGAAAATGCCCGCTTATACCAGCCGGGGTCTGCGACGTCTTCTATTCCCGAGACCACGGAAGACACGTTGACGTATTTGAAAAATCCGGCGAAGTTGGCTTACAAAACCGACAGCAACGTCCTCGACGGCGCGTTCGCATCGCTCTTTACCTCGACGGGTGTCGACCAGCACGGGAACGATGTGTTTGCGAAAATGAAGGAAGCTTTTTACGGGAATATCGTCTTTGGTGATGCCGCAACGATTGCTGATTGGTTGCGCAAAGAATTTACCACGGAAAAAATCATCAACTTTATCTCCAATGACGGAAGCGCGCTTTCCGCGTCTCAAAAACAGAGCCTGACGGTACTGGCGCAAACGATTACGGAGCGCTCGGACGGCGTGAGAGGATACCTTGATTCGCAAGGAAACTTAAACACGAACGGGTGGAACGCGATTGTAGCAGCCGGAGGACTCGAATACCTGAAATCCAAGTATGATTGGTTTCTCGTCGGGATGGCGGACGATTCGTTGTACTCGTTTATCACTGAGTTTTACTCTGATTATGAATTTGTCCTGACGCAGGATGTTGCGACGCAAATCGGGCAAATTTACGGGGTTGACAGTTCCGCATGGATGAGCGGGAACACTGCCAATTACGGAAAGTTTGTCGAATCATTCGGTGTCGCTTCCCCGGATTTCGCGGGAACGCTCACCGGTACCGGTTCGCTCATTAAAACCGGAGCGGAAACGCTGAGATTGACGGGGCAAAATTCCTACACGGGAACGACATTGGTCAAATCGGGGGAATTATTCGTTGATTGGAACGCGATTCAACGCACGGTCGGAATCACTGTCGACGAAGGCGCGCTTCTTACGATTTCCGGAACGGATGCGGATATTCGTGAAGCCTACACGGACCCTGAAACGGGAAAAGATACCGGCTACGAAAACAATAAAGGCTACGGCTCGCTGTTTTCCGGAAGTAATGCGGATTATGCGCGTCTTTCCGGGCTCGGCACGGTCCTCAAGCTCGGCAACGGCAAGGTGGACCTCGGAAGTGCATTGGCGGATGTCGCCGAAAACGCGTCCGACTTTACCGGGAGTTTCCTCGTTGCAAACGGTACATTGAAAGCGGAGGTCGACTCCGTCGCCCGTACGGCGGCTCAAACGCCGCTCGCGTTTAACATCTATTTCTCGAAAGATACGGAAACGGCTGGAAATCCTGTCGCGACTCCGAGCTTTGAGCTCTCGTTCGTGCGGACGGGCGGATTCGGCTACATCGTCGGAACGCAACCTTCCGTGTTGGATTTCACGGGAGTGATTGACGGGGAAGGAACTTTCGTTCTTGATGCCGGAGTTTCTCGTCCGAATTCGGATGTTGCTTCCGTGAACAATATTTTGACGGTTGCTTCCGAAAAAATCAGCGTTTCAGCCGTTGATATCAAAAGCGGTACGCTCAACCTTTCGGTTTCCGGAAACGGAACGCAATCTTGGTTTAAGACGGTCAACCTCGGCGAAAAGGCAGCATTGAGTTTTGACTTGGACGCGGACGCAGCACTGACGGATGCGACAATCGCCGGCGGCAACGGGACGCTCATTGTTTCTTCCTCTGAAACCAATATCAACGATGTCTATGTCGCGAAAACGCTTACGGTAACGAACGGTTCTCTTGCCGGCGTTTCTTCGTTGGAGCTTAGCGGCGGGGCAACACTTGTCCTCAACGGGAGTCCGGCATCGACCTCTGCAGAAGACGTGGTTCTGACATCTCTGAACGCGGAGGCTCAAACCGTTCTGAATATCGGCGCTGATCGTACTGTGGCGTTGGAAGGTTCCGGCACAATCGCGGGAACACTCGCCGGCTCCGGGAAATTTATCTTCAACGGCGACAAGGATTCGACGCTTACGCTCGGGAACACCGATTACGTCCGCGAAAAGACGGCATTCGGCGGCGAAATTGAATTTAACGGCGGAACCATCGTTTTTGCCGCCGGGAAGGATCAGGAAGTTTCCTATGACGGCTTGAAGATTAGCGGAAGCGCTGTGGGGCTTGACGGTCGGACGATTGTCAAAGACGGCGAGGGGACGGTGAATATCCTGCGTGACGGGAGCACAACGAACAGTATTTCCGTTTCCGATTTGGCGATAGATGTGCGCGCGGGAGAACTCGCCGTCAGCGGCGATATGTTTGCGGAAAACGGCGGCTCGTTGCCGAAATCCATTTCCATTGCGGACGGTGCAAAATTTACATTCTGCGAAAATTTCGCGGGAACGAATTTTGACCTCGGTAACCTCGGAGAACTTGCCGGTACGGGAACGCTCGCGTTTGATTTGACGACAGCAACGACCGTGAACGTCTCCGACTTCAATGCGTCGGACTTCAGTGGTGTCGTAAGTCTTTCGAAAGATACGACTCTGGCTCTCGGGGGCAACGTTACGGAGTTCGCCGCGTTCTCCGGCGAAGGGACAGTTACAGTCGCGGCACAGAACCTGACGGTGCGTGTCGACGGGAACGCCGATGGAGCGGAAAAGTTCGTCGGGAAAATTGAGGGCGCACTGACCTCGTTGACGGTTGTCGGTAACGGGGCGTTGGTTTTCGGAAAGGATCCTTCAGGAAACAGTTCAATTCCCGTTTCGACGATCTACGTCGGAACGGCTACCGAAAACGGAGGAGTCGGAGTCTCGTCCGATTGGAACGGCTCGATCGTTGCGGTCGGCGCTTCTTCGTCCGTTTTGATTGACGGAGGCTCGAAGTTCTCCGGAACCGGAACCTCTGTAGAAGTACAGCAGTCCGTTAAATCGCTTTCGCTTTCCTGCTCGGGAACGCTTGACTTGGGAGCCGCCGCCGTCGCTACTGCGTTTAAGTTGAAAAATGTCGACGGAGATACAATTGTCCTCGACGGCACTCTGGATGTTACACTCTCAAACGTTGCGGGAAGCGCGTTGACGCTCCGTAATCTCGGAGAACTCAATGCCGAAGTCTTTAACCTGAAAACCAACGTCGGCGGAGGTCTCGTCTTCGACGGAACTCCGGTTGCGGGAAGCTACTCGCTCCGCGCGCTTCCGGCGGCTCCGCAAACAGAGTGGGGGAGAGACATTTCCGGCTCGGGCGATGTTACCGTAACAAACGGTGCGAACCTGAAACTTACTGCGGGAACGCTTTCTTACACAGGTGCGACTGTCGTTTCCGGAAATTCCGCGTTGGAATACGCAGCGGGAACGGTTTCGCAATCGTCCTCGCTGACGGTGGAACGCGGCAGCACGCTCATCGGCGGTGTGGATTTGGTCGCGAGCGGTTCCAATGTTACCTTTGAAGAAGGAAGTAATTTCGCCTTTACGGGCGAGGCGATCCGCTTCACGGGAACGGCAACGGCGACCGGCAAGATTAACGTTACGCTTGATCCCGATTCGCTTGACTCTCGCGGCGTTCCCGTCGCTCTCATCGAAGGTCTCGGCGAAAATGCGCTCAACAAAATTTCGTGGTATGATCCTCAAACCGGTCTCGGAAACCTCTTCATCGACGACTCGACAACGGGCGTAAAATACCTGAAAGCAACGACGGGAACGGATGCACTCGTGATCTACGTTGCGACGGAGGATTTGTCATCGATCCCGGGGGTGAAGCTCCACGAAGGTTTGAGCCCGGAATACATCGCGTATTTGAGCGGAATTGCGACCCCGGAAGGCGGCGCATTGAAAGCGACTCTCTCCGATGCGGAAAAACTCCTCGCGGAAGCGATTATCAAAACGCCGAACAGCTCGCTCGCAGGAACGATGAACAATCTTTCCCCGCTCAGTTACGGTGCGATGCTTGCGCTCCCGCAAAGCGGGTTCATCAGCGATATTTCCGCGATCTCCTCACGCATCGAACAGCGTCGCTACGACAGCTACACAACGTTTACGTGGGAAATTCACAACGACTGGGAATTCTTTGCCCAAGCGCAAGGCGCGCTCTCCGAAGCGGATGAAAGTTCGGATACGCGTACGTTTGACATGAACACCTACGGAGCAATCGCAGGGATGGATGCGAAAATTGACGCAACGACGGTGGTCGGGTTCTCGCTCGCATACGATTACGGCAAGGCGGATATTCACAACGGCGGAGGCGATATCGAATCTCACGATATCCGCGCAACGGCGTTTGTCGGAAAACTCTTTGCGGAGCGCTTCTATCTCGACGCGGGGGCTCAGGCGGGTTTTGCGATGTTCGATGTCAAGCGCAACACGCTCCTCGGCGGTGTTGACGGTGACACCTCCGGATGGCATGCAGGCGCGTTCGCCAACCTCGGGATGCTGATTCCGCTTTCCATGAGCGAAGACGAAAAAACGAGTTTGAACCTCATGCCCTACGTCGGCTTGGCATATTCCTATTACGGAATCGGCGCGTTTGACGAATCCGGGGCGGAAACAGCGCTCGATACGGATTCGTTCGGCGCGAGTAGCCTGCGTGCGACGGTCGGCGCTTCGCTGGCACTTGTTACGCCGTTCCTCGGGAAAAACACCCGTACGAATCTCGACATTGCTTATACGCGCGAATTGATGGATTCGGAAGTCGATATCGACTACGGAATGCCGGCTCTCGGCGGTGAAAAGTATACGGCTTCGGCGAAAACGTTTGCGGAAGACACGTTCTCCGTCGGACCGCGCTTTAGCTACGACCTTGACCGCAATAACAGCATTTACGGCGGCTATCGTTTCGAGTTTTCCACGGATTCCGATACGGCTCATTCCGTAAATCTCGGCTTCCGTTCCCGCTTCTAAAACGCGCGGGAACGAAAGGGAAAGGGGCGACGGGGCTTCAGCTTCGCCGCCCTTTTTTTCGTGAAAACAGAAAAAATCCTCTGCCCGAAACGTCCGATTTGGCTTAATTTTTATTTTTGTCTTGCCGCGTTCCCGTGCAGTTATTTCCATTTTGCCTTTAGACATGCCTGACAATACGCACACCAGAGAACTTATCGTTCAAAACAAGATGGGGATTCACGCTCGCCCCGCTGCAATGATTGTTCGCATCGCCAATAAATTTCCGACCGTCGGGCTCGACGTCGTGAAAGATGACGAACAGGTCAATGGAAAGAGCATTATGGGGCTGATGATGCTGGCAGCCGGGTGCGGCGCAAAGTTGAGTTTTATTGCGTCAGGCGTTTCTGCGGACGCGCTCCGTATGCTCGACAATCTTCAGGAACTTTTTGAGCGCAAATTCGACGAGGAGGCGTAATTCCGGTTTCGCCGATTTGATTTTTTTCCGGAACTTCCGGATTTTCGCCTCTAAGCGTTGCCTTAGGGGCGTTTTTTTTTTGCGGAATATTTGAAAATATATTTTCAACGTGAGGGGAAAGGGGTTACCGTTTCTGAAATGAATCTCGTTAAAACTGTTTTCAAAAGCTTTGTGCTTCTTTCTGTTTTTGTTGCGTGTCCGGTTGCGGGAACGTCCGTTTTTGCCGCCGCGGAAGGAGCGGAACAAAAAGTTCCCGTAACCTGTATTCCCGCAAGCCGGGAAAATCTCGGCTGGTGGAAAAACATGAATGACAGTTTCAACGCTATTGCGCGGGAACGGAACGCGAAGATCGTTTTTCTCGGTGATTCCATTACGGATTTGTGGAGGCGCGCTCCGTCGGCTCGCGGCGGAAAAGCAATTTGGGACGCGCGAATAGAGCCGCTCGGAGCCGTGAATTTCGGGATTTCCGGCGATAAGACGGAAAATATTTTGTGGCGCTTAGACAGCGGAAATCTTTCCGGAAAAATGTCGCCGAAACTCGTTGTTCTCATGATAGGGACGAACAATTGGAAAAACCGTCCGCAAGATACGGCCCTGGGCGTGAAGGCAATTTTGGAAAAGATTCGTGCAGCGCATCCGAAAACAAAAGTGCTTTTGCTCGCCGTGTTCCCGCGAGGGGCCGATAAAAATGACGTACGGCGTCAAACCAACGAAAAGATAAACGGAATAATTAAAAAATTTGCGGATAATCGTTTCGTCTACTGGCTCGACATCAATAAAGTTTTTCTCGAAAAAGACGAAGCTCAGACCCTTTCGCGTACGGTCATGCCGGATCTTCTTCATCCGAATGAAGAAGGCTACCGCCGTTGGGCGAACGCAATTCTCCCGACGCTTAAGCGGCTTTCCCGATAGTTGCGACGTTCCCGTCTAATTCGCGGGAACGTATTTTACACCCGTCGCACGCTTCAGCTTTGAGGAAACAAGCGGTTTTGCCGGGTCTTTCTGATCCTGCTTTCCCCCGAGAGCGACGACGACTTCTCCCCGCGGCGGAATAACGGTCGCATTTTCAAAGACGAACGTCGTTTTCCCGTGGCGCAACGATGCTCCGTCGAGCAAAACTGCGATGTCGCTTTTGTTTCTTAGCGCAATGCTTTTCCCGTCTTTTGCGGGAACGAGTTGCGGTTTGGACTGCGGGATTTTTACTTTCGGCAAATCCGCTTTGACGAGCCCGGCAAACGTGATTTCGGCAATGCGCTTTGCTCCGAGCGCATTCGGGTGGAGCCCGTCCGGCAAATAGAACTCGGGATGCGCTGCGAGCGGAGTGTAGGCATCAATTTCGTGCGCTTTGTATTTTTTCGCGATTTTAGCCAAAAGTTTTTCCGCTACCGGGCGATTTTTTGCCGAGCCGTTGTCCTGCTTCGGGAACGAAAATTTGGGCAGAAACACGTTGCCCGGGAACGTTGCTTTGCCGTCGGGACCGCGGAAGTCGGGTGCAAGTTTTGTCCACATCAGCAACGACACGCCTTTGCGCCCGCCGAACCAATCTTCGATAAGCCGCTCGTAACCGGAAACGAAAAGTTTTTCGTCCCACCATGCCCCGGTATCGTTGATGCCGAGATTGCAAATGTAGACATCCGCCTGCCAATCCGTTCCGTTCTTGTGTTCCTCGTTGTCGCCGAGCCAGCGGCGGCGGTTTTTTTGACTCGGATAGTCTCCGCAGGTTTTTCCGGGATTTCCGAAATTGCGGACTTCAAATTCGTCGCCGAGTAGCTTTCCGAGCTGTTTAGGATAACTGTCGGCATCACGGGAGGGAATGAGATATCCGAACGTGATGGAATCGCCGATGCAGGCGATTTTGGTTTCGGAGAACAGTGTACTTGCAAAAAAAGTCAGAATCGCTCCGACGGTCGCCGTCAAAAGAGGAATTTTTTTCATTTTTTAATCAGAAGGGGAAAAGCTGGTCGGACGTGAGGGATTCGAACCCCCGACCCTCTGCTCCCAAAGCAGATGCGCTAGCCAGACTGCGCTAACGTCCGATTTTTGTAATGAGGATCGTTTTTTATTGCTCTTGTTGTCAACACAATATTCCATTAGCGCTTCCCGATTTAATTTTTACGACAAAATTTTTTTTAGACATATTATGGAAAATTCTGCAATCGACGGATCCATCGAACCCGTAGCCACGGAATCCAAAATTCCGATGATTCTTGCCATCGCCGCTTTTGTGCTCGGCGGGCTTTCTTTTGTGTTTGCATGGAACACGAAGAGCAATCTCACTCGTCACAAGGACAGCATTATCAAGGAAGTGAATGATGCAGTCGAAGTCGCCAAGCAGGCTGCTGCGGACGCGCGTAACGGCGGCGTGAGCAGCGACGGGGTCGCCTCGCTCAAAACGGATTTTGAAGAAATGGAAGCCAAGTTGGCAACCGGCTACACGCAGCTCCGCGAAAGCGTTAAGCAGCTCGTGGAACACGCGAAGCAAACGCAGCAGCGCCTCGCCCGTCTCGAAGGCGGCGACACTTCGGGTTCCTCCGCCTCTGCGGGAGGACCTTCCGAGCCGGCTTCTGCCGCTCCGGTGGTTGCGAACGGCAAGTACAAGGTGAAAAAAGGCGATTATCCGGCAAAAATCGCGAAGGAACTCGGAGTCTCGACGAAAGCGCTGATGGACGCAAATCCCGGTCTCGATCCGAAAAAACTTCAAATCGGGCAGGAAATCAACGTTCCCGCGAATCAATAAAACTGACACACCCGAAAATATACGCCCGTGTTCCCGCGGGCGTATATTTTTTTTTCGATATTTCTTTTTCTCTCAAAAAACGATGAATCCTCCCGCTTATTGGAATCTTACCAGGGAAAATCTTCACGCGGCGTGCGTTGTGTTTGATGTTTACAAGGAACATTTTGCTCATCCGACGGATGGTCGTCACGGGGATTTTTACGTTGCGCACGCGCCGGATTGGGTGACGGTCGTTCCCGTGACGAGCGACGGGAAAATTCTCCTCGTAAACCAGTTCCGTTTCGGGATTCGTGAGCTTTCGTGGGAATTTCCGGGCGGCGTTATCGACAAGGGCGAAGATTTTCTCCACGCAGCGGTGCGTGAAGTGGCGGAGGAAACCGGATATCGGGGCGACCCGCCGACGGTTCTCGGAAGTGCCGCATCGAATCCCGCAATTTTTAACAATCGCTGCCATTTTGTTCTCATCGAAAATTGCCGGAAAACGGAATCAACTAATTTCGATGCCAACGAAGAAATCGAAATGAAACTTGCGACTCCGGGCGAAGTTTTGGAACTCGCACGCAACGGACAAATGAAACACGCGCTCATGCTCACCGCGCTTGCAAAAGCCTTGCTCTTGCGACCGGATATTTGGAAATAAATTTTGCTTCGTTCCCGCACGGTTGTCGCGGGAACGTTTTTTTTCGGGCACGGGCAAAATTCCTATGATGCGTTTGCGTTTCGGCATCGTAAATGCAATGATTCCAAAAGATTAAAACCATGAAAAAATCGCCGGAATTCATTCGCTTGCGCGGCGTGCGCCAAAACAATTTGAAGGGAATCGATGCGGACATTCCCGTCGGGAAACTCGTCGTCGTTACGGGGCTCTCCGGCGCGGGAAAATCCTCACTTGTTTTTGAAACGCTTCACGCGGAGGGGCAACGCCGCTACGTCGAAACATTTTCGCCTTACACGCGGCAATTTCTCGAACTTTTGCCGGAGGCAGACGTGGACGCCGTGGAAAACGTGCGCCCGTCCATTGCGATAAAGCAGGGAAATTCCGTAAAAACTTCGCGCTCGACCGTCGGTACAATGACGGAGCTCTGCGATTGGATGAAAATCTGGTTCGCGCACCACTCCGAGCTGATTGATCCTGCCACCGGAGAAGCCTTGCACGCGTGGTCGCCGGCAACGCTTTGGGCGCACGCGCGGGAACGGTTCGCGGGAACGCCGCTCGTCGTTGCTTTTTTGTTGGAGCGCCCGAAGAAAATCGCGTGGACGGAAATTTTGCCGGAGTTTGTTTCGCGCGGATTTACCAAACTTATCGCGGACGGCGAACTTTTTGAAATCGAAGATTTTCTCCGCGAGCCCGACCCCCGAAATCCCGGGAAGATTTTTATCGTTTCCGATCGTATAAAAATTGCGGATACGGAACGTTCCCGCTTTATCGAAGCCGCCGCGTCTGCGATGTCGCTCGGCGGCGGGATGCTTTCTCTTTTTCAAAAAGGCGAAGCGGCGGGAAGATACGAGGAAATCGGAGCCTTTGCGGACAAACTTGTTTCGCCGAAAACGCGGCGGCGCTTCCGCGAGCCGACGCCTGCGCTGTTTTCGTTCAATTCTCCGATCGGGGCGTGTCCGCGCTGTCGCGGTTTCGGTCGCGTTATTGAAATTGATTGGAAAAAAGTTATTCCCGACGATTCGAAAACGCTCGCTGAAGGTGTTTTCGCCCCGTTTTCCGGAGAGGTTTACGGCACGTCCCAAACCGATTTGCTTCGAGCGTGCCGCCGCAAAAAAATTCCGACTAACGTTCCGTGGAGCGAGCTCTCCGACGAAATCCGCGAATACGTTTTGGCGGGAGACGACGATTGGAGCGAGGAAAGCTGGGATAAACGCTGGTACGGCGTGCGCCGCTTTTTTACTTGGCTTGAAAGTACGTCTTACAAAATGCACGTGCGCGTGTTCCTTTCGCGTTTCCGCGCGTACACCAAATGCCCGGAATGCGCGGGAACGCGATTCCGCGAAGAATCCCTGTGCTGGAAGTGGCGCGGGAACACGCTTCCGGAATTGTATTCAAAAACGGTGGACGAATTACTCGCGCTTTTGGACGTTCCCGCCGATTCCGGAACGCGCTCCGAGTCGTCCGCCCCGGAAGATATCGCCCTCGCCGAAACGCGAAATCGCCTGTCGTATTTGCGCGAAGTCGGGCTCGGCTATCTCACATTGGACCGACAGTCGCGCACGCTTTCCGGCGGCGAAACTCAGCGCGTAAATCTGACAGCGTGCCTCGGCGCATCTCTCGCGAATACGCTTTTTATTCTCGATGAACCGAGTGTCGGTTTGCACGCACGCGACCTCGGAAAAATGGTTGCGATTCTGCGGCGGCTTGTTGACGGCGGGAACACGGTTGTCGTTGTCGAACACGACGAATCCGTTATGCGCGCGGCGGATTGGCTGATAGAAATCGGGCCGCGTCCCGGAGCGGAAGGAGGGCAGCTCGTTTACGCGGGCGCTCCCGCAGGGATTTTGAAATGCAAAGATTCCGTCACGGGAGCGTGGTTGAGCGGCGCGCGCAATCCGCAGATTTTCAAAGAAAAATCCGACTCTTTGGCGAAGAAAAACGTACCGAAAGTTCGAATTGCCAACGTTTTTGCACACAATCTGCACGATTTTTCTGCGGAATTTCCGATGCGCGCACTCGTCGGGCTTTGCGGCGTTTCCGGCTCCGGAAAATCGACTTTGCTGAACAACGTGCTCGCGCATTTTGCGGAAGACAAATCCGGCGTTCCCGCAGAAGACGATTTTGAGTTGCCGCCGTTTACGTTTGAAACCGACGAAGCCATCCGCGAAGTCGTTCTCGTGGACCAGTCGCCTGTCTCCAAAACACCGCGCTCCAATACGGCGCTCTACGCAGGCATTTGGGAGTATGTGCGAAAGCTGCTCGCGGGAACGGAAGAAGCGCAACGCCTCGGGCTGACGACGGCGCATTTTTCCTTCAATAGCGGCGACGGGCGATGCCCGCATTGCGGCGGCGCGGGTTGGGAAGCCGTCGAAATGCAGTTCCTCTCCGACGTGCATGTGCCGTGTCCGGTTTGCGAAGGCAGGCGCTTTCGCAAAGAAGTTTTGGGATTCCGCTACGCGGAAAAAAACGTGGCGGAAATTTTGGATATGACCGTTTCCGAGGCGAAAACTTTTTTCGCGGGAACGCGGCAAATCATCGAAAAGCTCAATTTACTCGAAAGCATCGGTCTGGGTTATCTTTCGCTCGGACAGCCGCTCAACACGCTTTCCGGCGGCGAAGCTCAACGCCTCAAACTCGTAAAATTTCTCACGGGAATCGAAACCGCAAAACCGGGGAAATCCGGCGGCGAAACAAGTGACGGATTGTTGATTTTGCTCGATGAACCGACAACGGGACTTCACCGCGAAGATATTTCTCTGCTCATCAAAATTTTGAAAAAACTTGTCTCGGCGGGAAACACGGTCGTTGTCGTCGAGCACCAGACGGACGTTTTGCTCGCCTGCGATTGGTTGCTAGAACTCGGGCCGGAAGCGGGCGCAGCGGGCGGAAAACTCGTTGCGGCGGGAACACCGGGGCAACTCGCTCGCGGGAACACGGCGACAGCTCCGTTTCTGAAAAACGCACTTTCCGATGCTGCGGGGGAAAGCACGCTTGCGTGCGTCCGCGAAGATGCTGCGCCTCCGTATTCCGGGCGCGGGAAAAACGCACAAATCGTCCTCGACGGAGTGCGGGAACACAATTTGAAAAACGTTTCGCTCAAAATCCCGCATCACGCGCTAACGGTGTTTACGGGTGTTTCCGGCTCGGGGAAATCTTCGCTGGCGTTCGACGTGATTTTTGCGGAAGGACAACGCCGCTTCATGGAATGTATGAGCGCTTACGCGCGTCAGTTCGTGGAGCAAATGCCGCGTCCCGATGTCGATATCCTGGAAGGGTTGCCGCCGACGGTTGCCATCGAACAACGCATTACGCGCGGGAGCGCAAAATCGACGGTCGCGACGGTTACCGAAGTCGCGCAATACTTACGCTTGCTGTTTGCGCGCATCGGCGTGATGCACAATCCGCGCACGGGAACGCCGCTTGTCGCGGGAACGCAGGAACAGGTCGTCGAGCGCATCGGTTCCGTTTTGAAGAAACGTAAAAAAAACGAGAAACTTTTTCTTGCCGCACCGCTCATCCGCAACCGGAAAGGACACCACCAGCCGCTTGCGACTTGGGCAATCGAACACGGTTTTGAAAAACTGCGTATCGACGGAATCATTACGGATTTGAAAAATTTCAAGCCTCTTGATCGCTACAAGGAGCATGACATAGAAGTCGTCGTCGCCGAGCTTGCGTCCGGAAATGCCGGCGAGCACGGTTTGAAAAAATCCGCCGCGGAAGCGCTTCGCCTCGGAAAAGGCGTGGCGGTTTTGCTCGATGCTCGCGGGAACGCCGTCGAATGGCTTTCGCGGGAACGCATTGATCCGACAACCGGAGAGGCGTTTCCGGAGCCGGATCCGAAAAACTTTTCGTGGAACTCTCCGCGCGGTTGGTGCGAGGCGTGCCACGGGCACGGGCGCGTTGTCGAAGCATGGGGCGCGGAGGAAGATGCGCTCAACGACGATGCGTTGTCCGACCGTGTTTCGCGGAAAATCTGCCCGGTATGCGGCGGCGAACGATTGAATCCGATCGCGCGCGCCGTGAAAATTTTTGCCGACGAAAAATGTTCTGCGGGAACGGCGTTTTCCTTGCCGCAGTTGCTTGCGCTCCCGCCTGCGCGCCTGCTCGACGTGTTGGACCATCTGAAACTCAATGCGCGCGACAAGGCAGTCGCTGCGCGCATCGTTCCCGAGGTGCGCGCACGCCTGAAATTTCTCGACGGCGTCGGGCTCGGATACCTTACACTCGAACGTGCCAGCAACACGCTTTCCGGCGGCGAAGCCCAGCGCATTCGCCTCGCGGCGCAGCTCGGCTCGAACCTTTCCGGCGCGCTTTACGTTTTGGACGAGCCGAGTATCGGCCTGCATCCGCGCGACAACACACGCCTCATCGAATCGCTGAAAAATCTGCGCGATCGCGGGAACACGGTGCTCGTCGTTGAGCACGATGAAGATACCATGCGCGCGGCGGACAACGTGGTCGACCTCGGTCCGGGTTCTGGCACGCAGGGCGGCGAAATTCTTTTTTCCGGCACGCCGAAAAATTTGGAAAAGAGCGCGAAGGCGAAAAATTCACGGACGGCAAAATTTTGTCCTCGGGAATTGCGCATCCGATGCGCGGCGCGTGGCGCAAAGTTCCGCGCAACGCGGAATTTGTTACTCTGCGCGGGGCGCGCTTGCGGAATTTGAAAAACATTGACGTAAAATTCGCCGTCGGGCGGCTCAACGCGGTTTGCGGCGTTTCCGGCGCGGGAAAATCGACGCTGGTTTCCGATTTGCTCGCTCCCGCACTTGCGTTTGCCGTATCGAAAAAATCAGATACGCTGACGGGAACAAGGGCATTGCGGGAACGGCTTATCGACGACGACTCCGGAAAAATCGTTTTTGACGAATTGCGCGGCGGGAACGCCTTCCGCAAGCTCATCGTCGTGGATCAGGAACCGATCGGAAAAACCTCGCGTTCGACTCCGGCGACCTACATCGGCGCGTTCGACATCATTCGTCAGGTTTTCGCTGCGCTTCCCGAGGCGCGGATGCGCGGACACTCGGCGGGATTTTTCTCGTTCAACACGAAGGGCGGGCGTTGCGAAACCTGCGCGGGAGCGGGGCGCGTGAAACTCGAAATGAATTTTATGCCCGATACGAGCGTCGTTTGCGAAGATTGCGCGGAAACGCGTTATTCGCCGGCGGTCGCAGACATTCGCTGGAACGGGAAAAACATCGCGGAAGTGCTCGCCATGACGTTTGCCGAGGCGGCGGAATTTTTCTCGTTCCATAAAAAATTGCAGGAAATTTGCGCGTTGATGGTGGAATGCGGGTTGGGCTATCTGACGCTCGGGCAAAGTTCTCCGACGCTTTCCGGCGGCGAATCGCAGCGGCTGAAACTCGTCAGCGAACTTGTTACCGCGCTCCCGTCGTGGAAGGAACGCATGGGGAAAACGCGCGCGGGAACGCCGCAGAAGAACTGCTACATTCTCGAGGAGCCGACAATCGGACTCCACCAGTCGGATTGTGAAAAATTGCTTTTGCTGTTGCATCGTCTGGCGGACGAAGGGCACACGGTCATCGTCGTCGAGCACCATCTTGATGTGCTTGCGGAGGCGGATCGCATTATCGAAATCGGTCCCGACGGCGGGAACGCGGGCGGACGCGTGCTTTATCAGGGCGATGTTTCCGGCTTGGAGAAACTTTCCGGGGAAAAATCTCCGACCGCCGCGTTTTTGCGCAGCGTTCTAAGCAAATTGAAATTTAGCGCACGCGAACGCGTGCGCTAAATTTCAATTTGGTGAATGGTGAACGGAGACGAGTGACTAGTTAAGTGCTAAGGTTTTTGCTTCCAGCAAATACCGACGAAGGAGCCACTTTGAAGTATTAACCGGTCTCATGTCACAGGTCACCCGTCACTGCGCCGACAAAGTCGGCGCGCTTCGCTAAATTTCAATTTGCACGCGGGAACGCGAGTTCTTAGGATTGCCTGCAATAATTTACACATGAACAGTAATCTTTTAGAAATTCGCGACTTGTGCGTTTCGATTGGGGAGCGTGAAATTTTGAAAAACTTTTCTTTGGTGCTTCCGAAGGGCGAAGTTCACGCGATTATGGGACCGAACGGAACGGGAAAATCAACGCTTGCGAAAGCGCTTGCGGGACATCCGGATTACACGGTAACGAGCGGAGAGGCGTATCTTGACGGCGTGCAGATCATCGGAAAATCGCCCGACGAAATCGCACGTCTCGGCTTGTTTGTCGCGTTTCAATATCCGGTGGAAATTCCCGGCGTGACGATTGCGAATTTCATCCGTGCCATGATGGTGGCGCGTCAGCCGGCGGGCTCGCCGTTTAACGCGAAGGAATTTTACGCGAAACTTTATGAGAAAATGGATGCGCTGGCGATGGACCGTAAATTTACGGCACGCGCTGTCAACGAAGGTTTTTCCGGAGGGGAAAAAAAGCGTTGCGATGTTTTGCAGATGATGATGGCGCAACCGGCTTACGCGATTTTGGACGAAACGGATTCCGGTCTGGATATCGACGCGTTGCGCATTGTTTCCGAAGGTGTGAACCGTATGCGCGGGAACGCATTCGGCGCGCTCGTTATCACGCACTATCAGCGTTTGCTCGACTACATTGTTCCGGACAAAGTTCACATCATGGACGGTGGGCGCATTGTTCTTACCGGCGGCAAGGAGCTTGCGCTCGAGCTTGAACAAAAAGGCTACGCGTGGGTGAAGGAGAGATTTTCGGTGGAAAATTAGGAATTAGAATTTAGGAATGAGTAAGCCTCCTAATTGCTCATTCCTAATACTTCTTCCTTTTTTTTGTTTTCGCGGTTTGGTGCAAGGGATAGATTTGCCCGCATGATTTCAACGAAACCGCTTGCTCTCATTGCATTTGCCTCTACGATCTTTGCGGGAACGCTTTTTGCCGCTCCCGTGAAGTATTCCCAGCGCCAGACGTTTGATTTCGATTGGCGTTTTGCGAAGTTCGGCGGGGACGAACAATGCTTCGCTTCGAGCGATCCCGGTCCGGAAGCTGCAAAGCCCGGTTATCCCGACGGGAAATGGCGCAAGCTCGATTTGCCGCACGACTGGGGCGTGGAAAGCCGCTTTTTGCCGCATAAACCGAACCAAACCGCGTCGCTCCCGTGGGATGCCGTCGGCTGGTACCGCAAGGATTTTTCCGTTCCCGCCGCGTCCAAGGGTAATCGCTTTTTCCTCGATTTTGACGGCGTGATGATGACACCGCAGGTTTACGTCAACGGGCAGCTCGCCGGCGAGTGGAAGTACGGTTACAATTCGTTCCGCGTCGATATCACAAAATATCTGAAATTCGGCGGGAAAAACGTTGTCGCCGTTCGTGCGGAAAACAAGCAGAACTCGACGCGCTGGTATCCGGGCGCGGGAATTTATCGCCACGTTTGGATTACGGAGGCAAATCCCGTTCACATCGCACATTGGGGCGTTTTCGTGACGGTTCCCGAAATCAAGGGAATCAAGAAAATCAACGACAGAAAACCGCCGAAGGAAATCAAAGCATCGAGCGCGAAAATTTCCGTCGCGACGACGGTTGCCAACACAGACGACGCTCCCGTGAACGTCGAAGTCTCGCAAGCTGTTTATCCGCTTGTCGGAAAAAAAGACAAGCCGTTGGCGACGCGCACTGTCGATTCGACGAGCGTTCCCGCGGGAACGGAAAAAACAATCGACGCGGTATTTACGCTCAATTCTCCGAAACTTTGGGACGTGCTTTCGCCGTCGCTTTACGTCCTGCGTACGACGGTAAAAATTGTCGGAAGCGACGGGAAAACGAAGACGACCGACCGCAAAGACACGATTTTCGGCGTGCGTAAGGCGGAGTGGAAACCCGACGGATTTTACCTGAACAATCGCCGCGTGCAGATTAAGGGCGTTTGTCAGCACCACGATTTGGGGCCGCTCGGCGGCGCCGTCCACAAGCGCGCAATCGAGCGCCAGATTGAGATTTTGAAGAGCTTCGGCGTGAATTCGATTCGCACGTCGCACAATCCGCCCGCACCGGAGTTGCTCGAGCTTTGCGACCGCATGGGCATTCTCGTCGATAACGAACTTTTCGACTGTTGGAAACACCTCAAGGAAGGCAAGGCGAACGGCTACAACCTTTTCTGGGACGATTGGCGGGAACGCGATGTGCGCAACTTTGTCATGCGCGACCGTAACCACGCCTGCGTTATCGCCTGGTCCGCCGGAAACGAAATTGCGGAGCAGGGCGCGGCCGACGGAATCGCGATTGCCAGGGATCTCGTTTCGCTTTTCAAAAAATACGACACGACGCGTCCGGTAACCGTCGGTTGCAACGACTTGAGCGCTTCGTGGAACGGTTTCGGGAAGGAATTTGACGTTTACGGCTTTAACTACAAGCCGAACGATTACAAAAATTTTGCGGGGAAAAATCCGAAAATGCCGTTTGTCGCCTCGGAGACGTCGTCTTGCGTGAGCACGCGCGGATTTTACTCGTTCCCGGAAAACGACAAGGATTACGCGCCGTTCTGGCGACGCAATTTCTGCGACAATCTCGCAATTTGCCAAGTCAGCGATTACGGGCTTTACGCGCCGGGCTGGGCGTATGCTCCCGATGTGGAATTTGGCGCGCTCGAAGACGAGCCGCGCTGCGCGGGCGAATATGTTTGGACGGGTTTTGACTATCTCGGCGAGCCGACACCGTGGAATCTCGGACGAAAGCCGGAAAACGATTTTCGCGGCGCTTCCGAAGCCGAAATTAAGAAACTGAAGGAGGAAATGGCGAAAATCCTTGCGCAAGGCACGCCTTCCCGCAGTTCGTATTTCGGCATCGTCGACCTTTGCGGTTTTTGGAAAGACCGTACGTATCTTTACCAATCGCACTGGATGCCGGATGTGCCGATGGCGCACATTCTCCCGCATTGGAATTGGAAAGGGCAGCGCGAAGGCAAAATTACGCCCGTTTTCGTTTACACGAGCGGAGATTCCGCAGAGCTTTTCCTCAACGGGAAATCGCTCGGGAAGCGCAAGAAAAACAAAGGAGCCGGACTCACGGGAAAAGATATGAACGGCGATATGCGGGAACGCTTTCGCCTGACTTGGATGGACGTGAAATACGAGCCGGGAACGCTCAAAGTCGTCGCTTACAAAAACGGAAAAAAATGGGCGGAAGATGTTGTCGAAACTACCGACGCTCCCGCACAAATGGCGGTTTCCGTTGACCGCGATACGATTCTCGGCGACGGGCGTGATCTCGCCTACGTCACGATTGTCGTTCAGGACAAAAAAGGACGCAAGGTGCCGACCGCCGACAATCGCCTGAAATTCTCCGTCAGCGGGAACGCCGAAATCGTCGGTGTGTGCAACGGCGATCCGACGGACCATGATTCCATGAAAGGCGATACAATCAGGGCCTTTTCCGGCATGGCGCAGGTGATTTTGCGCTCCAAGCGCGATTCCTCCGGTAAGGCAACGCTGAAGGTTACCGGCGCGAAACTTCCTGCGCAAACCGTCGAAATAAAAATCTCAAAACCGACGGCGCGCCAACTCCGGAATTAACCGAAAAAGAGTGAAGTGAAAACTTCGCTCTTTTTTTTGTGAATCGTCGTGGAAGTCTTTTTAATACTCATTCTCATTAATATTGGCGGTGAAAAAGAAGTTGAAAAAACGCCCGGGAAAAGTCAGATTCTGAAGTGTCTCCGCGAAGGTTGCGGGGCGACCTCAAATCCTTTCATTTACCAAAAACTTATCAAAACTTATGAGCGAAAAATGCTGTTGCCGTGTGCCGTCGGTCGTTAAAAAGTACCTGATGGCGGTCTCCGGTCTGGTTCTCGTGCTGTTTCTGATTGTCCACGTTGTGGGCAATTTACAGATGTTCCAGGCACCGGAAAAGATTAACACCTATGCGCATCTGTTGCATAGCCTGCCGCCGGTTGCCCTGTGGGGATTCCGCCTGTTCATGCTGTTGTGCTTTGTCGTGCACTTCGGCTTGGCGATCAACCTGAAAATGGAAAATCTCGCGGCCCGAGGTCCGGAAAAATACGCGGCGAACGCGACTCGCTATGCGGCGTGGTCGGCTCGTGTAATGATTCTCTCCGGGATCATTATTCTTGCGTTTGTCGTTTTCCATATTTTGCAGTTCACGGTTTTCAAAGAAGCCGGTCTCTGCGGGATGGCGGCGTATGATGCTGCGACATCGATTACGGTTGTCGGCGGCGAAGGGATTTTCGGTTACCTCGGCCAGCACGGGAACGCGGAAGCGACGCTTTCCTACAAGGTTTTTGACGTTTACCAAATGGTTTACAACGCGTTTGCGAACCCGTGGATTTCGCTTGTTTATGTCGTGAGTATGCTTTGCCTCTTCTCGCACCTTTCGCACGGCGTGCACTCGATGTTTCAGTCGGTCGGTCTGCGCAACGAAAAAATGCGTCCGATCTTCCGCGGCGTTGCCGTTGTTTACTGCATCGCGGTTTGCGGCGGTCTGATCGCCGTTCCCGTCGGTGTGCTTACGGGAATCATTAAGCCGAATCCGAACACGACGGCTCCGGTGGTTGAGGTGCGTTGCCCGATGTCCTGTTGTGAAAAGAGCTGTGACGTTCCCGTCGCTGTTGAAGAAACGGTCGAGACGGAAGCGGTTGTCGCTCCCGTTCCCGCGAAATAACCCCGAATTTTAAGGAGAATTTAAAAAATGAGTTCCAACGTTACTCCCGAAGTCCAATTCGCTTCGAAATGGCAGGCGGTTACGGATCCGAAAGAGTTCGCCGCGAAGATTTCTCAGATTCCGGATGGTCCGATCGCCGGAAAATGGGGCAAGCGCAAGTTTGAATACAAGCTCGTCAATCCTGCGAACCGCCGCAAGTACCACGTCATCGTGGTCGGCTCCGGACTCGCCGGAGGAGCCGCAGCCGCTTCCCTTGGCGAAATGGGTTTTAACGTGAGCTGCTTCTGCTATCAGGACAGCCCGCGCCGCGCGCACTCGATCGCTGCTCAGGGAGGGATCAACGCAGCGAAGAATTACCAGAACGACGGCGACTCCGTTTATCGTCTTTTCTACGATACGATTAAGGGCGGCGACTTCCGCGCCCGCGAAGGCAACGTTTACCGCTTGGCGGAAGTTTCCAACGCGATTATCGACCAGTGCGTAGCGCAGGGCGTTCCGTTCGCCCGCGAATACGGAGGAACGCTTGCGAACCGCTCTTTCGGCGGCGCGCAGGTTTCCCGTACGTTTTACGCTCGCGGTCAGACCGGGCAGCAGCTTCTCCTCGGCGCGTATTCCGCGCTCTCGAAGCAAATCGGTCTCGGCACGGTTAAAATGTACAACCGCCACGAAATGATGGACCTCGTCGTCGTCAACGGCGAAGCGAAGGGCATCGTTACCCGCAACATGGTTACGGGCGAAGTCAAATCGTGGAACGCGGACTGCGTGGTGCTCTGCACGGGCGGCTACGGGAACGTGTTTTATCTTTCGACGAATGCGCAGGGTTGCAACGTCACGGCAGCTTTCCGAGCCTACAAGCACGGCGCCGGTTTCGCGAATCCGTGCTACACACAGATTCACCCGACCTGCATCCCGGTTCACGGCGAACAGCAGTCCAAACTCACGCTCATGTCGGAATCGCTCCGCAACGACGGCCGCGTTTGGGTGCCGAAATCCCGCGAACAGGCAAAACTGATCCGCGAAGGCAAACTCAACCCGAACGACGTCAAGGACGAAGATCGCGACTACTATCTGGAACGCAAGTACCCGAGCTTCGGGAACCTTGCTCCGCGCGATATTTCTTCCCGCGCCGCGAAGGAAGCCTGCGACGACGGTCGCGGCGTTGCGCCGACGGGCTTCGGCGTGTTCCTCGACTTTCGCGATGCGATCAATCGCCTCGGCGAAGACGTGATTCGCGACCGCTACGGAAACCTGTTCGATATGTATGAAAACATCACGGGCGTGAATCCGTACAAAAACCCGATGCAGATTTATCCGGCGTCTCACTACACGATGGGCGGTCTCTGGGTGGACTACAACTTGATGTCCACGATCCCGGGCCTGTTCGTCGGCGGCGAAGCCAACTTCTCCGACCACGGTGCGAACCGCCTCGGCGCTTCCGCGCTCATGCAGGGGCTTTCCGACGGTTATTTCGTGCTCCCGGCGGCGATTCCGGACTACCTCGCGAAGTGCGGTCTCAAGGGCGCTCCGAAGAAGGAAGACCATCCGGAATACGCGGCGGCGGAAACGGCTGTCCGCGAACGCATCGAAAAACTGATGGCGGTCAAGGGCGACAAGTCTCCGCGTTTCTTCCATCAGAAACTCGGGCACATCATCTGGGAAAAATGCGGTATGGCGCGCACGAAGGAAGGTCTCACCGAAGCGATTGCCGAAATCAAGGCGCTCCGCGATGACTTCTGGAAAAACGTTCGCGTTGTCGGCGACAAGGACACGCTCAATATTGAACTCGAACGCGCCGCTCGCGTGGCGGACTTCCTCGAATTTGCCGAACTCCTTTGCCTTGACGCACGGGAACGCGACGAATCCTGCGGCGGACACTTCCGCTCCGAATACGCGACCGACGAAGGCGAAGCTCAACGCGTTGACGAAAAGTTCCACCACGTCGGCGTTTGGGAATTCCGGGGCGACGGCGAGGAGCCCGTTCGCGTGCAGGAACCGCTCGTTTACGAAAACGTTCACCTCGCGACGCGTTCTTACAAATAAGAGAGCTTAAAGTTTAGAGCTTAATGCTTAAAGATAAGGAATAAATCATGTCCGAAGAAAAAACGATTTCACTCACGCTCAAAGTTTGGCGCCAGAAAAGCGGCAGCGCTGACGGTCATTTCGAAACTTACAAGGTTTCCGACGTTTCTACGGGTTCGTCCTTCCTTGAAATGCTCGACATCCTCAACGAAGACCTCGTCGCTCAGGGCAAAGAACCCATCGCATTCGACCACGATTGCCGCGAAGGTATTTGCGGGATGTGCTCGATGACGATCAACGGTATGCCGCACGGTCCGCTCCCGGGCGTGACGACTTGCCAGCTCCATATGCGCCACTTCAAGGACGGCGAAACCGTCACGATCGAACCCTTCCGCGCGAAACCGTTCCCGGTGATTCGCGACCTGATTGTCGACCGCACCTCGTTCGACAAAATCATTCAGGCGGGCGGCTTCGTTTCCGTGCGCACCGGTTCCGCAATTGACGCCAACATCATGCCGATTCCGAAGGAAGTTGCCGACACGGCGATGGACGCTGCGGAATGCATCGGCTGCGGCGCTTGCGTCGCGGCGTGTAAAAACGCTTCCGCTATGCTCTTCGTCTCCTCGAAGGTAACGCAGCTCAATTCGCTCCCGCAGGGCAAGCCCGAAAAGGACAAACGCGTGCTCGCCATGGTTAAGGCGATGGACGACGCCGGATTCGGAAACTGCTCCAACCTCGGCGAGTGTCAGGCGGTTTGCCCGAAGGGACAAACACTCGACTTCATCGCCAAGATGAATCGCGACTACGCCGTCGCTTCGGTCAAGAAACTCTTCAAGACCACCGGCAAGCGCAAGTAAGAAGCGTAGAGCCAAAAAACAAACGTTCCCGTGACTTCGGTCGCGGGAACGTTTGTTTTTTTTTACGGGCGAAGGTCGGATTTGTCCGGTCTCTCTCGGATTTTTTACCTCAACTTGCGAATTTCGAATAAAACTCCGATTCGTTTGCGTTCCCGCGAATAAAATCTTTGCGTTCCCGTGTCGTCTCGTTAAAAATCGGGGATATGTCAAGCGCCGCAACTGTTTCCGAATTGAAAACGCTCCCGCCGAGCAATTGTTTTTCCGGTGCGTTTATTTTGAAAAAAATCTCGACGCGGACGGCTCGCAACGGTGCGCCGTTTTATATGTTAGATTTGGGCGACCGCACGGGAACGTTTTCCTGCACGGTTTTTTCGGACAGTCCCGTTGCGGGAACGCTCAGGAATTTGTCGGAAGGCGCTGTGGTCCGCGTCGAAGGCGTTACGGGAACGTATCAGGGGCGTTTTTCCCCGAAGTTGGACGATGTTTACGCGTTGGACGACGAGGAAATCGAGCGTGACGGCTTGGCGGATTTGCTCGTGGAGGTTTCTCCGGAGAATTTTGACGAGCTTTGTTCGGAACTCGAATCGCACATTGAGGCGATTCCGGACGAGACTTTACGCCGAACGACGCGCGCGGTGTTGGAGGAATCCGGAGAGGTTTTCAAAAAATCTTCGGCGGCGATTTCCATGCACCATGCGTATCGGCATGGGCTTTTGGAGCATTCCTGCCATCTTGCGCGGGCCGCACGCGCGTTGCTTCCGCTGTATCCGCAGGTGGATCCGAGCCTCGCCATCGCGGGAACGCTTTTGCACGACATCGGAAAAACCGTCGAATACACACAGGGCTTGGCAACGCGGAAGACCCGCACGGGAATTTTACAGGGGCACGTTGTTTTGGGCTACCGTTGCGTACGCAAACACGGGCTGAAAAGCCGCCTTGCGCCGGAAATTTTGGAGCGCTTGGAGCACATTATTTTGAGCCATCAGGGAGAATTGGAATGGGGCGCGGCGGTGCTTGCGGCGACACCCGAAGCAGTTTTTGTTTCGATGATTGACAATTTGGATGCAAAAATGGGCATGGTCCAGGCGGCGTTGAGAAACACTCCGGCGGGCGATGAGTTTTCGGAGTTTTTCCCCGGGCTGAAATCTGCGGTACTCGTGACACCGCCGTTCCCGTCGGCGAAAAGATCCGCTCCGGCTCCGGAAAATTCCTTGCTCGGCGAAAGTTCGTTCGGAGGTCTTTTCGAATGAGAAAAACGCTTGCGGTTGTCGGTGCGGTTCTCGGCATTGCGGGAACGTTTTGGGGTGCGTCGCGTCCGAAAAATCACACGGTTTTTGCCGAGCTTCCACCCCTGACAGCGATTGCCGTTCCCGCAGAAAAGGAGCCGCTTTCGCTTAAACCTTGCGCGATGTTTAACACGGAGCGCGTTAAGGAATGTTCGGGCTTGGAAAAAAGCGTACGTTATGCGGATACGATTTGGACTGTTTCCGATAGCGGAAGCGCTCCCGTCGTGTTTGCGCTGCGCGAGTCGGGGGATGTTGTCATCCCCGCTGCCGCGAGGAAAAAATACGCCGGAATCCGCGTCACGGGAACGCGCAATCTTGATTGGGAGTGCGTTGCGCTCGACGAGAAGGGAAATCTCATCATCGGAGATGTCGGGAACAATTTGAGCAATCGTCGGAACCTTTGTTTTTATATTGTTCCCGAGCCGAATCCGGCGCGCGATGTCGTGACGCCTCCGCGGAAAAAAATTTCGTTTTACTACCCGTCTCAAAACGAGTTTCCCGCCGTTTCGCGAAATTATGATTGTGAGTCCTGTTTCGCGCTGAACGGGCAAATTTATTTTTTTACCAAACATTGGAGTGATACGGAAACCGTGCTTTGGCGCGTTGATCCTTCCGTGGAAACGTATCAGGCTGCCGTTCCCGTGTCGCGTTTCGATGCGAACGGTATGGTGACGGATGCCGCGCTTTCGCCCTCCCGTAAGCGGCTTGCCGTGCTGACGTATCATTGCGTTTGGGTTTTCGAGCTTCCCGGGCGCGGCGGGAACGGAAAAATCGACGAAGCGAAATTTTTTACGCATTCTCCCGCAAAATTCAGACGCCTTGCTCCGCCGAAAGAGCAATGGCAGCTGGAAGGCATTGCGTTTATCGGAGAGGATGTGTTGCTGATTGCGTCGGAGCAGGGCGGTTTTTTCCGTGTTTCCGTTTCAGATTTGTAGTGCAGTGTGCTGTGGACGCGTCTTGCGGGAATGCGGTTCGGAGAACTTTTTGCTTTAAAAAAGACGTCCCCGCGGATAGGATATAATCACGTTTTTTATTTACTCATCTAAGGCAATTTTTATGAAAAAAGAGTTGATCGAAAATCTGGAAGCACTCCGCAAAAAAGCCCTCGCCGGCGGCGGAGAAGACAAACTCGACGCGCGTCGCAAAAAAGGTCTGATGACCGCCCGTGATCGTATTGCCGGATTGGTTCAGCCGGGTTCATTCATGGAATTCGGAATGCATATCAAGCACCATTGTCAGGATTTCGGTATGAAAGGTAAGGACTTGCCGTGCGACGGTGTTGTTACCGGTGTCGGGAATGTTGACGGTCGCTCGGTTGCAATTTATTCTCAGGACTTTACCGTTCAGGGCGGTTCTCTCGGGCACGAACACGCGCAGAAAATCTGCAAAATGCAGGAATATGCACTCAAAATGGGGATGCCGATTATCGGAATCAACGACTCGGGAGGTGCCCGTATTCCGGAAGGAGAAATGGCGCTCAAAGGCTTCGGCGATATTTTTTACCGTAACGTTCAGGCCTCCGGCGTGGTTCCGCAGATTTCGATTATCGCAGGTCCGTGCGCGGGCGGTGCCGCGTATTCCCCCGCACTGACGGACTTTATCATCATGAAAAAGTCCAATGCGCAAATGTTTATCACGGGACCGGAAGTGATTAAAGCGGTTACGGGTGAACAATGCACCATGGACGAAATCGGCGGTGCGGCTGCGCACGCGTCCATCAGCGGAAATATTCATTTCGTTGCAGAAGACGATGCTCACGCGCTCGTCATTGCCCGCCGCTTACTCAGCTATCTCCCGGCGAACAACATGATGGACCCGCCGCATCAGCCGACACCGATCGTTTCGATGCAGGAAGATCCGGGCATGGCGGAGCTCGTTCCCGAAGATCCGAAATTGCCGATCGACATGAAGAAGGTTATTTCCCGACTCTTCGACGAAAATTCGTTCTTCGAAGTGATGGCGGATTTTGCGAAAAACGCAGTTATCGGCTTCGCGCGTTTACAGGGTATCGTTTGCGGTATCGTTGCCAACCAGCCGACGATGAAGGCCGGCGTTCTCGATATTGACGCCGCCGATAAGTGCGCGCGTTTCATTCGTTTCTGCAATGCATTCAATATTCCGCTGGTAACGCTCGTTGATGTTCCCGGATTCTTGCCGGGCAAGGCGCAGGAACGCGGGGGAATCATTCGCCACGGCGCGAAAATGCTCCACGCTTACTCTGCGACGACGGTTCCGAAAGTTACGCTCGTTCTCCGTAAAGCTTACGGCGGAGCGTACATTGCCATGTGCTCGAAATCCCTCGGCGCCGATGCGGTTTACGCATGGCCGACGGCGGAAATCGCCGTAATGGGCCCGGCAGGTGCCGCCAATATCGTTTTCAAAAAGGACATCAGCGCCGCCGGCGAAAAGGCGAAAGCCGATGCGCTTGCGCAAGGGAAATCTGAAGAAGAAGCGGAACGCATCGGCAAGGAAGCGGCGCGTACTCGTGCTGCCGTTTATGCGGACGAATACAGTGCGCAGTTTGCGACACCGTACCGCGCTGCCGCCAACGGTGTTGTGGATGACGTGATCACTCCGGCACAGTCTCGTGCGGTGCTTTCGCAAGCTCTCCGCAACTCGCTCTCCAAGCGTGCGACGCGTCCGCCGAAAAAACACGGCAATATGCCGCTGTAATTTCTTTGCGTTCCCGAGAAAAATCGAGAATTTAGAAAAAAGAGAAAATAAATATGGTCATTCAACCTTTTTTGTGTGCGGTAAACTGGGGCGTCATCGGCTGGGTTTTGGTCGGAACAATCGCGCTTCTCGTCATCGTCGCTGCGGTCGGACGTGCGATTGCAGCCGCGTTCCCGCCGAATCCGGAGCACGTTTCGTCATTCCGAAAACCGGTGGTGACACCGACTCCCGTTCCCGTGGCTCCTGTCGTGACCGCGCCCTCAGCTCCGGCACCCGTGCGTGCGGTGCCCCCCGCTGTTGGTACAATCCCTCCGGAAGTGATGGCGGTAATCGCAGCTTCCGTTGCGGTGGTTCTGCGCGGGCAGCGCTTTTCCATCACCGGAGTTGAGCCTGCTCAGAAAGCCGCAGACATTGAGCGCTTAATGTCACTGTGGTCTCTCGAAGGACGCCGTCAGGTGTATTCCTCGCATTCGCTTCCTCGCTGATTTTTATCCGTTTTTATTCATTTAACATCGAAAAATAGAAGAAATTCCCATCATGAAAAAACTTAAAGTTACCGTTGACGGAAAAGTTTACGAAGTCTCCGTTGAAATCGAAGGCGAAGCCGCAGCTACTGTCGCCCCGGCACCTGTCGCTCCCGCTCCCGTGGTATCCGCCCCGATTGCGCCTGCACCCGTAGCGCCCGCTCCGGTTGCGGCTCCCGCTCCTGCCGCCGCGCCCGCAGCTGTTCCCGCCGGAGCTTCCGGAGTTCCGTCTCCGCTTGCGGGTAAAGTGGTTTCTATCGACACTAAAGTCGGAGCGACTGTTAAGGACGGTGACCAGATTCTGACGATTGAAGCGATGAAGATGAACACCTACATCTACGCGAATAAGGCGGGAACGGTTTCCGCGATCAACGTCAATGTCGGAGACGGCGTTGAAGAAGGTCAGGTTCTTGCGGTTATCGCATAATTTTTCCGAACGTCATCATGTTTTCACTGCTTGCAGATGCGTCTGCGGTTGCCGCTTCTACGGAAGCGTCGCTTAGCGTGGCGCTTGAGTGGCTTCCGTGGATTGTGCTGATTGCGTCTGCGGTCGCCGTCGTGTTAGCGGTTCTCGTGAAGGGAATTTATCTGTTTTTGCATATTTTCAGTAAAAAGGGCTGATGTGGAGCACGTGCGGGAACTGAAATTCCCGCGAACCGTAAGAAACCTCAATGAACAATATCGATTTTATAGATATCATTCGTCGGCTTTTTGAAGGGATTACGACACTTGCCGACTCTCCCCCTGTTCTGTGTTGGACAGGTGTCGGGCTGATCATTTTCGGCGCGGTGCTCGTTTTTCTCGGCAAACGCGGGATTCTTGAGCCGTTGCTGATGATTCCGATGGGCTTGGGTATGATTGTCGCGAATGCAGGGAATCTTTACCTTGATCCGACGACGGCGATCGAATCAGAACGCATTGCCGAAGCGCGATGGATTAATAGTGAGGACCGCACCGACGTGCGTTATTTCACGATTCAGGGAACCCCCGATTTTGCGGAAGAATCCAAGCAGACAGATAAGTACATCCACGTCAAAAGTACGGATGCCATTGCCGGATTTCTCAAAGCCGGAGAGCTCGAAATCATCGACGCAAAGACGCAGCAGAAAATCAACGGTCGCGTGTTGCTCCAAGGTGACTTGAATGTCGAACCGCTCGTACAAGGCGAGAAAAACCTTGTTGCGCTGATGCAGAAAGACTGGATTCAGCCGATTTACAACTACGCGTTCAGCAATAATCTGATTGCCTGCTTTATCTTTATGGGGATCGGCGTGCTTTTGGATGTCGGCTTCCTGATGGCGAGACCGTTTCAGAGCGTGTTTGTCGCGTTTTGTGCGGAACTCGGAACGATTGTTACGTTCCCGGTAGCTATTGCCTGCGGACTGAACTACGGGGAAGCGGCCTCGATTGCCATCGTCGGAGGGGCGGACGGACCGATGGTGCTTTTCACGGCGCTGAAATTGGCGAAAGACCTTTTTGTTCCCGTGACCGTGGTTGCGTACCTCTACCTTGGAATCACCTACGGTGCGTATCCGTTCCTGATTCGATTCCTTATTCCGGAAGCGCTGCGCAAGGTGCGCAATAAACCGACGAAAAAGCCGATTAAGGTTACGGCCAACGAAAAGATTGCGTTTACGGTTGTAACCTGCGCGGTGCTCTGTTTGCTGTTCCCGGTCGGTGCGCCGTTGTTCTGCTCACTCTTTGTCGGCATCGCGGTTCGAGAAGCAGGCATTCAGTCGTTTACTCGCCTGATTGATCAGGTTTTCCTCTACGGCGGAACGTTCTTCCTCGGGCTCATTCTCGGCTTGCTTTGCAGTGCCCGTACGTTGCTTGACGAGAAAGTGCTGATACTCCTCGTTCTCGGGATTTTTGCGCTTACGGTTTCTGCGGTTGGCGGGATTATCGGCGGCTACATCATGTATATGCTGACAGGGCGTCGCTTCAATCCGGTTTGCGGCATCGCGGGTATTTCCTGTGTCCCGACTTGTGC
The DNA here is from genome assembly GCA_017935025.1 of Opitutales bacterium. Lineage (GTDB taxonomy): Bacteria > Verrucomicrobiota > Verrucomicrobiia > Opitutales > UBA953 > Spyradosoma. The sequence continues at coordinate 18,280 of JAGBIL010000034.1, read as the reverse complement.
AAAAATTGCCCAGAAGGAAATTTCCCGTGTGGCACCGGATGTAATCGTCCTTCCGGACGCGCTCGGAATCAATATCTCCGGCGTGATTACCTCTGCGATTTTTACCGGCGTCTATATCGCGCTTGTTCCGATGATCGGAGCGTAAAAAGACCGGATTCTAAAAACAAAAAAAAACGGATACTTTCAGGTATCCGTTTTTTTGTTTTGCGGGAATGCCGGAATTTCTCCTTTGTAGAGCACATGAAGAAAATTCCTCGTTATTGGATTACGGGAACGGCAATCGCTATCGCCGGGGTGGTCGCGGCCCGTGTCGTGGCTCCGGAACTAAAAGATTCGCACAGCGTTTATATTGTCGTAAAAACACTTGGGCACCTTGTCGCGTTTGCCGGGATTTTTCTTATTGCGCGGGGAATCTCCAAGAACACGGAATAAAAATGGATAATTGATGGTTGGTAGTTGATAATGCTCAGCGTTGTTTTTGCCTGCGGCAAAAACATTAGGGCAAAACTATTCACTATCCATTATCAATTATCCGTTTCCCATTTTTGCCTTATAAAGTTCTTTTTTACGAAAAATTGCGTCCGCTCGGTTCTTGGAAGGGTGCGAGTCCGAATTCCGGCATGATGGCAAAGAGGTGGTCAAAAATGTCGGACTGAATGTTTTCGTAAACGGCCCAGCGTGTGTCGTTGGTGAAAACGTAGATTTCGAGCGGCAACCCCGTCGCGGTTGGGTCTAATTGGCGAACAAGCATCGTCATCCCTTGGTGGATTTTTCGATTCGCTTTCAGGTAAGCGGCGCAGTAGGCCCGGAATGTGCCAATATTTGTCAGGTTGCGCGTGTTAGCGGGGACACTAAGGTCTGCCGTTTCGGGAACGCGAGCGTTGTCGTTGCGTATTTCTTCAAGTTTTTGCGTGAGGTAGGGCTTGAGAAGTTCGATTTTTTGCCAGCGTGCGATTTCCCGCTCCGATGCGAAATGAATTGTTTGCATATCAATGCGGATGGCACGCTTGATGCGGCGTCCTCCGGATTTTTCCATGCCTCTCCAATTTTTAAATGCACCTGAAATGAGCGTGTAGGCGGGAACGTTGGCGATGGTGTTGTCCCAGTTGCGAACTTTAACGGTGGTCAGCGAGACATCGAAGACTTCGCCGTCCACATTCGTTCCCGGAATTTCTATCCAGTCTTTGTTACGCACGAGATCGTTTGCCGATATCAGTATTCCTGCCGTGAATCCGAGCAGCGTATCTTTGAAGATGATCAGTAAAATCGCCATCAGAGCACCGAGTCCGGACAGGAAATACGCCGGGGATTTATCCGATAAAATCGAAAGGACCCAAATCGCGACACTGAGAGCGAGAACGATTTTTATTGCCTGGAAAAATCCCTTAATCGGAATGTCTTTGAGACGTTCGTTATTTGTTCCGATGATCATCATTGCGTCAACGAGCGCGTACGCCGTTCCCGCGATGGCGATGGCAAAGTAAATTCCCGTTCCCGCTTTAAAAATCTCCGAAAACCCGGGATTTTGAGCAAAGACGATTGTATAGGCGTGAAGTGATAAGACTGCAATGAGCAGGTGTGATATCCGTTCGGGAAGCTTCGCTTCGCAGAGCGCGTCGTCCCAAGTATTACTGGAACGTTTTGCCCAAAGATGTGCTCCCGTGACCAGAACAAAACGCGACAAGCGTTGTAGGAAGAAAAGAACGAGAATAAATCCGCACGCCAAAACCAGAGAAACCGCAATTTGCGTGTATTGAGGAGGTAGGTTCATACCGTTACAAAATTCCGTGAGTTTTTCTAAATACCACTGCATACCTCAGAAAATGCGCGCCTTCTCCCTGAAAGTAAATTGTAAATCGGTAACGACTTGTCGGGGAAAAGAGAATGTTTAGCTATCGGAAAAAATTTCCTGAAGGCGGAGAAGTATTATTTTTCCTCTGTCTCGTCAAAAAGTTGTTTGGCGCGAAATTGCAAAAAAAAAGCGTTCCCGCAAGAGAACGCTTTTTTTTTGTCGCTTTTAGGATTTATTTGCGTCGCCGACGCGTGGCGACGAGTGCCAACGCCCCCAAGCCAGCAAGCAACCCGAACGCCGAAGGCTCGGGAATCGTGTAAGAACCTTGCAAGTTGGAGTATGTACCAATTGTTCCATAGTCTGAACGTCCTGTCGAAAACGAAGAGAGCGCGACTTCTTGGGTTGACGTTAATGTTTCATCCAAGGTCTTATCTCCGTATTTAACAACAAAATTCAAATCCCTGGTTTCGACATCATAAGAAACGGTAAAGTTGAAACTGTAATTTTCGCTCGCAAAATCAGCAACAGTCCCCAAGTCGAGGGAGGAGCCTCCACTTGTATTTCCGTTTGAGACAACAAACATCTTGCCATCACTATTCTTTGTTCCGTTGTTCCAACGAATTTGGAATCCGCCGTTGTATCCATTGCTCGCAAACGGATCTGTTCCCGTTGCAAAAATTGTCGATCCCCATTCGTTGGAAGCGTCTCCTGCCGTATAAGTCCAGTCAAAGGAGATTTCCCAGCTTTCGAGATTTTCAATCGCGGTTGTAGAAACGGTTGTCGGTGATACTAACGAAATCGTGTTGGTTCCCGTCGTCCATGTCGTTTTGTCAAACGTTATTGTCTCGGCATTTGAGAGGGTTGTTCCGGCGGCAAGAAGTGCCGCAATTGTGATGTATTTAGTCATAGTCTCGTAAGTTGTTAAAAGTTTTTAGAAGGTAGTCGGCAGATTTTTTTTGCCTCCCTCTCTTTATTGGAGACTCCTATTTTATTAAAAAAAAAACGTGTTGCAAGACGAGATTTTCTGTCGCAATCGGACTCGCAAAGTTCAAACAAGCGTTTTGTACGTATCCTTTAAACGGCGAATGGCGGCGTAAGGATCGGGGCTTCCGCAAACGGCGCGGACGACGGCGAAATTTTGCGCTCCCGCGCGCAGAACATCAGGAAGACGTTCGGCATCGATTCCGCCGATGGCGACGGCAGGAACGGGTGCGGCGGAGAGCATCTTTCGCATCGTTTCCAAGCCGAGCGTGGCATCGGGGATTTCTTTCGTCGGCGTGGCGTAAACAGGACCGATGCCGATGTAGTCGGGCGTGAGTTCCCGTGCGGCTTCGACTTGCTCGAGTGAATGCGTGGAGAGCCCGAAGATTTTCAGAGACGGAAACCGTTCCCGCGCGACGGGAATCGGAAGGTCTGTTTGCCCGAGATGAACGCCGTCGGCTCCGACTTCGGCGGCGATCGCGGGATCGTCGTTAACGATGAAAAGCGTACTCGTTCCCGCCGTGATTGCTCGCAGGCTTTTCGCCGTGGCGACGATGCGTTCCCGCGAAACGTGTTTCATACGAAGCTGAATGACGCGCAATCCTGCGCGCACCGCGGCGTCTGCGCAGGTTTCGTAGCTCGTCGCGGGATCGGTAATGACGAGATAAAGTCCAAAAGAATTTTTCATGTTTCAAAAAGAGGAGAGAGGAACCACGGAAGACAGGAAATCTTCTGGGAGCCTCTATAAATAGAGTTTTCGATGATAGGGGAGAGGATAGAGATGATAGGTATTTGCATTTCGCTTCGCGAAAGAGGTTTTTAAAGTCCTTTTCCCCGCTTGCGGGAACGCATTTACCTCTAATCTCTCAGCCCCGGGCTCTCATCGGTTTCCTCAAAAACGAATTTATAGAGCTTGCCTTCTGCAATATTTCGTGCATTCCGTGGTTCCTTTTTTTACTTCAAATCTTCGGCGATAATTTGCGCAAGTTTACGTCCGCTTTTGAGCATTCCGCCGAAAATCGGGCCCATGCGGAAGCCGCCTTGTACGTTGTTCGCCGCCATACCGGAAGCGTAAAGCCCGGGGAAAAGCCGCTTGGTGTTTTCGACGGTCGTGCGTTCTCCGTCCGCCATCCACATCGGTTTTTCTCCAAGAATGCCCCCCGTTGGCGAATCAATCTGAACGCCGGCTTTGTTGACGGCTTTCTTGACGATCTCGCTCGGATGCCCGGTGCCGTCAACCACGGCGCGTGCGGTTACGACAATCGGGTCTACGTGCATATCGAGGCGGCGTACGGGATTCCAGTTGATGACAACGCCGGAAATCACGCCATCGTGAATCACGATATCTTCTACGCAAACCGTGTTAAAAATCACCGCTCCCGCCTTGCGCGCACCGAAAATCAGCCCGGAGGCCATTTCGACGGAATCCAGCGTGTGAAAACCGTTCCCGAGCGGAACGGTTGTGATGTCGAAATCGCGGAGAATTTCCGCCGCATCGTCTTGCACGACGACCTCGTTCATCAACATTCCGCCGCCCCAAACACCACCGCCCGGCGCGAGTTTGCTTTCGTAAACGGCAACGTTGTAGCCGGCTTTCGCGAGATCGCGCGCAGCGACGAGTCCGCTCGGTCCGGCACCGACGATTGCGACGTCCACCGCAAGGCGGCTTTCGAGTTTTTTGAAAAACGCGCGCACGATTGCGCCCGAGATTTGTTCTTCCATGACCATGTTTTTACTCTTTCTGTTGTTTTTTTTTAGTTTCCAACAAGAGCGCCCGGAGCGGGAACACTCGTTCGCGCAACACGGTCAAAAAGTTCCTCAGCACTTCCTACGCCGGCATTATCCGGATCAGGTTCGCGGGTATAATCTCAGCCGACGGGAAACATTCCCGCGGGCACCCCTTACTGAAAACTGAGCAGGACGCTACGCGCGTTCCCGCCGCCGCGCAAGTCCTTTTTTCCATGCTTTACGCGGCGACGTTCCCGCGAGATAATCGGGGCGTTATGGACTTGTCCGCATTTCGAGAAGAATACACACACGGCGGCTTGGATCGCGACGACCTCAACGACAACCCTTTCGCACAGTTTCGCGTTTGGTTTGAGCAGGCGTGCGCCGCGAAACTCACCGAGCCGAACGCGATGACGGTTTGCACGGTCGGTGCCGACGGGCATCCTTCGGCGCGCACCGTTTTGCTTAAAGCCTACGACGAGCGAGGATTTGTATTTTTTACGAACTATACGGGACGCAAGGCAAAACAGCTTGAAGAAAATCCGCGTGCGGCGTTGTTGTTCCCGTGGATCGCGTTGGAGAGACAGGTGGAGATAGAAGGGCGTGTGGAGAAAATTTCGACGGCGGAATCGCTGAAATATTTTTTGAGCCGACCGTTCGGGAGTCAACTCGGAGCGTGGGTTTCGCATCAGAGCACCGTGATTTCCTCGCGTTCAATTCTTTTGAAAAAGCTCGATGAGATGAAACGAAAATTTACGGAAGGTAAGGTGCCTCTTCCGGATTTTTGGGGCGGTTATCGAGTCGTTCCCGCGCGCATTGAGTTTTGGCAGGGGCGCCCGAATCGATTACACGACCGTTTTTGCTATACGCGCGAGGGAGAAACCGCTTCGGTGTGGACGATTGAGCGCCTCGCTCCGTAGGTTCTTTTTTTCGCTGTCGTCTCCGGTAAAAAAATGAAAAAAGCTCCGGTCAGATTTGTGTTTGCGTTGCTCGCCGTCGCGGCTCTTTCCGGCTGCGCGAGCTACGAAGATAATGCTCGGGATTTGCGCGGACATTGGACGAGCGGACGTTTCGCCGAGGCAAACACCGTCGCGGGAACGGCGCTTCAGGCTGCCGGGGAAAACGAATTGCTTTTGTGGCAACTTGAGCGCGGGAACACGCTTCTTGCCTGCGGGAACGCGGCGGCGGCCTCTGATGAATACGAAAAGGCCGCAGAGACCGTTGCCCGCTGGGAGGAAACGCCGGATGTTTTACTTTCGAGCGAAACGCTTGCCACGCTGACCAATCTTTCCGCTCTTCCGTATCGCGGACGTAGCAGCGACGTGATTATGTTGCATACTTACCGCGCACTTGCGTTTTTGGAAGCGGGAAATATCGCTTCCGCCCGTGTGGCGCTCAATGCCGCATATCAGGCGCAACGCGATGCGGTTGACCGCAATGCGAAAGAAATCGAAAACGCGCAGGCGGAGGCGAAAGAGAATGCCGTGGATGTGGAAGCGATTCTTCAACAGAGCGGATTGGATAATACGCTCGACGCGGAAAAAGCGGAGCTCGCGAGTGTTCGCGTGCTCGCTGATTACGTTAATCCGTTTGCGACGTGGCTTCACGGTATCTATTTTTTTCATACGGGAACGGACGGGGCTGATTTTGAGCGGGCGCGCGTTTCACTTTCGCGCGTTGCAAAAATGTATCCGGAAAATCCCTACGTCGCTCAGGATGAAAAACTTGCCGGGAAAAACGCGCCTGACGAAAATCCGCTGACGTACGTCGTTTTTGAAAGCGGTTGCGCCCCGATTATCGGAACGACGCGCGTGGATACGGCGATTCCCGTGCCGACCGGGCGCGGATATTGGACGCTCATGCCCATTAGCATCGCGCTTCCGAAGCTCGTGCTTTCCGCCGAACAAAAATATTGGAATCTCCCGTTTTTTGCTTCAGGCGCTTATGTTACCGGCGACGCGATGCCGTCGAGCGTGCCCGCTCTTTCCGCAAACGGCGTTCCCGCGAGTGAAATTTGCGACATGAACAGCGTGGTGCGGACGGATTTTGACAACGCGTATCCCGCGATTTTGACGCGTACGCTGATTACGGCGTTTTTGAAGTCCGCCGCCGCGGCGGCGCTCAACGCCGCAAGTCAGGAATACGCGCAACGCGACGGCAGCACGGGAAGCGCGCTTATTTCGCTGGCGACGATGATCGGAAGCGCCGTTTACACTTACGCGTCAACGGATGCGGATGTGCGTTGCTGGCAGACGTTGCCGCAGAATTTTTCGATTGTGCGCATGGCAACGCCGTCTTCCCGCCGCGTTACGGTGAATGTCGGCGGGCGTTCCCGCGAAGTCGAACTTTTGCCGGGAGAAGTCAATCTCGTCATCGTAAAAACAACGCACGAATACGGCCCGCTCGTGGTTTCACAGGCGGTTTTGAAATAGATTTTTTAGAAAAAAAATAGAACAAATTAATTGAAGAGGAAAAAGATGATGAAAAATATGCTTACGAAAACGTTTGTTCCCGCGGCGCTTGCCGTCGCCGTTTTCGCCGGTTGCGCAACGCCGGCGCACTACATTGATCCCGACGGACAGGAAACCGTTGTCTCGCTGAACGCCGTGGATATTCAGGATTTCACGATGGCGTCGAATGCGCTTGTTGAGCAAATGCTTGCGCGCGACGCTTTTTCCGGAACGAAAAAACCGCGTATCGCGCTCAGCCTTGTCAAAAATGACACGACGCAGAATTTTGACGTTTCGTTGCTTACGGACAAAGTGCAGCAGCGCATTTTGGAATCCGGAAAGGCGACGGTTTCGATGTCGATGAGCACGGAACGCAATCAGGATGTGGTGCGCCGGGAAATGGCGGGCATGGGCGCGACGGAAACGGTTTTGCCGGATTTGACGCTGATCGGAAAAATCGCCGAAGTGCAGGCGCGCGCAAGTTCGACGAAGCAGGTCAGCTACGTTTTCTCGTTGCGCCTTGCGGATGCGCGCACGGGCGACGTGATTTGGATGGGAGAAAAAACGCTCACGAAGCAGGGCGAAAAGAACGCCGTCGGCTGGTAATTGAAAATTTGTCGAAACCGCGCGCGGGAACGGCTTTGTGCCCGTTCGCGGTTTCTTTTTTTTTGCATGAAACTGAAAAATATATTTCCGGAGAATATTTCCGCGATTGTTTTTGATTTCGGCGGCGTGATTCTCGATGTCGATTTGTCAAAAACGGAGCGTGCGTTTGAGCGTCTCGGCGTGAAGAATTTGAGCGCAGCGGAAACACAGGTCGGGTCGGGTACGTTTTTTGAAGCAAACGAACGCGGAGAATTTTCGCGTGCGGAGTTTTGGCAAAAGTTGCGGGAACGCGCGCCGGAGCTCGTGTTGCGGAGCGATGCCGAATTGCACGCTGCGTGGGACGAGTTGCTCGGAGATTTTGTTCCCGCGCGCATTGAGCTGTTGCGTGATTTGCGGAAAAGTTATCGCACGTTTTTGCTGAGCAACACCAACGAAGCGCATCGCGAAACGTTTTTGAGGCGTTTTTCCGAACAAATCGGCGGCGATATGAACGCGCTTTTCGAGCAGGCTTTTTATTCGGATTTGTTGGGCGCGGTGAAGCCTTCGCACGGGATTTTCGAGAAAACGGAAAAACTTGCGAAGCTCGTTCCCGCAGAAACGCTTTTTATTGACGACAACGCGAAAAACGTTGCGGCGGCGCGGGAATGCGGATGGCACGCGTATCATCTCGTTCCCGGAAAAGAATCGATACTCGATTTGTTCGAATAAAAAAAATCCGTTCCTTCGCGGGAACGGATTTTTTTATAGTTCCAAACGTCAAATACCAGGTATCAGGCGTTTAATGTATTTTTCGTCTGATGCTTGATACTTCTCGCTTTTTAATAAACGACTTTATTGAGCGGATATTCGATGATGCCTTCCGCTTTGCAGGCTTTGAGCGCGGGAATGATGTCGCGCGTGAGCTTGCTGTCGATGATGGTTTCGACGGCGATCCACGCTTCGTTCGAGAGCGGGGAAATTGTCGGGTTGCGCATCGCGGGAAGTTTTTCGACGACTTCGTCGAGCTTTTCGCGCGGAAGATTGAATTTCAGACCGACGAGGTGTTTCGCCGTGAGCGCGGATTGAAGCATCATGGCGATGGATTCGATTTTGGCGCGCTTTTCCGGATTTGCCCAAGCGTCTTTGTTGGCGATGAGCTTGGTGTTGGTCTTCAAAATCGTGTCGACGATGCGGAGTTTGTTCGCCTTGATGGAGCTTCCCGTTTCCGTCAGGTCGACGATCGCGTCGGCGAGATCGGGAACTTTGACTTCCGTCGCTCCCCAGGAGAATTCGACCTGAGCGGTTACGCCGTGGCTTTCGAGGAAGCGGCGCGTCGTGCCGACGAGTTCCGTCGCGATGCGTTTGCCCTGCAAATCTTTCACCGTTTTGATGTCGGAGGCTTCGGGAACACAGATGACCCAGCGGCTTTGGACATTGGACGCACGGGAGTAGACGAGGTCGCAAACTTCGACGACGTCGGCGTTATTTTCCACCACCCAGTCGTAGCCGGTCAAGCCGCAGTCAAAAAATCCGTGTTCGACGTAGCGTGCGATTTCCTGCGCGCGAACGAAACGACCGTCGAGCGCGGGATCGTCGAAAGACGGGCGGTACGAGCGCGAGCTTTTCACGACGGGATAGCCGGCTTTTGCAAAGAGCGCGAGCGTGGATTCTTCAAGGCTGCCCTTGGGCATGCCGAGCATCAGAAGCGGTGTGGTGTTTGCCATGGTTGTCAAATGTCAAAAAATAAAGGCAAAGAGAATCTATACCGCGCGGGAGCTTGTCAAGACCGGAGACCGGTTTTTGTTCTTGCGGAGGGTTGTGGGAGGGGGACTTCCGTCCGAATTTTGATTGACAAGGCAAACCCAAGATGAAAGTCTTTTTCCCAGAGGTTGCATGACGCGATCTCTTCGTTATTCCTCCATTAATAAAAAATACCCACTCTTTTACAGGTTTTAAGCTATGAAAAAAGCTCTCCTTGTTATTGCCTCCCTCGCTACGGTCGCGTTTTCCGGTTGCGCATCGTCGTCCAACAATCCTTGGGCAACACCGGATTCTAAGCCGATTCCGAAGGCGCAACCGTCCGTTCCCGCCGCAGCGGAAACGGCAACGCCGAGCGATGCGCTTTTTACCGAGGAGACCGTTTTTGAGGAGGCCCCCGCCGTAGCGGGTGAAGAAGGAGCGCCGAATGAAGACTTGCTCGCGGAGTTCCCGGCGATTCGTCAGGCGAACCTCGAAAAAGCCTTGAAAGCTCTTAAAGCCGCTGCTGCCGTTGAAGAACTTCCGATGCCGGACAAGGGTAATGCGCGCATCACGCGCTACAACGAACAGGTCGGGGTTATCGAATTTCTTACACCGAACACATATGCGGTCGGCGAGCACGTTGTTTTGACAAAGGAAAATAAGGCGGCTCTCGTTACCGTTATCGCTGTTGACGGCAATCGCATCGTTGCGGATGTTGTTCCGGGGGTCAAGGGCGCTCCGGTTCTGAAAGCTGCGGACCACGTTCTTTGTGATGTTTACCGCACGATTGAAGAGCTCGAAAAAATCGCTGCCGAGCAGCGTAAGGCTCAGCGTGAAGCTCTCGCTGCCGCCCGCGCCGCCGCCCAAGCGGACGCTGAGGAGGAAGTTGAAGAGGAAGAAGAAGTCGTCGAGGAAGAAAGTTCCGACGAAGAAGTTTCCGAAGATGAGGAATTTTCCGAAGACGAAGAGTGGTAATCCGTTCGGGATAGACTCCCGCAAAAATCTCCCCGCAATTTTCGTGCGGGGAGATTTTTTATGTAAAAAAAAGTGCCAATCTGGTCGTTGTTGCTCTGTGCAAGGGGTACGTGTCTTCCCGTTCCCGCAATCCTGTACCTGCTTGTTAATTTCCTTTTTTGCCTTTTCTTCGTTGACAGCCTTTACAATTTTTTATTCCCTTGTGAGCTTTCAACTTTATTTAGAGACAGACCGAAATGGCCAACATCAAGTCAGCACAGAAGAATATTCGTAAATCCGCGACGAACGCGAAGCGCAATCGCTCCGTGAAGAGCCGCTTGAAAACCATCGCCAAATCCGCGAAAGCGGCTTGCGCTTCCGGTGATGCCGCTGCCATCGCATCCGTGACACCGACCTGCGCTTCCGTTTTTGACAAGGCGACGAAGTCCGGCGTTATCCATCCGAACAAAGCTGCGCGCATGAAGTCCCGCCTCGCTAAGGCGGCGAATAAGGCAAAAGCGGCTGCGTAATCATCGACCGGTTTTTTCTCTTCTTCGAAAAACGTTCCCGTTGCGGATTGATTTGCGCGGGAACGTTTTCTTTTTTTTTCGATGCTGACGTTTCCTCCGAAAACTTTTGGCCCGATGTCGACGATTCTTCCCGTCCTTTTCCGAGGGAACGGTTTTGTCGCGCTGGGAAAGCCTTCGGGCGTGCCGATTGATGAGCATCCGTGGCACGAAGGGCGGGCATCGCTTTGCGGCGAGCTGCGCACGCGGCTTGCGCAAGGTCAGTCTTCCGCGCAAAAACTCGGCTTGGTGCGTCCTGTTGCGGTGATTTTAACGGATGCGGAAATCTCCGGCGCCGTGTTGCTTGCCGACCGAGAAAACGGTATTTCGGATGCGTGGCGCAATGCCGTCGGCTCGGAACAGCTTCGGTTTGTTTTCCTTTTTCTTGCCAAAAAAGTCGCGGGAACGCCGCTTCCGGATGAATTTACCTGCACATTGCCGGTTGCCGCTCATTTTTCGGAGCCGAGGGCGTTAATTTCTCACAAGACCGGAAAAAAATCCGAAACGCGCTTTGTGCGTGCGGAGACTTTCGGAAATTACGAGCTTTGGCGTGCGGAAACCGCGTTCCCGCGACTACACCAGATTCGGCTTCACGCGCAGGAAAGCGGTCTGCCGATTGTCGGCGAAACGCTCTACGGCGGCGTTCCCGCGATTTCCAATGCGGAGTTCGGGCGCAAAGGCCGCTTGAACAAGGGCGAAGTGCGCCCGCTTTATGCGCCGCCGTGCGTGCATTTGGAACGCGTTTGTGTTTCGGCGGCGGCACCTTCGGGCGAGGCATTTGAGATTTCTTCCGATTTGCCGGACGGTTTTTCTGCACTGTTGAAAAAACTGCGTTCCCGTCCGTAGGTTTTTAGAAAAATACGAATTTCCCGATGTCGATGAGCGGGGCGCAACGTTCGCGCAGTTCCCGCAGTTGGCGGAGTCCGGGCAAGGCGGATTCGTCGGAGAGATGCTTTCGGATTTCGCGTGCGTGTGTGCGGATTTCGAGGAGAATGTTTGAGAGTTTTTTTAGGTTTTTGCGAAGCTCTTCCGTCTGCACTTCGGAAACGTTTTTCTGCTGCTCGAGGATTTCGCAAAAAGCGGAAAGTTCGAGGTTGATTTTCGCAAGCGTCGTGCGGAATTCTGTTTCTGCGAGCGCTCGATTGGTTTCTTCGAGAAAGTCGATGATTTTCCGGTTGGCGTTGCGTGCGTCGATGTTTTCCGTTACCGCGGAAATGGCCATCTCCTTCGTGCGTACGGCGCGGATTTCTTCTGCAAGTGCGTAAAGATTCTTCGTTTCTATAAACGCGTTGACTTGGTCGACCAAATCTGAAGTCGATTTGTAATTCGTCGGGATTTCCGGGTAGCGCGCGTCGGGCGGATTAATGTAATTGACGGGTTGACCGGGAGCAAAGTAGAGGCTGACGCAAAGCCCGTTGGCGAGGAGAGACGGCATCCGAAGTTGCCCGCGCAAACCGAGACGAATGAGTTCTTGAAGGCGTTCCTGCGAGTCGGTTTTCAGGAGAACACCTCGGGGGGCATCGAGCGCATCGGTGTCAATTGAAATCGTGACGGCGGCGTAGTAGCGGTGGCGGACATCGTTGGCGGGAACGGATACAATGCGGATTTCGTCGACTTGCCCGACGGTTTGTCCGTCAATTTGCACGGGTGCGCCGACGGAAAGTCCGTGAACGGCGGATGCAAAATAGAGCGTGAAGTTCTCTCGGTCCGGCAACACGATGCACGCCCAAAACCACGTTCCCGCGAGAAGCGTAACCAGCGCGGCCGCAGCGGCGCGAGCTCCGCGAAGTTGCAGTATTTTGTAGCGCTGCTCAAACGACACGAACATATCGGGATTTCTTTTTCTTCTACGGAAAAATCTTCTCTCAAAGTTTTAAGATAGGCAAATTTTTTATGGAAGCCTTCTCACTTCCGGCTAAAAACAATGCCCGAATACTCATGTGCGTTCCCGTGGTTTTATCAAAGATCGCTTGACGTTTGGGGCGGGAACAGTAAGTCTTTTCCCTCTATTTATGCCGGAATTTTTAGAGATTATCGTCGAAGCGTTAATTGTTTTTTTCCTCGTTTTTGCCAACGGTTTCTTCGTTGCGGCGGAATTTGCACTCGTAAAAGTGCGCACAAGCCAACTCTATCCTCTGGAAAAAGAGGGCGGGATCCGCGTGCGCACTGCAATTCGGGCGACGGAGCACTTGGACTCAATGCTTTCTGCGACACAGCTCGGGATCACGCTTGCGTCGCTCGGACTGGGTTGGGTCGGCGAGCCGTTTGTTGCTCATCGACTGGCTCCGATTCTGGAAAAAATCGGAATAACGGACCAGACGGAAATCTCCACGATTTCGTTTGCTGTCGCCTTCGGGTTAATCACATTTCTCCACATCGTTCTCGGCGAGTTGGCTCCGAAATCACTCGCGATTCAGTATCCGAAAAAAACGTCGCTGGCAATTGCGCTTCCGCTGATGCTTTTTCACAAACTGCTGTTGCCGTTCATTTGGGCTCTTAACGGTACGGCGAATTTTTTCCTGAGAAAAGTCGGCATCCATCCGGCGGGCGAGGGGGCGCATGGCTTTTCTCCGGAGGAAATGGAATATGTGCTTTCTCACTCGCGTCACACACATTCTGCGGACGTTCTCGTTAACCGCCTCATGTTGCGCTCTCTGCGGATGCGGGATACCCGCGTTTCGGAGATTATGCTTCCGCGAGACGAAATTAACGCGCTTTGGCTGGGCGTTCCCGCGCAGGAAAATTTGCGAATCGCACAAAGCACCGGGCACTCGCGTTACCCCGTTTTTGAAGGCGACCTTGACAAGCCGGTCGGCATTTTGATGATGCGGGAATGGCTTTGGCAAATCCAGGCGCTCGGCAACGATACGCCGATAAAACCGCTTTTGCGCGAAATGCTTACGTTCCCGCCGGATATGCCGATTCCGGACGTGCTGGAGCGTTTGCGTCTTTCTCAAAATCACCTCGCGCTTGTCGTCAACGACGAAGGTCGGACGCTCGGACTCATCAGTTTTGAAGATGTTCTCGAAGAAATTGTCGGCGACATTCGAGACGAGTTTGACACAGACCAAAAAGAAATTTTTGAACAGACTCCCGACTCTATCGTCGTCGCGGGAACGCTTTCGATGCACGAACTCGAAGCGGAAACGGGCTGGACGTTTGAGTGGGAGGGCAACAGCACGCGCACCGTTGCCGAGTGGGTGAAGTACGACCACGGGTTTCGCGTTCCGAAGCGTGGCGAAAAACTGCGCATCGCCGATTACGAAATCATTCCGCTTGCCACGCCGGCGGGTTCGCTGAAACGCTTGCTCATCACGCGTAAGTGGGAGTCGGAACATCCGGTCGCCCCGACGCAGGAAGACGAAGAAGCCGACGAATAAAAACGGAAGAAGCGACACGCTTTTCGACTCCGGGGCTTCGCTCATGTGTACTGAAACAAATTATCGTCATATCCGGTTTCGTGGGAGGAATAATGATTTTGCCGCTTCCGCTCTGTTCAGATGAATTTCGCGCCGCTTTGCACGCGTGGTTTTTGCGTGTGCGGAGAGATTTGCCGTGGCGGCGGGAACGCTCGGTTTACCGCACCGTTGTTTCGGAGTTCATGTTGCAGCAAACGCAGGTCGATACCGTTATTCCGTATTTTGAAAATTGGATACGGAATTGGAAAAATTTTGACGAGCTCGCGGCGGCGGACGAGGCGGACGTGCTCCGCGCGTGGGAAGGGCTCGGTTATTATTCCCGAGCGAAAAATTTGCTCAGTGTCGCTCGGCGCATTGCCGAGGAAAAACGCGTTCCCGCGAGTGTTGACGCGTGGCGCGAGTTTCGCGGGATCGGCGCGTACACGGCGGCGGCGATTGCGAGCATTTCGCAGGGTGTTCCCGCCGCTGTGGTCGACGGCAATGTCGTGCGCATTCTCGCGCGTCTGAGCGGCGATGAGCGCGAGTTTCGAGACAGTGCTTCCGCCGCGACGGAGTTTACAGAGCTTGCGAACTCTGTGCTTGACGGGAAAAATCCGGGAGACCACAACGAAGCGATGATGGAGCTCGGTGCGCTGGTCTGTTCGCGTCGTTCGCCGCGTTGCGAAATTTGCCCGGTGAAAAATTTTTGTGTAGCGCGTGCACGCGGAATCGAAGAATCTCTGCCGAAATTTCCGCCGAAGAAAATGAAAAAGGTGGAAGTCGTGCGGCTGTGGTGCCGGGTCGGGAACGAAGTTTTACTCGTGCGCAACGCGGCGGGAACGCGGCGGCTGAAAAACTTGTGCGAGTTCCCCCGGTTGGAGGATTTTGCCGTTCCCGCAAAAACTTCGGCGAAGTGGAAACAGGTTTTTGAAGGCAAGCGCGGCATTGCGGACGAGTCGATCACGGAGAGGTTTCTGTATGTTCCCGAAAAGTTTGCCCGGCATTTGGAAGAAACATTTTCGTCGAAGCAGGCAGAGCTTTTCCGCGCGGGAACGGTGGAATTGGAAAAACTCACGCTTTCCGGTCCGCACCGGAAGTGGTTGCGGGATCTTTTGAAAATTTCCGCTTGACCGCGTTCGCGAAAAAGCGCACTATTGCCGTCTCTTTTGTGCCAGGGTAGCTCAGCCGGTAGAGCGCGGGACTCATAAGCCTAAGGTCGGCGGTTCGAATCCGCCCCTTGGCACCACTTTCACGAACGCATCCGAATTCGGGTGCGTTTTTTTTTATGGGACTGAAAAGCGATACCCGTTCCCGCGAACGGACTCAATGAGGCAAAGCCCTTCTGTTTTTTTGCGGAGCCGGGAAATGATGACGACGGGGCTGGCTGTTTTGATTGAGGACGGATCGACTTTCCATACTTGAGTTAAAATTTCATCAACGGAAACGGTTTGCATCGGATGTTCTGCGAAATAGCGAAGCAGGCAAAACTCTTTCATGCTCAGCAGAATTTGTGTCCCGTCGTCGCGACAAAGCCAGGGTTGCTGTAAATCCAGAAATGCGCCGTTGAGCCGAATGGTCTCCGGAACGTTGGATGTCGTTCCTGCACGCGGGGGAATGTTGCGAATGACGGCTCGAATGCGGGCGATCAGCTCCCGCGTACTGAACGGTTTCGCGAGGTAATCGTTCGCGCCGGCCTCCAATCCGGAGATGCGGTGGTCGATTTGTTCGCCGAGCGCGGAGAGTATGATGACGGGAACGTCCGTATTTTTTCCTTGTCGCAGTTTCCGCAGAAGGTCGATACCGTTCCCGTCGGGCAAAAGAATATCAAGCAAGACTAAGTCAAAATCTTCTCCGGAGAAAATGCGTTGTGCATCTGCTGCCGTTGCCACTTCTTCTACGGAAAACCCGTTTGCGCGTAGTACTTCTGCTACGCGCTGCCGGATGGTGGCGTTGTCTTCGACGTAAATCAGGCGTAAGTTCGTTGTGGAGGTTGTCATGATTTAAAGGAGCGGAAGTTCGAGGCGGAAAGTTGTTCCCGATGCGTCGGATTTCAGAAGAAAAAGTTTTCCTCCGAGTATTTTTGCGGCTTCTGCGGAAACGGGGAGCCCGAGACCGAGTCCGCGTGTGTGCCTTTGTGCGGTTGCGCGTTCGAAGGGCTTAAAAATATCGGCATGATATTTTTGAGGAATTCCCGGTCCGTTATCCTCCACCTCGATGCAGAGTTGCTTCCGCACGGCGCGTACACGGAAGATTAGCGTGTTATCATCGTATTCGCGAAAAGCGTACTTTACGGCGTTGTCGGTGAGATTGAACAAAATGCGTCCCAGCATCTCGACGGATGTCCGCAGGCGTCGTTCCCGGGCATCCGGAGCAATATCGAAAACGGCATCTGCATTTCCGGAAAGCAGATGTTCGCCGAGACGGTCGAAAATTCTCGAAAACAACGTCTCTACGGAAAACTCCGGTGCGGAAAAATGAAGATTCCTGTTTTTCATGCGGGAGAAAAACAAGAGATTTTCGACGATGACACTCAGTTCCCGTGAGCTACGGTTAATCGCTTCCAATTCGCTGTATGTATTTTTTTCGCGACAAATATTGAGCGCGGTTTCCGTGCACACCTGTAGTTCTGCGATCGGCGTTTTTAACTCATGAGAAACTGCGGAGGCGAACAAATAGCGTTTTTCACTCAACGAAAATACGCGCAGGGCGAGCACAACGATCGCGGCGAGCATGGCGAAAACGCAGACCCCGGCAAACCAAATCGCGTGCTTGGCGGCGACGGAGTCCGCGTTTTCCCGCGTTGCTAAGTCGAATTCCAGCTTCGCACCGGGAAGTTCGCGGACGATGCCGAATCCGCGTTCTTCCCCGACGGGAACGATGCGGAGCGCGGCTTGTTCCGAGAGAGAAATTGTTTTCGTTGCGAGTTCGCCGATAGACTTAAACAGATCGGACTGCTCAAATACGACACTTTGAATCCCGTGACTTGGTGTTTTTCTCCGCAAAACGTAGAGTCCGTTTTCACGGGAGAGCGAAAATTTTTCACCGGGCGGAGTGGCGGGACCGTCATACGTTCCCGTTTCGACTCTGGCAGGGAAACGGAATCGCGTTTTTTTCGTGATTGTGCGGACGCTTGATTCGGAAAAATCTTCCGGCAAAATTGCATTCAGTTTTTCAATACATTCTGTCCAATCTTTGAAGATTGCGGTTTCCCATGCGTGAGTGAGTTCTGCGATGCGCGCTGCGCGAATTTCGGAATCGCGGACGGCGTAGGTTTCAAAGACGTTTTTCCCGAGCCAAATGATGGCAGAAGTTGCTACGCAGACACAAACGGAGAGTGCTGCATAAAGCATCCACGAGCGGAATCTCATCGTGCACCTCCGTCTTTTTCGGGAACGGGAAATTCTGAATTTCCCTCAAAAATATCGGTCCGGATTTTCCCGCGTAGCGAATCTGTCGGGAAATAGGTTACGGGAACGCTTTGGAGTCGGGCGTGCAAAATACGGAGTTCGTCGGCGAGCTCAAAAATTTTTCGTGTTTTCCGGATTTCGCGTTGAAGCAGGATGCTTCCGGTATCGTCGATCAAAAAGAGAAGATTGCCTTCCGGAAGGACCTCCGAAAAGCGATTCAGCGTCTCGTGCGCCTCATCAAGTTCCTTTTTATTCCGGGGTTCGCGGGTAAGCATAAGAACTGCTCTCCGGTTTTCCGGGGAAAGGTTTTCTTTGAGAAAAAGGGCATTGCCTCCGGGGATTTTTCGGAAAAGCCCGTTTCTGGAAACGAGCATTCCCGGATTTTCACGCTCCTGCGCAAGAGTGTCGAGAGCCGCAAATGTTCCCGTTCCCGCGCCGAGGCAAATTGTGGCAAGAGAGGCTATGGGTAACGTTCTTTTGAAAAAAAGATACATACGAACTCCAAGATAGGGGATTTTTTCGGAAGAAATCAATGCGTGAAGTATAAATATTTGTTTATAAAGGGCGTTGGAATTATAAACAAAAATTTATATTTCGTTGCTTGCGTTTTGTGTTTTTAGGGTTTGGCATATAGGTCAGGAGCGCGGGGCGATTGGGTTTTCGCGAGCTCTGAGAAGTA
>JAGBIL010000033.1 GCA_017935025.1 Opitutales bacterium | reverse complement strand
TCCCGATATTTTTGCTGAAGATCAACGGAAAAACCTTCGGAAACATTCGAAGTATTCGCACTCGCGGGCAACATATCCTGAAAATAGCGTTTTTTCGCCGAATCAATGAGCTCGTTCACGCGTTTTTGTGCCACCGCTCCGGCATCCGGGCTCAACGAAAGAACTTGGGAAAAATGATAAATCGCCAGCGGGAAATTGTTCCGGCGAAAAGAAATCAACCCCGCCTCCATATTGGACTCCGGAGAATCGTTCGGATGGCGGCGGATAATTTCCTGAAACAACGCCAGCGCTTCCGCGTCGCGTCCGCCGGCGACAAGCTCCTGCCCGGTTCTGAAATCGGGATCTTCCGTCTCCACATAAACCGCATCCTGCGGGAACACGCTCCCGCAACCGTGAGTTCCGAAAAACAACGCACCGACGGGGACCAGCAACACGCACAAAATTAAAACGAATTTAAACATTCCTTCTCCTGTTTTATCCGCCGTGAACTATGCCTGCGGGAACGCATCGGTTCAATAGAGAATTATTCCCAAAATTCCGCTTGGAAAAACCCGGTCAAATGCGTAGCGTCATCCCCTATGACTCCGAAAGAAAAAGCGCTTCAAAGCTTCCGCCAACCGCCGCTGTGCCTGAACTGCGCTCAGGCAATCGCGCACGGATTCGACCGCAAAGACCTGCTTGCCGAACTCCAAACCGCAGGCGGCGGACGCGCTCCCGACGGACTCTGCGGCGCGCTTTTCGCCGCCATGAAAATCGCCGGGGAAACAGCCGCTCCCGCGCTCGCCGATGCTTTTGAAAAACGCCTCGGATACCGCCGTTGCCTCAATTTGAAAAAAGATTCCCGCACGCCCTGCCCGACCTGCGTCGCCGCCGCCGCAGAACTTCTCTCCGAGCAAACGAAACTCGCCGCCCGCAGATAGTTTTTTTCAATAAAAATCGCTTCAGAGGATTGCGTCCGCCGCGATTCGGGCGATACGCCGCGCATCGGCATCAACGGCGAGCACGTCTCCGAGCGAATCCGGTTCTCGGCGCGGGAACGCCGCAAGCGCTTTTTCCGTAATTTCGGGAATCGCAAGATAGGGAACGCGTTCCCGCAAAAATGCATCGACGGCAACTTCGTTTGCCGCGTTGAAAACGGCGGGCAAAATTCCGCCGTCGCAGGCGCACTCGCGCGCGAGGCGCAAACACTTGTATTTCACGTAATCGGGCGCGCGAAATTCCAAATTAAGCGTCTGCGAAAAATCTAAAGTCGGCACCACGCCCGCGAAACGCTGCGGGTGGAAAATGCAATTTTGAATCGGAAACGTCATCGACGGCGGCGCAAGGTGCGCCAGCACGGAGCCGTCCGTAAACTGCACCATCGAATGAACAATGCTTTGCGGGTGAACGACGATGTCAATTTTTTCCTGCGGAAGCCCGAAAAGCCACGTCGCTTCAATCAGCTCCAAGCCTTTGTTCGCCATCGTGGAAGAATCGACCGTTACTTTCGGCCCCATCGCCCAATTCGGGTTTTTAAGCGCATCTGCCGGACGTGCGCGCGCCATTTCGTCGAGCGTCGCATCTCGGAAAATTCCGCCCGAAGCCGTCAGAATAATGCGGTCGAGATGGCGTTGCGGCTCCGCTCCGATGCACTGAAAAATCGCGTTGTGCTCGCTGTCCACGGGCAAAATCTTCACACGGTGTTCCCGCGCGGCATCCATCACAAAGCGCCCGGCAAGAACAAGAATTTCCTTGCTGGCGACTGCGACATCCTTGCGGGAACGAATCGCGGCAAGCGTAGGACGCAGCCCGAGCGTGCCGACCACGGCGGTTACAACGAGGTTCGCTTCCGGCAACGTCGCCAACTCGCACAAGCCGTTTTCGCCCGTGTAAAAACGCGTTCCCGCGGGAAATTCTCCGGATTTTTCCGCTTCCGAGGCGGCTTTTTCGTCAAAAATCGCAACGTGCCGCACACCGTATTTTTTCGCGATCACAGCGAGCTCACGCCAACGGGTATTCGCGGCGATACCGACGAGTTGCGCCTTGTCGCGATGTCCGTCCAAAACTTTCAGCGTGTTTTCGCCGATAGAACCTGTCGCGCCCAGCAAAACTATTTTTCGCATCGTCGTCATATTTTTTTGAGAAAAGCAAAGAAGCTTCCTTTTTATCACGTTCCCGCCCGACGTGCGAAAGTTTTTTAGTTCGGAGAATTTCCCTCCGGCTCAAACAGTTCCGAAATTTCTGACTTTTCGATAAAACACGCGTTCTAACTTTTTGTTGCGCGAATGCAAAATTTCCATTTTTATAGCGCGCCGTATTTGAAAATGGAATTGTTTCAAAAAGTTCTTACGACGATTTTTTGTTGTGCTCCCGCACTGACGCTTCCCGCGAACGGCAACGCGGATTTCGCGGATTCGGAAGCGGAGCTCAAAAAAGTTTACACTCCGGCGCGAACGCAACTTCGCGTGCGGGAACACCTGATTACGCCGCTTTACGCCTACTACGCGCAAGGCTTGCCCGCCGCGCTTTCAACGGGAGGAAAAATGGCTTACTCCACCTACGGGACGGGTTTTGCGTGGCGCTACGTTCATCCGGAAAAAACGCGCATCGCGCTCACCTCGTTTGACTATCGGCGTACGGATTTTCGTTTTTCCGGCGGCAGTGAAAGCCCGTTTTCTCACACAGACTCGCTTCGGGCGACGACGTATCAGGAATTTATCAATCCGGACAACGGCTTGGCGGCAGTCGCCATTTTATCCGGCTCGCTCGCGGCAGACGACGCCGCGGCTCTTTCCGACGGTGCAGGCGGAATGCTTGCCCTCGCCTGCAAACAATATTTTTCCGAAACCACGTCCGTAATGCTCGGCGCGGCGACGCTATATCGCCCGGACCGCGAACGCTGGTATCTCGTTCCCGTGGTTTCGTTTGATTGGCGTATCGCTCCGAACTGGAATTTACGCTCGTTTAACGGGCTTACGCTGACTTGGGACATAAACGGAGACAATGAATTTCTCGTCGATTTTTCCGTTTCCTACGAGTCGTCCTCGTTTGCCGTCGCGGCGGAACGGGAAACCGCGTCGCCCGACTTCGGGAAAGACGGTGCCTACCGCCGTCAAAGCGTTCCCGTGAGCGTTGCGGGAACGTGGAACCTCTCTGAAAACCTTTTCCTGAGTGCCGGCATCGTACTCAACACGTGGTCGGAATTCCGCCTCTACCGCGACGGGCACAAAACCCGGGAAAAATTCTCCACGGATCCCACGCTCGAATTTTTCCTCCAAGCCGGATTCCGCTTCTGAAAAAAAATCCTCTCCTTGCTCCGCAAAAAGTGAGGCGGAGGAGTTCGGGCGACTTTTTTATAAAAAAAACTATCGATCCGGTATTTTTTACTTGCACAAAGCGATTTTGATATATCCGCTATGGATTTGTCTCAATCAAATCCAATTAATTATATACCTATATGAATCCTACAAAACGACTCTGGGTTTTGCCCGTAACACTCCTCTTCGGCGCGTCGTTCGCATTTGCGGACGGCATCTACGGTCTCGACGGCGGATGGCAACTTCTTAACGACGACTGCGTTATCGGCGGAACCTCCCCCGTTACGGTCGAAAATAAATCCGTAACGCGCCACGGCGGCGCGATCTATGCCGACGGAAATCTCACCATTTCCGGAAATTTTACCTTCAGCAATAACTCCGCCGGAGGAAAAGGCGGTGCAATTTATGCCGACGACAACGTATTTTTTGTCGGCACGGGAACGGTAATCTCGTTCAGCGGAAACACGGCAGGCGGCGTCTCCAACGATATTTTCTTTGAAGATAACGACGACATCATGATTATCCGCGATGCGGGAACATACACCTTCGGAGGCGGGATTGATGCCTCGCGCGGAAGCTCTCTGCAAATCGGAACCGGAGCGACGGTAACCTTCGGAGCCGCTTCCGTCACCACGATCGGCGGTACAACGAGCATAGAAGGAGGTGCGGTCGTCACTTTTGAATCCGGATCCGTCAATACGTTTGCCGGCGGGCTCCACCTTGTCGGAAGCGGCTCCGATCTCTCCCTCGGCGGAGTCACGACAATCGGCAGACGAATCCTTTTGTCCTACGATGCGGCTACAGATAAGTTCTCCGAAATCGATTTTTCAGGTGCAGACAGCGTAACGTTGATCGCGGGAACACAACTTTCCGTTTCCGGAAACATCTCGGCAAAAGACCTCATAAACAAGCAATATACGGTCATCACGGGAGCAACAAGTGAGCAGCTTGCGACACTTTCCGGACAACAGGTGGCGGATGCCGTCCTTTACAGAACGGTTACAGACATCAGCACGAGCAACGAACTGATTTTGAAAACGGTTAGAAAAACCACGGAGGAAGCGACCGCCGCTGTCGGCGGGAACGCAGATGCCGCAGTCGCGCTCTACGACGAGAACACGATTCTTGATGTCGCAAGCTACGACCAAGCACGCGAAAACACGCGCGCGGCGACGGGCGAAATTGTCGCCTCCGACGCTTACGCCCGCCTTCGCCGCACCTTCGTTGCCCTCCAACGCGCCGAGCAGTTTTTGGCAAACGAAATCGCGGGAACGGCCTTCCGCAAACCCGCAAGCGGCGGAACCGCCGTCTCCCGCAGAGAAACATCACAGGCGGCAACAGGAGAAATTCCCGGCGGCGCACAAAGCGCGCCTGCTTCCGAAAAATCGTGGGAATTTGCCCTCGCGTATTCCGGAATGTCCGGCGAAGTATCATCCACAGGCGGGTTTGACTCGTACGATTATTCAAGCAACACAATTTGGCTCGGGCTGAAAAAAGGCTTCCGGTGCGGCACGGCGGGCGTGATGCTCGAATCCGGAAACACGTCCACGGAATCGTATTCTTCCGAAATCGACGCACAGGAAATCGGTGCTTCCGCGTTTTTCTTTATCCCGATTACGAACGGAGGCACGTATGCGTTTTTGCAAACCCGATTCGCGAAATCCGACAACGATTTCTTCCGCTCTTTTGCGGGAAAGCACTATGTCGGCGAGTTTTCCTCGTGGACGTGGTCCGTTCAAGGGGAAATCGGAACGAATTTTGAGTTGACGGATTGGCTCCGCCTCAATCCTTACACGTCGGTTGCCTACGCTATCACGGATTCCGAGCGTTTTTCCGACGCGGGAAACACCTACTCCGGAGCAGATGCGTATGACGTTGAAATCAAACCCGGGTTCCGTTTGCGCGCGGATTTTTCCATCGCAGATTTACCGACCTTTGTTTCGCTCGGCGCTGCATGGACGTATCTGTGCATCGACGATCGTCTCGATATAGAAGTTTCCCGCGGGAACACGACGGCAAGCGTGCTCGGAAATCGCGGAGAACAGAGCTTTGTCGAGGCGAGTCTTGATGCCGGAGCGGATCTGACGGAAAATATTTCGATCGGTGCCGGATATGCTTATGCGGACGGCTCGGATGCGAAGGAACACCGCCTCTACCTGCGCGGCTCGTATCGTTTCTAAATCGCGTTCCCGCGCGAAAACAAAAAGCTCCTCCGAAGCCCGGGGGAGTTTTTTGTTTATTTTTTAAGAAAGCGTTTTGTGCGGCATCCAAAAATCAATTTTGGAAAGAGCGACGGAAAGCGCGACGGCGACTGCCGTTTCCACGCGCAAAACGCGTCCGCCGAGATGCGCGAACTCAAAGCCGTTCCCGCGAAGCGCCGCACGCTCGGCATCCGTCCACCCGCGCTCGGAACCGATTGCCAAAAGCACGTTTTCCTGCGGCGGAAACGCGATGTCCCCGAAAGATTTTTCCGTAGCGTAAACGTCGAGAGCAACGCGTGCCGTCTTTCGGATCTCGTCCGGATTTTCCTCTAAAAAATGTTCAAGAGAACGAAACAGGCGAAATTCGGGAAGCGCGGGAACGCAGGTTTGCTCGGCGGATTTTTTCAAAATGCCGGAAAGTGTTTCGTCGCCGGCTTTCCAAAGCGAACTTTCCGCATAGGCGGGATCGCCCTTTTCGCTCCGGAAAACATCAATCCGCGAACATCCGATTTCCGATGCCGCCGCAAAGATTTTTTTCATTGTTTGCGGGCGGGAAAGCCCTACCAGCAAACGCACCGGCGGCAATTTCAAATCCGGAGAATCTTTTTCCCAAGCCACGGAAAACGAGATTTTCCCGGAGTGTGAAATGTCCGTAACCGTCGCCAAGCCGCGCGCGCCGTTTTTCACGCCGCACCAGAACGTACCTCCGACGGAGATTTTCAAAACACGGGAAAGGTGCTCCGCCGCCGGCGTTCCCGCGTCAAAACCCGCAACGTCCGCGCTGTCGAGAAGCACGAGGTTCATGAAACTTTTTTCTCCGCCATTTCCTCGGGAATCAGCGCGCCGCCGGAAACAATCATTTTCATCGCGTCGGCGACGGAAACGTCCAGCGGCTTGATTTCGTTCGCTGGAACGAAGATCATGTACCCGCCTGTCGGGTTCGGCGTCGTCGGCACGAAAACGTGAACCAGTGCCGTTCCCGCAAGGTGCGAAAACTCCGTTTCGCCCTCATGTGTGAGAAATCCGACGGTCCAGCAATCGCGGCGCGGGAATTCGACCATCACGGCCCGGCTGAACGTCTCTTCCTTCCCGCCGACAGAAAACGTATCGATGATTTGCTTTATCGCCGAATAAATCGAGCGCACCATCGGCAGGCGATGAAGCAGTTTTTCGAGCAACCCGATAAAAAACCGGCCGAAAAGATTGCGGGAAACAAATCCGATAAACGCAATCGCCACGGCAACGATAAACGCAGCGACAATCGTTACGGCAGCGTTAAACAAAGGCGTTGCCGGCAAATCCACTCCGAAAAAATGCAGGAAATATTTCAGTCCGCCGCGTGCGGGCGATGCCAGGAAGTTAACCAGCCAAACGATGATGTAAATCGTCAGCGAAACCGGAAGGCAGAACAAAAGTCCCGTAACGAAAGCCTTACGCAAACTTTCGCCGAAACCGCCTTTTTTGCTTTGCGAAATATTTTTCATGATTCCGATTTTTCAGACAAACACCCTTCCCCGCAAATTGAAATTTAGCGAAGCGCCAGCTTCGCTAAATTTCAATTAATTTCGAATCCCGAATTGCGAATTCCGAATGATTACCAAGAATGGAAAAAGAATGTATGGCTTCGAGGAGTTCTCGGGATTAATGAACAAGAGTTG
>JAGBIL010000032.1 GCA_017935025.1 Opitutales bacterium | reverse complement strand
GCGGAATGTCGCGTTTCCGTTCCTTGTTGAAAATGTTCGGCTTGGAAAATCGTCTCATATTGACGGACGAAGATTCGGAGAAATTACAGGAACGTGTTTCTTCGCTCATCTCCGAAAAAATCGATTGGGAAACGGTCAACGACATTCGTTCCCGCGAACAGGAGCACTCCCGTGTCTTTTTGGAAAAATCTCTTAAGAATAACTCATGAACAAAAGCTTAACAGAAATGCGCACGGATTCATCTTCGGCGAGAGAGGGTTCGAATCCCACATCACCGAAAGTTTCGGTGATTGTTCCCGTGTACAAGGTGGAGAAGTATTTGCCGGAATGCATCGAAAGCGTTCTCGCGCAGACATTTACGGATTTTGAATTGATTCTCGTCGATGACGGATCTCCCGACAACTCCGGAAAAATCTGCGACGACTACGCCGCCCGCGACTCCCGCATCCGCGTCTTCCACAAAGAAAACGGCGGGGTGACATCCGCCCGTCGACTTGGCGTAGAGAACTCCCGTGCAAAGTGGATTATGTTTGTCGATTCGGACGATTGTATTTTTCCAAAGGCGTTAGAAGTTTTGGTTGTGGAGATTCGAGATGGCGTGGATCTAATTGAAGGGTCGTGTACGCGAACTCGCCCGCATGATGATTGCTCAACCGGACCGGGAAGCCAAACCATTTTATGCGAGATTTCTGGACTGGAGTACGCGATTGAAGTTGCTTCGCATAAAATGGTTTGGCTTCCCGGTCCGGTTGCAAAAATCATCCGCAAAAGCGTATTAATTTCTGCAAACGCTCTCGATGTTCCCGCATGGATTACTTTTGGAGAGGATTTGATGATGAATCTAAAAAACTCTCTGAAGATTAGGAATGCACGAAGAATTCCCGATGTAATTTACTTTTATCGTGAGAATGAACTTGGAGCGTGTAAAACGATTATAAGGACATCGGAGTACTATTGTGATTGGTTGAAAGAAGCGGAAACTTTTTTAACGGGAAGGTGGCGAAGAGCTTGGCTGGCGATCGCAAGATCTTATTTCTTGTTAATGTACCTGAAGTGCTCCGATTGGAATTCTCAAGATTGTTATCCTCAGTATATCGTTCGTTGTTTGGAACGCTCCATTATGAGAAGCCATAGTGTTGGAACTCGACTCTGTCTACAAGCAGCAAGTATCCGGAATAAGAATTTGCAAATGGTCTGTAGGAAAGCGTTGTCCATGCTATGCGAAATGGCTCATCCGAATACCTAATAATATATTTATGTCTTTGAATGTACTATATTGTCTAACCGAGCTTAAAAATCCAGGCGGGATTGAGCGCGTTACGGTGGAAAAATTGAATGCGTTTGCATTCGATCCGGATGTTTGTCCGATTGTTGTGACGACAAGTCAGATGAATCAGAACAGCTTCTTCCAGTTGGAGCCAAGCGTTCGACATTTTGATTTAGGTTTACACATGGGAAGTGCTATTTACGGGCTTGGAGGTGTTATTAAGAGACTGCGATTTTTGAAGCAGGTGAGAGATCGCCTTGAAAAAATTTTGATTCGAGAAAAAGTGGATGTTTGTGTTTTTGTCGCGAGGCCAGACTTTTTGATTTTCCCGTTTAGGAAGTGGAGAGGTGTAATTGTTGTGGAGTCGCATTTTGCCATAAAATCCGGTCGGTATCTCCGTCGTGAAAGTTCTTCTTTTCGAAAATATTTGAATATAGTATCGACCTATTTTTCTGGTGTTTTGCGTCGGCGAGCAGATGCGTTTGTTGTTTTAACGAAGCACGATCAGTCGATTTTGTCTAAAAAAGAGAATAACATTTACCAAATCTATAATCCTGCGCCGAGCTTTCGGTTTCTCCCCTCTGCAAAAAGAAAAAAGGTTGTTGTTGCGGTTGGGCGATTGACTTTTCAAAAAGGGTTTGGGTTTTTAATTGATGCTTGGCGCAGGATTGCGGACGAATTTTCCGACTGGTCTCTAGAAATTTGGGGAGAAGGGGAGCTTCGAGAAACACTTCAAGCACAGATTGATAATGCGAATCTATCCCAGAGTGTTTTCCTAAGGGGAAAAACGGATTGTATTGAGGAAAAACTTCAGTCTGCAGAGGTTTTTGTTTTGAGTTCGATATTTGAAGGCTTCCCTATGGTAATATTGGAGGCAATGTCTGTTGGGCTTCCCGTTGTGTCGTTTGATTGCGAGACGGGACCTCGAGAGCTAATTAAAGAAAATGGCTATCTTGTGGAACCCGAGAATTCGATAGCTTTGGCAGAGTCAATAAAAAAAGTGTTGATAGCTCCGGAAGATGCCCGCCGAGAGATGGGGAGGTCGTCTTTGGTGCAGGTTAGGACCTTCGCGCCAAGTGTAATTATGTTACAGTGGAAAACGTTGTTTCGAGAATTGATTGAGAAAAAGAATCGGTAAGCTATGATTGGTTTCCTTATATTAATATTTATTTTAAGTGTTGGATTTCAGTGCTTTTGGTCTATTCGGGAAACTCGGGATTGGGCAAATCCTGTAGTTTTTTTCTCGGCAATTCATTGCGTACATAATTGGATTAGGTCGTTTTTTTATTGTTTCGATGATTTCTATGCTTACGGAGGTGTTTTAATTTCAATTAATGATGAACAGGGGGCTGAAAACTTGTTGCGAAACCTTGTTGGGCAATGGGTATTCTTTTTGATTTTTTGGGGGTACAGGAATTTAAAAAAAAGGAGAGTAGAAAACAGTTCTGGTTGGTGGGAATTAATACCCGGACAAAGTTTAGTATTTGTGATCCTGCCCTATGGCATTCTCACAATTTTGTCTGTCGGGTTGTCTTTTGTGTTTGGCGGTCCGGGGGGGGAGCAGGCCTTGACGGGAACGACAGCATTTGCAGGTTTTTGGGGACTTTTGGGTGTTCGTCCATTTTTTTGGATATATGCGTTGGTTAATTCTGGATTAAGAAAGAATTTCAAGGTTCTCCTTTTTACTTTTCCGGTGGAACTAATATTGGCGGGAGGGGCGAGAAAGCTCCTCTTGATGGGCCTTCTTTCTTGGTTGTTTGCCTATTTTTATGTTCAAATAAAATCATTGGGTCGACAGGGGGTGATCTCCTTTGTGAAGCGAGGAGCGATGATGCTAATTCCTGCGTATGTAGTCCTGTTTTTTATGGCTGCGAGGAGAGAAGCACGAGGCGAAGGAATATCAATTGTTCATGCGTTGGGAGTAGAGTTTGAGCGTGTTTTTTCTAACCCGTTATTGATTTTCAAACCGCTATGTGCAACCAATAGTGAGAGCTTACATATTTGGTGTGCGGAGCTTATCGAAAAAGGCTCTCTAAACTTGATGTATGGTAAGAGTTATATTCAAGCGATTTTAAACGTGGTTGTTTTGCGTCCATTTCAGGGAGAAATAGCAAATTGGCAAGGTGCGTACGCGTTCAAAATGGTTGCTTATCCCAATATATCTAACCATGGGTGGGATTTTTCGTTTTCTGCAGAGGCATTGTTGAATTGGGGGTGTTATGGCTTTTTTATTAGCTTTGCGTTGTTTTCTTGGGTCTTTTCTTGGCTTTATTTACGACGTGACCGTTCTCTTTTTTGGCAAAATTTCTATTTTTTGTTTGTGGCTGTTTGTTTTGTTTCTTTTCGTACGGATGCGACGGCATTATTGCGATTTCTTAGTTGTTTTTTACTTGTCTGCTTATATGCAAGAATTTTCGGAAAAGATAAATCTTTCTACCATGTCCCAAGAAGAAGGTATGGTTCAAGTAAAGAGTGATTTTTGATCGGTAATATCATGAAAATCTTAGTTAATGCGACGAATTTGGTGGTAGGCGGCGGAGTGCAGGTGGCGACGTCATTTATCGTGGAGGCGGTACGGAAGGCGGAGCCGGATATTGATTGGACGTTTTGTGTGTCGCGTGCGGTGGCGGAGAATGTTAGGAAGATTTTGGGTTCGGGTTGGGAGGGAGAAGTTTTTGAGCAAAACCCGAATCATATACGAGCGGGAAGAGCGGCGCGGGAACGCCTTTCGCAAATTTCGGAAACCGTTAAGCCGGATTTGATTTTTACGGTATTCGGTCCGTTTTGGAAAAAGTTTGCTGGGCGATTTAACGGACAGCCAACCGCGCACCTGTGCGGGTGCGCGGTTTGCTGGTCGACTCACCCGAATCGTTTGGTCTATGAAAAAATCGGGCGAGTCCAAACGTTAAAGCGCAAGGTCCGGCAGCTTTGGGATTTTCTTTGTCTGCGGCGAGCGCAGTATTTTTGGATTGAATTGGATATTGCGCGGGAAGGTTTGAAGCGCGGCGCGGGAACGGATGATGCGCACATTCGCACTATCGGAAATACTTGCGCTCAGGTTTTCCACGATGCCCCGAAATCGGATGCTGATTTTTCGGAAAAGGAAATCCGGCTGCTTGTGATGGGAGCGCCGTATGTGCATAAAAATTTTGATATCGTTCCGGACGTGCTTGCCGCTCTGAAAAAACAAGCTCCGGAACGTGAGTTTGTTTTTACGCTGACGGCTCCGGAAAGCGGGAATGAGTGGAAAAGCATTAAGGCGCGCGCGGAGGCGTTAGGCGTGGGGGATGGGCTCCGAACGGTCGGGAAAGTGGCGCTGACGGATTGTCCGAAGTTGTATTCCGATAATCATATTGTTTTTATGCCGACGCTTTTGGAAACGTTTTCGGCGACCTACCCGGAAGCGATGGCAATGCGGCGTCCGATCGTGACGACGGATTTGAATTTTGCTCACAGTATTTGCGGGAACGCGGCGGTTTATTACTCGCCGTTGAGCGCAGAGGATGCTGCGGCGAAAATTCTCCGGGTGGTCGAAAATTCCGGATTAAGGGACGATTTAATTACCGAAGGCGGGAAAGTTTTATCCGCCTTGCCGTCCCCGCAGGAAAAATACGAACAACTCGTTGCCTATATGCGTGAAATTGTCGGGAAAGAGTCGGATTAGCCGTTCCCGTGTGTCCTCTCGCTTTCGTAAGCTAAGCTACGAATTATTCCGCACGCGGATTACACAGATTCCGCAGAAGAAAGTGTCCGCCCAAATCTGTGTCATTCGAGGCATCCGCGAGCGCTACTTTTTCAGGTTTTTGCACGCGGATTTGGGATGTTGTCCGGACTATAGGGCAGGTTTGTGCAGTATTTGTGAGGGATATGTTTGTTTTCGGGAGAATTCTCGTACTATTCGCATCTGCGGGAATTTGCGGAATCCGCGTGAAACTTCATTTCGTCGCCAATTCTCTCGTGCCGCAAGAGAGTTCTAATCCCCGACTTGTTCCGTCAAAACGCGGTAGGCGACTTTGTCGGACATATGGGTTTCGAGGTAGCGGCGTCCGTTTTCGCCCATTTGTTTGCGGAGTTCGGGATCGCGGTAAAGTTTGTCGAAATTGGCTTTGAGCGCGGGAACGTCTCCGGCGGGCGACCACAGTCCGGCGTTGATGCTTTCCAGGATTTGTCCGTAGTCCGTTGCCGTATCGAGCGACGCGAGCACGGGGATTTTCAGATTAAAATAGGAGAGGGTTTTGCTCGGAATGTTCGGGATCGTGAAACGTTCGTTGAGCGAGATGAGCCCGATATCGCACTGCGCGACGAGTTTTTGGTAGTCCTGATACGGGATAAAATCTTTCAGAATCGTGTTTGAAAGATTCATTTCGGCGATCATTTTTCGAATGCGCGCCTGCTGAACGCCTTTCCCGACGAGTAAAAATACGACGTCCGGATAGTCCGCTTCACAGGCTTTGGCGAGCGCGAGTACGTTTTCCAGTTTTTGCGGAATGCCCATGTTCCCGCCGAAGATGACGACAAATTTGCCGCCGACTCCGTATTTCGCCTTCAAATCTTCTGTTGCGGGAACGAGCGGCTCAACGGTTTGGAAGTTTTCCAGAATGTGAAGTTTTTCTGCGGGAACCTCCGGATCGTGTTTTTTTATGTAGTCGATATTACCTTGCGACATACAGCCGATTTTGTCGCACACGCGGTAAAGTTTTTTCTCCTGGCGGCGGAAATGCCAGTAAAGCGGCCACCATTTTTTCATGAAACCGAGATCGACGGCGTTTTGCGGGAAGATGTCGCGCAGGATGAGATAGGTTTTGGCGCGACAGCGTTTTTTCATGCGCGCGACAACGTTTGCGAGCGTGATGGGCGGTGTCGGCGTAATGATGAGATCGAAATGCTCCCCGCGTAGATGCTTGTCGATGGCGCGTTGGTAAATGACGGGAAGCAGAACATTGGCGATACCCTTGCGGACGAGATTTACCCCGAACAGCGGGAGGGATTTGACGCGCAGGAGTCGGAGGTTTTCTTCGATTTGAGTCAACGTTGTTTCCGGCACATCGTAAACGGGATTAACCGCGCAAACCTTGTGCCCGTTGCGTGCAAGCTCTTTGATGAGCGCTCCGTACATATTGGAGTTCCCGTCGAGATTCAGATTAGAAATCGTAAGAAAAAGAATTTTCATGGGTTTTAGCGGTTGGCGGTTAGCTATCGGCAGATGGCAATCGGCTATTGGGAATTTGCTAACCGCTGATAGCTAATCGCCAAAATCCAACAGCTAAATTTTCAGTAGGTCGATGTCTTGGAAGGGAAGGTAGGGACCGGGTTTGATTTCGAGAATGGCGGTGTCGGGTTCGAGGACAGTGAACGAGTGCCATTCGTCGGGAAGGATTTCGGCGACGAGGTTTCCGCTTTCGCGGGAAAGGATGTGCGATTCGCGTACGCTCCCGTCGTCGTTGTAAATTTCTAAACGAAGTGCTCCCGAGAGCATGACGAAGGTTTCCTTTTTCGGCGGGTGCAGGTGGCGGTGAATCGGCATAACCGTTCCCGGCTGAAGCGAGTTCACGAGTTTGTGGACGGATTCGTCCATCGTTTCGTGAAGGTTGTAATTCATGCGCAGGCGCGGGCTTGCTTTTGCCTGTGCGTGAACGTCGTCGAGAATTTGTTGCGAAATGATTTTCATCGGGGACGGCGGATTTTAGTCTCACGCAGATTTCACAGATGTGCACAGATTTTTATCAGTGTTATTTGCGAAATCCGCGTGAAATAAGTCGGAACGTATTATTTAGAATTTGCGCCAGACCATTTTGTCGACAACGCCGGTGTAGCTTTGGATGAGCTTTACGACTTTGTTCGACACGTCTTCCGTGTACACGGGAACGGGAATGCCGTGGTCGGCGTTGGCGTTCATTTCGACGGCGATATCGACGGCTTGCAGAAGCGATTTTTCGTCAATTCCCGCGAGAACGAAGCAGGCTTTGTCGAGGGCTTCCGGGCGTTCCGTGCTCGTGCGGATGCAGACCGCCGGGAAAGGCTTCCCGATTGAGGTGAAGAAGCTGCTTTCTTCCGGAAGCGTGCCGCTGTCGCTGATAACGGCGAATGCGTTCATTTGCAGGCAGTTGTAATCGTGGAAACCGAGCGGGTCGTGCCGGATGACGCGTTTGTCCAACTTGAATCCGCTTTGCTCCAAGCGGTTGCGGGAACGCGGGTGGCAACTGTACAGAATCGGCATATCGTATTTTTCCGCCAGCGCGTTGATGGCGTTGAACAGGCTCGTGAAATTTTTTTCCGTATCAATGTTTTCTTCGCGATGGGCACTGAGGAGCATATAGCGTCCTTTTTCCAAGCCGAGACGCGTGTGAACGTCGCTTGCCTCGATGTCTTTCAAATTTGCGTGAAGCACTTCCGCCATCGGCGAGCCCGTGACGTAGGTGCGTTCCTTTGGCAAGCCGTTGTCCGCCAAATAGCGGCGCGCGTGCTCGCTGTAGCAGAGATTGACGTCGCTGATGATATCGACGATGCGGCGGTTGGTTTCTTCCGGAAGGCATTCGTCTTTGCAACGGTTGCCGGCCTCCATGTGGAAAATCGGGATGTGGAGGCGTTTCGCGGGAATGGCGCTGAGGCAGCTGTTCGTGTCTCCGAGAATGAGCATGGCATCCGGCTTAATCGCAACCATCAGTTTGTAGGAGGCGGCGATGATGTTTCCGACGGTGGCGCCGAGGTCGTCGCCGACGGCGTCCATGTAAACTTCGGGATCGGCGAGTTTCAGGTCTTTGAAGAAAACACCGTTGAGATTGTAGTCGTAGTTTTGTCCGGTGTGGGCGAGGACGACGTCGAAATACTTGCGGCATTTGTTGATGACGGCGGCGAGGCGGATAATTTCCGGGCGCGTTCCCACGATGATAAGCAGTTTGAGCTTACCGTTGTTTTTGAATCGGACGTTGTTGTAATCAGTTTTCATGGTAGCGATATTTCTCCCACGGATTTCACAAATAAAATTTATTTTGAACCTGTCATAGATAAGGCGGGAACGGAGGCTTGTCGTTCGACAAGGAGACCTCGCTTCTCCATGAAATAGACCAAAGCTTCTTCATAAACGCTTTCTAAAAGTCCCGGACCAAGAGTGTTGTAAGTGTCAAAAATCGCTCCACGAATCAGGTAAGTAATATCACTTTCTTTCATTTTAAATCAGTGTATTTCTGTGAAATTCGTGGGCAATTTTCTTTTTACACTTCCTCGAAATATGTATCCGGACGGGCGGGATCGAAGGCTTCGTTCGCCCACATCACTGTGACCAGATTTTCCGTTTCCGAGAGGTTGATAATGTTGTGAGTGTAGCCAGGAAGCATATGGACGGCTTCGATTTTTTCTCCGGAAACCTCAAAATTCAACACTTCATCCGTACCGACTTTGCGTTGTCGGATCAGCGCTTTGCCCGCAACGACAATGAAGAATTCCCATTTCGTGTGGTGCCAATGTTGCCCCTTCGTGATGCCGGGCTTGCTGATGTTGACGCTGAATTGCCCGCATTTCTGCGTTTTCAAAAGCTCGGTAAAGCTCCCGCGCGCATCGACGTTCATTTTGAGCGGGAACGAGGCTTTTTGTTTCGGCAAGTAGCTCAGATACGTCGAATAAAGTTTTTTGGCGAAAGACCCGGCGGGAATTTCCGGAAGCGTAATCGTCGCGGGAACGCTTTTAAACGTTTCGAGCAAATCGACGATCTCGCCGAGCGTTACGCGATGCGTCACGGGAACGGCGCAGTAGCGTCCGTCGGGTTTCGGGACGACGTTCAGCCCGTCAAATTCGCAACGGTGTTCGCCGCCGGAGAGCGCCGCAATCATTTCAGCAACCAAGTCGTCGATGTAGAGCAGTTCGAGCTCGATTGAGCGGTCCGTTACCGAAATCGGCAGGTCGTTTGCCGTGTTGTTGCAGAACGTGGCAACAGCGCTGTTGTAGTTCGGGCGACACCATTTTCCGAAGAGATTCGGAAAACGGTAAATCAGCACTTTCGCGCCGGTTTCCTGCGCGTAATCGAGAAACAGTTGTTCTCCGGCGAGTTTGCTCTTCCCGTAGTCGGATTCGCCGTAGCGACCGATAAGCGTCGCCTGAATCGAGCTACTCAGCATGACCGGACACGCGTTCCCGTGCTTTTTCAAGGTGCCGAGCAGAGTAGAGGCAAAGCCGAAATTCCCCGCCATGAACTCGCTCTGTTCTTTCGGGCGATTGACTCCGGCGAGGTTAAAAACGAAATCCGCCTGTGCGCAAAACGCGTCCAGCTCTGCGGGATCGGAGTCGATATCGTACTCGAAAATTTCCTCGATTTTCAGGTCGCCGTAGCAACGGGCTTTTCCGTCGCGAATATTTTTTAATTCCGCGCAGAGATTTTTTCCGACGAATCCTTTTGCGCCCGTAACCAAAATTTTCATATTTTCTTTTTCACGCGGATTCGGCGGATTCTCGCAGAACCTGCATTGTTTTATAAGTTGAATTTAATAAAAATAAATCTGCGGAAATCTGTGTAATCTGTGTGTAATTACATTCCGGCTTCTTTGCGGATCATTTCCAGCTTCAGCAGAAGCTTTTTCATGCTTTCGACATCCAAACGCGCCGTGTTGTGCGAATGGTAATCTTCGATGACGGAAACTTTTTCCTGCCCTTCGACAAAGAATTTGTCGTAGTTCAAGTCGCGCGTATCGCACGGGATGCGGAAGTATTCGCCCATGTCCTCGGCCTTCGCCATTTCTTCACGGCTGACCAGCGTTTCGTAGAGCTTTTCTCCGTGACGTGTCCCGATAACTCGGACGGGAACGTCGCTGCGGTAAAGTTCTTTGAGCGCCGCCGCGAGGACATCGAGTGTCGCTGCCGGAGCTTTTTGGACGAACAAATCGCCGCCGTTCCCGTGCTCGAATGCGTAGAGTACCAAGTCCACGGCATCATCAAGCGTCATCATGAAGCGCGTCATATTCGGGTCGGTTACCGTAATGACGTTTCCGGAGCGGATCTGCTCCGCCCAGAGCGGAATAACGCTCCCGCGGCTCGCCATGACGTTCCCGTAGCGGGTGCAGCAAATCGTAGTTTTCGCATCTTTGCCAAGTTGGCGGGCTTTGGCGATGGCGACTTTTTCCATCATCGCTTTGGAAATGCCCATCGCGTTAATCGGGTAGCAGGCTTTGTCCGTCGAGAGCACGACGACGTTTTTCACCCCGTGCGCGATTGCTGAGTCCAGGACGTTTTCCGTGCCGTAAACATTCGTCTGAACGGCCTGCATCGGGAAAAATTCGCACGAAGGAACCTGCTTGAGCGCCGCCGCATGGAAAATGTAGTCCACGCCCGACATTGCACTATCGACGGATCGACGGTCCCGCACGTCGCCAATGTAGAATTTCACTTTCGGGCTCTGCAGTTGGTGTCGCATATCGTCCTGCTTTTTTTCGTCGCGGGAAAAAATGCGGATTTCATGAATATCAGAGTCCAAAAAACGTTTTAGGACGGCGTTCCCGAAAGACCCCGTCCCCCCCGTAATCAACAGTGTTTTATCTTTAAAAATAGACATTTTTCAAACCTCAAAAGCCTACCGAATTTCCCATTCGGTGAGCAAGGTTCTTTTTGCGGGGCGTTTTATGCGCAGTGGCAGGAAAGACGGAGGTTTTTGTGTCGCCTTTCCAAGGCTCAATTTCTTTTTGTCGGGGACCCTACGCTTATGCGCAGGGTTTTAAAACATAACGACTCTCCGAGGTTTTGAGTTTCCTAAAAAAAGAAAAATCGCCCGTTCCGGCTATCTCCCGTATAAAGGAACACCGTTCCCGCGCCGCCAAAAACGTTTGGGACAGGAATGGCAAAATATTGACACCGATATGTTTTTACCGGATACGAAATGAGGGCGTATTAGCTTACGAAAGTTGTGCCTACTCCGCTGCGTCGGTTCGCGCAAATCCGGACATAGGGAAGTAATGTTACGTTATGTGCTAAAACTGTTCGAGCTGCGGGAACGCGCCGAGCATGAAAACAACGGTTTCGGCGATGCGGCATACCTTAAGGGTCCCTCTATAAATAGAGTTTCCGATGAGAGGGGATAGGTTAGGGATGATTGGTATTTGCATTTCGCTTTGCGAAAGAGGTTTTCGAAATCCTTTTTCCCGCTTGCGGGAACGCAATTACCTTTAAGCTCTCATCGGTTTCCTAAAAAAAACGAATTTGTAGAGGTGGCCTTAAAATCCAGATTTGCGGGAACGGCGTAAAAAGCATCGGAGATGCACCATGTACTAAAACCCCGGTGCGTAAGCCCGGGGAACCCGCAACGCCATGACAGAAGCCTCGAAGAGGCGACACAACCGCGCTCAGTCTCGCCAAAAATACGGAATCTTTTCCGCCGCGCCGAATTCCCGGAAAATGTTTTCTATTTCCTCGGAAAAAGAGGTGCGCTTGTGGTGTTCTCTCTGATTTTTTACATAGTTTATGATGACCGCTTTGTCTTTTTCTGCGTAAGAAAATGCGGCGTATTCTGCCGCCCACCCGACGAAATTCGGGAACGCGCCCGAATGCTTCAGCCATCGGCTTGAATTTGCTTTTACGGTGCGGACGAATTCTGCGACGGAAACACTCGCCGGGAGGTGGATAAAAAGATGAACGTGATCTTCCATACCGTTGATTCTCAGCAATTTTACGCCAAGATTTCGGGAAATTCCCCAGATGTATTCATAGAGTTTTTCGGAGCAGTCGAGCGGGAGCGCGGGAACGCTCAATTTTGTCCTGAAAACAATGTGAATATAAACAGATGTTAAGCTCATGATGAAAAGACCCACGACGTTATGGGAAAATTGTATCGCCTTTCCAAGGCTAATTTTGTTTGTTGCCTCTTCCCCGGGCTTACGCACCGGGGTTTTAGCACATAGCGCATCTCCGATGCTTTTACCCGCGTCGCGTTTCCGTCGTCAAAAAATCCCTTCTCCCCGCCAGAAGATTTCGGCGGCGGCGAGCGTTACTCCGCGCATGGAGAGGTAGCGCGTGCGCAGCAGGCGAAGCGAGGCGTGTCCCATTTCGCATTGGAGTTGCGGGAGGTTTTTGAAAAATTTCAGGTGGTAGCTCGCGAACGTGTGGCGGAGCACGTCCTGTTGCCACGGCTTTTCCGGAAAGCACCACCCGGCGGCTTTGCGGATCCGCTTCCATTTGCGACGCCAATTCTGCGGGCAAATCGGGTCGGAAAAATCGCGTCGGCGTTCCCGCAGGATTTTTTCCAAAACCGGAAAGATATTCACGTGGCGGCTTCCGCCCGTTTTGCTGTGCGTGGGCAAAATCGAAATCACTTTTTCCTCCCAATCGATATCGCTCCAGCAAAGACGCTCGACTTCGCGCGGACGGATTCCGGCAAAGAGCATGAGCGCAATCGCGGGAACGCACGCGCCCAGCCCGAGCCCGCGCGCGGCGCGAAAAATCGCCGCAATTTCCGCAAGCGAAAGCGGCGTGATTTCGCGTTCTTTCAGAATCGGCGAATCGATTGCCGCAACGGGGTTTTCCGCACACCAACCGTGGCGCACACAGTATCCGAAAAACGAATGCAAAATAGCGCGAGCCTTGTGCCGTTGGCGCGATGTCTGGAAAACGTTGTCGAGAATTTCGCCGCACTTCGGCGACGTGAACGTGTGAATTTTTTGCGAAAAAAGCTCCGGAAATTTCTTCAGAATTGCGCCGTACATTTGCCGGTAGTCGCACAGGGAGCGTGCCCGCAAATGTGATTTTGCCGCGAGAAAATGCGTGAACGCCACGCAAAACGTGGGAGTGCGGTGCTCACGCGAAAACGCGTCGACCCCGATGCGAAAAATGCGGCGTAGCTGATTGAGCTTTTTCGTGCGCCCGAGCTCGCTCAGCTCTTTGACCAGACGCGCCGCGTCCAACACGCCGATTTCGGTTTTTTCGAGGGTTTGCTCTGCGCTTAGCGCCTGCGCGACGAGGGCGCGGCTCACGCGGATGTTAAAGGAATCTTCGGTACTCATATCCCCTCTAATTTACCCGCAAAGCTCACCGAATGGGAAATTCGGTAGGCTTTCCGAACTGTCAAAATTTTATGAAAGTTTTAGTTACAGGCGGAGCTAAGGTGCGGGAGGAGAGTTGTACGGATGCGGGAACGCAACGTGCGGATTCCGCGTGTGCCGCTTCCCGCGAAAAAGCGTGTTCCCGAGCAAAGCTGATTCGCCTGACGACGGTGGCGGGCTCGCTCGGAGGAATGTTCAAAGGGCAACTTCGTTTTTTGAATTCGACTTACGAGGTTGTCGGCGTTGCGTCCGGGAAAAAGGTTTTGGACGAAATTTCGGCGCGCGAAGGCATTCGCACCGAGCACGTCGAAATGCGGCGTGAAATTGCTCCGTGGCAGGACTTGAAATCGTTGTTTGCGTTGACGCGGCTTTTCCTGCGTGAGCACCCATGTATCGTTCACGCGAATACACCCAAAGGCAGTTTGCTCGCGATGTGGGCGGCATGGATGACGCGCGTCCCGAATCGTATTTACACCGTTACCGGATTGCGCTTCGAAACGACGACCGGACCGTTTCGCTTGCTCCTTAAAACAATGGAGCGGCTGACCTGTTTTTTTGCAACGAAAGTAATTCCGGAGGGGGACGGCGTAAAGGCAGCGCTTTTGCGGGAACGGATCACGCGCAAGCCGATGTCAAAAATCCTCAACGGCAACATCAACGGAATCGACCTGGAATTTTTCAAGCGTACACCGGAGATTTGTGCTCGTGCAAAGCGAATCCGTCATGAACTCGGCGCGACGGAAGATTCGTTCGTCTTTAGTTTTGCCGGACGCATTGTGCGCGATAAGGGCGTGAACGAGCTCGTGCGCGCGTTTTCAAGGCTGCGAAAAGAACTCGCGGGAACGGCAGACGTGAAATTGCTTTTGCTTGGCGACTTTGAGGACGCGCTTGATCCGATAGCGGATGAGGCGCGTGCAGAAA
Source organism: Opitutales bacterium (assembly GCA_017935025.1). Taxonomy (GTDB): domain Bacteria; phylum Verrucomicrobiota; class Verrucomicrobiia; order Opitutales; family UBA953; genus Spyradosoma. Next base: position 2,443 of record JAGBIL010000032.1, on the reverse strand, counting down.
TTTCTCGGGAACACTCCGGGATTTTCGCTCCCGGGTTTCAGCCGGATTTGCGTCCGTACTACGCTGTGTCGGATGCATTCGTGCTTCCGAGTTACCGCGAGGGGTTCCCGAATGTCGTACTTCAGGCGGGAGCGATGAGCGTGCCGTGCATCGTTTCAGACATCAGTGGATGCAACGAGATTATCCGCGAAGGGGAGAACGGGACGATTATTCCTCCGCGCGATGCCGACGCGCTCTATCGCGCAATGAAACGTTTTTACGACGAGCGCAAAACAACGCTTCCCGCCATGGCATCGCGTTCCCGCGGACTTATTGCCTCCCGCTACGAGCAACGAGCCGTTTGGGCCGCGATCTTGGAAATGTATCGAAATCTTACCGACAAATAACCCGTGAAACCCGAAAATACAGTTTTGTGCAAAGCCGCGATTCCCGAGTGGGAATTGGCGGTGCTCGACGTGTTTGTGCGGGCTGCCGCGCTGTTCGGGTTTCGCAAGTCCGTCGCGATGGTTTACGGCACGCTCTATTGTTCCCGTGAACCGATTTCGGCGCAGGAAATTCAGGATAAGCTGAAAATCTCGCGCGGCTCGGTGGTGGAGGCGCTTCTGTTCCTGCGTCGGCTCGGGGCGGCGCGCGTGCATCTCAAAATCGGAGAGCGCCGCGACTACTTTACGGCGGAAACGGATTTGAAGAAATTTGCCCAAGGTTTTCTGAAAGAAATCCTCGAGCCGGCATTGGAAAAAGCGGACATCCGCCTCGCCCAAGCCGAAGAAGCTGCGGGCGCGCAGACGCTTCCCGCCGAATCAGTCGATGCCGCCTTTGCGCGTTCCCGCATCGCCGAACTCACGCTCTGGAAATCCCGTTTCACCGAAGCCCTCCCGCTTCTAAACGAACTCCTAAACGCCAAATAGTTTTCCTTGCGGTGACACAGATTCTCACAGATTTCCTCTTGGGAGAGGCGGTTTTTAACCGCTTCACGGGAACGCTTTTCTCTGCCGGGAATTGCCGCGCATCTTCCTCCGTCCGCGCGTTCTGCAGGGAAGGCGAGGATGTCTTCCCTCCCAAGTTCACGGGAACGCCGTCAGCAGATAAACTCTGTGAAGTTAAGCGGCGTAATGACGGAAAACTCCGCTTCGGGATAAGCGTTTTTCCATGCCGCGGGAATACGGGTTTTGGCTTTGGGGTTCCGTTTGAATTCGAAGGCTCTCAGTTTGCCGTCGCTTTCTTCCACCCAGTCAACTTCCTGTTGCGCGTAGGTTCTCCAAAAATAATTTCGGACGTGCATTCCCGTGTAGGTTTGCTTTTTGATGCGCTCGGATACGAGGAAATTTTCCCAAAGCGCTCCGAGGTCGTTGCGCAGGGCGGGAAGGTTAAAATTGTTGACGACGGCATTCATCACGCCGTTGTCCCAAAAGAAATAGCGGCATGTTTTGGTGATTTCGGAGCGCAGGTTGCGGGAAAAACCGGAAATTTTGAAAATGACAAAGGTTTTTTCCAAAAGATCCAAGTAACGTTCAATCGTCGGCACGCTCAAGCCGACGTTGCGGCTCAATTCGTTCAGCGAGACTTCCTTGCCGACCTGAAATGCCAGCAACGCGACGATTTGCCGGAGCTTGTCGGCGTTGCGGACGTTGTCGTAGGCGAGAATATCTTTGAAAAGGTAGGAATCCCGCAATTCGCAGAGCAGTTCGATTTTCAGCTCGCGGCTCTCCGTCGTGAAGATTTCCGGATACGAGCCGAAGATGAGCAGCTCGTCCAGTTTTTGCCGCAAAACCATGTTGCCGAATTGAGCGGCAATTTCCGTCGCCGACAGCGGGAACAGTGTACGCGTCCGCTTGCGCCCCGTCAGCGGTTCGCCGATTCGGTTCGCCAGGTCAAAAGACGACGATCCGCTCGCGATAACTTTTACCTGCGGCAATTCATCGACCAGCATTTTGAGCCCGTTGCCGATGTTTTTGATGGCTTGCGCCTCGTCGATAACGACCAGATCGTAGCCGAAAAACGAGCTCTTAATCAGTTGCGCGTTCCCGCTTCCGAGGACTTCGCGGAGGCTCGCGTCTTCGCCATTCCCGTGAAAGAACTTTTCCGGAAAATTTCCCAAAAACGTTCTAAGAAGGGTCGTTTTTCCCGCACGCCGCGGTCCGTAAAGCGCCAAAACCTTCCCGGGCATAAGCAGGGAACCGAGTTCTTCTTCATAAAATCTCCGAATTTGCATACCGGAAGCTTTATAAATTCACATGAATTTGTAAAGTACAACTTAATAAATTTGTGTAAATCTGTAAAGTTTTCAGGCGCAGCCAAGGGCGAAGCGGTTTTTAACCGCTTCACGGGAGCGCCTTTTGCCGCCGGGAATTGCCGCGCATCTTCATTTGTTCGCACGTCCCTCGGGGAAGACAGGAATGTCTTCCCACCCAAGTTCACGGGAACGACCTCTTTAATCTCTAAT
>JAGBIL010000031.1 GCA_017935025.1 Opitutales bacterium | reverse complement strand
GAGGTGTAACACACGTTCCCTTCCCGAACACGCTCGTTAAGCCCTCAACCGCCGATGGTAGTGCAGCCACGCTGCTGTGTGAGAGTAGGTCGTCGCCAGTCTATACGGAGCCCGTTCAAGTAACAAGCTTGGACGGGCTCCCTTCGTTTAACTTAAAGAAAGTTCATTTGTGTAGAACTTATAAAAGTCTCAGTGATATAAAAGATTGATTGTATTAATTTAACGTTTAGCATTATTCCCTAAAATGAGAAAGATTATCTTAGTTTTTTCCCTTCTTCTTGTCTTGCTTTCAGTGGGAATTATGTTGTATGTAAGAATTTTTTCTGTGGTGGAACCGAGGTTGACGACACCCATTAAGGAAATTATTCCTGAAAAGATGGACGGATGGACGATCACTGAGCAACCGCTTGCCGAAACCGAGGGCATGAGACAACGTGTGGGCGAGCTTCTTCAATTTGACCAGTACGTTTCACGGGTTTTTCGCAAAGGCGATTTGGAGGTCGTATTTTATGCTGCCTATTGGGCGCCTGGAGGGCGCACCCCTTTTGATGCGGGGGGACATAATCCGGATTCTTGCTGGGTGAATTTTGATTGGACTCGAGAAGCTCGTGAATACGGAGTGTCTGAGCGGAAACTCAACAATCGGGAGCTTCTTCCGTATGAGTTCGGAATTTATTCGAAGGACGGCACGACTCAGCCCGTAATCTTTTGGCATTTGGTCAACGGTAATCCTTTCGTTTATAAGGAGCAAAAGACAGGTTGGCGCAACGGACTGGACGGGGCCGTAGAACGTGTGAGTGTTAGAATTGAAGATTTTAAACGGTTTGGGCTTAATCAGCGTCGGGAACAGATGTTTATTCGAATTTCGTTCCCGAACCAAGACATGGAAAAAGTTTGGGCAAATCCGGATTTTCAAAACCTTCTGCTTTCCGTTGATCGCCTGGGAATTTTTAAGGATTCTCCGTGGAAGTAACCAGGCTCTGAAATCAGTATTTGCCGAATTTCAAATTCAAGTTTACGCTCGCGAGCACCATGGAAATCATTGACGGAAATTTTATTGCGAAACAAGTTTTGACAGAACTCAAAGAGACGATTGGGACGATTTCGCCGGAACTCGTTCCGCACATTGTCGTTATTCGTGTAGGGGACGATCCTGCGTCTGTTTCTTATGTGAGTAAGAAGCAAAAAACGGCAGCAGAAATCGGGATGAAAAGTACACTGAAGCTTTTTCCGGAATCCGTTTCACAAGAGGAACTTGAGGGGACGATTGATTCTCTCAACGCTGATGGGACCGTTCATGGAATTCTGATTCAAGCACCGCTCCCGCCGCACATCAACGAAACGGAAATCTTTAATCGTGTTTCCCCGGACAAAGATGTAGACGGGTTTTCCACCGTCAACATCGGTCGCCTTGTCCAGGAGCTTCCGTCTGCCTTTGCCGCATGCACTCCTGCCGGGATTATAGAAATCCTCGATCGTTCGGGCGTGAAAACCGCCGGCAAGCACGTTGTCGTTATCGGTCGTTCACTCATCGTCGGCAAACCCGCCTCGCTTCTCCTCATTTCAAAAAAGTCCAATGCCACCGTTACCGTTTGCCATTCCCGTACGCAAAATCTTGCGGAGCTCACAAGGCAGGCGGACATTCTTGTCGCCGCAATCGGACGAGCAAAATTCGTTACGGAAGATATGGTGAAGCCCGGAGCCGTCGTTATTGATGTCGGAATCAACCGCGTTCCCGACGCTTCGAAAAAAAGCGGATTTCGCTTGGTCGGCGATGTCGATTTTGAAAAAGTAGCCCCAAAGTGTGAAAAGATTACGCCTGTTCCCGGCGGAGTCGGTCCGATGACGGTTGCGATGCTGATGAAAAATACGCTTGCGGCATGCCTCCGGGCGAGCGGCAAAAGCGTTTTGTAAAAACACACTCTTTCGGAATGAATCCGCCGCCGCTTCCGGAAAAAGTTATTTTTATCGTCGACGAGAAAAATCTTCTTCCGTCTGCGCCGATGCTTTTTCGTTCGCTTGCGTTTCTGGCAGACAGTGTGCTTGTTCTGTTTCTGTCGGCAATCGCCGTGAAACTTCTTCTGCCGGTTTTTTGTCCGAACGGATTTTTTGTTTTCACCGAATATTACCGGGAACTCGGCTCTGCCTATGAAGCAACGCTGACCGCTGCAGCGAACGGCGGCACCGCTAACTCCACAGCACTCGACTCCGTTTTCAACCGCATCTCTCAAGATGAAACGCTGATCTCGTTTTTTGATACGATCTACACCGTTTCGTTCCTTGTTGCTGTGCTTTACTTCATTCTGACGGAATTTTTCATGCGGGGACAAACACTCGGGAAAAAAATCTTCGGGTTGCGTACGGTTATTTACGGGACGCCGTTCCCGCCGCTTTTTCTTCAAATTCTTTCCCGCGCATTTTGGAAAGCTTTCACCGTTGTTCCCGCAGGCATTTTACTGACGCTTCTTGCCGTCATTAACGCAAACATTGTCGCGTTTTCCCGCCGACACCGAGGTTGGCACGACAAACTTGCGCGTACGGACGTGATTGATTTGCGTGCGCTGAACACCCAGAACTCCTCGCCTCTTCCTCATTCCTAATCCTTCATTCAATTTTTCTGATTCTTCAAATGCACGACATCACGGTAGAACTCGGCGAACGCAGTTACAAAATTCACATCGGAGAGAATCTCGCGGGAACACTCCTCGCGTTGGCGGATGAATTCGTCTCGGAAAACCGTCCCGTCGCTGTGATTACCTGCCCGACGCTCCCGCAGCTGCACCCGCAGCTTTTTGCGGAGCTGAAAAAGCGTTCCAGCCTTCTCATCGAAACGTCCGTTGACGGCGAGGGTGCCAAAAGTACACGTGAGCTCGCCGACACTTGGGAAAAACTCGCCCAAGCCCGCATCGATCGCTCGGGGGTAATTTTTGCCGTCGGCGGCGGTGTCGTCGGCGACTTGTCCGGATTTTGCGCGGCAACGTTCCTGCGGGGAATCACTTTTGTCCAGGTGCCGACGACGCTTCTTTCGATGGTGGACAGCTCCGTCGGCGGAAAAACCGGAATCAATTTACCTTCGGGGAAAAATCTTGTCGGCGCGTTTCACCAGCCGGTCGCCGTCGTTGCCGACATGGCGTTGCTGTCGACGCTCCCGCCGAGGGAATTTGCCGCCGGCATGGCGGAAGTCATTAAATACGGTATGCTCGGCGACGCGTCATTTTTTGAAAAACTTGAAGCTACGGGAACGCTCGCGTGGGATTCTCGGGAGCTACCCGCCGTCGTCCGCCGTTGTTGCGAAATCAAAGCGCAGGTCGTTGCTGCCGACGAGCGCGAAACGGCAAAAGAAAACGGGCGCGCACTTTTGAATCTCGGACATACTTTCGGGCACGCCATCGAAAAAGTTGCAGGTTACGGCGAATATTTGCACGGGGAAGCGGTTGCCGTCGGATGCGTCGCGGCCGCAATGCTCTCGGAAAATCTCGGATTCGCGCCGACGGGAACACTCACCGCACGCACGATTGCTCTTTGTGAGAAAAACAATCTTCCCGTGAAATTGCGTACGCCGCTTTCGCTCGACGCGCTCGTCGCCGCCGGCGGCAACGACAAAAAAGTCGTTGCGGGGAAATTGCGTTTCGTCCTCATGAAAAAAATTGGCGAGGCGTTTACGACATCCGACGTTCCCGTCGATGCCGTTCGCGAAGTTTGGCTTGCCCTCGGCGCGAAGTAGCCGAATCGCGTTTCATTTTTATTTTCTAAAAAAGCCTCCGGCGGGAACTACGTTTCCGCCGGAGTGTTGTAACTGACTTAACTCTAACTTCTCTCTATCTCTATTAACCTCAAATGAATTCAACCAAAATACACACAATAAGCGTTGCCCGAAAAAAAATTGTCTCAAACAAATTGAAATTTAGTGAAGCATAATGAGAGGAATGGGAAGAAAGAGAAGAATGAGTATTTTCCCGTTTTTCTCATTCATCCCATTCTTCTCATTAATCACCTGGCGTTTCGCTAAATTTCTGTTTTCATTTCCTCGTTGCGTGTCTATTGTTTCTGAACAATGTTTTTTTCCGGAACCAAGTCCGACAAAGCCTTACGCAAACACGCAGAAAATCTACTTATTTCCGCCGAAAAAGTTTTGCGTTATCGGGGAGATATTTTTGACGAAACGGAGCGCGCGCGCTTCGATGCCGCTGTCGGCGGAGTCAAATCCGCACTCGCGGGAACGGCATTTATTCCCGACGAAATTAAAGGGAAGGCCGACGCGCTCGAAAGCGTCTTGTGTGAACTCGGCGGAACGATTTTCCCGCAGAAGAAACTTCCGGAATGGGTCGAACTCATCATTGTTGCCGCAATCCTTGCCGGCGGAATCCGCGCATTTTTTATCCAACCGTTTAAAATTCCGACCAATTCAATGTTTCCGACTTACAACGGGATGACATCGGAAGTTTGCACGGGAACGGAATCTGCGCTCGGGAAGTGGACGGAGCGTATTTTCCGTAGTGCATCGTTTTACGAATTTAAATCTCCGGCAAGCGGTGAAGTGCTGATTCCGCTCCGCCGCGAAGCAACCGGTCGCGGATTGTCGCTCCTTCCGCCGGAGAAAGACGGCGCGGCGGGAACGGTGGTTTCGCCCGGAAAAGATATTTACAGCCTCTACGTCGGAGGGAAGCGCGTTCCCGTCGCCGTTCCGCGCGAATTTTCTCTGAGTGCGGTGTTGCTCAAAACATTTTTTCCGGAGCAGGCAAACGAATCCGTGCCCGAGGCGTTTCGTTGGCGCGCCGTTTTCAAAAACGCGCAACTGACAACGTTGCCCGACGGCTCGCCTGCGTTGCGTACGGGAAAAACAGTTCGCGCCGGAGAAAATTTGCTCAATTTTAAAATTCTCGGAGGAGATATGGTGCTCGTTAATCGCATGAGCTATCATTTCCTTGAGCCGGAGCGCGGAGATCCGTTCGTTTTCCGTACACGCAACATTCCCGGTCTGAACAACGTCGAACTTTACTATATTAAACGTCTTGCCGGGCTGCCCGGCGACATTTTGCGCGTTGACGACGGAAAACTTCTCGTAAACGGCGCTCCCGCGGATTTTGCCGAAGCGTTTGTACGTAACAACTCGCCGACACCGCAGGAAAAATACTACGGTTACCTGCCGACGAGCGGCGCGCCGTCGCCGTACAGCTGGCAGCTTACGCAAAACTTCCGCGTTCCCGAAGGCTTTTTCTACGCGCTCGGCGATAATTCCGCAAACAGCTATGACTCGCGCGGCTGGGGCGGCGTTCCCGCGGACGACATCATCGGTTCCGCGCTTTTCATTCTGTACCCGTTCTCGTCGCGCTGGGGCTTGGCGGAATAATTCCGGTTATTTTTTTTGAAAAAATGAAAACGAATCCTTTAGAAAATCGCCGTGTCGTTATCACGCGTCCCGAAGCGCAAAACGCCGAATTGCGTGCGGAACTCGAAGCGCGCGGAGCAAGTGTCATCGAAATGCCGCTGATTGAAATTTCGCTCGACGGGAACGAAGAAATCGCGAACGAAATTTTTGCCGGACTCACCGAGTATGATTGGTTCGTGTTTACGAGCGCGAACGGCGTGCGCGGTTTTTTCAAAAAGTTTTTCGCCCGCTTCAAAGATTTGCGTTGGTTGGGACCGTGCCGCATCGCGTGCGTCGGCCCGGCGACGCAAAAAACCGTTGAGGAACTTCACCTCGAAGTGGAAGTTGTTCCCGAAGAACACACGGGAACGGCACTCGCCGACAAGCTCATCGCCGAGCAGGATTTGGAAAATCTCAAAATCTGCGTTGTTACCGGAAACCGCAATCCCGACACGCTTGCGCGCCGCCTCGCGGAAGAAGCGCACGCGATTGTCGACACGTTCCCGTGCTACTCGACGGACACCGCAGACGTGAACGAACGCGACGCCGTGCTCGCCGATTTTCGCGCGAACGGAGCGCACTTCATCGTTTTTGCCAGCGGGAGCGCCGTGCAATCGTTCATCACGCAAGCGCCGAATCTGCGTTTGGAGAAAAACGCCGTGCAGCCGCGCGTCGTCGCTATCGGAGAGCCGACCGCCTCCGTCCTGCGGCAAGCCGGAATTCCGGTCGCCGCCGTCGCCGCGCACGCCACGCCTGCGGCGATTGCAGACGCGGTTTGCGGATTGGTCGTGTAAAATCTTATTTTCCCGAAAGGGGATTTTTCCGATGCGTCTGCATTCAAAAATTTCGTCGATGAAGCGTTTTCGCGCGGACTATTTCGCGGCAAAGACAAAAACCGAACGGGTTCTCGAGGCGGGTAGCGGAATTTTTCATTCGCTGTTGATGCTCGTTTTCGGCGGGGTTTGGACGGGAATGACTTCGTCGATATTTTTCCCGCTTATTTTCTCCGAGAAAAATTCCGAAGCGGGGTGGGGCCCCGTGCTTTTCGTCGGCGGATTTTTCTGTGTCGGGCTGGGTATGCTCGGCTACGCGCTGTTTCGCTTGGGCTCGATTATTCGGACGATTTTCACGGCGCCGCCCGTCGGAAGCGTTCCCGTGACATCGCAGACAAACGTTCCCGCGGGAACGCCGGATTCTGCAAATCCGTTTCGGTCGGCGACGGACGGGGACACGGATTCCGATACGAATTCGGATGTTCCCGAGACGCTCGGTTCAAAAATCTTTCTCGCTATCTTCGGACTCGTCTTTCTCTGCGCGGGCGTGACGGTTTCGACAATCGGCGTGAAAAAATATTTGGACGAAGAAACCGCCGCGAAAACGTGGATTTCTGCGCCGTGCAAAATCGTTTCCGCAACGTTGGAACGCGAGAGCGGGGGTAAGGGCGGAACGACGTATTCGCCGAAAATCGTTTACGAATTTTCCGTCGGAGAAAAAACGTATCGCGGGAACGACATCTTTATTTCGTTCAATTCCTCATCGAACGATTACGACAAGGAAAAGCGCCGTCTCGAAAAATACCGCAAAGAAAAAACGTGTTGGTTCAATCCGGAAAATCCGTCGGAAAACGCGCTGATGAAGCCGACGGGCGGATTTTCGCTCCGCAAAATTGTCCTGGTGATTTTCGGGCTCCCGTTCATCTTGGTCGGCGGCGGAATTTTTGTCGGCGGCGTGTTCGGGAATTATTTCAAGAAAAAGAAAAATATTCCGGAGCGTCCGATCGGCGCGTTGCGCTCGGAAATCGGCTACGACTCGCAGAGGCGCGGTGCGGCGGTCATGGTCGCTTTTGCGACGCTTTGGAATTTAGTCGTATTTGTCATCGGCGCGGGATTTTTCGCAGACGGATTTCCGAGTACGTTCCCGGCACTGATTATCGGATTTTTCGCGGTCGTTGGCGTCTGGCTGATTTTTTTCGCAGCATGGACGTATCTCAAAATTTTCAACCCGCAATACTTGCTAGTGCTTTCGCCCTCGGGAACGCCGGTGCCCGGCGGGAACGTGCAGCTCTCGTGGCGCGTGTTGCGCGGCGATCCCGCGAAAGTGCAGGCGCTGAAGCTGGAATTTGTGCGGCTGGAAAAAACGGGGCTCGTTGTCAACGGAGCTCAGAAAGAAAAAGCCGTTGAGCGCATTCCCGTTTACGAAACGATGTCGCGCTCGGAAATCGCGGCGGGAACAGCGGAACTTTTCGTTCCCGCGAATTTGGTTTCCGGCAAATGGGTTTTCCGTCTCTCGGGAAAAACCGCGTTCCCGCGTCCCGATGTCGAAGCGGATTTTTCCGTCGATTAAGCGCTAAGTCTCAAGCGTAGAGCAAAGATTTGCTTGGCGTGATGAACAGTGAATAATTAATAGTGAATAACGAATAACGCAGTGTTCAAAGTTTTTGCCGTCGGCAAAAACATCCGGACGAAATGATTCATTATTCACTATTCGTTATTCGCTTGAAGCGTTTTACGCTTCACTACCAAACAATCGCCCAGAGCGCTTTCAGGTAGCGGCCTTCCGGGTAGTTTGACATTACGGGATGGTCCGCGCCGGGGCCCGTGCGGTCGAGAATTTGCAGGCGGCGTCCGAGGCGGTGCGCCACGCGAATAACTGTGGCTTCAAAATCTTCGACTTTGAGCAGCCCGGAGCACGAATACGTCACGAAAAGTCCGCCGCGCTTCACGAGCGGGAGCGCAACTTTGTTCATGTCGTGATATTTCGCGATGCCGTCTTCGTAGTCTTCGCGCCCGTTGATGAGTTTCGGCGGGTCGAGCACGACAACGTCGTATTGCTCGCCGTTTGCCTGCATTTGCCGCGCGAACGTAAACGTGTCCGCGTGAACGAAATTGATGCGCGTCTGATTCAGGTTCGCGTTGTGTTTTGCCTGCGCAATCGCCTTTTCGTCGAGATCGACGCCGGTAACTTCGGCGGCGTTCCCGCGCACTTTTGCCGAGAGCGAAAAACCGCCCGTGTAGCAGCACAGGTCGAGAACTTTTTTCCCTTCGCAAAACGGGACAAGGCGGGCACGGTTATCGCGTTGGTCGCAGAAAAATCCGGTTTTGTGTCCGTTTTCAAAATCGACGGCGTAGCGAATTCCGTTTTCCCGGATTTTGACTTCCCGCAAGCCCGGCGTGTGAAAATCGTCGCATCCGCGCGCGTTTTCCATCGAGCCGAAGCCCTTGACGAGTTGGACGGTTTCGCGCGTCGTGCCGAGCGCGTCGTGCAAAATCCGAATCCAGCCTTTGATGCGTTGGTAAACGGCGAGCGAAAAAACTTCGACGCTGAGCACGTCGCCGTATTTGTCGACAACCAAGCCGTTGAGCCCGTCGGCGTCGCCGTGAACGACGCGGAAAGCATCGGTCTTTTCCGGAAGGTTCAAAATTTCCGTGCGTAGCGCGACGGCACGGCGCAGGAGTTTTTCAAAATAATCGTCGGGAAGCTCCTCCGTTCCGTGGGCGAAAATGCGCAACGGAATGTTTGCTCCCGCGTTGTAAAAACCGTGTCCGAAAAGCGTTCCGTCCTTGCCGTAAACGCGCACTTGCGCGCCGGGCGCGATCCCGCCGGACGTCGCTCCGACGAAGCGCGGGTAGACGTTCGGATTGTAGGTGAAGTATTTCAACTGAACCCACGGCTCAATGAAATTTGCCGTGTTCACGGGAACGGCAATCGGCTTTTCGCGTTGCGGGAACGGCGGGCGCGGACGGCGGGGAGGATTCATGACGGTTTCTTTAAGCCTTTATCTTTAAGCTCTAATCTTTTTCTTAAAGGCCGAGAATATCGACGATGTTTTCGGTGATGGAGCGCATATCGTCCATTGTAAGTTCGCCCATGTGCGCAATGCGGAACGTTTTTTCCTTAAAATCGCCGTAGCCGTTGCCGAGCTGCATACCGCGCTTGATGAGTTCCTTGTTCAGGTCGCCGACGCTAATTCCGCGCGTGTTTTTGATAACGGTGAGCGTTTTCGACAAATATTTGCGGTTCGAGAAAATTCCGAAATATTCGTCTGCCCATGCACGCACGAACGCCGCCATTTCTTCGTGGCGTTTGAAGCGGTTTTCGACACCTTCCTGCATGATGCGCTGCAGTTGGATGTCCATTGCGTACATAATCGAAACACAGGGCGTGTTCGTGTACTGATAATCTTTTTTCTGAATAACGTCGTAAATGTCGCGCAAATCGAAGTAGCAACCGCGGTTTTCCACTTTCGCCGTGCGTTCGTAGGCTTTTTGCGAAAGCGCGCAAATCGCCATACCGGGCGGGAGCGCGAGTGCCTTTTGCGTCGAGGTAACGAGCACGTCCACGCCGAGTTTGTCCGTCTCGATTTTTGCTCCGGCGGCGGAAGAAACCGCGTCCGCGCACCACACGATATCCGGGTATTTTTTCATCACTTCGGCGATTTCTTCAAACGGGTTTTGAATGCCGGTCGAAGTTTCGTTGTGCGTGATGCAAACGGTGTCGTATTTCCCCGTGGAAAGTGCGGCATCGACCATTTCGGGTGTCGTCGGTTCGCCGGGTTCGCTTTCAAAAAAGTCCGCGGGAACGCCGTTCATTTTCGCGATTTTGTACCACTTTTTGCCGAATGCTCCGACGGAGAACATCGCGGCGCGTTTTGCGGTGCAGGACCGCACGGCACCTTCCATGAAGCCCGTTCCCGAGGATGTCGATAGCAGAATTTCGTTTTTTGTGAGCAAAACGCGGCGGAGGTTGTCGGAGATGCGGCGTTGCAGCTCGGAGGCAACTTTCGAGCGGTGTCCCATCATCGGTAGAGACATTGCGGCGAGCACTTCGGGAGCAACTTCGGTCGGACCGGGAATAAATAATTTGGTAGCCATAGGTGTTTGAAAAAAAAGAAAAGAAAAATTGTAAAACTTTTAAAGGTTTCTTCCGAGGTCTTCGCGCATAAAAGCAACGACATCCTTGAAACGGGCGATGTTTTCCGGATTTGCCGCCATGAGCGTTTCGTGAGCGTGGAGGATCGCACTGTTACACGCGGGACCGACACAGTGCTGTTCCATTTTGGCGGAAAGCAATGCCGTGGCAGCGGGAAGTTGCTCGTCTTCGGGCAGAAGCGTCAGCAATTCGGGCAAGCCGAGGTTTGTAATGACATCGCGAATACGCCCTGTGGCATGTTGCAGATAAATTTCACCGCCGATTTTGCGAAAATCCGTCGATGCACCGGCGATGAGCCCGAGCACGGTGCTGTCGATGCTCGTGCAATTTGCCAAATCAATGATGAGCGTACGGCGACCGCTTTGCGGTGCGGCTTCGAGAAATTCGCCGAACGCGCGGCAAGTCGTGTACGTGGCGCGACCGCTGATGAGAACGAGAAATGCGTTCCCGCCGGAAGCGACGGAATAGGACGTGTTGGGATCGGGGGAGGTCATGTTGTTTTACGTGTGTGTTTTTCGAAAAAAATATACGGGGGAGGAAAGGCAATGAACCGGGAATTCGGTTTCGCGGAAAAAATCTTCGCGATTTTATTCCTGATTCATTGCGTCTTCGCTCAATTGGACGGCGGAATGAGATTGTCCGCCGCAGGCGCGGGCGGCGCACTGATGTTCGGGATAATGCCCGAGCGGTTGAAGGTCAGTGCGTGCATGGAATCAATGAAGTCCTGTCGGATGCGGAAGATGCAGTTTGCGGCGGGCGCACCCGCTACTTGCGTGGTTCCGCCGAGGCGGCGCGTCAGGTAGTATGTGAGCGTTTCCGTTTTGCCGGGTGTGGATTTCGCACCGTCGGCGAGCAGGACGTTGACTTCGAGTTTGTAGCGCCACGGCTCGGGCGAGTTCATTCCGAGGTAGCTTGTGTCCTTGAAATTGAGTGAGAACGGAACGGGCAGGAACGATTCGGCAACGACATTTTCCGTGGAGCGGAGCAACTTTGCGAGCGTTTGCGCGTAAGGCTCCGGATTGTCTTCGAGAGATTCCGACCAATTTTCGGTATCGCTCGGAGATTTTTCTTCGAGAAGAAGCGTTTCTTTTCCGTTCGTGATTTCAAAAATCTTAAACGATGTAACTTTCCCTCCGGCGGGAAGGGCGTAAACGGTGCGGTTGCGGAAGAACGACGGGTGTAAATCGAGCACGGAGAGAATTTCCGGCGTGATTGAGTAAATCGCCGTTCCCGTCTGCGCGTGCATCGGCGTGTCTTTTTCCGCCGAGGGAGCAATCGCCAGCGTTTGCGTGTAAGTTTTTCCGTCGGGCGGCGTAAATTCGAGTTCAACGGTGCGCAAAGGCGTGTTGAGCTTCATGTTGACGATGTCCTCCGGCGTTGCGATATCGGCGACAAAGGCTTCGCAAAGGCGGCGTTGCGCGGCGGAGAAATCGGAGTTGTCCGCACCGGGAGCGCGCGTTGCGCGGAGATTGCGCAGGCGCTGAACCAAATCGGCAATGACTTTCGGTTCGACATCGGTCGCTTCCGTGACGCTCGATCCGGGGGCAACGGGCATTTGCCATGCGTTGTAAAGCGGGTTTGCCGCTGCGCCGGATTCTGCGGCGAGAATATCCGGACGCGGTTCCGCGATTGCTCCGACCGGGCTTTCCGCCGCTTGTGTTGCTGCGGGAACGGCTTCCGCGCGCGTGATGTTCAGGCGGTGTAAAACGAGGGATTTGTTTCCGTCGCGAATCGTAATGCCGGAAAGATTTGCAGGGTTGAAATGCAGGAAGAACGGATCGCGCAGGTCGCGAGCGGCGGTTTTCCACGCGTTGACGGTTTCTGCGGGAACGGTGAAAATCGCCGGATTGTCTTCGAGTTTTGCGAAAAGCGTTTTGCCGGAATGATCTGTCGGGTCCGGATTGCCGACGAGAAGCGTGCGGCTGCGGTTTGCCGCTTCGAGCGTAAAGCGGAATGCGGGAATTTTCAGCCCGGACGCATCGTCCGGTGCGGCGTCGCCCGAAACAAAGCGCACATACGGGAGCGAGGAAAGTTCGCCGAGCCGTTTTTCCACGAGTTGCGTGTTGGCATCGGCGGCGACCGGCGTTTCAAAACGCCACGCGGAGGATTCCGTGTTCCCGCGGGTGCGCACGAGCCCGACGCGTTGTTCGCTTCCGCCCGAAAACGCCGTGCGGACGGTAACGGCGCGCACTTCGTAGGGGCGCATTGCAAAAACTTCGCGCGCGCGGAGTTCGTTCGGTGTTTGTGAAATGGCGTTGAGCAGGGAAATCGGCGCGGGAATGATGTATTTCCCGTCGGGGGAAAGCACGTAAACGCTGCGTCCGTCCGGTGTCGTTTTCCCGACTTGGAGCGTGTGCGTTCCCGCGAGGTCCCGCACGGTTACGGTCGCGGCAGGTTTTTCCAGGCCGTAGCTCGAAAGCGTGTTTCCCGCTCCGGCAGCTTCTTCCACGGAAAAGCCGAGACTGTTGTCCAGAAAACGAAGTTCGGACAGCAGGCGATTGACGGCAAATGCGTCGGCGCGCCAGCTGAACGGTTTTTCCAGAAACCAGTCGCGTTCGCGGCGTTCGAGCGAGAACGAGGTTCCCGCGTTGGCGGCGGTGACGGAAACGTCGGAAATGTCGGCGGAGAAAAGCGATTGTGCGGAAATCTCCGTTTCGGCGTTCCCGCCGGCGTTTTCCCAAATGAGCCCGAACGTAATCAGGTTCGCGATAATCAGTAAAAGTGTAAGTTTAAAACGCATCGTTTTGAAAGGCTTCAAGCGTCAGGCTTCAGGCATCGAGCGAAAAGCGAAGGTTTTTGCCGTCGGCAAAAACTTTGAACAATTTGCGTGGTGTTTGATGCTTGATGCTTGGAGCACGGGGCAGGTGAAGTGTGGAAATTTTGAAAAATCTTCGGAGAATCAGTTTCTCTTTCTCCAGGAGTAAACGAGCAGGCCGAAAATGGCGAGCCCGGCAGGGAAGAACATGAAGTTCCAGCCGACGTGGGCGAGATCCGGAGGTGTCGCTTTGAGGCGAAACTCGGAAATCGGACGCGGCGGAATATTCATCATTACGTCGCGGTCGATAAGCCAGTTGACGGTGTTGAGCAGGAACGGTTTGTTCCCGCCGTTTTCAAATTGCGCATTGGTGGCGATATCGCCCGTGCCGAGCACAACGAGGCGCCCGCCGGGAATGCTCACGCCGAGGCGCGTTCCCGCCGTGCGTTCGGAAACGGCGCCGAGCGGAACGGGTCCGTCCACGTCGCCGCGAATAATCTCGAACTTGTAGGGCGGCGTGCGGTAATCGCGTTCGCCCCAACTTGTCGGCATTCCGCTTTTTACGTTTGACGTGAAAAACAGTGGAGAAACGGTGCGCGTGCGGTCTTCTTTCGCGCTCAAATCTTCTTCAACGGTGCGGAACTGCGACGCGATAATCGGCAGGTTGAGCGCGGTGAGAATTTCCGCCGTTTTGTGGGTTTTTTCCGGGAAATTGCGAACGGCAAAATTTCCGTCGGAAAGCAGGCAAAGCGGCGAAGTTTCGACGACAAAAACGTCCTGCAAAAGCAGCCCCCAGTCAAAGAGCAAATCTTCCAGCCCGCAGTCGGTTCCCGGACCGAACATCGCGAGAATGCGTCCGTTACGTTCCCGCAGATAACGCGAAAGTTTTTCTTCCGTCTGGCGGGAAATCGGAATGCGCGGATCGGCGATGATGATGAGCGACGCGTCCGCCGGAACGTCCGGAACGACGGAAAGATCGAGCGTTTGCGTGCGGATGTGGCGGGAACGCAACGTCTGCGCAAACGAGGAAAGCCCGTAGCCGCGATTGCTGCTGTCGATGCTCAACTCTCCGTTTCCGGAAAGGAAGTAGGCAATGGGCGAAGCTCCGTCCGTTACGCTGAGAATGGCGGACATAATCGCTTCTTCGCCGCGAAAACCGTCGATAATCGGCTCGGCTCCGCGTTCGCCCGGGCGCAATTTCAAAAGCTCGTCGGAAGTAATCGTGCGGCAGTTGTTCCCGCAGAGCACGACGATTGCCGTGTTTTGCGGAAGCGTCCCGAATTTTTCAAGTTCGCGGTTCAGGCGCGTGTTTTTCACCAAGTCCGCCGTTTCAAAACGAATCCAATCCGGTCGGCGCGTTTGCAACGCCTCGTATTTAAAATCGTCCACCAGACGCGAAATCTGCTTGTGCAAAAGCGCGAGCGCCGAGGCTTGCTCCGGCGGCGTTCCCGCGACCGGTTGTTGCAACGTAACGATGAGGCGCACCCACGGATTTTCTTCCGAAATATTGTCCGGCGCTTTTTTTGCGAGCTCGTTCAGCTGCGCGCGCGTTTCCGGCCAAATGCCGTGGCGGTTTTCAAAATCCAAATCCCAGCGTTTGTAATAAGTGGGCAGCGACGCGAGATAATTCAGTCCGAAAAGCAACGCCAGCGCGAGCAACGCCTGCGCAAGGCGGTTGAGCCTGCCGAGGAAGCGCACGCCGCGAAAATCTTTCAGAGAAAACAAAGAAGGCTTTTTGGTCATGGCGTTTACGCTTTCGATTCGATGTTGATTGCCGTGAGTCCGAGCGCGAGCAAGGTCCCGCTCGTAAACAGGAAGAACGGACGCGTGTCAATCAGCCCGCGGGAAAAGTTTTCCAAATGGCGGAACGTCGAAAGATAATCGACTAAATCCCGCAAACCGGAAAGCGATTCATAATTTTCCAACGGCAAAAGTTGGAGCACGCCGCCGGAGACGACGAGAATGAAAAGAATACAGCTCGAAAGCAATCCCGCGACGAGCATCGAGCGCGTCAGCGAACTCGCCAAAATCCCGACCGCGATGTACAGCAAGCCGCTCAGCGCGACAAAAATTGCACCGCCGAGCAACGATCCCGCTGCCAAAAGCCGCGGATCCGGATAAAGATCTTTCAGCATAAACCACGCCGAAATCGGAAATGCAAGCGCCAGCCCCCACAGAAAAATATAGAGTGCATACGCGGCGAAAAATTTCCCGAGCACGATGGCGAGAGCGCTTGTCGGCGTTGTCATCAGCGCGCCGAGCGTTCCCGTGCGGCGCTCTTCCGCAAAAGAACGCATCGTAATCAGCGGGACAAGAATCAGCAACGGGACAAAAAACAGTTGGAAATAAACTTCCACGGGAAGCGCGTCGCCGAGCGCGCCGACTGCCGAGCGTTGCAACGCGAGCCAGTAAAGCCCGCCCATCAGCGCGAGAAAAATCGTTCCCGCGACGTAGGTCGCCGGGGAAATGAACAAAATGCGCAACTCGTATTTGAAAATGGTCAGAAAGTGTTTCATTCCTTGATGTCGTAACTGCGTTTGGTTGCTGCGATGAAAATATCTTCGAGGCTCGGGCGCTTTTCGCGAAATTCACGCACCTTAAATCCGGTACCGATGAGGGCGGCGACAACGGTTTCCGCCGAAAATTCGCGGTCGGCGGGAACGGTTGCATTCCAGATTTTTAATTCGGAATCCGCACTTTGCATTTCTGCGGGAACGAGTTTTTCCGTGCCGAGAATTTCCGAAATTTTTTCCTGCGGAGCATCCGTTTCCACGGAAAACGTGCGCGAGAGAATGAACTCGCGGCGCAGTTCCGCCGGCGTGCCCGAGGCGACGATGCGCCCTCCGTTGATGATAATCACGCGGTCGCACACGTTTTCGATTTCCGGCAAAATGTGGCTGGAAATCAGCACCGCTTTGCGTTCCCGTAGCGAGCGAATCAACGCGCGGATGCCGAGAATCTGGTGCGGGTCAAGCCCGATGGTCGGTTCGTCCAAAATGATAACGTCCGGTTCGGACAAAAGCGCGTCCGCGATGCCCACGCGCTGGCGAAAGCCTTTGGAAAGCGTCCCGATGAGTTTGCGCCGCGCCTTGCGTGCAAGGTCGCAAGCTCTCATCACGGCTTCCACGCGTTCCGAGATTTTTTTGCGCGGCACGTTTTTCAGTTTCGCGCGCCAGCGCAAGTATTCGATAACGCGCAATTCTTCCGGAAGCGGATTGTTTTCGGGCATATAGCCCAAATGCCGTTTGGCCTCGAGTGATTCCGTCGCCACGGGAACACCGCAGAGGCTTGCGCTTCCGCTGTCCGCCTGCGTCAGCCCGGCGAGAATGCGCATCGTGGTCGATTTCCCGGCACCGTTCGGTCCGAGGAAGCCGACGATTTCGCCCGGCATCACGGTAAACGAGACATCGGCTACGGCGCGGTAGTTGCCGAACGTCTTGTTGAGGTTGCGCACCTCAATCGCGGGAACGGCGGAAACTTCGGGGGCAGCGGACATTTTCCTTAAGTAAAACTTTTAACGTTCACGTTCAACTTTCACCTTTGAACTTTCGGTGCGGCTTAGTTGGCGACAGCGAGCTTCGGTTCAATGGCGATAAGTGTGCGCTTGCGTGCCTGCCAGAAATTCGTCGGCTCAAGCGAGCGATCCATTTCGTTGATCCAAAGGCGCGCTTCGTCGAGATTTCCGGCGGTAACGGCGGAAACGGCAAGTTCGTACATCGCCTGTCCGCGGTAGAGCGGGTCGGCGGCGGGCGTTCCCGCGAGCGTTTTCAGCGATTCTTTTGCCGATGCGAGATTTTCCGGTGTTCCCGTGCGCGCGAGCGCGGCTGCGGACGCAATCACGGCGCGATTTTGCATTGCGTTAAATTCTTCTTTCCCGGCGAAAACGCGAGCGGCGTTTGCAAAAGCATCGGCGGCTTCCGCGTATTTCCCGTCGGTCGCAAATTCCGTTCCGACCGCAAAATACGCCGTCCCCGCGATGGGCTCGGATTCGTTGGATTTTGCAAAAGCGAGTTTCTGCTCCGGCGTTTCCGTTGCCGCGTATTCCGCCTGCAATGCGGCAATGCGCATTTTACCGACTTGGACGTAGACAATCGCTGCGATAATCGCGAGAAAGAGCGTTACGCCGACGGCAATGGTACGCTTTCCGTGGCGTTGCCAAAAAAGCCAAACGCGGTCTTCAAAATCCGCATCCTGAAAATCTTCGTCAACAAGTACGAGGTTGCGGTCGTCGCCCGCAGTTTTCTTTTGAGAAAAACGATTTTTTATCTGATTCGACATACCCTATAAAACACCGTGAATCACGCATAAAGTCGAACCTATATTGTTAATGGATAGTTGATGGTTGATAATTGATAGTTTTTGGCATCAAGCATCGTGCGCCAAGGAATACTTCAAAGTTTTTGCTTTCGGCAAAAACATCGGTAATTGCCGGTCTCTCGTCTCCGGTTACAGATTACTGATTTGCCTGAAGCTCGATGCTTGGTGCTTTGGGCTTGCAGATAAATCCCGCCGCGTCTTCCGGGAAGAACCACGCGTAGAGCGTGCCGCCGTCGGGAATTTCGAGCATCTGCCGATGTTGCGCGGCAACGCTCAGCACAAAATGTCCGTCAGTCGTTCTGAATTGCCGGAAAAACAAATGTCCGTCGTAGAAAATTTCCCCGGCGTCGCCTCCGCAGAATTTTTCCAATGAGAAAAAATTTTCCTCCGGCGGGAACGTGTCGATGTGAAAAATTTCCGGAGGCAGAAAAATTTCGATGTCCGCTCCTTCGGGAACGTATTCCGGCGCGTTTCCGCAAAGTTTCCCGCGAATTTGCGTACCCGGGGAAAGTTCCGCGAAAAATTCGCCCGCGCCCGCGCCGAGAATTTTTCCGGAAAACGTGTTGTCGGGACGAATCGTTTCGCCGAATTTCGCAAAATGCAACCCGTGCGCCACGCAAAGAGCTTCCGGCGCGGCTTCCGCTTCCTGCGGCGTGCAAACGATACTTTCGCTCAAATCCGGCTCGCCGCCGAAATTTTCTTTCGGGAAAAATACGAGCAGGTCCGCTTCCCGTGCCGAGAGGTAGCTTGTACGTTCGACAACGACGGAAAAATTTCCCCGCGCGGAGCGTTCCCGTAATTCGCCGAAAAGCACCCGTGAGCCAAGTATTTCCGCCGAACCGACGAGCGGCGCGCCTTCCGGTTTCGCCGCGCACGCGGCGGCAAGCGCCACGCGCCGCGAATCCGTTTCTTCCGTGAGCGTTTGCGAAATCTCGGCGGCGTTCGTTTTTCCGAACCAAAATTCCAGCTCGATCTCAATGCGTTCCCGCGCGATTTCCCACGGCGTTCCCGCCGCCGCAAGCGGAGCGGAAATGTTCTCAAAAACCGTTTTTCGAGGAGAAATATCGACGTCGGCAACCGGAAACGCTCCGACGCTTCGCCAAACGCGATTCGGCAAACGGCCTCGCGGAAGCGCGATGATTTTTCCGTGCTCGGCGAATATTTTTTCAAAAAAATCTTGTGCGGTCTTTAAAATCATAAAACAAATTTCCGAATATACTACGATGTATGTTGCGTTCCCGCAACGTGAAGGAGGCTTGGAGGAATCCCTCTCGTGGTTTTAGTCGAGGCGTTCCCGTGGGGGAGCGCTTTTTTTGTTTGTTCGGTTGAATTATAAACAAATATTTATAATTCATGTCTTGCGGAGGAGACCAAATTCTCTATTTTCGGAGGCACAAAGAAATTTTTTTTGTGAGCTTTTACCCCTAAAAAAATAACTCCGACGAAAGGTTTATTCCCGTGTCAACGAAGACTCTTTCTTCTGAAACGCCGCAGGCTGCACCCGGTGAGTGGGT
>JAGBIL010000030.1 GCA_017935025.1 Opitutales bacterium | reverse complement strand
AGTATGTTTTCGGCACGGTTTCGTTGCCCTTGCGTGATGTTGCTTCTGTATTTCGCGGGGAATACATAACAAAAAAGAATTCTCGTAGAGGAAATGTTCCCGTCATTCTTGGAGGGCAGGAACCGGCTTACTATATCGACCGTGCGAATCATGAGGGCGAAATTGTGGTAATAGCGAGAAGCGGAGCTTCTGCAGGTTTTGTTTCTTATTGGAATCAGCCGGTTTTTGTAACGGATGGATTTGGTTATAGGAGTAAGAACGAATTAGTTACGACAAAGTATTTGTACTACTCTTTGAAAAACATTGAATCTGAACTAAACGCGATGAAGCGTGGTGCCGGAGTTCCTCACGTTAGCGGAGAAGCTCTTGGGGAAATTTGTTTGTCAATCCCGTCGATTAACGAACAAAAGCGGATTGTCGGGATTTTGGATCGTTTTGAAATGTTGTGTAATGATATTTCGGTCGGTCTTCCCGCGGAAATCGAGAAGCGGCAAAAGCAATACGAATACTTCCGAGAAAAGTTTTTGAGTTTTTAGGGAAGTGAAACTCTCGCGGGGACGCTGAGGCGCAGAGTTTTTTTCTAAAATTAAAATTCTCCGCGTCCCTGCGAGAGAATTTTTTAGAGGAGAAGCGACAGAATTTTTCTTCAATGCCTTGAAAGGTTTGCCGGGAATTGGCACGATATTGCGAAAAGCCGCCAGCCCGAAAATTCTCATGAGCCAGTACAATATTATCCTCTCTACGTCCGAATCGACCGTCGTTGCGGAATACACGCCGGAAAATACGAGTTCGGATAGTTTTCAAAGCGAGGCGGCGCTTGAGAGGGAGTTTATCCGTCTGCTGAGCGGGCAGGGCTATGAGTATCTTGCCGTTCGCGACGAGAAAGCGCTGCTCCTGAATCTGCGCCGGCAGTTGGAGCGATTGAATGATTACGTTTTTACCGACGGCGAGTGGGCGCGTTTTTTCACGGGAACGCTTGCAAATGCGAACGAGGGCATTGTCGAGAAAAGCCGCACGATTCAGAGCGAACACGTGAAGGTTTTGTTGCGGGACGACGGGACGTCAAAAAATATTCGCCTCGTCGACAAGAAGAACATTCACAACAACCGTTTGCAGGTCATTAACCAATACGAAGAGTGCGCGGGAACGCACAATACGCGTTACGACGTGACGATTTTGGTCAACGGGTTGCCGTTGGTTCATGTGGAGTTGAAGCGGCGCGGAGTGGCGATTCGGGAAGCGTTTAATCAAATCAAGCGCTATCAGCGGGATAGCTTTTGGGCGGCGAGCGGGTTGTACGAGTATGTGCAGATTTTCATCATCTCGAACGGGACACACACGAAGTATTATTCGAATACGACACGCAACAGCCATATTCGGGAAATGGGTGAATCCGAGCGGAGGAAGTCGAAGAAAACGAGCAACAGCTTTGAGTTTACGTCTTTTTGGGCGGACGGGAACAATCGGGTGATTGCGGATTTGATTGATTTTACGAAAACATTTCTCGCGAAGCACACGATTTTGAACGTGTTGACTAAGTATTGCGTGTTTACTTCGGAAGAAATTCTGATGGTGATGCGGCCGTATCAGATTGCGGCGACAGAACGGATATTGAATCGTATCGAAGTGGCGGCGAATTACAAAAAGGCGGGAACGACGGACGGCGGCGGTTATATTTGGCACACGACGGGAAGCGGAAAAACGCTGACGTCTTTTAAAACGGCGCAACTTGCTTCGGCACTTCCGTGCGTGGACAAGGTTTTGTTTGTGGTCGACAGAAAAGACTTGGACTACCAGACCATGAAGGAATATGACCGCTTTGAAAAAGGTTCCGCCAACAGCAACGCGTCCACAAAAATTTTACAACGGCAGCTTGAGGACAGAGACGAAAGGGGCGGTTTCTACGAATACAAAATTATCATCACGACGATTCAGAAACTGGATAATTTTGTGACGAAAAACAAGGTGCACGCGGTCTTTAACAAGCGTTGCGTTATAATTTTTGACGAATGCCACAGAAGCCAGTTCGGCGAGATGCACTCAAAAATCGTCAAAGCGTTTAGAAACTACCATTTGTTCGGTTTTACGGGAACGCCGATTTTTGCCGCAAACGCCGGAAAAGGAAAAAATATGGCGATGCTGACTACGCCGCAGACTTTCGGTGACCAGCTCCATGCGTACACGATTGTTGATGCGATTAATGACGGGAATGTGCTTCCGTTCCGCATTGATTACGTGAATACGGTCAAGGAAAAGGACAATATCGCGGACAAGGACGTGTCTGCAATCGATGTTGAAAAAGCGATGGGCGCGCCGGAGCGTATCCGGGAAATCGTTAAGTACACGTTGGAACATTTTGATCAAAAAACGAAGCGCAACAGTTTTTATTCGCTGAAAGGAAAACGCATGGCGGGTTTTAACGCCATGTTTGCCGCAAGTTCCATTCCCGTGGCGATGAAGTATTACAAGGAGTTTCGGAAACAAATCTCCGAGAGCGGACGGCGGCTTACGGTAGCGACGATTTTCAGCTACGCGGCAAACGAGGACGATCCGGAAGACGTTTTGCAGGAAGAAGGCTTTGAAACGGAGGCGCTTGACCAAACTTCCCGCGATTTTCTCGAAAGTGCGATTCGGGATTACAACGCCGTATTTAATACGAATTTTGACACCTCTTCCGACAAATTCCAAAACTACTACAAAGATTTGTCCATGCGGGTGAAGCGGCGTGAAGTGGATTTGCTGATCGTCGTGAATATGTTTCTCACCGGCTTTGATGCAACGACACTCAACACACTATGGGTCGACAAAAATCTCAAAATGCACGGATTGATTCAGGCGTATTCCAGAACCAACCGCATTTTGAACTCCGTAAAAACTTACGGGAACATCGTCTGTTTTCGCGATTTGCAAAAAGCGACCGATGACGCGATTGCGCTTTTTGGCGACAGGAACGCAAGCGGCATCGTTCTGCTTAAGAGTTTTGACGATTATTGGAACGGCTACGAGGACAATAACGGGAAGTATCATCCCGGCTACATCGAATTACTCGAAAAGCTGAACGCGGAATTTCCGCTGGGTAGCGAGATTGTCGGAGAGCGGGCGGAGAAAAATTTTATCCGCCTGTTCGGAACGATTCTCAGCATGAGAAATATTCTCTCTTCGTTCGATTGTTTCGAGGAAGCAGACGCGATTGCAGCGAGAGATTTGCAGGACTACCAGAGTGTTTATCTCAATCTTTACGACAAGTACCGCAGGAAAAACGAAGGAGAAAAAGAAGATATTACGGATGATATCGAGTTTGAACTCGAGCTTATCAAACAAGTGGAAATCAATATCGACTACATTCTAATGCTGGTCGAGAAGTACCATGACGGGAACTGCGAGGATAAGGAAATTCTTGCATCCATTCGCAAGGCGGTTGACGCAAGTATGCAGCTTCGTAGCAAGAAAGAGTTGATAGATGCTTTTATCAGCCGTGTGAACGTGGATACGCAGGTGACGAACGATTGGAAGCGCTTTGTGAGGGAACAGGAGGAAAACGACTTGGCGGAAATTATTTCGACGGAAAAACTTAAACCGGACGAAACCAGAAAATTCATTTCCAATGCGTTTCGAGACGGAACGCTGAAAACCACGGGAACGGAAATCGACGGTCTTATGCCGCCCGTGTCGCGCTTCGGCGGCGGAAGAGCAGAGAAGAAACAAGGCGTTGTCGGAAAACTGAAAGTGTTTTTTGAAAAATATTTCGGACTCGGAATTTCGGATTTCGGGAACGGGACCCCGGAAACGGAGAATGTTTGCGAGTTTGCGTCAGAGCATCTCATGGTAGCCGAAGATCCGGCTCCGTACGGAAAAAAGCAATAACGGGCACGAGAACTTTCTTTACAATGCCGGAAGGAGCGGGAAATTTGCCGATTTTTGAACTGCGCGGGCGCCTGAGAGAGGCCTGCGCGCGTTCCCGTCGCATCGTTTTGCAGGCACCGACGGGCTCGGGAAAATCGACGCAGATTCCGCAAATGCTGCTCGACGACGGGCTCGTTCCCGCAGGGAAACAAATTGTCGTGCTTCAGCCGAGGCGCTTGCCGACGCGTATGCTCGCGGCGCGCATCGCGCGGGAACGCGGGCAAAACCCAGGCGGCGAAGTCGGTTACCAAATCCGTTTCGACCGCGTGGAATCTGCCGAAACCCGCATCAAATTCGTCACGGAAGGTTTGCTGTTGCGTCAGCTTTTAAGCGGGAAAACCGCCGGTGCGGAAAAAATCGGCGCCATCGTTTTCGACGAATTTCACGAGCGGCATCTTTACTCGGATTTGACGCTCGCGTTTGCGCTGGAACTCCAACGCACGACGCGTCCGGATTTGCTCATCATCGTGATGTCGGCGACGCTCGACACGGATTCGCTCGCGTCGTGGCTTTCGCCCTGCGAAACGCTGACGGCGGAAGGTCGCCTTTTCCCGATCGAAATCGAATATTCGGCGGCGGGCGGTGCGACGGGTTTTGCGGGAACGCAAATGCGCAACGGTTTTTTGCCGCGCTATGCGGTTTGGGATCACGCGGCGGCGGCGTTTCGCAAAGCGTTTCACGCGGAGCCGGAAGGCGATTTTCTCGTTTTCATGCCGGGTGCTTACGAAATCACGAAAACGATTGCGGCAATCGCGGCGACACCGGAAGGGCGGGAATGTGCGGTTTTGCCGCTTTACGGCGAACTTTCCGCCGCCGATCAGGACCGCGCCGTCGCTCCCGCGCCTGTGGGAATGCGCAAAGTCGTCGTCGCCACAAACGTTGCGGAAACCTCGCTGACGATTCCCGGCGTGCGCGTGGTTATCGATTCCGGCTTGGCGCGCATTGCCCGCTACGATCCGCATCGCGGCATCAATATGCTTTTGATTGAAAACATTTCGCAAAGTTCGGCGGACCAGCGGGCAGGGCGAGCGGGGCGAACGGCTCCGGGTCGCTGCGTGCGGCTTTGGGCGCGCGGCGAACAGCAAAACCGCGCCGTGCGCGACGTTCCCGAAATCCGCCGCGTCGAACTTTCCGAAACGCTTTTGCTACTGAAAGCCGGAGGCGTCGGCGATTTGGCGGCGTTCCCGTGGTTTGAAAAACCGGACGCTCATGCGTTGGAAAAATCGCTCGAACTGCTCCGTGATTTGGGCGCGCTTGATGCGGCGGGGAGACTCACGCCCGTCGGCGCGGCGATGGCGCGTTTCCCGCTTCACCCGCGTTACGCGCGCATGATGATAGCGGCGAACGAACTCGGTTGCCTGCGGCAAATCGCGTTTGTCGCGGCGATGGCGCAAGGGCGCGACGTGATGCTGGAGCTTTCCGACCGCCGCCGCGACGAAGACCGCGAGGATTTGCTTGGCGAAACGGATTCGGACTTTTTCCATCGGCTGACGCTTGTCGGCATGGCGCGGAAAAAGGATTTTGATTTTGAATTTTGCAAACGCTGGGGCATTCACGCGGGCGCGGCGCGGCAGGCGGACCGTCTGGCGGCGCAGTTTTTGAAAATTGCGGAAAATATTTTTGCGCGGGAACGCGGTGAAAACGCGCAAACGGCGAGCCCGGCGGGAAGGCCTGAAAATGCGGGAACGGCGGAAGTTTCTCCCGATGTTTACGAAGCCGTGCGGCGTTGCCTTTTGCTCGGGTTCGTCTCACAGTTGGCGCGGCGCGTCGATGCGGGAACGTTGCGCTGCCGGCTCGTTCACGGGCGCGGCGGCGAGTTGCGTCGCGGGAGCGCGGTGCGGCACGCGAAACTTTTGGTCGCGTCGGAAGTGGAGGAGATTCAGACGCGCGGTGAAGTTACGGTGTTTCTTTCGCTGGCGACCGCCGTCGAGGAAACGTGGCTCGAAGAATATTTCCCGGAGGATTTTGAAACGCGGGACACGGTTTCGTTTGACGCGACGCAAAAGCGCGTGCTCACGCGACGGGAACGCGTTTTCCGCGGCTTGGTGCTCGGCTCGCGGGAACTGCCCGACGTGGCGAGCGATGCGGCTTCGCGGCTTTTGGCGGACGAAGTGATCGCCGGGCGGCTCGTTTTGGAAAAATGGGATGCGCAGGTCGAAGCGTGGATTAACAAAGTGAATTTTGCCGCGAAACATTGCCCGGAACTCGGCATCGCGACGCTCGACGACGAGGGGCGGCGCATGCTCATCGAGGAAATTTGTCTCGGCGTGACGGCGTATAAGGATATTCGCGAAAAATCCGTTTGGAAAACGCTTCGCGGCTGGCTTTCGCGGGAACAGGAAATGGCGATGGAGTCGTTTTTGCCGGAATCGGTCGCGCTCCCGCGCAAGCGTCATCCCGTGAAAATTACATACACGGCAGATTGCGAGGCGGTCATCGGTGCGACGGTGCAGGAGCTTTACGACTGCCCGGGCGAGCGGCTGAAAATCTGCGACGGGCGCGTGCCGCTCATCGTCGAAGTACAGTCGCCCGCGCGGCGCACGGTTCAGCGCACGGCGGACTTGGACGCGTTTTGGAAAACCTCCTACGAACACGTCAAAAAAGACCTGAAAGGCCGCTACCCGAAACACGAGTGGCGGTAAAGCCGGCGTTCCCGCGCGCTTCCGTTCCTTCAGGAAACCTATAGAAATTCGTTTTTGAGGAAGCCTTAACCGCAAAAGAACAAAGAGAAAGGAAGTTTTTTCCAAAGGAGGAAAGCCGTATCGGCTGTCCTTTTTTTTTGTTTTTTTTAGGAAGCCGAAAGCCTCGGAGAGGCGTTATGTTCTAAAACCCTGCGCGTGAGAGTAGGGTAGGGAACGAAAAAAAAGACGAGCCTTGAAGAGGCGAAACAAAGCCGAACGATGCGCGAAGATTCGGTGTTCGCGTTCCCGCCGCGTGTTGCACACTTTCAGCGTGCAGGCTTTTTACCATTTTTCGTAGGGCGGCGACTCGCTTCGCTCGCTTGCCCTACGCTGACCGATTGCGCCCCCTTGGGGCTTGTTTTTACCCAAAAAAAATAAGAACGCGGCGACTTGTCGCCTTCTTGGAGATTTTGAACATCCCGCGTGCTAAGCGTTCTCTAAAAAAACTCCGCGTCCTTCCGCATCCCAAACGTTTTGGACGGTAATGCTATTTATAAAGGTTACCTTTAATCTTTAAGCCTTAATCTTTAATCCTTAGTCTTTTCTCATGCACATTTATTTCATGGGGATTTGCGGCACGGCGATGGGCAATGCCGCGTTGCTGATGCGCTCGCTCGGGCACGAAGTTTCCGGTTCGGACAAAGGCATTTACCCGCCGATGTCGGATATGCTTTTGAACTCCGGCGTGAAAATTTACGACGGTTACAGCGCAGAGCGGCTTTCGTTTATCAATCCGGATTTGGTCGTTGTCGGCAACGTCGTTTCGCGCGGACATCCGGAAATGGAGTGGCTTCTCGAATCGCGCGCCCTCGACTACGTTTCGCTCCCGGAATTGTTGCGGACGCGGCTTTTGAAAAACCGCCACAACATCGTCGTTGCGGGAACGCACGGCAAGACGACGACTTCGTCGATCGCGGCATTTCTCTTGCGGGAACGCGGCGAAAATCCCGGTTGGCTCATCGGCGGCGTGCCGCGCGATTTGCCGGGCGGCTCGGCTCCGGGAACGGACGGCGGTGCGTTTGTCATCGAAGGCGACGAGTACGACACGGCGTTTTTCGACAAGCGCAGCAAATTCATCCAATACCTGCCGGAAATCCTTTTGCTGAATAATCTGGAGTTTGACCACGCGGATATTTTCCGCGATTTGCAGGACGTGCTGCGCACATTTTCGCACGTCATCCGCCTCGTCCCGCGCAACGGCTACATCGTGGCAAACGGCGACGACGAAAACATTGCGCCGCTTCAGGAAAACGTTTCTTGGGCGCCGGTTTTGCGCGTCGGTACCGGCGAAAATTGCGACATCCGCATTTTGAATTTCCGCGAAACGCCGGACGGGTCCGAGTTCGATTTGACGTGGCGCGGGAACGCGTGGGGACACGTCGCGTGGGCGCAATCCGGAATTTTCAATGCACGCAACGCGGCGATGGCGGCGACGGCGTGCGCGCTTTACACGGCGACGGACAAGCCTGAATGGGCGTTCCCGCTCAATGATTTGTCAAAATTTCAAGGCGTGAAACGGCGTCGGGAAATTCTCGTCGATACGCCGTCGCTTGTCGCGATTGAGGATTTCGGGCATCACCCGACGGCGCTCAAACTTACGCTCCAAGCGCTACGGGAACGCTACCCGAACCGCAAACTCATCGCCGCGTTTGAACCGCGCAGCAACACCGCCGTGCGCAAACTTTTGCAGGAGGCGTTTACGGAGGCGCTCGGGAACGCCGATGCCGCTCTGATTGCGCCCGTGCATCACGCTTCGGGCGGTGCGGAAAAAATGGATACGGCGGAAGTCGCGGCGACCTTGCGTTCCCGCGGCGTCGATGCGCGCGCGCCGGAAACGACGGAGCAACTGCTCTCCGGTTTGGAAGAACTTGCCGATGCGGCGACTTCGGACGCGCCGGCGCTCGTCGTGTTTTTCTCCAACGGAGCGTTCGGCGGCATTATCAAACGCTTCGCGGATTTGCATCGTCCGTTAATCTGACCTGATTTCTTTTTTTTCAAAAGACATGAACAAATTTACGAAAATTACAATCGGTGCCGCGCTCGCATTTTTCTCGGCGATGTGCGCGGGAACGGCGGCGGAGAACGATTGCGTTCCCGTGATTGCCGGAGACGAAGACCACGCGCCCGTTTGGGAAACGCGCGAAGAGCGCGACGCGCGCATGAAGTGGTGGCGCGATGCGAAGTTCGGTATGTTTATTCATTACGGGCTTTATTCGGGCTTAGGCGGTTTGTGGCGAGGCGTTCCGGGCGGAACGGAATGGATTCAGAAAAACGTCGAAGTGGATACCGAAACGTATCGCAAGGAAACGCTTCCGCGCCTCAAGCCGCGTGCGAAAATCGCGAAAGAATGGGCGGATTTGGCGAAGGAAGCCGGATGCCGCTACGCCGTTTTTACGACGAAGCACCACGAGGGTTTCGCCATGTTTGATTCTGCGGAGACGGATTACGATTCGCAGGAAAAATACGGTCGCGATTTCGCGCGGGAATTTGTCGACGCTTTTCGCGGGAACGGTATGCGCGTCGGGTTTTATCATTCCGTAATCGACTGGGCGCATCCGAAATATGATTACACGATTTGTCCGGATTTGTGTTATCCGAAAAATCAGATTGTGTGGCGCAAGGGCGTTTCCGGGCGTGAAATCGACCACGCCGTTTATCTCGATTATCTGAAAAATCAGGTGCGGGAATTGCTTACGAATTACGGAAAAATCGATGTCGTGTGGTGGGATTATTCTCAGGGCGCGGCTTCGGGGAAACGCGGTTGGGATGCTCCCGCGCTAATCGAGCTTTGCCGCAAGCTCCAGCCCGGAATCATCATGAACAACCGGCTCTACGCGTATTCCGGATTCGACAAGAACACGGATGTGAAACTCGATTTGCGTTGCGGCGATACCATGACTCCGGAAAAGCACGTTCCCGCGAAAGGTTATCCTGACACGGATTGGGAAACCTGCATGACCGTCGGCGACAAATGGGGTTTTAACCGCTTCGATACGAAATTTAAATCCGTCGAGACTGTCGTGCGCCAGCTTCAGGAATGCGCGGCGAAAGGCGGAAATTTGCTTCTGAATATCGGTCCGCGCGCGGACGGAAGCGTTCCCGAAGGCGTGGCGAACGTTTTTCGCGGCGTCGGCAAATGGCTTCGCGTCAACGGCGAGGCGATTTACGGAACGCGTCCGTACTTCGGGTTTGAAGGCGTGCTCGCGACGCAAAGCGAAGACGGAAAAAGTATTTACGTTTTTCTGCCGCCTGCGGGAACGCCGCTTCCGGACGGACTTCCGGAAGGAAAAATCCTCGGCGGGAACGCCGATGCGCTTTGCCCGGTGCTCAAATTTGAACGTTAACGACGCACGCTCCGTTAACGTTCAATCAATTGCGAATCCCGAATTGCGAGTTTCGAATGACATCCTTTTTGTTGGCTCTTCAATCTTAGCGAGGCAACGAATATCACACAGCGAAAATCGGCGGGTATTCTCCTCTATTTTTCCCTCCACCTCATTCGCAATTCGGAATTTGAAATTCGGGGTTAATTGAAATTTGCCCGCGGAAAATTTCAATTTGCGGGAACGCGGGAACGCGTTTAGCCTCTCGTGTCATTATGGCGGCAAAGAAAAACAGCGGTGCCGGGCGCCGTGTTTCCTCAATCGAACGCATCTTGGGGCGGCTCGACGATTTGGATTCCGCGAATCTGACGATTCTGGTGCAGCGGCTTGCGCGGGAACGCGGTTTGTTTGAAATGCTTTTCGATACGATCGACGAGGGGATCCTCGTCATTGATTCTGCGGGTGTGATCGAATATTCGAATCGTGCCGGAATGCGCATGATCGGCTTGCGCGGAAACGATCCCGGAACCGCCGTGCTGTGGAAACTCGTTCCCGATTTGGCGCGTTCGCTGGACTTTTTGCAGGACGACGGCTTGGCACCGAATATCGCGCGTGATGCCGAAATTTTTTATCCCGAACACCGCTGGTTGCGACTGCAAATCAGCCGCATATCGCTCGGCGGAGGCGAGGGTGTTCCCGCGCGCTTTGTCGTGATTTTGCGCGATATTACGGCGGATCGCGAATCGACCGAGGAAATGCTTGAAAGCGAGCGAGTGAACTCGATTTTCACGCTGGCGGCAAGTGTCGCTCACGAAATCGGAAATCCGCTCAATTCGATGAAAATTCATTTGGAGCTGATCCGCCGTAAGCTCACCAAGCTCGACGTTCCCGAGAAATCTGCGGGAACGCTGAAAAATTCCGTCGGCATTTGCCTCGAAGAAATTGCGCGGCTCGACGATATTTTGAAAAACTTCCTCGGCGCAATCCGTCCGCAGAAACCCGCGCTCGTGAAAACGAATCTCGTGGAAATCGTGATCGACGTGCTCGGCGTGCAAAAAATTGAACTGGAAAATCGCAATATTCGCTGCTCGATGATTCAGGTGTGCAAGGAGCTTCCCGTTGTTCTCGGTGACGAATCGCAGCTCAAGCAGCTCATTTTTAACGTTACGAAAAACGCGATGGAATCCATGCAGGACGGCGGCAGCATCGCGATAGAACTTGATTGCGACGATGCGTTTGTTTATCTGCGCGTCAGGGATTCCGGTTGCGGGATCAGCCGCGACGATATTTCCAAAATTTACGAGCCGTTTTTTACCACGAAAAACAACGGGCACGGGCTGGGCATGATGATTGTCATGCGCATTATGCGGGAACACGGCGGGCAGGTCGGGCTCGATAGCACGCCCGGAAAGGGCACGACCGTCACGCTCCAATTTCCGAAGCCCGGCGCGCGCGCGCGTATGCTTCCGCCGACAAAGTAAGGACTGTGCTTTGCGATGTTTTTTTTGAAAAAAATATTGGTCGGCTCGGCGCTG
Organism: Opitutales bacterium; assembly: GCA_017935025.1. Taxonomy (GTDB): domain Bacteria; phylum Verrucomicrobiota; class Verrucomicrobiia; order Opitutales; family UBA953; genus Spyradosoma. Next base: position 15,826 of record JAGBIL010000030.1, on the reverse strand, counting down.
TTGGTCGGTGTCGGTGTCTGCGCGTTTTTCGTCCTCGAGGAATCTTCCGGAGAACCTGCCGTTCCCGCGCGGGAATGTAAGGGCTTTGATACGGCGTTCCCGCTTACGCTCGGCGGAAAAAAACTTTCCGTTCGCGCGGCGATTACGGAGTTGGAGCACCAGCAAGGGCTGACGGGTTGTCGCGGTTTGCCTGAAAACTCCGGTATGATTTTCGTTTATCCGGACGAAGCGCGGCGCAGTTTTTGGATGCGCGGCGTTCCCGTGCGTTTGTCAATCGGATTTTTTGACGCAAACGGGATTTTGCTCGAAACGAACGAGATGCGCGCGAACGATTTGTCCGTAACGTCATCCCGGAGCGAGAGCGTAAAATTCGTGCTGGAAATGCCGTCGGGATGGTTCGGTGAAAACGGCGTGCGTGCGGGAGCGGCGCTTTCGTTGCGGGACCTCGCGGCGCTTGTCGGGCAGCGCGGATTTTCTCCGGAAAAGTTTAAAATTCTCCCGGAAAAATAAATTTCCGCTTTACGTTCCCGTGCAAAAAAATCAGCATCAAAGCCTTTCATGAAAACACTTTTCCAAAAGATCGCAGATCGCGAAATTCCCTCCAAAATGGTCTACGAGGACGAGCTTTGTTTCGCGATTGAGGACATCAATCCGCAGGCGCCGCTTCACATTCTTGTTATTCCCAAACGCGTGATTGCGCGCCTTTCCGCGGCAACGGATTCCGACGCGGGAACGCTCGGACATTTGCTCGTCGTTGCGGGAAAAGTGGCGGCGGAGCGCGGGCTTTCCGGCGGTTTCCGCACGGTTATTAATTCCGGGCCGGATGCGGGCGAAACGGTTCCGCATTTGCACGTTCACCTCATCGGCGGCCGCAAGCTCGCGTGGCCTCCGGGTTGATTTTTCCCGGTTTTTTATAAAAATTTTTACACTTATTTTTTTTGATTTATAAAACATGGCAACCTCCTTTAATCGCAAAAAAACGGTCGGCGCGTTCGGTTCGAGCAAGATTCGCGAAGTCGGCTACCACTACGAAACGCTTTTGAATGATCGCGCGGAACCGATCCCGTCTGCTCCGAGCGATCCGAACCGTCCGAATATCGCGAACATGATTATCGAGTTTTCCCGCCCCGTGATCGCGCAGGCGGGCGGAAATCACACCGCGATTCGCGGCGCGATGAACGTGGCAATTCTGCTCTGGAATGCAATCGTCGAAGGCGATGTCGCAATTGCGGCGGCGCGCGAAAAACTTTTGGCGCTTCCGGATGCTTCGCCGGAACAGATTGATGCGCTCATCGAATCCCTGCGGGAACGCAAAAACGTGGTTGCTCCCGGCGTGAATCTGGTCGTGCGCAAGTTCAATCTGAATTTCACGAAGCACGGCATTTCGTTCAATGTGACGACGGCACCCGGCTCCAAGGTCGAAGGTGTCGAAAAATCGCCGAACATCGCTGCGCTCGGAACCAAGTAAAAGAATCTGTAATTCGGGATTTGAAATAAAAAAAAATTAGCGAACAGTTTGCGTTCGCTAATTTTTTTTATGCCGGTTGTTGCTGGGAAAGGCAGTGGAAGGAGCCGCCTTCGATGAGGATAATCCGCGAATCCAGACCAATGATTTTGCGTTGCGGGAACGCGTCGCCGATGATGCCGAGCGCGCGGTCGTCGCCGCTTTGTCCGTAAACGGGAACGATGACGGCGTCGTTCAAAATCAGGAAGTTCGCATAGCTCGGCGGTAAGTCGCGTCCGGCGAGCGTGAACGGCTCCGGCATAGGCAGTTCAAGCACGTCGAATTTTCCGCCTTCGGGCGTTTTCAGTGCGCGGAGCTGTTCCAGATTTTGTTTGAGCGGTTCAAAATTCGGGTGTGCGGGTTCGCTTTCGGAAACGGCGAGAATTGCGCGCGGAGCGATAAAGCGTGCGAGGTTGTCGATGTGCCCGTCGGTATCGTCGTTGGCGAGACCGTTGGAAATCCACAAAATTTCGTTGATGCCGAGACCGTTTTTGAGCGCTGTTTCAAATGCCGCGTCGTCGCGTCCCTCGGCACGATTCGGATTTTTCTGAACGCATTCCGTTGTGAGCAAAAGACCGTCGCCGCTAAGTTCGATGGCACCGCCTTCAAGTTCGAACGGGAACGCGAAGTGCCGCATTCTGAGGGATTTTGCGATGCGTGCGGGAATTTCGTTATCGAGATTTGCCGTAAATTTTCCGCCCCAACCGTTAAAAATCCAATCGGTGAGAGCGACTTCGCCCGTCGCGTCGTTTTTCACGAAAAGCGGTCCGTGGTCGCGGCACCAGACATCGTTTGCCGGATGGTCGAAGAAGCGAATGACGGACAAATCCGCTTTCGCTTCGTTCAGATATTTGAGCGCCTGTTCGCGGAGCGTTCCCGCGGCACAATTCAGGCACACCGGCTCATGGTGAGAAATTGCCGCCACGAACGCGGCATATTGCGGGAGGAGGAGTTCGAAATGTCCCGGCCAGAGCGCGGGATTGGTCGGCCAAGTCAGCCAAATTGCCGCCTGTTTTTCCCATTCGGCGGGCATACGGAAACCGAGTTCGCGGGGAGATTTCATTTTAGTCGAAGACAGAATTTTTTTAGCTGCTAACTATTTTGGTGCTCGAAGCCTGATGCTTGGTGCTTTTCAAAGTGCCCAAAGGTAGGATTGGCGATAGACGAGGAGTTTTCCGTCCGGAGCGGTAACGGAAATTTGCCATGCGCTCGGGCGCGCTTTTTTCTTCGCCGCGGGCCACGCATTGCCCGTCAATCCGAGCAGAATTTCTCCGGAAACGGTGCTCGTAAATTCGGGGAGCACAAATTCCGCCGTTTGTTCGCCGACTTTGTCCGGGCGGAAATAGCGCAACGTTGCCTTGCTTCCGGCGGGAATTTTTTCCCCGACTTCAAGTCCGAGAACGAAGTAAAGCCCTTCGCGGATTTCCGGATCGGTGCGCAAAACGCAACTGCAACCGGAATTTTCACGGTCGGTGAAATATTCCGAAATGCGCTTAAAATCTTGCGAGTCTTTCCACGCGAAAACGGCGTAGGAAATCGGAACGGTCGAGCCGTTTGCCGTCGGCGGAGGCGAGGGCGGGACTTGGCAGGAGGTCAAAAAAAGCCAACAGACGGAGGAGAGCACAAGAACTGCGAGTGTCGTGAAAATTTTGGTCATGACGATTGCAAGCATTTGGGGAGAAAAATTTGTCTGAGGGAAAAAAGGAACGTTCCCGCGCCCGAAAGCCGGACGCGGGAACGAACGAAGCGGAATTATTTGCGCTTCTTCGACGCCGCGATAGCTTCGGCAATACGTTCTTTGCAACGTTTTTGGTAAGCGATACGACGGCGGCGTTTGTTTTCCTTATTGTATTGTTTGCCCATAATTTTTGTTGTTTTGGAGTGATAAAAATAAGCGGGAATGGAGAAAAGGAATCAAATTTCGCGCGTGCTTGCAAGAAGGAGAAACGACATTTTGCCGCGTCTGTATGACGTGCGAAGTTTTTTTAGGACCACAAATTTTCGCAAATTAACGCAAATTTTTATAGCCACACACAAAGACACGAAGTCTCAAAGATACAAAATCTGCGCGCATTCGCGTTATCTGCGAGTGCTTTCTTTTTTTCAACTTTTTCGCGTGGCAAGGGCGCGAACGAGCGCGGTGAGAAACGCGTTGTTCCCGCCGATTTCCCCGCAGAGTGCGACGGCGCGATCCGTCAGTTCGTCCGCGTGTTTTCGGGAATTTTCCATGCCGTGCAAGCCGGGATAAGTCAGTTTGCGGTTGTTCGCGTCGGCGTGGACGGGTTTGCCCATCGTTTCCGCGTCGCTCGTGAGGTCGAGAAGATCGTCAACGATTTGAAAAGCGATTCCCGTGCAATGCCCGATTTCGTGAGCTTTTTTCAAAAGTTCGGCGTTCCCGCCGCAGGAGCCGAGGCGGAATCCCATCGTCAGCGCAGCTTCGAGCAGGGCAGCGGTTTTGTTTTCGTGGATAAAATCGAGGCGCTCCGGCGTGAGTTCTCCGCGTTCGCCGATAGTGTCTTCCACTTGTCCGCCGATGAGGCGGCGGGAGCCGGCGGCATCGGCAAGGTCTCGAATCAGCCCGACGGCGATTTCCGGCGTTTCTGCGTAGGCTTCCGCCAGGAGAGAGAATGCGTGCGTGAGTAGCGCGTCGCCCGCGAGCAGGGCGAGGTCTTCGCTGAATTGCTTGTGGCAGCTCGGGCGTCCGCGACGCAGGTCCGAGTTGTCCATGCAGGGCAAATCGTCGTGGATGAGTGTGTATGTGTGCAGGCACTCGAGCGCGACGCAGGCGGGAAGCGGGTCGAGCGCCGAAGGGAACGTTTCTGCGGCGGCGAGCAAAAGCGCCGGGCGGATACGTTTCCCGCCTGCGCAAAGGCTGTAGCGCATTGCGCGGTGAAGTTCCGCCGGTCGGGCGGTTTCCGGCGGAGTCCATTGCAGAATCGCTTTTTCCACGCGTTCGGCGCATTCGCGCATTTTTTCCGAGAAATTCATTGGATTTTTTTTTGGGGGTCAGAAGTGAAAATTGATTTATGCGGCGGGAACGAGTGGCGTGATTTCTTCCAACTCCGCTTCGTTAATGGAGCTCATTGCCAACTCGTAGTCATATCGTGCCTGAAAATTCATCCAAAACTGCGGAGTCATGTTGAGTGCGCGGGCGATACGAATTGCCGTTCCCGCCGTGATGCTGCGTTTGCCCGCGCAAATGGAACAAATAGCGCTTGCCGGAATTCTGCTGACTCGTGCAAAGCGGTACTGAGAAACGTTGAGTTCGTCTAAAATCTCTCTCAGATGTTCTCCCGGGTGAATGAGACGGATTTTTTTACTCATGAATTTTTTTTCTACAAATTTTTAATGGTAATCGCAGATTTTTACGTCGTAAGCGTTGCCGTTTTCAAAACGAGAAACAATTCTCCAGCAGTTGTTGATCCGAATGGACCAAAACCCGCGAAGATTTCCGGAAAGCGATTCGAGCCGATTACTCGGCGGAAGCCTTGGGTCCGTCATCGTTCCCGCGAAATCAATTTGTCGAAGCTTATTGTAAGCTCAATTTTGAATATCTCCGGGAAGCGAGCGAATGAATTTTCCGGAAAAGAGTTTTTCTGTTTCTTTGTCGGCAAAGCTCTTGATCATCAATTGCGAAGTTAAAGATGTTTTCGGGATAGTTATGCGTCAAGTAATTAATTACGCATTAAGTAATTATTCTCGCTCTGTTTCGCGGCGGGTGAGGAAAATCTGGAGGAGCGCTTGGAATGAGCCGTTGCAGAGCGGGCGTTCCCGTGAGACGAGTTCCGCCGCGCGGAGAACGGGAAGCGTTTTTGCGGGAGCGTCGCCGACGAACCAGTGAAACCACAGAGGGAACAGATTTACGTCGCGTTTTGCCGCAATTAGCGGGAAAACGGCGTCGCACATCAACGTTTCAAAGCGCGTTCCTCCGATGCTTCCCGCGAAAATTTCCTCCGCAAAAAACTGTCGCAGGGCAGGGAGTTTTTGTGCTGTGCGGAACATTTTTCCGGAAAACGAAAAAAATCCGCTCGTCGGCAAAATTTCGGCGGATTCCAGAATTTTTCTGGTCCACGCAGGATTTTTTTCGAGCAACTTTAAATATTGTTCGAGCCGCGCCCGGGGATGATTTGCCGGGCGAACGCCGGAAAGGTGCCACGTTCCCGCGTTGGCGTTCAGAAGCGCGTCCGTTCCCGCAAGCAACATTGCCGACGGAGAAAATTTCAGCGCAAGGCGCGACATCGGCGGGCGGTTGTGCTTCAATCCGAGCGTTTCCAAAACCACCTCGTGCAAAGTTTGTTCCCACGACGCTCTTTCGAGGCGTTTTTGCATGAAACGCACTTTTTGCGCGTAGCGTTCCCGCGCACATTTTTCGACGAGCGCATCGCGTTCGGCGGGAGATTTTTCGAGCAGAATTTCCAGCGCGGTGTCGGCCTCGGCGCGACCTTCCAGCGCCGAAATTGCCTCCGACGAAGCATATTCTTCGACATCGACGGTCAGGTGCGGAAGCAGCAACAGTGTCTCCATCGCGTTCCCGCGCGCGTTTTTTTCGGGAAAATTTTTCTTCGGCGGGAAAAGCAGAACGTGGAGAACGACGTTGCCGAATTCCGGATTTTTGTCGTGTCCGTGCGCGAACCAATCTTCGGCGTAAAAATGAAATTCGATGTCGCCGAGCACGCGTTTTCCGTCGAAACGTAATTCCGCGTCGAGAAAATCCGGACCGCCGAGCTTGTTCCACCTGCCGCGCGAAACGATTTCGATCCGCTTTCCGGAAGTCGTAAAAAGCGCGTTGGAGCGAAATTCCCCGCGATGCCAAATTTTTTGAAAAACGCGTTCGGAAAGCGTGACGGGACCGAAGAGTCCCTGCACTTCGGCAAAGTACGCCGGAGGAGTTTGAAGAGATTCGGACATACTCGCAGTGAAGCCGTTTCGCACGGGAACGTCGAGCGGATTTTTCTGTTCGCGGGAGTGTTTGAAATTCGCTATGCTTCTGACTCATGAATCTGAAAACGCTTATCCTCAAAGCCGCCCTTTATTTTCAAACCCACAGCTTCGCTCGTCGTAGCGTGAGCACGGTTGCCCTTCTGGCAATCCTCTTTTGCGTGGTGTATTTCGGAAAAATTTACGGAGCGATCGCGCTGACGACGCTCATTTCCACACTTGCGCTTTACGAATTTTACAAGCTCGCCGAACACTTCGGCGGCAAGCCGCGCGTTGTGCTCGGGCTCATTCTCGGGACAGCGCTCGTGCCGTTTTTCTTCTACGCGGCGGAAAAAGATCCGGCAGGGACGGAAATGCGCGTTCCCGTGCTGATTTACGTTGCCGGGCTCGTTTTCCTGTTCGGGCTTTACCTCATGGCGAAGCAGAAAATTCCTGCGTGGCTGAAAGGAATTTCGACGCTTTTCGGCGTGCTTTACATTCCGCTCATGGTCAGCTTTTATGCGCTTCTTGCCGGACTGCAGGGCATGGACGGCGTGTGGCTTTGCGTGTGGGTCGTGCTCGCCGCAAAGTTTACCGATATCGGCGGTCTGATTTTCGGTTGCAAATTCGGGAAGCACAAACTCGCTCCGTCCGTCAGCCCGAATAAAACGTGGGAAGGCGTTTTCGGCGGGGTTGCGCTCTCGATGCTCGGAAGCGCGGGGCTGATTTGGGCGTTTAATCATTTCGGAGTGTGGACGGGATCGGTCGCGTTTGCGCCGTGGATGGCGGCGGTCGGCGCGCTCCCGATTTCCGGTATCAGCGTGGTTTCCGACCTCGTTGAAAGTGCGTTCAAGCGTCAGGCGGGCGACAAGGATTCCGGTGCCACGATTCCCGGCATCGGCGGTGCGCTCGATTTGTTCGATTCGCTGATTTTCGTTGCTCCCGTCGGCTACGTCATCGTTACCTACTGGGTGCTGTAAATTCTAACACGGACGGAACGGACAGGTAATCCGGATCTTCGTCAAAGTTTGGAATAAAATACATCTGTTCCTATCTGTTTCATCTGTGTCAGCAAAAAACAAAATTTTCATCATTACGGGAACGACGGCGGTCGGGAAAACGGAACTTTCGCTTTCTTTCGCCGGAGAAAATAATGCGGAAATCCTTTGTTGCGATTCGACGACGGTTTATCGCGGCATGGACATCGGCACGGCGAAGCCGACGGCGGAGGAGCGTTCCCGCGTTCAGCATCACGGCTTGGATTTGGTGGCACCCGACGAAGAGTTTTCCGTCGGAAGCTACGTTGAATATGTGCAAAAAACGCTTGCCGAAATTTTTTCCCGAGGGAAAAACGTTCTCGTCAGCGGCGGAAGCGGGTTTTACCTCAAAGCATTTTTCGCGCCCGTGACGGATGCGCTGGAAATTCCCGAAAGCGTGCGGAATCGCGTCGCGGAAATTTTGTCGCGCGGGAACGCGTTTGCGGAAAAAACTTTGCGCGAGTTGAACGACGGCGGACGCTCCGCACCGGAAAATTTTGATTGGGAAAATCCGCGCCGCGTCGCCAAAGGCTTAGAGCGTTGTCTCGCTTCGGGGAAAACGCTCGCCGAGCTTAAAGCCGAGTTCAACGCACGCGAGAGCGCGTTTGCGCCGTTTCCGAAACACACGATTTTGCTCACGCGCGACAAGGAGGATTTGGCCCGCCGCATCAATTTGCGTGTCAAAAAAATGATTTCGGACGGACTCGTTGACGAAGTGCACCGTCTTGTTTCGACGGGAACGCTCCGCGAAAATACGCCCGCAGGAAACGCTATCGGCTACCGCGAAACGCTCGCGTGGCTCGGCGCCGGCGAACCGGGCGGCGTTCCCGCGCTTGCCGAAACGATTGCGCTTTCCACACGCCAACTCGCCGCGAAACAACGCAAATGGTTTCGCACGCAAATTCCCGTTGACGAAATCCGGGAACTTTCCTGAATTTTTTTTTAACTTTTACAAATTTTCCGCTACACAAAAAAAATGGCTTCGCAACTCGACGAAATTTTTGTCCGCAAAATCAGGGCGTACGGCTACCACGGCGTTTTTGAAAAAGAAAATCGCGAAGGGCAGTGGTTTTTCGTCGATTTGAAAATGCGCCTCCCGCTCGCCGCCGCCGCCGCGACCGACGATCTCGCGCAAACCGTAAATTATGCCGAAGCCGCCGCCATCGCAAAATCCTGCGTGGAAATGCGTCCGCCGTTTCAGCTCATCGAGCGCCTCGCGGGAACGATTGCGGAAAAGCTCCTCGCGGCGTTCCCGCAGATTTGCGAAATCGAAGTCTGCGTTCACAAACCGGGCGCGCCCGTCGGCTTGGACTTCGAGGATCTCGGCGTGAAAATCAGGGTTGCCCGGAATTAATTTCCGGCGCGACGATTTTTTTTTCGGCTAAATTTTGAAAAATATTTTCCGGCGATAAAGCCAAAGCACAAGCGCCCATTCCAGTGCGATTGTGCCGACGGCGAGCACGCATCCCGAGTAAATTCCGCACAGTTCCGCCGCACCGCCGAAGAGCAGGGCGGAAAGATTTTTGAACGGAAAAATCCATTTCAGCACATAAATCGCAATCGCGTTTACGCCGATAATTTTGAAAAAGAACGCGAGTTTTTCCAGCTTCAGCACGTCAAACAACGCGTAAAAAACGACGAACGCGAGCAGGCTCCACCCGACGGCGGCAAAGACGAAACTCTGCGTCCACATATTTTTGATAATCGGATAAAACGTTCCCGCCGCGTGGGCGAGCAGGAGCGTTCCCGCGCCGATTGCCGCGAGCTTCCCCGCCGTTTTCCACGTCGCGCCTTCCTGTTTTTTCCCGACCAAAAACAACCCGACAAGATACCCGGCGAGCACGGCGACGCTTGCGCTCACGATGCACAAGACGCCTTCCGGGTCGTAGATTCCGTAGTGAAATTTACCCGGAAGCAGGAGCGCGTCGAGCTTCGCGTTGACCGAGCCGCCCGGCGTAAAATCCCCGCCGAGAAACTGCGCGGCGGCGAGCGTTCCCGCGAGCCCAAACATCGCAAGCGCAATGCGTTTCGGCGTTTTCAGAAACAACGCAAGCAGACCGCCGAACGCGTTGGCGACTCCGATGAGCCCGAGCACGGAAGCCCAGCGCGTTTCCGAAAAATGAAACGAGAGCGCACCTTGCAAAATCGCGCCGAGCGCGACAAGAATCAGCGCGCGTCGCAAAAGTGCTCCGGTCATGCGCAAATATCCTTCGCCGCGTTCCCGCTTTTTCTCAAACGAAAACGCCATCGCCATGCCGGAGATGAAAACAAATGCCGGAAAAATGCAGTCGTAGAGCACGAGCCCGTCCCAGGCTTTGTGTCCGAACTGCATTCTTATTTCCCGGAGAAATTCGCTCTGCGGGAGCGCCGCCGCAAGCGCGTAAACGAACGTGTCTAAGCCGAGAATGCAGAGCATATCGGCACCGCGGAACGCATCGAGCGAAAGCAGACGCGGAGAATTTTGCGGAGATTTTGTCGAATCGGGATCGGTGGACATGGGAACGGAGAAGAGAGGGAATGTGGAGGGTTTCACTTCCTGCGGCGTGCTTTGGCTTTGACGGCGGGAAAATACGGTTTCGATTTTTTCGCGGGAGCGGAAGGGCTCGTTCCCGCAGAGCCTTTTTTGAGCAGGGCGATTTGGTCGCGGAGCAAGGCGGCTTTTTCAAACTCGAGGCGATCGGCGGCGGCGAGCATTTCTTCTTCGAGTTCGGCAAGCACGGCGGCGACATCTTCGTCTTTCGTGCCTTCTGCCGCCATGAGCAGCGTTCCCGCGTCGGTTTCGTCGCTCGGCGGGAGCAGGCTTTCCTGAACGGCGCGCCGCACCCCGCGCGGCGTAATTCCGTGTTCGGCGTTGTAGGCGGTTTGGCGTTCCCGCCGAAGTTGGCAAATCGCGATTGCGCGCGTGAGCGACTGTGTCATCACATCGGCATAGAGAATGACGCGTCCGTTTTCATGGCGAGCGGCGCGCCCGGCAGTTTGGATAATCGACGTTTCGCTACGCAAAAATCCTTCTTTGTCGGCATCGAGGATGGCAACGAGGGCGGCTTCGGGAATATCCAGCCCTTCGCGGAGCAAATTTACGCCGATAAGCACGTCGAACGCGCCTTGGCGCAGGCGGCGCAAAATTTCCACGCGTTCAATCGCGTCGATGTCGGAATGCAAATATTCCGCGCGCATTCCGCGTTCCCGCATAAATTCGCAAATGTCTTCGCTCATGCGCTTGGTCAGCGTCGTGACGAGCACGCGTTCGCCGCGCTCGATCGCAAGCGTCGTTTCGTGAATCACGTCTTCGATTTGCCCCTTGATCGGGCGTACTTCCATCACGGGATCGAGCAAACCTGTCGGGCGGATAATCTGCTCGGCGACGACGGCGGAATTTTCCAGCTCAAACGGCGCGGGCGTCGCGGAAACGAAAACGGTTTGTTGCACGACTTCGTCAAATTCCTCCGGCTTGAGCGGACGGTTTTCGACGGCGCTCGGCAGGCGGAATCCGAATTCCACGAGTCGGTTTTTGCGGGAACGGTCGCCGTGCGACATTCCGTGGATTTGCGGAAGCGTAACGTGGGATTCGTCGATAAAAACGAGAAAATCCTTCGGGAAAAAATCCAGCAGGCACCACGGGCGCTGTTCCGGCGTGCGCCCGCCGATGTGCATGGAATAATTTTCGATGCCGAAGCAAAAACCCGTTTCGCGAAGCATTTCGATATCGTTTTCCGTGCGCATACGGATGCGCTGAGCTTCGAGCAATTTGCCTTCGCGCTCGAATTTCGCCACCTGTGTTTCGAGTTCGTTTTGAATTTTTCCGATGGCTTCGTTGATGCGTTCCCGTGTCGTGATGTATTGGCTCGCTGGATACAAATCGAAGCGGTCGAGACGCGTTCCCGCGCGTCCGGTGAGCGGATCGAGCTCGCGGATGCTTTCGACTTCGTCGTCAAAAAACGTAATGCGAATCGCTGTTTCCATGTACGCGGGAAAAACATCGACGGTGTCGCCGCGCACGCGGAACGAGCAGCGTTCCAGCTCGACATCGTTGCGCTGGTAAACGTTGGCGACGAGGCGTTCGAGCAATTCGTCGCGCCGCAAGCGCATCCCGACGCGCATCGGAATCATCATTTCGCGAAAATCCTGCGGCGAGCCCAAGCCGTAAATGCACGAAACGGAGGCAATGACGATGACGTCGCGGCGGGAAAGCAGCGCCGAGCTCGCCGCGATGCGCAGGCGCTCGATGTCGTCGTTAATCGCGGAATCTTTTTCGATGTAGGTGTCCGTCGCGGGAACGTAGGCTTCCGGCTGATAATAATCGTAGTAGCTGATGAAGTATTCGACCGCGTTGTCGGGGAAAAAGTGTTTGAACTCGGAGTAAAGCTGCGCGGCGAGCGTTTTGTTGTGGGAAATAATCAGCGTCGGGCGTTGCACGCGCTCAATGATGTTTGCCATCGTGAACGTTTTTCCGGAGCCGGTTACACCGAGCAAAGTCTGATATTTGTTCCCGCGCTCCACGCTGCGTGAGATGAGGTCGATTGCCTGCGGCTGGTCGCCCATCGGTTTAAATTCCGATGAGAGCTTAAAAGGCTTTTCGCCGCTATTGTTCCGCGTTCCCGTCATGCCCGAAATTCTGCGTTTGCAGCCCGATAAACACAAATTGAAATTTGTGAGCATCCTTTTTTCGCGGCAAAATCCGGCGGGGAAATTTCCTCTTGCCTCGCCGAAAAACTAAAAAAAGAATAGCGCTCATGCCGAAAACGATGACTTGCGCGTTGCTGATCTCCACCTACAACTGGCCCGAAGCCTTAAAACTCGTGCTGGAAAGTGTTACGCGCCAGACGCGTATTCCCGATGAAGTCATTATTGCCGACGACGGAAGCGGCGAACCTACGAGCTCGCTTATCGAAAAAGTCCGGAAGAATTTCCCGTGTCCGCTGATTCACGTCTGGCACGAGGATGACGGTTTCCGCAAGTGCATCATTTGGAACAAGGCGATTTCGCGTTGTTCCTGCGATTACATCGTGCAAATCGACGGGGATTGTGTGCTTGCGCCGCGTTTCATTGAGGACCATCTCGCCGTCGCTCGTCCCGGGTGGTTCACCTGCGGAAGCCGGACATTGCTCACACGGGAACGCACTGCGGAAGTCCTTTCCGCGGGAACGGCAAATTTGCATCCGTTTTCCCGTGGCGTGAAAAATAAATTCAACGCATTGCGTATTCCTCCTCTGACCGTATTTTTCCGGGAGCGCTATCGTGCGCACAAGCCCTACATTTCCAAAGGTTGCAACATGGGCTTTTGGAAAAAGGACCTTGTCGCCGTGAACGGCTATAACGAAGATATTTCCGGGTGGGGGCGAGAGGATGCCGAGCTTGAAGTGCGCCTGATGAAGCTGGGCGTTCGCCGCCAATCGCTGAAATTCGGCGGGGCTCAGTATCACCTTTTCCACAAGGAAAATGACCGTTCCCGCGACGCGAAAAATATCGAGATTCTCAATCGAGCGCTCGCCTCTTCGGAATACCGCACGCCGAACGGCATAGAGAAGTAATTTCGGAAAAAAAAGAGCGTTCTCCGGTGCGGGAACGCTCTTTTTTTTTAGTGTAAACGCGAAGGGTTAGAGTGCTGCGAAAACGTCCGGAAGCGCGGACGCGTCTTTGCCGCCGCCCATCGCGAAGTCGGGCTTTCCGCCGCCTTTGCCGCCGAGCTTGCCGCAGAGCGCGGAAACGAGTTTGCCCGCCGCAACGCCGGATTTCACCGCGCCGGGAGCGCAGGCGGCAACGACGGAAACTTTGTCCGGAGCGAGCGCCGCGCCGAGAATGACGACGCCGTTTTCGCCGAGGTTTTTCACGAGTTGGGAGGCGATTTCGCGCAAATCGTTCGGCGAGCCGGCGGGAACGACGGCCGCGACTTGCTTGGTCGTTCCCGTGTCTTTCGCCTGCGCGACAAGCGTGTTTGCGAGCTGCGCGAGTTCCTTCTGACGCACGGCGGCGAGTTGCTTTTCGAGCGCGGATTTTTCTTCCATGAGCGCTTCAAATTTTTTCTGCAAATCCGCAATTGGCGTTTTCGTTTTTTCGGAGAGTTTTTTCAGTAACTGCGTTTCTTCCACTCCGTGCGCGTAAGCGGACATTCCCGTGCAGGCTTCGATTCGGCGGACACCCGCCGCGATCGCGCTTTCGCTGACGATGCGGAAAAGCCCGAGTTCGCCCGTGGCGCGTGCGTGCGTGCCGCCGCAAAGCTCCATCGAGTAACCGTCGAGCCCGTGCGCGTTCCCGCCGACCTGAATCACGCGAACGACATCGCCGTACTTGTCGCCGAAGAACTGAATGATGTTTTCGTTCGCCTTCGCCTGTTCGTGCGGGATTTCCGTCCACGAAATGCCGCTGTTGGCGAGCACGAGTTCGTTTACTTTCTTTTCCACGGCGGAGACCTGTGCGGGCGTGAGTGCGGCGGAATTGAAGTCGAAAGTCAGTTTTTCGTCGGAAACGAAAGAACCTTTTTGCGCGACATCCTTGCCGACAACGCTGTGAAGCGCGAAGTGCAAAAGGTGCGTCGCCGTGTGGTTGCGCTCAATGGCGCGGCGGCGGACTTCATCGACAACGACGGCGGCTTTTGCGCCGACGGGCGGCGGCTCTTCGCCTTCGACAAAGTGCAGGAAAACGTTCCCGCTCTTCTGAGTGTTGACGATTTTCCACGCTTTTCCGCGCGCGGAAAGCGTTCCCGTGTCGCCGACCTGACCGCCCATTTCCGCGTAGCACGGCGTGCGGTCGAGGATGACGGCGATTTTCCCTTTGTTGTCAACGACTTCGAGAATCGTGCCTTCGGCAGAAAGCGTTTCGTAGCCGAGGAACTCCGTCGCGTCCTTCGTTTCGATTTCGGAAAGCGTGACGATTTGCTTTTTCTGCGCGGCGCGGGCGCGTTCCCGCTGTTCCGTCATGAGTGCGTTGAATGCGTTTTCGTCAACCGTGTAGCCGCGTTCCCGCGCCATGAGGTCTGTGAGGTCGAGCGGGAAGCCGTAGGTGTCGTAAAGAAGGAACGCCGCTTCGCCGTTGAAAACGTCGGAGAGTTCCGTGCTTACGGCGAGGAAGTTTGCGAGCGTGCCGCGGAAATTCGCGAGTGCGTCTTTGTCTTCCGGCGCGGCGATGACGGCGTGCGCGCTCGTGTAAAGCGCCTTGACGTCGGAGCGTGTGAAAATGCGGCGCGCGAGTTCGGTGTTGACGGGTTTGCCGAATCCGGTGACGAAGCGTGCGATGTTGAGCGCCATGTGGTCGGCGATTTTAGCGAGCGTTTCGTTCCCGCCTTTAATCGCTTCTTCGGAAAGGCTCATCGTATCCGCGATGCCGATACGCAGTTCTTTGGCGGAATTTTTCAGCGAAATGATTTCTTCAAAAATCGTGAGCCCGGCGTCGAGCGTTTTGTTAAACGCTTCTTCTTCGACGCGAATCGTATCGCGTACGAACTCGCGGCGGGAACGGATTTCCGGGAACACGCCGCCCATCGTTTCCGCGAGGACATCGACGAGTTTGTAGAAAAACGGTTCCTTGAATCCGAGCGTGCGACCGTAGCGGACGGCGCGGCGCAAAATGCGGCGCAAAACGTAGTTGCGGTCGCTGTTGCCGGGCGCGATGCCGTCGGCGATGGCAAAGGAAAGGGTGCGGATGTGGTCGGCGATGACGCGGAACGCGATGTCGATTTTTTCCTGCTCGTTGCCGCCTTGCGTTCCCGCAGCGGGAAGCGTGGAGGTGTATTTTTTGCCGGAAAGTTTTTCGATTTCGCGGAAAATCGGCGCGAAGATGTCCGTTTCGTAGTTGGAAATAATGCCGGTGAAATCCGTGAAGTTTTTCGTGCACTGAATGATGCTCGTCGCGCGCTCGAAGCCCATGCCGGTATCGACGTTTTTCGCGGGAAGCGGCGAGAAGGAGCCGTCCGGGTTCGCGTTAAATTCCATGAACACGAGGTTCCAGATTTCGATGCAAAGCGGGGAGCCGGCGTTGACGAGCGTTCCCGCGGTGTCGCCGTTCGGAGTGAGGTCCATGTGGATTTCCGAGCAGGGACCGCACGGTCCCGTGTCGCCCATCATCCAGAAATTGTCTTTTTTGTTGCCGTTGACGATGTGAACTTTCGGATCGAGTCCGGCGGCGGTGAAAAGCTTTTCCCACGCGTCGTAGGCCTCCCGGTCAAACGCGGCGGGATCGCCTTTCGATTTGTCCGGGCAATAAACCGTGGCGTAGAGGCGTTCTTTCGGGAATTTCCAGACCTCCGTAATCAGTTCCCACGCCCACGCGATGGCTTCTTTTTTGAAATAATTGCCGTAGGACCAGTTTCCGAGCATTTCGAAAAACGTGTGGTGATACGTGTCCATGCCGACATCTTCGAGGTCGTTGTGCT
>JAGBIL010000029.1 GCA_017935025.1 Opitutales bacterium | reverse complement strand
GCGGAATGTCGCGTTTCCGTTCCTTGTTGAAAATGTTCGGCTTGGAAAATCGTCTCATATTGACGG
The DNA here is from genome assembly GCA_017935025.1 of Opitutales bacterium. Classification (GTDB taxonomy): domain Bacteria; phylum Verrucomicrobiota; class Verrucomicrobiia; order Opitutales; family UBA953; genus Spyradosoma. The sequence continues at coordinate 33,647 of JAGBIL010000029.1, read as the reverse complement.
ACGAAGATTCGGAGAAATTACAGGAACGTGTTTCTTCGCTCATCTCCGAAAAAATCGATTGGGAAACGGTCAACGTTACTCGTTCCCGTGAACAGGAGCGCTCCCGCGTCTTTTTGGAAAAAACTCTTAAAAATTAACTACGGATGAACCGGATAAAAACAGATCTTTATTGGGGAGAAGCGGTTTTTAACCGCTTTGCCGGGGGGATTGTGCCGATTGCGGGAACGTCAGAGATTTCTAAAGTTGATGATTCCGTTGTTCTCGGACGGGAGTTCGGTTTCTCCGGCGTAGATGAGTTGTGTCGAACGAACCTCACCTCCGAAGACAGAGCGGAAGTAATTGAGGTTTTTGAAAAAATCTTTGCGGAAGCTTGTTGTGCTTTTGATTTCGTAGGCGAGGAGTTTTCCGGCGCGTTCTTCAACAAGATCGATTTCCTTTTGGGCTTGGTCTCGGTAAAAGAACAAGGTGTCGGTGCGCGCGGCAGAGGAAAATCGGCGTTTGAAAAATTCGAGGACGATGAGATTTTCAAAAAGAGCCCCGCGCAGAGGATGCGATTTGAGCTGTTCGGCAGATTCGATGCCGAGCAACCAGCAAGCCAGTCCGGTATCGCACATGTAGAGTTTGGGGCGCTTAACGATGGTTTTCCTGATGTTGCGGAAAAACGCGGGCAGGCGAATAACGACGTAAGAAGCTTCAAGAACGGATGTCCACGACTGAACGGTCTGGATACTGACTCCGAGGGATTTCGCGAATGCGCTCGCATTGAATTCACTGCCGGTCGAAGAAGCGCAGAGTCGAATAAAATCGCGAAAAGAACGCAGATTTCGAATTTCCTCCACTTGGCGAACATCCCGCTCAATATAGGTTTCGTAGTAGTTGGCGAAAATATCATCGGGGCGTGCGTCCGGCTTCCAAACCGCAGGAAAACCGCCTCTAAAAATCAATTCGTCAACATCGGCATTTGCCGCAAATTCGGAGAGCTCCGCAAGCGAGAACGGAAGCAACTTGGTAATTGCGACGCGTCCCGCGAGCGATTGCGAAATGTTTTTCATGAGCAGAAAGTTACTGCTTCCGGTGAAAACAAATTTGCGGGAACGGTCTTCGTCCACAAGCACTTGCGCGGCGGAAAAAAGCTCGGGAACGCGTTGCGCCTCGTCGATAATTGCGCCGTTGTTCCCGAACGCACGCAAAAATGCCGCAGGATCGTTTTCTGCCGCAGTGCGCGTCATCGCCAACTCCAAATTGGCGTATCGGTAGTCTGGAAAAACGTTTTTACACAGCGACGTTTTCCCCGATTGACGCGGTCCCGTGACACTCAAAATCGGGAATTGCGTTTGGAGTCGCGGAAATTCCGACGCCAAAATGCGTGTGATAAAGGCCTCGTTGCTCATGGTAAAAATAAAGCGAATTCGGGTTCTTTTCTCAATGATAATTTATAAAAATATAAAGTAGTAATTTAGTTTTTATAAAAATAGAAAATGCAAACAAGTAAAGAAAGTTTAGGAAGAGGCGGAGGTAAAATAATGTCTCCGACACAATCTGTCCCGAAAGTTTCGGTGATTGTTCCCGTGTACAAGGTGGAGAAGTATTTGCCGGAATGTATCGAAAGCGTTCTCGCGCAGACGTTTACGGATTTTGAGCTGATTCTCGTCGATGACGGTTCTCCCGACAACTCCGGAAAAATCTGCGACGACTACGCCACCCGCGACTCCCGCATCCGCGTCTTCCACAAAGAAAACGGCGGGGTTTCCTCTGCCCGGAATCTCGGCTTAGACAATGCTCGCGGCGAGTGGATCGGCTTTGTAGATCCGGACGATTGGATTGAGCCTGACATGTATGAGCAGATGTATTTAGCGGGAACGGAAAACAATGCGGATTTTGTTTGGTGTGATTTTTGGACAGAGTCCGACACAATGATTGTTCTTCGTTCTCAAGGACTCGAAATTGTCGATTCCGAAAATATGATCATGGGTTTCCTCTCAGGACGGCTGCACGGATCAGTTTGGTGCAAACTGATCCGTGCAGCCGTCCTGAGAGGAAACGGACTATATTTCTCGACGGAAATCGCTTATTGCGAAGATCTTTTGTTGTCCATAGAGCTCGCGTTAAAGGCAAAAAAAATAGCGCACATCGCCCATCCATTTTATCATTATCGAGTTCGAGAGGGTGCTGCGACATCAAGTTTGAATCCTGAAAAAGCTCTTTCTGATCACGTTGTTGTTTGGGATCGAGTGTATTTGCTTTTACAGAATGAATCTCGATTTGTTGCCGGAATTGGTTCTGCCTGTCGTAACCGTCAGAGGGCGATAGAAAAAAGAAGAATTTTATCTTGTTTTGAAAAATTCGGAAAGGCGGGGGGAAGTGTTTTTTCATGCTTACATCGTTTTCGGCATTCAATGAGAGAGAAGATCGGTGATTTTCTGTTTGAAGCCTTGAAAAAGAGGTATGCCAGAGAGGGAAATTTAATGAAACTCGTCATTACGAATTCTGCATACGATTGGCGTATCATGGGAGAGACTTTGCCAAGGGGCAAAGAAAAGGGTGGGAATAGCCTGACGCCTGTTGATACAAGGTGCAATCGTATGGATGATAGGGGGGGGGTAATATGTTGGCGCGAGAATATATTACAGTTCCCGAGGCAATACAACAATACGCGGGAGGCGGTTGCTTAAATGGAACCGCCGCTTCCGAATGTCGCAGTGCCGACTGTGTCCGTCATCGTTCCCGTGTACAAGACGGAGAAATACCTCGGTGAATGCATTGAAAGTATTCTCAACCAAACATTTAAGGATTTTGAGATGATTCTTGTTGATGACGGCTCACCGGATAACTCCGGAAAAATTTGTGACGACTACGCCGCACAAGATTCCCGCATCCGCGTTTTTCACAAGGAAAACGGCGGTGTTTCTTCGGCAAGAAACATGGGTATAAAGTACGCTAGATCTGAATTACTCTCTTTCTTGGACTCAGACGATAGCTGGAGTCCGGTTTTTTTGGAAAAAATGATAAAACTTATGAGGAGATTTCCGGAGGCTGGATATGGTGTTTGTGCTCACGCGATTAGTGAAGGTGGGCGTATGTCCAAATTGATATCCAAACCACTGAAAGGATTTTCGGATGGAGGGTTTGGTGTATTTGATTTATTTGATCATATTGAAAATCAGCATAAATCGCTTTGGACAGGTAATTTATTGTATTTTCCTGTTTGTACGGGATCTGTGATTATGAGACGGGCAACGTGTTTGCGTCACGGTTGTTTTAGTGAAAATCTTGTGGAGGGGGAGGATTGGAAGCTTTGGTTTGAATCTGCACTAGTAGCACCCGTTGCGTTTCTTAATGAAGTTTTGCTGTTTTATCGGAAGGCGGATGATGTCACCTACAAGCCGCGTGGAACCCATCCGCCCCTAAACAAGGTATGGAGTTTTACGCTTAGCCGATACCAAGATGCGGCATCCCACCGACCGAGTGTAAGGCATTTACTAAATCGGTTTCGATGGCTTCTATTGTTTAGATACAAAGGGGTTTTAGGTTTAGAAGAGGAAATGAAAACCCTACGTAGTGAGATTGACGCGGAAGATGCGCAGGTGGGATTACGATTTTTATATGTTTGTCCTAGCCGTTTGGTGACGTGGTTACAGCGTTTGCGGGCATTGTTTCGTAATTTTTCGTTTAGAAAGGAAATGTCGTAAATGAAAGAACCTTTAGTTTCTATTGCTGTTCCCGCGTACAATGCGGGAAAAACGATTGGTGCAATGATTGAGTCTGTTTTGGTGCAGGCTTACACGAATTGGGAATTGCTGATTGTCGATGACGGCAGTTCTGACAATACGGCGGAGGTTGTGAGGTCCTTTTCGGATTCACGAATTCGGCTTATCTGTGACGGGAAGAACAGAAAAATTGCGCCAAGGTTAAATCAGCTCATTGATGAAGCGAAGGGCGAATTTTTTGCACGTATGGATGCTGATGATAGGATGCTTCCGAATCGAATTGAGCGGCAGGTTGAGTATTTGATTGCGAATCCCGAGGTTGACGTTGTTGGCGGAGGTGCGATTGTTGTTGATGAGGGCGGGAATGTTCTCGGGGGGCGTAATATCGTATCGGAGGTTACGACGGTGAATTCGTTCATTCATCCGACTGTCGCCGGAAGAATTGAGTGGTTCCGCAAGTGGCTCTATGACGAGCGTTTTAACGGATGTGAGGATTCCGAATTGTGGCGGAGGGCGAGAAGGGAATCTGTCTATCGGCTTCTTCCGGACGCGGTGATTTATTACAAAGATTCGATTTCGTTTAACTTGAAACAGTATTTGTTCCGTCAAAAACAGGGAGTGCGGGTTGCGCTTTTCGGAAGCGGAATATCGCTGCGGGAACGCGGAAAATTGTTTGCCGGAGTTATTCTGCGGAGCGTGATCGCCGTCGGCGTTGTGTGCCTGGGGGTGTCGTCTGTATGGGTAAAATGCCGGAATTGTCCGATTAAAACAAAATAGATGTTAGAACTATGCTTTGGGTTGAATTAGCGCCTATATTTCATCGGCTGATTTTTGTACTTGTCGCTATCGGGAGTCTTTCGGTTGTTCTTCGGAATAGCGACGGAGATGCGAATGAGATTGTCGCTCCGCGAGGAATTGGCGTCGGGCTTATTTTCCTGTCGGTTGTTTTGCTGATCGGTTTTTGGCCGGATGTGCTTTCTTCTGATAAGGCGGGATATCGTGGGATGTTTGAATATGCTGCGGCGGGAATAGATCGGGAGTTTACTAATGATTGGTTGTTTCAACAATATGTTCGCTTTTGCGCATGGTTGAGAATGCCGGCGGATTTGTTTTTCCTGCTGACGTCTACGGTTTTTTGTTTGAACTTTTTGATTGCCGGAAAGAAAGTTTTTGGGGGTAGATACTCTCTTTACTTTTTTGCATTGGTGGTATCGTTAGGCTTTTTTGCTTACGGAACCAACACGATGCGGGCGGGATTAGCACTGTCATTTTTCGTGCTCGGTCTTTCGTTTTACCCGAATAAGTTGAAGTTGCTATTACTATGGCTTATCGCTGTCGGGCTACATAAGTCCTTGGTCATTCCGATTTCGGCTTTTCTTGTCGCGATGATAGTTCCGAAGCCCAAACTTCTGTTCGCGGGGTGGTTCGGATGCTTAGGATTAAGTTTATTGTTCGGAAATCAAATACAGGAAATGATAGGAGGGTACTTCGCAGAAGCGGAAGATGCACGAGTGACAAATTATTTATTGGGAGAAAGTGACGTTTATCGTCAGGGATTTCGCTGGGATTTTATCGTGTATAGTTTGATTCCGATTGTGGTCGGATTTTGGCTGAGAAAGAAGCAGTTTTTTGAAGATCGTTTTTTCAATTTGCTTCTCGGGACCTACATCGTCGCAAACGGTTTCTGGCTTTTGGTCATACGAATTCCCTATTCGGATCGCGTTGCGTTTTTAAGCTGGGTGTTGTTCCCGATGGTTATTCTTTATCCGCTTTTGAAACATCCGAAGGCTATTCCGAATGCGCGCTTTCTTGCTGTCTCTGCAGTTTTTTGTATGGGCGCGATTACGATTGGCTTGTCGTTAATTCGTGCGGGTATGCGTTGATGAAAATGGATTTACTAAATAATCGCATTGCCCGTTGGGTTTTAAGCCTGATTCAAGGTTATTCTCACGAAAAGTATTGGACGCGGCGGGAACGTGTTGTCTCGGGCAAAGGATTTTTTCTTTGGCGAGCCTACTGCTTGCTTTGGATAAAACGTGTGGATGCAAAGCATTTGTCATCATTCGGAACGAATTGGTGCAAGGGTGCTTCGTTCGCATCTCCACCGCTTTTGCCGCATGGTCCTAACGGGATTATTGTCGGGCATGATGTATCAATCGGACGGAATGTAACGATTTGTCAGCAAGTTACGATTATGCACGGGGGGGGGTAATATTGGCGACAATGTTCTTCTTGGAGCAGGTGCAAAAATTCTTCCGGGCGTTCATATCGGAGATAATGCAAAAATTGGCGCAAACTGCGTCGTGGTGGAGGACGTTCCCGCCGGAGCAACCTGCGTTTTGCAAAAACCGAGGATTTTAAAGTGATTTATCTAAGGTTTTTTCACCGTGTTTTTGCTTCATCTCTAAGTCAAGCAACCTTGCGCTTACTCCAAGGAGAACATAAAGCGAAGTCATGCGAATCATGTTTAAAGAAAGGAAATTCACCAATATCGGAAGTGCAAAAAAAAGATGATGGCATGTAGGAGTCCGATAAAAACACTTTTTCAGAAAAAGAAGAAAGAGGAATGTCCCCGGTATTCCATAGCAAAAGACAACCGTTAGGAGTGTTGAATGAACTTCGAGCGGAGAAATCGGGTCGAATCGGTCGTAACTCCCGGCCCCGGCACCCAAAATATTGTACACGGGAAACTCCCAGAGGTAATACCAGTGTCGATCTTGGTCTATCGAATCGAAAGAGAAAGAAGACATTCTGTTGTAGATCTCTAACTCTAAAATTGCCGGAGCGAGAAATGAAAGTCCCCAAATGCATCCGCATACACAGAGAAGTTTCACCCAGAATTTACTTTTCCAAAAAACAATAAGCAAAAGGATTCCGAGGGAGATAATCCCGCTTTTAGATGCTGTTAGAATAAGCAGTGTGCTACTTATTCCGACCATGAGTAGCAGGATTTTTTGACCAATAAAACCGTGGATATAAAAAAGAGCGACAATAGTGAGAGAGAATAGCGCCCACGAAGACAATTGGTTAGGGTCATTGAAAAACGCCATGTAGCGCCCTCCGCCATAGTTTCCGCCGAGTTGCAGGTAGGCGAAACATTGAACTATTCCGATGAGCATGATCGCGCCGGTGGTGTAATAAACACCTTTTCTCGAAGAGCAAACGCTGTACGCTAACGAAAGCGTAATGGTGTTAAACCCAAGAATAAGCGACGAAAAGACAAACCCCCATTCGCACCAATCGGAAAGGATAAAAAAGCAAACATTTACCAAACAGGCGTATAGTGTGAATTGTAAATACGCTTTTATGGGAATGGGTGAAAATATTTGTCTGTCCCGACGAAATATGCACAACACTCCGATTAAGATTAACGGGATGTGAGCGATTTGGAAGCCGCCGCTCGGGAAAAGATAGAGCGGAGTTAGCGCGAGAAATAAAAACCATAGAATATTCATAGAGAAACAATGTTTAAGGAATTAAGAAATTTACATTTGCCTATAGATAAGTGCGTTGTGCACACCGAATGTCTACCGAATAGGGAATTCGGTGTGCTTGGCAGAGTAGAGGAATGAGTAACGCTTCGGGTTTTGCTTCGGACAAAGAATTTTACGGAAAGACAGCTGCCGCCTGTTCCCGCCGGGCGCAGGATTTTGACATGCGTCAAACCGCCGAGGCGTATTTGGCGGTGTATGAGGGTGTGAGGTAGGAAAGGAGAGCTTTAGGCAACCTCTATAAATCGCACAAACGTTTTGCCTGCGGGGAGTCGGAGTTTTTTAGAGAATGCTTAGCGCGTGGGATGTTTAAAATCTCCAAGAAGGCGGCAAGACTCCGCCTTCTTATTTTTTTTTGGGGGGGGGCAAAAACAAGCCTCAAGGGGGTGCAATCGGTCAGCGTAGGGCAAGCGAGCGAAGCGAGTCGCCGCCCTACGAAAAATGACAAAAAGCCTGCACGCTGAAAGTGTGCAACACGCGGCGGGAACGCGAACACCGAGTCTCCGCACATCACTCGGCTTTGTTTCGCCTTTTCAAGGCTCGTTGTTTTTTCCGTTCCCAACCCTATGCTCACGCGCAGGGTTTTAGGACATAACGCTTCTCCGAGTCTTTGAGTTTCCTAAAAAAAAAGGGACAGTCGAGACGGCTGTCCTCCTTTGGAAGAACCTTCCTTCTACTTAGCGTCCTCTGTGTTAAGAGAAAATCTTTGCGTTGAAAAAAAAAGGCTTGCGGGAAGGGGATTTTAATGACTACCTGTTTTGTAGTTGTTGCGGGCGGGAGCGCCTGTAGTTATGTCTCTTTGTTAAACTCCAAAAACTCTACGATGAAATTACCCCTCGTTTGCTTAACTTGTGCCCTCGTCGCGGGAACGCCGTTTGTCGTCGCCGGAGCCGATTCCGAAACTTTCGTGACTGACGGATTGGGAATTGACTGGTTCGGCTATCGCAGCAACACCGCAAAAACCGTTTTTACCTACGAAAACGGGAAAACGACAATGAGGAATTTGGACTCGGATTCCTACGTTTGGGGGTATTTACCGGAGGAAATTTCTTTGAATGTCGGCGATTCCGTCACGTTTTCGGGAACGGCGACATTTAATTCCGTCGCCTCATCCGGTGCATTTTATATCGGGCTCTACAACAGCGGGGTAAACGCGAAACCTGCTGCGGGAACGGCCTTTTCAAGCATCGTTGCGGGAACGTACGGTATGACCGGATTTTTCGGCGGAACCAACAAAAAATCCTCAGGAACGACAACGCAGGCTTTTTCCCGTTTTTCGGAAAAAGTGCCGGATGCTTCCGGAAGCGGCGGTGCCGGATTCATGACGTCCAATCAGGGGGCGAGCTACATCGCGTCCGCAACGCCGCCGGGAGCGCTTACGCATCCGGAAGCCAATGCCGATTACGAGTTTGCGCTGACGGTTCTCCGCACGGAGAACGGTTACGATGTTTCCGTAGGAGGCGCAGGAACGGTTTCTTTTTCGGCGGAAAAATCTTTATCGTCCGGTGTGTTTGATGTCATCGCGATGAAATCTCCCGGAAGCGGAATTACGCTTTCAAATCTTTCCGTTGTGACAACGGGCGCGGTGATTCCGGAACCGTCGGCATTCTCTTGGTTGTCAGGAATTTTCTCGGGAGCGCTGCTTGCTTCCGTACGGCGCACCCGGGAAAAAGGTAAATAATAATAAAAGGCGTGTCTGCTTATCCTAAAACCGCTCCCGCAGATTTTTTCTGCGGGAGCGGGCTCTTTTTTAGGGAATAATGAATAACGGAGTTATCAGTTATTCTTTCTCTTTAATCTTTAACCTCTAATCTTTGATCTATCTTACAGGCTGTCGCCGAAATCTTCGCGGAACTTGGCGGCGAGTTTTTCCTGCCAGCTACTCGTGGGCGCGAGGCGACCGAAGAAGAAGCGAAGCACTTTGGGTTCTTCGACGAATTTGAGCCCGCCGATGAGTTCGCGGTTTTGGTAAAGCCACGCGATGCGGTCGATGGCGTATTCCACTTGCGAAAGCGTGTAAACTCGGCGCGGCATCGCCATGCGGAGGAGTTCGAGTTCGGCGAAGCGTTCCGAGCCGTCTTCGTTGCGCTGTTCGGAGAGTGTGCCGCGTTCCATGCCGCGAACGCCGCTTGCGATGTAAACGGCGGCGGCGAGCGCTCCCGCAGGATATTCCTGCTGCGGAACGTGTTTCACGAATTCCGTCGCGTTGATGTGGCAACCGAGCCCGCCTGCGGGGAGAACCACGGGAACGCCGCGCTTGTGGAGTTCCTTCGCCATGTAATCAATGAATTTGGGTCCCTGCGAAATAATGTCTTCGTCCATCGATTCGTCCAAGCCGACGACGATAGCCTCCATCTCGCGGACAGACATTCCGCCGTAGGTGAGGAAGCCTTCGTAGAGCGGAATAAATTCCTTCATGCGCATTTCGTCTTCCTTCGTGCGGATGGCGATCCCGCCGCCGCGCGCGAAGCCGAACTTGCGTGCCGAAAAGTAAATGATGTCCATGAGCGAGGCGATTTCCGTCGTGATTTCGCGGATACTCATGTTTTTGCAGGCTTCTTCGCGCTCTTTGATGAAGTAAAGATTGTCCTGCAAAAGGGAGGCATCGAGCATGACTTTGATACCGTGTTTTTTGCAAAGCGCTGCGACTTCTCGCATATTTTGGAGGGAAAGCGGCTGCCCCCCGACAAGATTGGTTCCCGCTTCGATGCGGACAAACGGAATGCGTGCGGGCGTTACTTTTTCAATCAGCGCTTCGAGGCGCGGAATGTCGAAATTGCCTTTGAAGGGGCAATCATTGATCGGTTCCAAGCCTTCCGGAACGATGAGCTCTTCGACGCTCCCGCCGAGGCGCGTGATGTGAGCTTTCGTCGTTGTGAAGTGGAAGTTCATCGGGATGACATCGCCGGGCTTAATAAACGCGGTGGCGAGAATGTTTTCCGCCGCGCGGCCTTGGTGGACGGGCAGGAAGTAATCCATGCCGAAAATTTCAGAAACCTTCGCCGTCATGCGATTGTAGGTTTCGGAGCCGGCGTAGGCATCGTCAGCTCGGAGCATTGCAGCTTGTTGCAGGTCGCTCATGGCGTTAACGCCGGAGTCGGTGAGCATATCCATGAAGACATCGCGATTTTGCAAAAGGAAGGTATTGTTGCCGGCTTCGTTCATACGCGCGACGCGTTCCTCCACGGGCGGGAGATTCAATTTTTGAACGATGCGGACTTTGTGCATTTCGAGCGGAATTTCGTTCCCGCTGAAGAATTTTACATTAGCCATTAGTGTATTTTGTGTGTTGGGAGAATCTTGCTTTTGTCGGTTGAGATTTTTTTTTCGCTAAAAACCGCTTACCGGATTACACGCCGAGCATTCCGGTGATGTTCCCGTCGGCATCGAGGTCGATGGATTCGGCGCAGGGCACTTTCGGGAGAGCGGGCATACGCATGATCTCGCCTGTGAGCGCAACGAGGAAGCCCGCACCGGCGGCGATCTCAAAATCGCGCACGGAAATCGTGAAATTGCGCGGGCGACCGAGCTTCGCGGGATCATCGGAAATCGAATTCTGCGTTTTCGCCATGCAAATCATGAGCTGAGGCGCGCCCGCGCGTTCGAGCATTTCGAGTTTTTTTCTCGCTTTGGCGGCAATCGTCACTCCGTCCGCACCGTAAATTTCACGGGCAATGATGTTGAGCTTTTCTTCGACGGGAACGTCGAGCGGATAAATCGGAACAAACTCCGGCGAAGGTATGGAACAAGCAGCCGCGACTACTTTCGCGAGCTCGATAGCGCCTTCTCCGCCTTGTCCGAAAACATTCGCCACCGCACACGCCACGTTTTGCGAAGCGCAGAAATTTCTAACGGCGGCAAATTCCTCTTCGGTATCCGTCGGGAATTGGTTGATGGCAACGACGATCGGGCGCTTGAATTTTTTCGCCGAATCAATGTGCGCAGCGAGATTTTCCAATCCGCGTTCGACGGCGGGAACGTCCGCTTCCGTGAGTTCCTTCAGGCTACGTCCTCCGTGCATTTTTAGAGCGCGGATCGTGGCGACGATAACGACGGCATCCGGAGCAAAGTCCGCCGTGCGGCATTTGATGTCGAAAAACTTTTCTCCGCCGAGGTCAAACGCGAAACCGGCTTCCGTGATTGCGTAATCGGCATAGCTCATTGCCATTTTCGTCGCAATGACGGAGTTGCAACCTTGTGCGATATTCGCGAACGGACCGCCGTGAATAAACGCGGGAACGCCTTCGACACTCTGCACCAGGTTCGGCTTGAGCGCCTCTTTAAGAATCGCCATGAGCGAGCCCGTAACACCGATTTCCTCCGCGAAAACGGGTTTGTTCTCCGCATCGAAGCCGACCACCATTTTATTCAGGCGTGCGCGCAAATCTTCGTAGTTTTGTGCGAGGCAAAGAATCGCCATAATTTCGGATGCGACGGTGATGTCGAAGCCTGTTTCGCGCGGAACGCCGTTCCCGCCGCATCCCACGATGATGTTGCGTAGCGCGCGGTCGTTCATATCGAGAACACGTTTCCACGTCACGCGGCGCGAATCGAGGCGCGTGCTACGGAAGTAAAGTCGGTTGTCGATAGCGTCTGCGAGCAGGTTATGCGCGGATGTGACGGCGTGGAAGTCTCCCGTGAACTGCAAATTAATTTCCGTCGCCGGCTGAACGGTGCTTTTCCCGCCGCCCGTGGCACCGCCTTTGCGACCGAAGACGGGGCCCATCGACGGCTGACGAAGCGCAAGCGCGGCGCTTTTCCCGATTTTTTTAAAACCTTGTGCGAGCCCGATAGACGTTGTCGTTTTGCCTTCGCCTGCAGGTGTCGGCGTAATCGCGGAAACGAGAATCAGCTTTCCCTGCTTCGGCGGATTCTTCAGCGCGTCGAGCGAAATTTTCGCTTTGTCGCGACCGTAGGGCTCGACAAAATCGCCGTCGATGCCGAGTTTATCTGCAAGGTCAAAAATAGGAATCTCTTTCATGGATAGTAAAAAAAGGAATTAGAGTTCTTCAGGAAGATTTTTGAAAAACGATGCCGTGCGCCCGACGTGGCCGACGCAAAGCGCTCCCGTGCCGGATTCGATTTCGGCAATTTGTGCTTTCATTTCCGCGCGCCCTTCGGAGAAACGCACTTTCACGAGCGGATCTTTTTTGAAAATAATATTGAGTGTTTTGAGCATTTCCGGCGTAACACCGTTTTTGCCGACGGAAATTTTTGCTTCGAGGAGTTGTGCCTGTCCCCGAAGTTTTTTCTTCTCCGCACCGCTGATGGCAAGTGTGCTGTCTGCGTTTTCGTCCATAAAAAAGGGTACATTTAAACCTTTTTCGGGCGAACTGCCAATTGGAAAAACTTTTCCGGGGAGCGGTCCCTTCCAGTGCGTGTGTTTTACGGCGTTAATTGCCGAGCGCGAGGCGGACGAGTTTTTCCACGGGAGCGTCAGCACCGGCTTTGGCGACGGCGGCGCGTACGGCTTTGTCCGCGTCGGCGAGTTTGAATCCGAGTGCCATCAGCGCGGCAACGGCGTCGGCTTGTGCACTTTCGTCCGCGTCGCTTCCGTTTTCCGCAGGCGGCGTTCCCGCGTCGATCCCCGCCGGTGAGCTGACGGATTTTTTTGCCGTTCCCGCCGCGCTTCCTCCGACGAGAGCGACTTTATCGCGCAGCTCAACAACGAGGCGTTCGGCAGTTTTTTTGCCGATCCCGGGGCATTGCGAGAGCAGGGCAACGTCGCTGCGGCGAATAGCATCACGCAAAACGGGCAGGGAAAGCCGTGAGAAAATTTTCAGCGCGATTCCGGGACCGATACCACTGACTTTTTCGATGAGCATCTTGAAAAAGTCGCGTTCTTCCGCGCTGTGGAATCCGTAAAGCGATTGTCCGTCTTCCCGGAAGGTTTGCAGCGTGAATAGACGTACTTTTTCTCCGATGCGCGGCAACTTTTCCGCAGTGGAAACGGGAATGTTCACTTCGTAGCCGACTCCGGCGCATTCGATTACGGCACGGAAAATTGCGGCTTCGATGAGGATTCCGGAAAGCGAAACAATCATGGCTTAGGCGACTTTTTGCGCGAGAGCGTTGATTTTTTCCGCGTTTTCGAGCAAATCCGCAATCGGGTCCCAGCGTCCGTCGATGAGTGCGCGGCGTACGGTATCGGGAAACGTTACGGGAACGCTTTTTTCGCCGAAGCGGACGCAGAGTCTTTCGATGTCAACGGTCATTTCCTCGTTCGGATTCTCGGCAATCCACGCTTCGATTTCGGCGAGATTTTCGCGCGTTGCGCACACGCAGATGATGCCGAGCGTGGTCGAATTTCCGAAGAAAATTTCCGCAAAACTTCCTGCAACAATTGCGCGGATGCCGCGCCGCCAAAGCGCTTGCGGCGCATGTTCACGGGAACTGCCGCAACCGAAATTCACGCCCGTAACGAGAATTTTTGCGTGCGGTAGCGCGTTGAGCGGGTGGGGCTTGTCGGTCCCGTCATCATTTTTGCGTTCGTTGTAAAAGGCGAACTCCCCGAGCCCATCAAATGTGATGCTTTTCAGAAAGCGTGCGGGAATGATGCGGTCGGTGTCGATATCGTCGCCGGCGACAAAGGCGGGAACTCCGGACACGGCGGTAATTTTTTCGAGGGCCATTTTTGAAAATGCAGAGGAAAAACTGAAATCAGTCGCGGTCGAAGCGGTCTTCGAGATTTTCGAGGCGGCGTTCGATCCGGTAGGACTTTTCGGCGATTTTGCGCCAGTCTCTGACGCAGCGGTCTTCAAAGCCCTTATCGACAAAAAGCGCTGCTGTTCCCGCGAGAGTGACGAGGATTGCAAGTCCGATTGCAATGTAGCTACAACGGCGAGCAAACGAGGAACCGGAAATGCACCCGATGGTAAAGGCGACCAGTGCAGTTACGATTCCGCCGAGCAGGAAAAGCGCCCCCGTGAGCGGAGATTCATAGCCGAAAATCGCGGCGATAAAAATGTCGACAACGGCTCCGAGCCCGAAAACGGACGCGAGAAAACGTGCCGGCGTTACAGATGTGTTTTTTTCTTCGTTGCTCATATGGCGGGAGAGGATAGCGAGTTCCCGCGTCGTGCTTCAAGCCTCAATCACGCGTTTTTTTATCAAAATTTAAGCACGCTTAAATCAGGGCCCAGCCCAGAACGACGGCGGCGAGAGCAAAGCGATACCACGCAAACGCGGCAAGTCCGTGCTTGGAAATCCAATCGACCATCCATTTCACGGAGGCAAACGCGGCGACAAAGGCCACAGCCAGCCCGATGGCGGAAACTTCCGCGCCGAACGATGCCAGCATTTGCGGAGCGCATTTCAGCGTTTTGTAAATCGATGCGGCGGAAAGCGTGATCAACCCGAGCAGGAACGAAAACTCCGTCGCGCGGCGCGGCGAAAGTCCCGCGATGTAGCCGCCGACAATCGTTGCCATCGAGCGACTCATGCCCGGCCAAAGCGCGATACACTGCATCAGTCCGATGGTGAGCGATTGTTTTACGGTGAGCTCCTGCAAATCCGGTCCCGGCTCGTCCGTGTTCCCGTCGCATTGTACTACAGCGCGTTTCTTTTGCCGACGGTCGACGGCAAGCATGAGCACGCCGCCGATAATCAGCGCGATCGCCACCGTAACGGGATTGAACAGGTATTCTTCGATTTTGTCCGAAAAAATGAATCCGAGCCCGGCGGCGGGAACGAAGGCGACGACCAGGTTGCGCGAGAGCTGCCAGCTTGCAACGTCGCCTCGGAACACGCCGAAAAGCGTTCCCGTGCAGCGTTTCCAATAGGCGAAAAGCACGGCGATAATCGCGCCGAACTGAATAATGATTGAGTACGCGTCGGCGGACTCCTTGACGGTGAAGGGCGAGCCGTCGCGGTCTTCAACGATTTTACCGCTTCCGTCTCGCGAAAGAATCGGCGCGTCGGAATCCAGATTTAGTGCGGCGTTGGTCAAAATCAGGTGTCCCGTCGAGGACACGGGCAAATATTCCGTCAGTCCTTCGACGACGCCGAGCACGGCGGCGTTTTTCGCGTTGAAAATTTCCTCTGCGGGAACGGCGTTTTCCGGTGCCGGCGGGTTTGCGGACGCGGGAACGGCAGTGTAAAGCGTTAAAAACAGAAAGGCGGAAATAATTTTTTTCATGAAAATTTCACGGCAGTCTGCCGAAAATCCTTTTTCCTGCCGAACAAAAAATGAGCGTTCGTACGGCGGCGGAGTTCATTTTGCAACAAATTCGGTTTTGACGCGTTTTTCCTTATTTAAGATTCTATAAGCATCAATTCTCGTTTTGATGAAAAAAATATTTTTGTTGCTCCCTTTCTTTTGGGCATCGACGGCATTTGCCGCTCAAACGGATGTTCCCGCGCAACCCGCCGCAGAGAAAAACGTTCCCGCAAACGGCGGGGTGAGTCGTGCGCGCCGCGCGTTTGAGTTGCCGGAAATTACGGCGGAAGACGTGGCAAAAGTCGTTCGCCCGGGAACGCTTTTGACGCTGACGGATGCAATCCCGCAGGCTTTGCGGAAAAATCTCGGGCTCGCCGTCGGGCGCGTCGAAAAATCCATCGTCGAAGACACTCCGGATATTGCGGAAGCGGCGTTTGACCCGAAATTTTCGTTTTCTTCGACTTACGACACTACGGGAACGACACCGTATTGGAAAAACACAAGCGCGCGCACGAGCAATCAGGGTTGGAACAATTCCGTCGAGCTTTCCAAAAAATTTGCTTTCGGCACGGAGGCAAAAATCTACGGAAATTTTAACCGCGGCTATAATCTGGACGGGAACGCGCCGTACACGGCGGATTCTTCGGTCGCGGCGGGCGTAAGCATCGCACAACCTTTGCTGAAAGGGTTCGGCAAAAAAATCAATCTCGCTCCGATAGTCATCGCCCGGCAAAACGTTTTGAAAAGCGGACTTTCCCTGCGGAAAACGACGCTGGATCTGATTTACGACACGGAAGTCGCGTATTGGAATCTTTCCGCGAGTTACGCGCTCGTTTCCGCGCGGTTGAGCAGTTTGCGCCACGCGGAAAGCGTGCTCGAACAGGTGCGGAAAAAACGCGAACTCAAATCCGGGCGCGCGGCAACGCTTGAAGACGTTTTGCAGGCGGAGGCGGAAGTGGCTTCCCGCCGCGTCAATCTCGTGCGCGCCCGCCAGTCCGTGGAGGATTGCGACGATAGAATCCGCAAATTGCTCGGAGAAAAGGGCGACGAAGACGAAGCGCTCGTTTACCGCGTCGCGACGCTCGCGGAAACGCCGGAAAACCGCGAAACGCGCTCTTTCGGCGAATGGATTTCCGCCGTGCGCGTTTTCGATATCGATTTGCAGATTCAGGAAATCGAACGCGAGCAGGCGGCGCTCAGTTACGAAGTGGCGGAAAACGCAGACAACCCGAATCTCGATTTGGTGCTCGGCGCGGAAGTCGGCGGACGCGAAAGCTCGCCGTGGGACGCCGTGCGCGGCGCTTACGGGAACGACCGCCGGGGCTACAATTTGTCGGCGGGGATTCAGTTCTCCGTGCCGATCGGGTTCCGAGCGAGCGAAGCCGAACTCCGCCAAGCGATGAAGCGCCGGAAAAACGTGGAGCTCGCCACGGCGCAGGCTTTGCAAAACGCAATGTTTGATGCGCGCTCGGCGTGGCGCTCGCTCGAAGCCGCGCGGGAACGCCTCGCGGCGGCGCAGGTCGCACTCAAAATGCAAAACGAATCTTTTAAGGGGCAACGCGCGCGCTATTCGCTCGGCGAAGCGACGCTGACGGACGTGCTCTCCGCGCAGGATTCGCTCGACACCGCCCGCCTCGAAGAAATTCAGGCGCAACTCGACGTTGCCGTGGCGCGCGCCAAAACCGCCCGCCTCGACGGACGCATTCTTTCCGAAAACGGATTTACATGGAGCGAACTCGACGAATCCGCCGAATAAAATTTAACGAAAAAAAAGAAAATGATTCTCCGAAAAACAATAATTTCCGCCGTGGCGTTGAGCCTGCTCGCCGTGTTGCCCTTCGCGGGAACGGGTTGCGAAAAAGTTTTGAACTCCGGCGGCGTTGCTGCGAATTTGCCCGCCGTCTCCACCGTGAAGGCAGCGCGCCGCACGATTGAGGAAAACATTATCGTCAGCGGTTTTGTCGAACCCGAAACAGCGACCGAAATTAAGTCCGAAATCAACGGGAAAATTATTCGCATCAACGTCGAAAACGGCGACAACGTCAAAAAGGACGATTTGTTGCTCGAAATCGACGCGAGCACGTATCAGACGGAAGTTGACGCCGCCGAGCGCACCGAGCGCCAGCGCGAACTCGACGTGGAAAAATCCGAGCGCGATATGCGGCGCATCAAGGAACTTTTTGAAAACGATTTTGCAACGGAGCAGGATTATCTCGATTCCGTGACGTCGTTTGAAACCGCAAAACTGCAACTTGAAGTCGTTCGTTCCTCGCTCGCCAAGGCGCGCGAAGAACTTTCCAAAACGCAAATCCGCGCGCCGCACGACGGCATGGTTTCCGACCTTGAAGTTTACGTCGGGAACGTTATTTCCGGCGCAGGATCGTTCTCCAACGGAACGACGCTGATGAAAATCAACGACATGAAAAACCTGCGTGTCGAAGCGGATTTGAACGAAATCGAAGCGAACAAAATCGACCTCGAGTCGGACGCGCATTTGTCTTTCGATTCGCTCCCGGGAACGACGTTTCACGGGAAAGTGGATTACCTTTCGCCGTTCGGCGTGCAGGATTCGGCGACTTCGACGCTGTACAAATTCCCCGTGCGTGTGAAGTTTCAAGCCGGAAAGCGGCTGATTCGTCCGGGCATCAGCTCGAACATTTCGATTTTGGTTTCGCGCGCGGAAAACGTGGTCAGCGTTCCCGCGAGCGCGGTGTTTGTCGAAGACGATACGCGTTTTGTTTTCGTCAAACTCGGCGAGCATCGCTTTGAGCGCCGCAAAATCGAAATCGGCGTGGGTAATTTGAATTTTATCGAAATCAAAAGCGGCTTGAACGAAGGCGACGATGTTGCGACGACGCGCCCGTCACAGAGCGAAATCGTCAGCGGCGATTCCGGCGCTCCCGCGAAGAAAAAAGGCGATCGCCCCGAGCGGCGCGGCGGGAACGGAGGTCCGCCGCCGCCGATGTAGTTTTTCTTAATGAATAGTGAACAGTGAATAGTTAATAACGCAGTGCGAAGGTTTTTGCTTCCGACAAAAACTTTGAACAATAAATTATTCACTATTCATTATTCGTTGTTCACTCCCCTCTATCCCAAATTCGGATTACAATGAAAGATAACGACAGCGTTCCCGTGGTGGAACTTCGCGACGCCCGCAAAATTTATCGCATGGGCGACGAAGACGTGCACGCGCTCGACGGCGTGAATCTGCAAATCCGCGCGGGCGAATTTATCGCGATTCTCGGACCGTCCGGCTCGGGAAAATCCACGATGATGCATATGCTCGGCTTCATGGATACGCTCACGAGCGGGAAACTTATTTTCGAGGGCAAGGACGTTTCGGGCGTCGGAGCCGGGCAACGCGCCTGGTATCGCGCAAACCGCATCGGCTTTATTTTTCAGGCGTTTAATCTGCTCCCGCGCCTGACGGTTTTGGAAAACGTGATGCTTCCGCTCGTGTATTCCCGTGTGTCGCGAAAAGAAGCGGAGGAGCGCGCGCGGCAAGCGCTTTCCCGCGTGGCGATGGAACACCGCATCGCGCACCGTCCGTCCGAACTTTCCGGCGGGGAACGCCAGCGCGTTGCCACGGCGCGTGCGATTGTGAACAATCCCGGAATCGTGCTCGCGGACGAACCGACGGGAAATCTCGACAGCAAAAACGTGCGGCGTTCGCTGGATTTGCTTTGTTCCCTGCGCGATGACGGCTTGCCGGTTGTCATGGTGACGCACGACCTCGGCGTGGCGAAATACGCAGGACGCGTCGTCGAAATGCGCGACGGGCAAATCGTGCGCGATTACTTGCAGGACGGACTTCGCGTTCCCGCAGAGATTTAACGCTTAATTTTTTTTTCTTTCGGAAATGAATTTTTACGGAACACTTCAAGGCGCGTTTGTTAACGGGATACGGGAGATTCTCGCGCACAAAATGCGTTCGCTGCTGTCGATGTCGGGCATCATTCTCGGCGTGGCGGCGCTGGTGGCGATGGTTTCGATCGTGCAGGGCATGGTCGGTCAATTTAAGGGATTTATCGAAATGCAGGGCGGAATCGAAAAAATCACGATTTCGTCGGAATCGCTTCCGAAAGAGCAGGAACATTTGCAGGATTCCGCTCCCGGGCTGACGATGAAAGACGTGGAGGCGATCCGCAAACTCGTGCCGAGCGTTTCGCATATTTCGCCGGAAGTGAGCGTGCGTTCGACGTCGGTCGCGCGCAACGGGCGGGAATTTAATACGCGCGTCACGGGAACGATGTCGGATTGGCTCGTCATCAACAAACGTAGCGTGCAAAAAGGGCGTTTTTTGAGCGATGTCGACGAGCTTGCCCGGGCGAAAGTCTGCGTGCTCGGCTCGCTCGTCGTTGACGAAATTTTTGAACCGAACGAAGATCCGATCGGGCAGGCGGTCAAAGTCGGAGGCGAATGGTTTACCGTGGTCGGTGTGCTCAACGAATACCAAATGAGCGGCGGTCCCGGCGGGAAAGATAAGAAACGCGGCCCCGGGCGCTGGATGAACGGCGGCTGTTACATTCCGATTCATACCGCGATGACGAATTACACGTCCAACGATAAATTGTCTGCGCTTTACGTTCGCATCAGCAGTTCGGATCAGCTCTACGACACGATTCCGCAACTCGACCGCGTGATGCTTCAGGCGCACGGCGGATTTCAGGATTACGCGATCTCGACGAATGAAGAAATGCTCTCCGAATTTAAGAAAACGGAAAACTCGTTTATGATTTCGCTCGGCGGCGTGGCGTTCATTTCCCTTTTTATCGGCGGGATCGGCATCATGAACGTGATGCTCGCCGCGATTAACGAGCGCATCCGCGAAATCGGAGTGCGCAAGGCGGTCGGCGCGCGCGGGAGCGATATTTTTCTGCAGTTTTTGGTGGAAACGGCGTTGGTCAGTTCTATCGGCGGACTAATCGGGCTCGGCTTTTCGCTCGGAATCACGAGTGCGGTTTCGCAGGTGATGGCGGGTTCGCGCATGGGCGGCGGGATCGCGTCGATGACGGTTTCACCGACGGTGATGCTGGCGGGATTTGTGTTTTCCGTCGGAATCGGCGTGCTTTCCGGCGTTTATCCGGCACTTCGTGCGTCGCGCCTCGACCCGATAGAGGCCCTGCGGTACGAGTAGTTGATAACGGATAGCTAAAAATTATCCGTTATCCGTTTTCACAGTTTCCCCCGAAAAACAAAATACACGGCTCCGACAAGGCAAATAAACGCCCAAAGGTAATCCCAGCGCCATTTTTCGCCCATAAAAATCAGCGCGAACGGGACAAATACGCAGAGCGTAATAACTTCCTGCATGATTTTGAGTTGCCCGAGTTCCAAGCCGCCCGTGTAGCCGATGCGGTTTGCGGGAACCATAATCACGTATTCGAAAAATGCGATTCCCCAGCTCGCAAGTACGGCAATCAGAAGCGGCGCGGTTTTGAGGCTTTTAAGGTGTCCGTACCAAGCGTAAGTCATGAAGCAGTTGGACAAAACCAACAATCCGACCGTTTTCAGAAGAACTAAATTCATAAAGCGGGAAATGCTCCCGCTCCGAAGCCGTATTTTCAAGCCGTTTTTTGAAAGACAAAAAGGAAATTTTAATGACTACTAAAAAAGTTTCTTTTAAAATGGGGGATTAGAGAGAACCCCGCAGATTTTGTTTTGCAAATCGGCGGAAAAAACTGTGGCATACGGAAAATTCTTATTATCTACGCTATGAAAATGATTAAAACTACGCACTTCTCACGAAGTGTTGCTGTCTCGTTGGCAACACTTTTCGCCGCAGCAACTTCCGTCCCCGTGTTTGCGGGCGTGATGCACACGGACGTGGCGATTCAAACATACACCGACTTCGGTCAGAACATGGGGCGTTACACAACGTCGAGTAACGCGCTTTTAGATCATATTCGCGAAAAAGAGGGCGGTGTTCGCATCACCTACACCGGAGGGCAGGAAAGCTACGTTCTTGAGCACGGGTTGATTGATTTTGAAAGTACGGGGGATAACGGAGCACTTTCCGCGTTGGGTTACAATTTTATTGCTACCGTGCGCCACAACGGTGTTCAAAATCCGACCTTCTCCGGTCGTATTCTCGGGAACGATAACGCAATTCACTATGCGACGATTGAACGCCGCTACGGGATTAACCAGGCGAATACGGCATTTTCTCTCAGCCCGACCAATGACTACAAAATCGTCCGTACAAGCAAACTGATTACGGATGTATCCGGTTCCGCAGTTTACAGCCGTCCGGAGAACGGTCCGGAAATCACGGGACGAATGCTTTACCGCGCCGGTGCGGGAACGCATGAATTGGCGGATTATTCCGGGAAGACTTCGAAAAGATCGGGTGCGTATTCGTACATCACCGGAGGAATCACGAAAATCGGTAATGTCGTCGACAATACACCGGGCGATCCGGAGGATCGCCGCGGAATTTCAGATGACAGTATTTCCGTTACATGGACGCTCAATAACTGGTCTTCTTCCGGAATTAACGAGAACAATCCGTTGCCGACTTCCGTTCGAGCGGGGGACTCGGGAAGTCCGGGGTGGCTTTGGAATGACGAAACCGGGCGCTACGAGTATTTGGCATCGGGGCAGTCCTACGGGGGGCATTTTTCACAGTCCCGCGGGGCGACGCAGTGGACAATCGACACGATGAATTCTTTCGATAAGCACGTCGATATGTCGAAAGCCTCGTCTGCCGTCGTAACGATCAACTCCGTGGATCGCCGCCGTGCGTGGACAACGGTTTCCTGCGAACTCCACAATGTTTCGGCAACGCCGACTTTCGGGAACGTGACGGACGCAAAAGGCAACGAACTTGCATTATTTTCGGGCGTACAGGCAGGGAAAAATACTTGGCTCAGCCTTTCAAACATCAAAAACAACCAGAATTGGTATTCCTACGGGAATAATTATTTGAACAGCGCAATTCCCTACGAGGAACTCTTTCTGACGGAAAATCTGGTTTTCGATGCGGCTCATGCGGAAACGACGATTAATATCGGCCCCGATATCAATCTCGGTTTTGCAACTCCGGATATTGATCTCGGAATCGGCTATGTCCAGTTTACTGCCGGAAAGCGTGATTCCGCGAAATTTACCGTGCGTTCGGCGTTCAACCGCCAGCTTAATTCGGCGGGGTACATCGTCGATAAAAACGTCGATGTGTACGTCACGATTTCGAGCCGCGACGCAAACTATATGCGCGAATGGCGCAAGGTCGGCGAAGGGAATCTCCACATCGCGGGAACGGGTGGAAATAACGAAATCTTCCTCAACGTCGGCGGGAACGGCAAAACCTACTTGGCGCAAAGCGGCGGATACGCAGCATACAACGTTTTGGCGAACAACGGCGCTACGGTCATCATTAAAGACACGAATCAGATTGCCCGAGACTTTACGTTCGGCGCCGGCGGCGGGGTCCTCGATATGAACGGGAATTCCATGGCGTGGTATTACACAAATGGCAATCCCTCAGCCGCATGGTTCTCGATTAATGCTCTGACGGAGGAAGCGATCGTCGCCAACAACAAAGGCAACTCCGTACTGACGTTCAAACAGAGCGGGGATAAAACGTTTGTCGGTTCGTTCCGCGACACGGAAAATTCATCGCTCAAAATCGTTTACGATGCGGGGAAGGGTTCTTCATGGACTCTGAACGGCATTTATACGAATTTGCAAAACGAGGCGAGCGGACTTGAAGTGAAATCCGGAGCCGTTTCGTTGTCCGGTACGAATACCGTGCACGCAGTGGGTTCTGCCACGGGAACGAGCACCGCACGCTATTTCAACGAAAACGATTGGCACTACGCGGACGCGAAAATGGATGTTTCCGTCGCTTCCGGTGCGGAGTTTCGCCTCGGGTCGCACGCGCGCCTTACGGGTGATATTTCCGTTGCTTCCGGCGGCGTGTTCGTGATGAACGAAGGTGTAAAACATCGGGAGGAATACATCGAAGGCGGTTTGACGCTTGAGGACACTTACGCAATTTCCGATTTCTATGGCTTGAAGGGGAATGTCTCGCTCGCCGCGAATGCCGAAATGCGAGTGCAGTACAGCGCGGGAACGACGGCAAACACCACTTACTCCGGAAATATTTCGGGAGCGGGAAATGTGAAGATCGCTCTCGGTGCGGCGGATCGGACGTTTACGCTCTCCGGAGATAATTCCGGTTTTTCCGGAAAGATTAATGTGGAGTCCGGGCTTCTCGTTTTCGGATCGGATTCCGCGTTTAATTCCTCTTCGGGAATTTCCGTCAGTCAAAACGCGGCGATGGAAGTTTCGGTCCCCGTCTCAGATCATACGACATTCGATATGTCGCGCGTTTCCGGAAACGGGACGCTTTCTCTTAAACTTGCCGGCGGGAACGGACGCGGTTTCAATCTTTCCGCATTCACGGGAACGATTGAGGTTGGGAAAAACGCAAATTCAAGTGTAGGGCGCTTGCGTTTGAATACGTCAAACCTGAACGCTGCGGCTACGCTCAAAGTCCTGTCCGGAGGCGAACTCGTTTTTGACGGCACGGGAACAAATATCGCTAATAACGTTGTGCTTACGGCGGATACGAAAATTCACGCCAACCAACGCAAAAACGGAGAGATTTCGGGAGACATCTCCGGAAATTCAGATGTTACGCTGACCAAGGCAGGTGGCGGGATTTTGACTCTTTCCGGCGATAATTCCGGATTTTCGGGAGATATCGTCGTTATCTCCGGTATCCTCAAAGTAACGGATATCGCCTCTCTCGGTGCCGGAGATGTGCTCGTGAAATCCGGTGCGACACTGGAGCTTTCCGTGGAAGAGGTAACCGACTTTTCCGCCGTTACGTTGGCTGCGGGGGCTACGCTGAAACTTCTCGAAAATCAGGTCAACTCGACTCTCGCGGGTTTGACGCGTCAGAATGTTGCAGACGGAATTGTTTCGCTCACCGCACAGCGGGAAACTGTCGTTATTCTCGGTGCGGATGGGAAGCTGAGCATAAACGGCGTTGCGGAAGGTCCGACGTTGCTTTCCTTTGACGAAAAGATTCCGCCGGAGGGAATGCGGATTCTGCGTGCGGCGAATGTCTCACAAAATGCGCTCTCCGTTCCCGAGCCGTCGGCGTTTGGTTTGCTCGCAGGCTTGGGCGCGATTGCGCTCGCGGTTTCGCGTCGCCGTCGCAGCTGTCGTTAACCCGAAGGAATTGAAAATAACAAACTTCTCGAAATCCGAATTATCTGCGATTGAAAAAAGCGTTCCCGTGAGAATTGTTTCTCGCGGGAACGCCATTTTTTAAAAGATGTATTTATGAGTTTCGCTGCTACGGTTGGGGCTGTTTTATGAGAGGGAAATGCGTTCTCCGTCCTGCCAGAGTGCTTCGAGCGCGTAGTTTTTACGCTGTTCTTCGGAGAAAATATGAACGACGACATCAAACGCATCGACGACGCACCAGCCGCTGTTCGGTTCGTTTTGGATGCGAACCTGTCCGGCGGGAACGACTTCGTGAATCGCTTTTTCGAGTTCGATGCGAAGCGCGCGCAAATGCGGGTCGGATGTTCCCGTGGCAATGACGTAGTAATCCGTGACGGGCGATTTTTCACCGAGATAAATCACTTCGATTGCCGAGGCTTTTTTCTCTTCGAGCGCGGCGACGCAACGTTTCACCAAACCGATACCGGCTGAGGGATTTTCGACGGAGGCGGGCGTTTTTTTCTTGGTTGCGGCTTTCTTTGTCGCAGAGGTTTTCTTCGCGGCGGTTGTTGCCGCTTTTTTTACCGTACGCTTAGCGGTCGTGCCAGCACGGCTCGCGGTAGTTTTTGTCGTTTTCGATTTGGCGGCGGCGCGCTTCGTCGTAGTCGTTTTTTTCGTTGCGGTTGTTTTCTTTGTAGTCGGCATGACGGCTGTAAAGTTGATGATTTTGAATGATAGTTAAAACGCCTTGCGGCAGGCAATCGCGGAGTTTTTCAAATTCTCCTGCGGCGATTTTTTCGCGGATTTCCGTGGATGACAAGTTAATGCGCGGGAGCGAAATCGGAACGATCCGGGCGAGCTTGCGGAGCGGCGCGGGAACGGCGGGAAGCGCGTCGGCATCGCGGCACATGACGCCGAATTTTACTTTCCGGCAAAGACGTTCGGCATCGCGCCACTTATCGAGATTGGCGAGTTGGTCCGCTCCGAAAATCCAGAAAAATTCCGCTCGCGGGAACACGTCTTCAAAATGTTCCACCGTGAGAATGGACCAGCTTTTCCCGCCTTGTTCTATTTCCCAGGTCGAAATTTCCGCGTCCGGAATTTCGCGGATTGCGCTTTCGAGCATTGCGACACGGAGTTTTTCCGGCGCACCCGGTGCGGTGCTTTTCAGCGGCGATTGCGCGGCGGGAACGAAAATCAGACGGTCGAGTTTCAGCGTTTTTCGTGCGGCTTTCGCCAACGCCAAATGCGCGTCGTGCACGGGATCGAAACTTCCGCCGAAAATCCCGATGCGGGGGCGACGAAAAAGCGGTTCGCCCCGCACGGGAACGGGATCCGGTCCGCCGTCAGACATCGGATTACAGCGAAAAATACGCCACACCGCCAAAAGCGTTCCCGTGAAAAATCCGTGTCGAATCAGCGCTTGTCTCGCGTATTCTGAGCAGGTCGGAGTGAATCGGCAAAATCCGCTCCCTCCGAAAACGGCGTGCAGCGCCGGCGAAATGATTTTTCGGTAAACGGCGATGAGGGCGAGCCCCGCAAAAACGCCCGGACGCTTTAAAATTTCCGAATCCCGAAATTTCATTTTTGTGCTTCCCGGGCTTTTTTCTCCGTGCGCGACAAAATTCGCCGGGCCGCTTCGCAAAAACGCGCTTCGAGTTGCTCAAACGGCAACTTTTCAAATCCGCGCCGCGCAATGACGATAACGTCCCACCCGGGCGGGAACGCCGTTTGGTTTTTCCGGAAAATTTCTCGAAAAATGCGCTTGGCGTAGTTGCGATGTACGGCGCGATTGCTCACCATTTTTTTTGAGGCAATGACGGCGAAACGCGCGAAATTCCGCACGGAATCCGTTGCGGGAACGGGCGGTGCGGCGCTTACGACAAAAGGCCCGCAGTTGAACCGCGAGCCTTGTTCCCGTAAACGGGAGAAATCGGCCTGATGCCGAAGACGTTGTGTTGCGGGGAAACGCATCCCGCGCAAAAGAAAACCGGAATTAGTCGGCGAGGCGCTTGCGCCCCTGCGCACGACGGTTGGCGATGACCTTGCGGCCGCCGCGGGTCTTCATACGAGCACGGAAACCGCACTTGCGCGCGCGGCAAACTTTGGAAGGACGATAGGTCGGTTGCATAATTGTCTATTTTTAATTGTTAAATTGGAACGGACAGGAAACCATTTTTAGCAGGTCGAGGCAAGCGGAAAGTTTTTTTTTGAATCCGACATTTTGCGGGCGCAACTCAGCTTTGTGCCGAATCTTCCGGAGGCATCGGGCGCGGTTTGCGCTTTTTCGGAGGACGCGGAATTTTGGGCGCAGTTTCCGGATTTTCGGACTTTGCGCGCGGTTTGCGCGGACGCTTTTCGCGCTTCGCGGGAACGCTATCGGTCTGCGGTTTTCCCTTCGGTGTCGTTGCTTGCGGCGAGGGTGCGGTTTGCGGTGGAGCTGCGGGTTCGGTTTTTTCGGAAATTTCCGTTTTTTCCGGGGCGGGCTGCGCGGATTGAGTGTCGAGTTGCGGTGCATTTATCCGAATGGCGCCGTCGAAATTGCGGTTCTTGTTTTTGTCGCGATTGCGGTTACGGCGGCGGTTTTTCCCTTCGCGCGTCGGGGTGGGTTGCGCGTTCCCGCCGTCGGTTTTCGGGTTTTTTCTTCCGTTTTTTTCGGGGTCGGCAGGCGGCATCGGCGGGCGCGGTTGCCGTTGCGTTTCTTTGACCAGATAGCGCAATTCGGGGTCGACGTAATCGTCGGAAAATCCGTCGTCCTCTGTCTCCGCGTTTCCGCGCTCTTTTTTCGCGGGAGCGTAATCCGGACGGCGGTAGGCGGGAGTGGGAATCGGCTCTTCTTCCGGCGGGAAATTTTTCTTCGGCGGAAGCTGCACAACTTGGAGCGCGCGGATTTTCGGTTCGGAGGAAATGGGAATGCGCGGCGTTTCGCGTGTGGCTTGCGGGCGCAGAATCATTTGCGTGAGAGCGTTGTTCTCGCGGAGGCGGAAAACGGTTTCGACGGCATCGGCGACGACTTCCGCATGGATGCGGCTTTGCGGTGCCGTGGTGAAGCGCGCGGCGGGGTCGGGGGCTCCTTCGTTGTTTTGCAAAAGGATGTGGCAGGTTTTTACTCCGGTATCCCGAAGTTCGGCGAAAAGCGTTCCCGCGAAGGTGCGCGTTGCGGCATCGGCGACGGCGTTGAGCGTGCGTCCGGAGGTCGTTCCCGCGCCGGGCGAGACGACGATGACGTGTCCGCGTCCGGAAATCAGCGACGGAAGGGTGAGGCGCACGGCGCAAAGCGGGGAAACGACTTGGGCATTGAGTGCGAGGCGAATTTCTTCCGGGGAAACGGTCTCAAAATTTTCTTCGGAAAGATATTGCCCGGCGAGGATGATGCCGATGAGGTGTTTCTCCTTTTCCAAAACGGATTGAACGGCGGAAATGACGGCGTCCGGCGATGTGGGATCGCAGGGAACGGGAACAAATTCGTCCTCGCCGAGCGAGGTTTCGGGAATCGTTCCCGCGAGCGCGTAAACGCGAATGCCGATGCCGCAGAGGCGCCGAGCGATGCTCAAGGCAGGCTCTCCGCTTGCACCGGTGATGATAACGGTATCCATAAAACCCGCATAGTGTAAGAGCTAATCCCGCGCGCTTAAAGCAATTTTATTAATGGATAGGTGATAATTGATAGTTACTTAAAAATTATCCACCCTTCACTATCAATTTATCCATTATCAACTTTCCATTATTCCCGGTATTTAAAAACAAATTACATTTTTGGAGAAAAGTTTTGCGTGGAGCACAACCCTTTGTCAGTATTTGTCTCCCATGAAGACCAAGAAAACCCCTGCGACGAAAAAAGTATCCAAAAACCGCCTTCTTTGCGTAACGCTTCCCGAAACGCTTTTGGTAGCGACTCGCGTTTATCGCAAGAAAAGCGGTTTCTCCTCGATGAGCGAACTTCTGCGTGCCGCCGTAGACAAGGCGGCAACCGTGGCGCAAAAGAAAGGCGCTCAGGAAAAGAAAACGCAAATATCCTTCCGTCTTTCCGACGATCTTTATACGAGCCTTTTCCGCGCCTCGAATCAGTCGGGGCTGAGTATCGCGCGCATCATTCGCACTTTGCTCGAAAGCGCTCCGAAGCTGGGAATTCGTCCTGCGGGAATGCCGACGCCGAAAAAGCGTGCTGCCGCGCCCGCAAAGCCGGCGAAACCCGCGAAAAAATCCGCACCTGCGGCTAAACCGGCGGCGAAAAAGAAGTCCGCTCCCGCAAAACCTGCAAAGCCGGTGAAAAAAGTTGAGCCCAAGAAGCTCGTTCCCGCGAAAAAAGCTGGAGTTGCCAAGAAAGCGGTGTCGGCTAAAAAGTCCGTTCCCGTGAAAAAATCTGCGCCGGCGAAAAAGTCTCCGGTGTCGAAAAAGTTTTCCGCAAAGCGTCGCTGATTTCGTTGAAGGCTGAGAATCCTTGGCACCAAACACAAAGCATCAGGCATCAAGTTCGCACTTCAAAGATTTTGCCTCAGGCAAAATCTTTAGCTCTTTGCACCCGGATAATCAATTATCCCGTATCTGATTGATACACAAATAGCGAATGCTATGGTAGAAAGATGTTGGTAACGATTTGGCGACTTTGAGATTGCACCAATTTTCTGCGCTACGCTTTGTCAAACAACTCTGATACAAAAGTAGCCAAATTCCTTGATTGAGCAAAGAGTTTGGCTACAAAATATTCTTAATATGAATTTCTACTTAGGTTATTTACTAACTACCTAATAATATTGGGGGAGCTTAGCTTTGTAATGGATTCATCAAAATGATGAATATTATCAAATATTAGTACTTCGTCTCCAATTCTATTTGAAGCACATTGAGATAATCTATAAATAACTTTCCTATACTCTGTATATAGATTTAAAATGAATTCATTATTATCATATGAAACCATCCATCGTTTGTTGATATTTTTTATTGTATCTCTTAATTGCCTATGGTCCTCTGCTTTAAAATAGTTCATATATAAATCAGAGCCTTTCTGAAAATATGGAGGATCCAAATAGATGAATATATCTTCATGTTTCCGATTAAGTTTTTTTAAAAACTCAATTCCATCATAGTTTGATACTACAATTCGATCCGAGAAACTTGATATCTTTTGTATTTTTTCAATTAAATTCTTCTTATTAAAACGAGCATCAATCTTATATTTCCCAGTTTGGCAGATTCCTCCGATAACGCCCCCTTTTATAACTCCTGAGATATTAGTCCTATTCAAAAAAAATGTGGATTTTGCCAACTCAAATGAATCGGATGTTAAATAATTATGTTGTATATCTTTATATTTTTTCCAATTATCAATACTGATTTCTACTTTCTCAATCCATTCGCAGAAATCATCAGGATACTTCAAAATATTATCCCAAAATGCAAATATCGATGGATCTAAATCATTGATATATATATGATCAACATACTCTTCCATCAATAAACGCAATGCCAAACCAGAACCTCCGGCATAAGGTTCTGCATATGCTATCCCCACTAATCCATTTTCATAAAAGAAATTAGAAATAAAAGGGAAGATACAATTTTTACCTCCAGGATATCTTAATGGCGAATAATGCTTACTTTTTTCCATGAGATATTGATAATATTGCTCCCAAAAGAATTGAAACCCCTATTGTTTGTTCATATAATCTTGATGCAGAATAATCATGAGCTCCAGTATGTAATAACTGAGGCAAGGTGTTATCTGATACATTAAGATTAGACAAAAAAGTTTTAGCGTCTTGGGATAAACGACTTTTAGCTTCTTTACTATATGCTGATATATAATTATCTATTTTGCTGTTACCTAAATCCTTTGATGCTGATTCACATAAGAGTCGTAATGACATTCTTACAATTGATAAAAACGAATTAGAAAACTTAATCTTATTCTTTTCATAATAATCGTAGATTTCACAAATATCACGATATAAATTATTTATATCACCGGACTTTAGATATAATGGACCTCCAAACAGTACTATATTGTTGCTTTTTACACGTTTTGTCCTTTTATTAAGACCATTCGTATGTATTATACTGGAATGTTGAGGCAAAGATGAAGCATTGCCAAGATCATCAATAATACGATGTTTTGCTGACTTGTTTTTATTAATTATATCCTTTGTTCGGGTATCTAAAACTCCTAAAATATCTCCACGATTACTTCGGGTAGAAATCTTTTTCTCTGAAACCTTATTAAGTATGTCATTAAGAAGTATTATTAATTCATCTTTACTGTGAGCAGATAACATGCGATCTTCTTCGAATGAAAATCCCAAATCAGATAAATTCTTGTCATTTAACACTTCCTTTCTTACAAATCCTTTGTTTAATTCAGGATGTGAACTTATATAACCATTTGTGCTCTCATCAAAAATAAGATAATGACTTTTATTCTCCCCTATAAACTTATGTAGAAATATATCACGTTCTAGTGGGTCCCATGAACCAGACTCAGCATGTTTTCTATAAACATTCTGCAAAGCAATCCTTTCCGCACAAACATTGCATGGTATTTGGGCGGGAATATCAGGTACATTTATTTGATAATTACCAATTGATACTAACTTGTGTTTTATTTTCGCTAGTATAATACGTCTATTACCATCATA
Source organism: Opitutales bacterium (assembly GCA_017935025.1). Taxonomy (GTDB): domain Bacteria; phylum Verrucomicrobiota; class Verrucomicrobiia; order Opitutales; family UBA953; genus Spyradosoma. The sequence continues at coordinate 2,479 of JAGBIL010000029.1, read as the reverse complement.
TACAACAGGCTTATTTTTGATATATACAACTGTAGGAAGTTCGCTAAAATCATAAAAGTCACCCATCTCTTTAGCTAATCTTTTTAGATTCCATTTTGCGTTCTGATCCAAAATCGCTCTATTTACAACATCTTGATCTGTTGCATCTACATCAATTGGATCTCTGGGATTTTCTGTCCACAAAACAAGATCTGAAATAGCTATATATTTTATAGTCTGTTCCATATGCCTATATCTCTTTAATTTCTAATGTTTGCTCAAACAAAGGAAACATCGAATCCCAAAATCTATTCAGAAATTGCTTTGATAGATAGTGCGTGCTACTACCATGAACATATCCATTTAGTACATCTAATGAAAATTCATTTTCTGAATTAAGTAATCTTTCTGCAACTTTTTTAGAATTACCTGTTAAAGAATTGTCTTTAAGATAGCTTAATCTCTGATGCAAAGTTACATTATTAAATGAACATTTGAATTTCTTACATAATTCATCTTCTATACCTTCAGATTGAATGTAGTTTCGAACTGCTAAATCCAAAAAAATCCTCATTGCTGCACTTACACAGTTCTTGTATGAAAGTGGTATTCTTTTTAATTCTTCAAAAAGCTCTAACAAACGTGTATCGGATGTTGTTATTTCATATATAGGCAACAATATCCGATTCCTATCTGGATTATTCTTTAGAGGTCTTATATTGGTAGGTGAATCATTGACAATGCCAATTTCCTGGACACCAGTAGTCTTGATGATGTCAGATTGATGATTAATTATATTATTTGTGATTTGCTCTGCCGTATCATCTAATACTTTAATAACAGGTGGTAAACTATCTATAATTAAGGTCGCATCTTCAGCTTTAATTCTAGTGTCAATCTTATCATCACCATCAGACAGTATTCTTCTGATTAACTCTGCAAAAGCTTTGTAGAAAGATGATAACTCAGAGTGTATAACTATCTCTATGCCGTTATACTCTAAGTTCCAACGCTCTTTAACGATAGAGTATCCAAAGAATCTTTCAAGAATTGTTATTGGGAATCGGTGAGAATTTGCCTTATCATATTCTTCTTGTGTTAGATACCTTTTGACATCATCAATCTTTATAAAATCTTTTATTTTGAGAATCCTAATATATGCCTCAATATCGGACTTGTTCATTGATGTTATTGATAGAATCTTATCAATATCTCCTTTGTATTTCTCATACAATGATGCGATCCAACGTTGTTGCTGAACACGGCTCCATGACTTCTGTAATGATGATGCATTGTTTCTTTGATTAATATACCATTCAACATCATCAAAAGAAGGAGCTATGCTTACCAATACTTTCTTTATGTGATTTTTGTCTATTGCCGTTGAATATTTCCGAACAAGCCCCCTAATACTTTTAGGTGCTTTATTGGGATCTCGTAACAATTTTAAAGCTAAAACGCGTCTATTCCCCTCTGCAACATAAAATTTTTCATTATCTGTATTTTTCCATACAACAATGGGATCTGATGGAATAAAACCGTTTTCTGATATCGATTTAATTAAATTACAGAAACTTTCTCTTTCTCCTGTATCGGAAATCAAATCTTCCACAAAATCAGATACATATATATGACTATCTTCTGGATTTAGACGAGGGTTCTCTGACCATAGTCTCAATGAGTCCACTGAACGATATGTCCTTTTGGACAGCCAATTATAATCAATCATATTATTTCTGTAATTTATATGGGTTACTCAAAAACTATGTTAATCGATTTATTTCTGATTGAATTTGTTCAATCACTTCTTTGTTTGCAATTTCTCCATCTAAACTAAAAACGACAAAGACATTGCCACCATATTGTTCTTTGAAAGATTCAAAGCTTGCTTTCATTCTTTCAGTTAATGAATAGCTACCAAAATTAGCGCTCGCAGTAATTGGTTTAATCTGGATTCCAATAGATGCATTGCCAACCTTTGCAACATAATCTATATCACCTGCATGGTCTAATTCTGGATCACTTTCTTCAAAAACCAAATATGGAAAAAGCTTGGCCAATCCATCGTTTATGACAGATTTTTCACGCAAATATCCATCGTAAGTTCTATTGATGGTGAGATTATAGATATAATCAATGCAATCTTGTTCCGTCAATTCTCTAAAAGCACTTTCCCATTCAGGAATAACTATCTCCGTAATCTTGGCATACAATCGTTCACCCAATTCTCGTAAACTCTCATTAGTAATCTTGGTGGGGTTCTTTCCTGATGTATGAGCATTTAAGAAATACCACTGCTCCCATTCTTCAAAAGAATTCGGTTGACACTCTCTAATCAATGCCATAACAGCTCCAACTTTATTAGGGCGAGATAACTGATATGTTTGACAAGCGTAATTTAATACGCGTTCTTTTTTCCCAAAATCAAGCGAATGTTTTTTCATTATTATGGTATTAAATTATTAGGATTTATACTATTCCATGCATTCTTAATTTCGTT
>JAGBIL010000028.1 GCA_017935025.1 Opitutales bacterium | reverse complement strand
TATGGCTTCGAGGAGTTCTCGGGATTAATGAACAAGAGTTGAAGTCTTTCCCCGCTACGATTTTTCCCCGCACTTCATTCGGAATTTGGAATTCGCTATTCGCAATTAATTGAAATTTGCCTGCGGCAAATTTCAATTTGCGGGAACGGCGGGAACGTGATTTCATTTCCGGAACGATGAACAAAGTCCTCAAACTAATCCTTGAAGGAGAACAACTTTCGACGGAACAAATGGCGCGCATTCTCGAACTCGCACCCGAAGAAGTCGACGCACAGATCGCCCAACTTAAAGACGAAAAAATTCTGCTCGGATGGCGTCCGGTACTGAATCCGTCATTTGACGAAGAAACACGTGTGCGCGCCGTTATCGAACTCAAAGTTTCCCCGGAAGTAAGCGGAGGGTTCGACCGCGTCGCCGAGCGCATCAGCCAATTTGACCAAGTGGAAAGCTGCTACCTCATGTCGGGAGCCTACGATCTGCTCGTTATCGTCAACGCGGACAACCTCTACAAAGTGGCAAACTTCGTTCATAACCGCCTCGCTCGCATCGACGGTGTTTTATCCACGGGAACGCACTTCATGCTCCGCTCCTACAAGGAATCCGGCTACGCAATTGCCGCTCCGGAAAAACCGGAACGACTCGCCGTATCTCAATAGTGAATAATGGGTAATGGATGGTGAATAATTCATCCTTCAAAGATTTTGCCTAAGCAAAATCCTTAGTACTGCGCTATTTGTTATTCACTATTCATTATTCGCTAAAAATTTTTCAATATCCGTTTTTCTTTTTTCAATCATGAGAGATTTTCTCGCTTCTCACGTTCGCACGATGCCGAAATCCGGTATTCGCGACTTTTTTGCAATTGTTTCACAGATGAAAGACGCTGTCTCGCTCGGTATCGGCGAGCCGGATTTCGTTACGCCGTTTCACATTCGCGATGTCGCCATCTCCGCACTTGAACGCGGACACACAAGCTACACGGACAATCGCGGACTGATCGCGTTACGTAAAGAAATTTCGAAATACGTCGCCGCCAACTACGGCACAGAATACAATCCGGAAACGGAGATCATCACGACAGTCGGCGTTTCCGAAGCACTCGATGCCGTGCTCCGCGCGATTCTCAATCCGGGCGACAAAGTTATTTACCACGAACCCTGCTACGTCTCCTACTGCCCGTCGATCAAGCTCTGCCACGCAGAAGCCATCGCAGTCGAAACGAAAGCGGAAGACAAATTCGCCATCACGATCGAAGCGCTTCGCAAAGCGTGGCAACCCGGCGTGAAGGCGCTTCTCATCAACTTCCCGACCAACCCGACCGGCGGCACCGCGTCGCGGGAACTGCTTGAAGAAATCGCCAAATTCGCCATCGAAAAAGATATGCTCGTTATTTCCGACGAAATTTACTCCGAGCTGACTTTCGACGGGAACCACACATCCATTGTGTCAATCCCGGGTATGCGCGAACGCACGATTTTCCTGCACGGTTTTTCCAAAGCTTACGCCATGACAGGATTCCGCGTCGGCTACGCTTGCGGTCCTGCCGACATTATCGACGGCGTTTTGAAAATTCACCAATACGGCATTCTCTGCGCGCCGACCGTGTCGCAGGAAGCCGCGATGGAAGCGCTTCGCAACGGAAAAAAATCCATGCTCGAAATGCGCGAAAAATACCGCGAACGCCGCGACTTCATCGTTCGCCGCTTCAACGAGCTCGGGCTCAAATGCCACTCGCCGCGCGGCTCGTTCTACGCGTTCCCGGACATCAGTTCGACGGGTCTTTCCTCGATGGGATTTGCCAAAGGATTGCTCGAAGCGGAACGCGTCGCCATGGTTCCGGGAACGGCGTTCGGCACGTGCGGCGAGGGGTTCTGCCGCGCCAGCTTCTCTACGTCCTACGCCAACATCGACGAAGCCTGCATTCGCATCGAACGCTATTTAAAAAGCCTGAAGGCAAACGCCTAAGGCGTCATGGAATAGCGACGTTTTTTTTTAACGCGAAGTTTTGGGAGAAGCGGATTCCGGCCGCTTCCGTGAAGCTTTCATGCTGTTTTGCACGCAGATTCGCGCCGATTCTCACGGATTTTTTTTTCGACGCGGAGAACGCAAAGGTTTTTAAGAACAGAGAAAATCCTAATTCTTCCCCAAAAGGTAAAAACATGCGCTGCAAGCGCAACAATAACATAGCCCGGGGCAAGCGAGCGAAAGCGAGTCGCCGCCCCGGGGTAAACGAATAAATCCCGCACGCCGTAAGTGTGCCATTCCCTCCAAAACTCTCACAAAGCCACAAAGACACAGAGTTTTTTTTTATTTGTTTAACCGCAAAGGAACAAAGAGCAAGGAAGTTGCTTCCAAAGGAGGACAGCCGTCTCGGCTGTCCCTTTTTTGTTTTTTTAGGAAACTCAAAGCCTCGGAGAGGCGTTATGTCCTAAAACACTGCGCGTAAGCGTAGGGTTGGGAACGAAAAAACAACGAGCCTTGAAAAGGCGAAACAAAACCGAGTGATGCGCGGAGACTCGGTGTCCGCGTTCCCGCCACAACCCAAACGGTTTGACCAGTAATGCTATTTCTAAAGGTAGCCTTAAGTTTCGAAGGAGCCTTTTTTTATTACGTTTTAGGATAATAAAAACTCTTCCTCTTTCTAAGCGAGGGGACCGAAAGCAACGCGTAGCGGAGAGGGAGTTCTTGTGTTCAAAAAAAAAGCGTTCCCGCGGAAAATCTCCACGGGAACGTCGTTCTTTTCTAATCCAACAATATAAAACTCTACACCGTTGATTATCTGCGGCGGCGACGCGACGCAGCGAGCGCAATCGACCCCAAGCCCGCAAGAGCACCAAATGCTGACGGCTCGGGAATTGTTGGATCGGAATCCAGCCCCGGGTCCGGATCTGTTGGGATTGCGCCCTTAGAATATTTTGTAAAAGTCCCGGAAACGACACTTGCGGTATTTTCAAGGACAGTATCAAAATCAGCCCCAAGTGTCATAAAACCCATTCCGTTAAGACTTACTTCCTGAATGTCATAAGGAGCTATGGCATCGATATGACTCGTCGTAATGGCAGGTGTAGAGTAAACGATGTTCGTTCCGTCCTTTTGTGCATAAACGCGAATCGTATCTTGGTCCGATCCGCTAACCGTATCGATAATAATGGTGTAGGTATAAGTTCCCGCAGAAACACGATTCCCGTCAGACCCGTTATTATGTGCAGTGTAGATACCAACCGGATCTTTATAAGAGGTCAAATCATTGAGGGAGTGATCCCACGTATTGTATGTGCCGTCCTTCCCTCCGTTACCGCTATTACAAACATTGAGGTCAAACACACCCAGAGCACATACAAAAGGATTGGCAGCGGCACTATTATATCCGTTTCCGATCATTAGACTTGTTCCAAGCTGGGCGGTCGGACTGGCGCTTCCCGCAGAAAGGTAAAAGTTAACAAGAGGGAGTTGGGTAGATGTGGTTATATTATCAAATTTAACTTTATACTGAATCTCATATCTTGCTGTTTCATAGAACTTGACGTTGAGCCCCACGGCGGCTAAGTCTGTATAAAAGTTGTAATCCAAGTCCCAACCCTCCGTCTTTACGGTGCTACCGATTCCAATAGACCCCACTTTTGTGTAACGAGACCCATTGTGATCCCATGTGCTCGCTCCATTCGCCATTTCCGGTAAACTTGCGGTTGCGACAAGCGTTCCCGCAAAGACAAGAGATGTCATTGCTAATGATAATTTCATTTACGTTTTGTATGAGTTGTTAAGTTAAGTCTGAAATTGAGCGAGGGAGTATCCCTCAAAGTTTTTCAATTTCGGCGAGAGATTTTCTCCAACAAGCGGGAAAGCGCAAGCATAATCTACCAAATTTGTAGACATTTATCCCCTCGCAATTCCCCTCCCCTCTGAAAACCCACGCCTCCGAAGCTCCCCCAACCCGCTACAACCATTGCCCAAATTCCACGACTTCCCAATACACTCAAAAAAGGAATTACGAATGTTTCCCGGCAAAAGAACGATCTCGCTTAGAGGTCGCCATAAAGAAGTTTTCCTTTTTCAATCCGCGCTCCCGTGAGGGAGCGACCTTTTAAGCCGATTTCAGAATTGATGGCATACAGTTTCAATCCGCGCTCCCGTGAGGGAGCGACAGTCGAGCTGTTCCCGTAAGAATTTTCCGGAAAGGTTTCAATCCGCGCTCCCGTGAGGGAGCGACCCATGAAATTCTTAAAATGCGACCAGACAAGCCGGTTTCAATCCGCGCTCCCGTGAGGGAGCGACCAATCATAATCAAAGGATTTATGAAAACAATGTGTTTCAATCCGCGCTCCCGTGAGGGAGCGACGGGAATTGCGCCGGAGGACTATCCGGAGCGTTACGTTTCAATCCGCGCTCCCGTGAGGGAGCGACAAGAAAAAATTAAAGTCAAGCAAAAAATTATTTGTTTCAATCCGCGCTCCCGTGAGGGAGCGACTTTTATGAATATTTTCACGGCTTGCGATAAAATGTTTCAATCCGCGCTCCCGTGAGGGAGCGACAAAGTTTAAAAAAGTAGTTGACAGTTACGCGGGTTTCAATCCGCGCTCCCGTGAGGGAGCGACGCGTTTCAAATTTCACAAACGCCGAAAAGGAGGGTTTCAATCCGCGCTCCCGTGAGGGAGCGACAGCATTTTCGTCTTGGAACATATGAAACAATCTGTTTCAATCCGCGCTCCCGTGAGGGAGCGACCGTCCGTTTTGTAGGAAAGGCGGTGCGTTTCGAGTTTCAATCCGCGCTCCCGTGAGGGAGCGACAGGCAAAGATTTGCATTTGGTAGAAGAAAACTCAAGGAAAGATATTTCGCGTATGTCAAAGAACAAAGAAATTCATGCGGAAAACAAAAACCGCCGAGACTGCATAAATTGTTTATTCAACAAGCGAGTCACGATATCGCGAACCTCTCAAAGAAAACGATAATGCTTGATGTTCGCGAATAGAATTAACCCCCTTGTTACTTGGATAATTCAAACGATCCTTCTCGGGTTGTAGCTTTTTGTCTGAGGAAATTTTTATGCGCTAAAACATAGCCCTTTCAAGAAGTTTTTAAGAAGGTGAATAATTTCTTTTCCGTAAACAAGATCTTTAGTGGTACTGTGAATAAATTTTCTTTGCAAATCCGAAACACAAAAATAAGTATCGTTTGTATGCCCCTCAATTTTACCACACCTCAAGAGTCGTTTGCGCACATCTTTGTCAATGACGACGGCACATTTTGCACTGAGGTTTTACAGGTGCATCTTGAAGAAGCAGCTAAATTTTCACACGCGTTTGCACACAAATTTGGACTCGGAAAAAGCGCGGAACTTGTCGCAAAACTTCATGATTTCGGGAAGTTTTCAAAAGAGTTTCAATGCTATTTGAAAGAAACCTCCGGAAATACAGAAGAGGATTCCGGCAATCCCCAAAGGCGTTCCCGCGGACCGGACCACTCTACAGCGGGAGCGAGATTTCTTATTCGAAAGTTGAAAAATGATAATCTCGGAACCTTGCTCGCTTATAGCATTGCCGGACACCACGCCGGGCTACCTAACGGGATTGATGGTGGGAACGCAGCTTTGGAACATCGCCTTTATAATAAAGAAATCCCGGAGTGGGAAAACGCTGCGCGCCAAAATCTCCCTCCGGCTTTTTTTGAAATCTCGGGCTCCGACTCTGCCAAACAAGAGCTTCTCTCTCTCATTCGCAATTCCCCGAATCCGGAGTTCAGCCTCGCATTTGCCGTTCGTATGATTTTTTCCTGCCTGGTCGATGCGGATTTTCTTGCCACGGAAAAATTCATGAATCCGGGAAAATCGGCTCTGCGGGAGCGCGATTCCCTCCCGACGATTTCAACGCTGGAAGAGCGCCTTTCCGGCCCCCTACAACGCTTCGACAATGCATCAACGCCAATAGGCATAATCAGAAACGAAATTCGTTTGGATTGTCTTGCTGCCGCAGAACTACCGACGGGAACGTTTCAACTGACAGTCCCGACCGGCGGTGGGAAAACACTTTCGTCTCTTGCATTTGCATTAAAGCACGCACGAATACACGGATTGGAACGCATAATTTACGTCATTCCCTTTACAAGCATTATTGAGCAAAACGCAGAAGTTTTCAGAAAAGAGCTTGGGCCGGAAGCAGTCGTCGAACACCATTGCGACTTTGAAATCAGTGAAGATGCGGGAACCACACAATCCAAACTTGCGACTGAAAATTGGGATGCGCCAATCATTGTGACAACAAATGTTCAATTCTTTGAATCGATTTTTTCACACAAAACATCACGAGCCCGCAAATTGCACAACATTGCAAAATCTGTCATCATCTTGGACGAAGCCCAAACCCTTCCCGTGGAATTCCTCCGTCCTTGTTTACGCGCGCTCGACGAACTTTCTCAAAATTACGGCTCAAGCATCGTGCTTTGTACGGCGACGCAACCGGCAATCGAAAAAATTGAAAACGGTTTGCGAGGCAACGCTCGCGGAATTCGCAAAATTATTGCACCGAATCGAAATTTACACGCCCGCCTGAAACGCGTTTCCGTAAAAAAGCTCGAACAGCCACTCGAGGACGAAACACTAGCACAAAAACTTTCACAAGAACGGCAAGTTCTCGCAATTGTGAATACACGCAACGATGCGAGAGAACTTTTCGAAAATTTAAAATCTTCTGTTCCCGCAGAGGAACAGAATGGAATTTTTCACCTCAGCGCCGCAATGTGTCCGGAGCATCGTAAATCTGTTTTGAGTACAATTCGAGAAAAGCTGAAAGAAAATAAACCATGCCGTGTTGTTTCCACACAACTTGTCGAAGCCGGAGTCGATATTGATTTCCCCTGCGTTTATCGTGCACAATCCGGAATTGATTCCATTGCCCAAGCGGCAGGACGTTGCAACCGCGAAGGGAAAATTTCGGGCGGAGGGCGTGTTTACATTTTCGATACGAAGAAACTTCCGCCCGCGGGGTTTCTCCGCACAGCGGCGAATTGCGGAAAACAGATTCTTGCGCTGGACGACTACGGGAACGATCCGCTCTCGGAAAGGACCGTCGAAAAATATTTTGAACTCATGTACTGGCTTCGGGGAGATGAGTTGGATAAACACAATATTTTACAGAAATTAAAGCCCGGAAAAAGTATGCTCGGACTCCGCTTTCGAGACATCGGAGAAACATTCAAACTCATCGAAGACAATACGGAAACAGTCATTATTCCATTTGGGGAAGCCGGACATAAGTTATGCGAACAACTTCGCGAGACTTTCAACCCGACAGAACAACGCCAACTCGCCCGAAAACTTCAACGCTACGCGGTTTCGATTTACAAGAACCGTTTTGCGGAAGCAACCTCCGCCGGACAAATTCAAATTATTCATGACCGCTATGCGGTTCTTGTTTCTCCAGAGCTTCATTACGATGAAAGTTTCGGACTTTGTTTTGACAAGGGGCAACAGGCTTCCGCTCTTTTTCTTTAATTTTAATTTATCACAAATTTTATGAGCAAAGGCATCAAACTTTATATCGAAGGCGATTACGCTCTTTTCACGCGTCCGGAAATGAAGGCGGAACGCGTTAGCTACGACGTCATCACTCCAAGTGCGGCGCGCGGTATTCTCGAAGCAATTTACTGGAAGCCGCAGATTCGCTGGGTAATTGATAAGATACACGTCTTGAAGCCGATTCGGTTTACGAATATCCGGCGCAACGAAGTTTCGGAAAAAGCGGGAAAACCTTCTTCAGAAGCGATGTGCGGTGCCGAAGTCGATCCGCTCGGAATCATTATTGAAGAAACGCGCCAGCAACGCGCATCGCTGATTTTGAAAAATGTCGCCTACGTTATCGAAGCTCATTTCGACTTGCTCGATTGCACGTTCGAGCGCGGCGGCACTCCCGTTCCCGCGAACGAATGCGCGGGAAAACATCGCGAAATTTTCACGCGTCGCGCACGCAAAGGACAAGCGTTTCAGCAACCGTATTTCGGTTGCCGCGAATTTCCGGTTCGCTTTAGGTTTCTTGACGACGGGGACGCGTTCCCGCCGTGCGAACTTCCTGAATCGGAAAAAAACAAAGACCTCGGATTCATGCTTCACGACATGATTTTTACGGAAAATAAAAAAGGCGAAATTCTCGTTCCCGATCACAAAAAACGTGCAAACCCGAAAACGCCGTTCGCCTCCAAGAAGGTCCGCGCCGAAGCACGATTTTTCCGCGCAAAGCTGGAAAACGGCATCATTTCCGTTCCCGCGCTTTCCGAAACGCTCGCATAAATTTTTTACGTTCCCGTGCCATGATTCTTCAAGAACTCTGTAACCTTTACGATCGTTTAAAAGACGATCCCGCCTATGAAATCCCGAAGCCGGGATACAGCCTTCAAAAAATTTCGTTTATCGTCGTTTTGAATCCGAACGGAACACTTTTCGACATTCAGGATGCACGCACCCAACGCGGGAAAAAATTCGTTCCGCGGGAAATTTTTGTTCCGGGGACAAGCAAACCTTCGGGTTCCGGATTGAATCCCTGTATCCTTTGGGACAACGCGGCATATCTTCTCGGATTTTTTGAACCTAAAAATCCGAGCGAAATAAGCAACGACGAAAAGAAGAAAATTGAACGCGCGCCCAAGGCATTTGAAAGTTCCCGTGCGGCACATATCGCGTTGAGCGAGAAAATTTCCGCGCCGCAATTTCAAGCAGTGGCGAGCTTCTTTGAATCCTGGAATCCGGAAAAGCTGACGGAGGAACTCAAAGCAAAATTACGTCCGTGTTCCGTAAATTTCGGAGTTTTTCAAGTTTTGGGAGAAAGCCGATTCGTGCACGATATTCCCGAAATTTACCAAGCGCTCGAATGCCAAAATTCCGCAGATGCACAAGGCTCAATCGAAAAAGCTCAATGCCTGATTTCCGGGAGGATTGCAGATATTGCGGAGTTACACGCTCCCGCGATTAAAGGCGTCCCGGGAGCACAAAGTGCCGGTGCTATGCTTGTTTCCTACAATTGGAACGCCGCGACCTCCTACGGAAAGAAAAACGGCGGGAACGCACCTGTTTCCCGCGAAGCTGCAAGCGCTTATTGCCTCACGCTAAATGCGCTTCTTAGAAAAGAGAATCACAAGTTTCGACTTGGTGATTCGACCGTCGTTTTTTGGACGGGAAAAAAAGCGGCAATCGAAAATGATTTCGCATTTCTGCTCGACACGCAAAGCACACAAGACGACACAAAACTTCAGCAAATTGAAGCGTTTTTGAAGAATCTGAGAAATGCGGATTCCCCGCAAACCGCGCTCGCGCAATCCGGGTATTCGGATTCTGCGGAAACACCGTTTTTCATGCTCGGAATTTCGCCGAACGCCGCACGTCTTGCAATTCGTTTTTGGCACGCGGGAACGCTCGGAAAGTTTCTCGAAAACCTGCGGGAACACCACCGTGTCATGCACCTGCAACGTCGCGGCGACAAGGATCCGGAATTTGTTCCGTTGTGGCAAATTCTCCTGCAAACAGCTCGGGACAAAGACGGAATCCCTCCGCTTCTCGGTGGCGCGCTTCTGCGCTCCGTAATCGAAAACCTGCCCTACCCGCAAGCGCTGATCCGACTCGTTCTCAATCGCATTCGCGTTGACGGACAAATCAACTACGTTCGCGCTTCCGTTCTCAAAGCATTTTTAACACGCAACAAAAAACAGCAAATCACTATGAGTCTCGACATCACCAACACCCGCCCTGCGTATCTACTCGGCAGACTTTTCGCCGTGCTTGAAAAAACACAAAAAGAAGCTATTCCCGGAGCAAATTCCGGTATCCGAGAACGCTTTTACGCCTCCGCCTCGGCAACGCCGCGCACCGCGTTCCCGATTTTACTACGTACGTTCCCGCACCACCTTGCAAAGCTTGATAAAGCCAGGGAAATTTTCTACTCGAAACTCGCTCAGCAGATTCTCGACGGAGTCAATGCTGCCGCCGGTTTTCCCGCGCACCTAAACTTGGAAGCCCAAGGGCTTTTCGCTATCGGCTATTACCAGCAATGGAACGCTTTTTTTGCGAAAAAAGAAAACTCAACCGACACGCCGAACGAATAAATTTTTCAAAAATAATCACATCTTAAATCTCAAAATTCATAAAAATTATGTCATTAGAAAATCGTTACGAATTCGTCCTGCTTTTTGACGTTAAGGACGGCAATCCCAACGGCGATCCCGACGCGGGAAATCTTCCCCGCACGGATGCGGAAACCGGAAACGGGCTCGTTTCCGACGTTTGCCTAAAGCGCAAAGTTCGCAACTTCGTCACGCTCACGCAAAACGAAAAACCCGGCTACGATATTTATGTCGCGGAAAAAGCGATTCTGACAAATCAGCAGAAAAAAGCCTATGATGCAAAATCTCTCGACGACAAAGACGGGGACAAGGCCGACAACGTAAAAAAAGCTCAAGCCTGGATGTGCAAAACCTTTTTCGACATTCGTACGTTCGGCGCCGTCATGTCGCTTAAAGAATACAACTGCGGACAGGTTCGCGGTCCCGTCCAAATGACGTTTGCGCGTTCCGTCGATCCCGTGGTCTCTTCGGAGCACGCAATAACACGCATGGCTGTCGCAACGGAAAAAGAAGCAAAAGACCAATCCGGCGACAATCGAACCATGGGACGCAAATTTACGGTTCCATACGGTCTTTATCGCGAAAACGGATTCGTCAATCCGTTCTTTGCCGACCAAACCGGATTCGGAGAAGACGACCTTAAGCTACTTTGGGACACACTGAAAAACATGTTCGACCTTGACCGTTCCGCCGCACGCGGCTTGATGGCGTCCCGCAAGCTCATCATTTTCAAACACAAAGACAAGCTCGGAAACGCGCCGGCAAGTGTTTTGTTTGATGCCGTAAAAATCGAAAAGAACCCCGGTGTGGAAGTTCCGCGCGATTTCTCGGATTACACGGTAACGATTGACGAATCGAAAATTCCGGAAGGCGTCGAAGTCATTGAAATGCTTTGAGCCTTTCAACTTCGTTCCCGCCCCAAAGACACCCGTGGACGAGCGCGACAAACTCGCGATTTCCGCCTTGCAACACTTCAGGTTTTGCAAGCGGCAGTTCGCGCTCATCCACATCGAACAGCTATGGGCGGAAAATCGGCTGACGGCGGAGGGGCGATTGTTGCACGAAAAAACTGACGTTCCCGCAGAACACGTTTTTGCGGGAACAAAAATTGTTCGGGCAATGCCGCTCACATCTGAGTGCCTCGGAATCTACGGAGTTGCGGATACGGTGGAAATTTTTCCTGACGGAACACCGTTTCCCGTCGAATACAAACACGGGAAACCAAATCCGCACGGCAGCGATGAAATTCAGCTCTGCGCGCAAGCGCTTTGCCTTGGAGAAATGACGGGAAAGCGCGTTCCCGCAGGAGCTCTTTTCTACGGAAAAACACATCGCAGGAAAAATATTGAAATCACCGAAACTCTGCGCGAGGAAACGCTTCGCCTCATTTCCGAAGCGCGAGACTTACGGGAACATGGGGAAACGCCGCGCGCTGCTTACGCTCCGGAAAAATGCAACAACTGCTCATTACGGGAACTCTGCCTGCCGGAGTATGGATCTGAATCCGAGAAACTGGAACGTGCTTGGCAAAAGCGCCTTGCCGCCGACTAAAATCTTCTCCATGAAAATTCTTCAAAGCACACTCTACGTTACGCGAGAAAACGCTTACCTTCGCCAAGACGGAGAAAGCGTTGACGTGCGGCTCGACGGAAAATCACTCGGACGTTTTCCACTCATCAACCTCGAAAGCATCGTTACGATCGGCTGGGACATTGCCGCTTCCCCGGCGCTTTTGGGCGCGTGCGCCGATCAAGGGATCGCCGTTTCGTTCCTGAACCCGCACGGTAAATTTCTCGCGGCGGTTCACGGTTTCCCCCACGGGAACGTGCTTTTGCGACGCAAACAGCACCGCGTAGCCGATAATACGAAAGACTCACTCGATATTGCTCGTCGTTGCATTCAGGCAAAATTTGCTAACTGCCGGACACTCTTGCGTCGCGCCGCACGAGAAGCCAAAACCCCGGAGCTTGCAGAATCTCTCGGACTTTGCGCAGACATTCACCACAACCGAATCTCGGAAACGTTGCGTGCCGAAAACGCCGATATGCTTCGCGGAATTGAAGGCGATACCGCTGCTCATTATTTCCGATCTTTCAACAATTTGATAACCTCCCCCGACAACAAGATGCGCCTCTACGGGCGTTCCCGCCGACCGCCACGCGATCCCGTCAACGCCGTTTTGAGCTTTCTCTACACGCTGCTTGCGCACGATTGTCGCTCTGCGTGCGCCGCGGCAGGCTTGGATCCGCAAATCGGATTCTATCACGCAGACCGACCCGGCCGTCCGGGCTTAGCGTTGGATTTGATGGAGGAATTTCGTCCGGTTTTTGCCGACCGCGTAGCGCTTTCGCTGATAAACCGCCGGCAACTGAATTCAAAGGATTTTCAATTCTTTGAAAACGGAGCCGTATTGCTTTCTGAGGATGCGCGAAAAACGCTACTGCAAGTTTGGCAGGAGCGAAAGCGGGAGGAAATCACGCATCCGATTCTCGGCGAAAAAATGCCACTCGGTCTTGTCCCGTTGATGCAGGCTCGACTACTTGCTCGCCACTTGCGCGGAGACTTTGAACACTATCTCCCGTTCCTCTGGAAATAAACCTCATGTTCGTCCTTGTTGCCTACGATGTATCAACCCTCGATCCTGCGGGAACGCGAAGGCTTTCCCGCATTGCAAAAATTTGCAAGAATTTCGGACAACGCGTTCAAAACTCCGTTTTCGAATGTCATGTCGATCCCGCACAATGGGTTTCCCTCAAAGCCCAACTTCTAAAAGCTTATTTGCCCCGGGAAGACTCTTTACGTTTCTACTTTCTCGGAAACAACTGGGACAAACGAGTGGAACACCATGGCGCCAATCCCGGGTTCAATCCCACACGAGATATTATTCTCTGAAAATCCCTCGCCTGTTTGCCCGATATCCCCGTACCGTTTTTCCCGTCGGTTAAAAGAAAAAAGGCTTTTCAGAAAGTTTTTCCTCCATTAGATTGGGCATACAATTTTAATTATTATTAGACCTATGGAAACACCTACAACCAATCAGAAACTCATCAACTGGGTGAATGAATTCGTGGCGCTCTGCAAACCGGCTAAGGTTCAGTGGTGCGACGGAAGCAAGGAAGAAGCCGACAAGCTCTTCGCAGAGATGGTCGCCAGCGGTATGGCGATTAAGCTCAACGAAGAAAAGCGCCCGGGCTGCTACCTTTATCGTTCCGACCCTCGCGACGTCGCTCGTGTTGAAAAACGCACGCTGATCTGCTCGAAGGAAAAAGAAAACGCCGGTCCGACGAACAACTGGGAAGATCCGGTTGTGATGAAAGAAAAAATGCGCGCTCTTTACGACGGCTGTATGGAAGGTCGTACAATGTACGTCATTCCGTTCGCGATGGGACCGCTTGGCTCCCCGATCGCTCAGTACGGTGTTGAAATCACAGACTCCCCGTACGTCGTTGTCTCCATGCGCATCATGGCTCGCGTTTCCACGGAAGTACTCCGCCACATCGAAAAGGACGACTTCTTCGTCCCCTGCGTCCACTCCGTCGGTATGCCGCTCAAACCGGGCGTCGAAGACGTGAAATGGCCGTGCAATCCGGACAACACCTACATCGTCCACTTCCCGGAAGAAAGCACGATTTGGTCGTTCGGTTCCGGTTACGGAGGAAACGCGCTTCTCGGTAAGAAGTGCTTTGCGCTCCGCATCGCTTCCAACCTCGCCCGCAAACAGGGCTGGCTCGCCGAGCATATGCTCATCCTCGGTGTCAAAACGCCGGAAGGCAAGAAGCACTACGTCACGGCGGCGTTCCCGTCCGCTTGCGGCAAGACGAACTTTGCAATGCTCATCCCGCCGAAAGAACTTCGCGAAAAGGGTTGGGAAATCACCTGCGTCGGCGACGACATCGCATGGATCAAGCCGGATGCTACCGGTCAGCTCCGCGCCATCAATCCGGAAAACGGCTTCTTCGGCGTTGCTCCGGGAACGGCTATGGAAACAAACCCGAACGCTCTCCTCTCCTGCTCCAAGAACACCATCTTCACGAACGTTGCTCTTACGGACGACGGCGACATTTGGTGGGAAGGCATGACGAAAGAACCGCCGGCACACCTCATCGACTGGCAGGGCAACGACTGGACGCCCGACATGATCGACGAAAAGACCGGAAAGCGCAAACTCTCCTCGCACCCGAATTCCCGCTTCGCGGCTCCGGCAGCTAACTGCCCGTGCATCGATCCGGATTGGCAGAGCCCGGAAGGCGTTCCCGTGGACGTGTTCGTTTACGGCGGCCGCCGCATGAACGACATCCCGCTCGTGTTCCAGGCACACAACTGGGCGCACGGTGTTTACCTCGGCGCCACGGTCGGTTCCGAACAGACGGCTGCTGCTGAAGGTCAGGTCGGCGCTCTCCGCCGCGACCCGTTCGCGATGCTCCCGTTCTGCGGTTACCACATGGGCGACTACTTCGCGCACTACCTGTCCATGGCAAAAATCGCCAAGACGCCGGCAGTGTTCCACGTCAACTGGTTCCGCAAAACGCCGGAAGGCAAGTTCATGTGGCCGGGCTACGGCGACAACGCCCGCGTTCTCGCGTGGATGATCGGCCGTGTCGAAGGCACCGCCGCCGCCAAGGATTCGCCGTTCGGCTACATTCCGTCCTACGAAGACATGGACTTCACGGGTCTTGACTTCTCCAAGGAAGAATTCGACGCCGTTATGGCTATCGACGCTAACCGCGTCAAGGAACTCGCTGAAGCGAACACCGATTATCTCGCGAACACGATCGGCCACGCTTCTCCGGAACTCCTTGCGGTTTCCGACGACATCATTGCACGTTGCAAATAAGAAAAGCTTAGAGTTTAGAGCTTAAAGCTTAAAGAAAAGCGCGTTCCCGCAAGGGAGCGCGCTTTTTTTGTGAAATTAAATAAAAAAAGCAACGTATTCAGCTCCGCAAAAACT
Source organism: Opitutales bacterium (assembly GCA_017935025.1). Taxonomy (GTDB): domain Bacteria; phylum Verrucomicrobiota; class Verrucomicrobiia; order Opitutales; family UBA953; genus Spyradosoma. Next base: position 61,569 of record JAGBIL010000028.1, on the reverse strand, counting down.
CGGCAAGCTTCACGCGGTCGAGTTTTCCCTTTCCGTCAAATGGCAACGCGGGAACGGAAATAATCCGCTTCGGGCCCATCCATGCCGGAAGCAAGTTTTTTACGCGTGCGGACAAATCTGCCGGTGCGGGAGCGCGAACCAACGCAACCACGCGTTCGCCCCATTCCGCGTCCGGCTCACCGATGACGAGCGCATCCGTCGCTCCCGCGGCGCGCAGGGCGTTTTCCACGATTGCGGGATCCGCTTTTTCTCCGCCGGAATTGATGTAGCGATCGGAGCGGCCGAGCACAATCAGCCGCCCGTTTTCATCCGAGAAACCCTCATCGTTTGTCAAAAAACGTCCGCCGGGATTCGGCAAAATCATTCCCGAATCGCTCAACGTTTCGCCCAACGACGCGGCTTCGATTTCGATGCGCGCGGGATTTCCGGAAATAAAAAATTTCGCGTGCGGAAGCGGAGTTCCCGCGAGGGTTTCACCGTCTTCCGGACGCCATAACGCGATAAGCGACGCAGTTTCCGTCATTCCGTAGCCGATGCCGATATTGAGATTTTCCGCCCTCGCCTGCGCGATTAAGTCCGCGGGAACGCGTGCACCTCCAAGCAAAATAAAATCAAATTTGCCGAGCCATTCCGTGCCGTCCCGCCGCGCCAGCAAGCGGCGCAACTGCGTCGGCACCAGAGAATTCATCCAAAACTCGCCTGCATTTTTCCGAAAATCCGGGAGCGCTTCCGTTTCCCGAAAACTTCCGTTCTCCGCCGTGAACAACGTCCCGCCGCAAACGCGGGAACGCACCCACGGCATCAGCCCGCTGATGTGCCACGGCGGCAGGCACGCGAAACAGTTCAGCGGCGTTCCCGCAGAAAGTTTCAGAGCGGAGATCAGCGCCCGTGCGCTCGCCTCAAGCGTTTCCGGCGTATGCGCGACAAAGCGGACTTTCCCGCCGCTGCCACCGCTTGCAATGAAGATTTTTCCGGATTCGCGCACGGCATTTCCGGCATATTTCCGGATAAGAATTTCCGCTTCCCCGCGTTGCGCCGCCGTCCATTGCGGATTCATCAAAAAAACGTCGCGTGCCGCACCGCAAATTTTTTCCAAACGGGAAAAGAAAATCTGCGGGGAGCTTTCACAAAGAATTTCCGGAGAAATCGCCATACCCAACAAGATGGTTGCGCAGGAACGCGCCGTCAACCGCGAACGCCGCAAGCGGGAAATTGATTTGACAGAATGAATTTTCGTTTCAGAATTTTAACTAAACAATTAAATTATAAGATTAAAATGGCGAAACGAAGCGACGGTATCGAAACGAAGAAAAAAATCCTCGGTGCGGCGGCAAAACTTTTTTCGGAAAACGGATTTAAGCAGACCTCCAATGCCGACATATCGAAGGCGAGCGGAGTCAACAGCGCACTTATCAGCTACTATTTCGGCGACAAGGAAACGATTTACCGCGAAGCGTGGCAGCACAGCCTGCACGAGTCTCTGGCAAAGTATCCGCCCGACGGCGGCGTTCCCGCGACGGCTCCGGCGCGCAAACGGCTTTACGGCATTATTTCAGCCACGGTGCGGCGTTATTCCGACCATCAGCATTGCTTCGACGGCGGTATTTTAAATCAGGAAATCGCCTCTCCGACGGGCTTGCTGGACGATGTTCACGAGAACACGATTTTCAGCCTTCGGGAAAACTTGCTTCGCGTTGTGAGTGAATTTCTCGGTAGCGGGATCTCTAACGAAGATTTGCGAATGTCGGTTTACTCGATTGTCGCAATGTGCATTTCGCCGCAGAAAAAAATTCAACGCATCGAAAAGACGGAGCCGTTCCCGTACGATGTGGAAAAACGCATTGAGCACGTCTTTCGGTTTTCCGTGGCAGGGCTGAACGCCGTCAAAAGAGCTTCACGAAAAAACTAACTCTGTATCGCTTAATTTCTCATGAAAAAGCGCTATTTCCCAAAAATCCGAAACGATGAGTGTAAGGGCTGCGAGCGCTGCGTAATCGCGTGCCCGAAAGGGGTGCTCGCCCTCGGAAAAGCATTAAACGTCATGGGCTTGCCGCACGTTTTTGTCGCCGACGAAGCCGCCTGCACCGGTTGCTCGCTCTGCTTTTACACCTGCCCGGAGCCGGGCGCGATTTCCATTATCGAAGAAAAAGAGGAGGATTAAAAAATGAGTTCAAAAAGCCTTTTGCTGTGCGGGAACGAAGCGCTGGTCTACGGCGCACTGCTTGCCGGGTGCGACGCGTATTTCGGCTACCCGATCACTCCGGCGGGAGAAATCATTGAGTGCGCCGCGAAAAAATTTCCCGAGCTCGGGCGCGTTTTCATTCAGGCGGAGAGCGAAATCGGCTCGATTAACATGGTGATGGGTGCCGCCGCCGCAGGGCAACGCGCAATGACGGCATCGAGCGGGCTCGGCATCAGCCTCATGCAGGAAGCCGTTTCCTACCTTGCGGGCATGGAAATTCCTTGTGTGATTGCGGATATCACGCGCAGCGGTCCCGGCATCGGAAACATCAGCGTCGAGCAAAGCGATTATTTCCAAATCGTCAAAGGGGGCGGACACGGCGGCTACCGCTGTCCGGTGTTCGCTCCCGCGAGCGCGCAGGAAATGTGTGACATGGCATTTCGGGCGTTCGATACGGCGGAAAAATACCGCACACCAGTTTACATTCTGACCGACGGCATGATCGGGCAAATGATGGAATCCGTCATTCTCCCCGAACCGCTCGAAAAATCCGCTCCCGCACCCTACTCGCTCACACCCGGGAACGCGCGCACGAATCACTTCACTTCGATTTACCTCGAAGCCGAAGAACTCGAAAAGAAAAACGAAGCCTTGCTGGCAAAGTATCGCGAAATGGAAGCAAACGACCAGGACGCGGAGCTTTGGAAAACCGATGATGCGGAAATCGTTCTCGTCGCCTACGGAATTATGTCGCGCCTCGCGAAAAATGCGGTCAACGAGCTGCGGGAACGCGGCATCAAAGCCGGACTTGTCCGCCCGAAACTTTTGTTCCCGTTCCCGAAAGACGCGCTCAACGCGCTTGTTGACCGTGCGAAAAAATTTATCTGCGTCGAACTCAGCGGCGGACAAATGATCGAAGACGTCAAACTCGCAATCGAATGTCGCCGTCCGGTAGAGCTGATTCATCGCGTCGGCGGAAAACTCATTTCCGTTGAAGAACTCGTCGCCGGCGTGAAAGCCCTCGCATAAAGGAGGAAAAATCATGAAAACTTTTCGCATCATCAAAGACCGCCCGGCAGGATTTTTCGCCGAATTTGAAAAACGCCCCGCGCCGCTGCGGCACAATATGCACTATTGCCCGGGCTGCGGGCACGGCGTATTGCACAAAATCGTCGCGGAGGCGCTCACGGATTTCGACATCAAAGACCGCACAACATTCATCTCGCCCGTCGGCTGCGCCGTTTTCGGTTACTATTACATGGATTGCTTCGGCATTTCCACGCCGCACGGACGCGCTCCCGCCGTGGCAACCGGACTTTCCCGCGCGCACCGCGACAGCGTCGTCATTTCCTACCAGGGCGACGGAGACCTTGCGGCAATCGGTTTCAACGAATTTATCCACACCGTCAATCGCGGCGAAAATCTCTGCTACATTTTCGTCAACAACGCAATTTACGGCATGACGGGCGGACAAATGGCACCGACGACGCTTGTCGGGCAAAAAACTTCGACGACGCCGCACGGACGTTGCGCTTCAGAAGACGGAATTCCGTTCCGCGTGGCGGAAATCGTTGCCTCCCAGCCCAATCCGGTTTACGTCGAACGCGTTGCGCTGAGCACGCCGAAGGAAATCATGAAAGCGCGCGCGGCGATTCGCAAAGCGATCAAAAACACGATGGAGCGCAAGGGTCTTTCTTTTGTCGAGGTGCTTTCGCCCTGCCCGGTCGGTCTGAAAAAAGACGCGGCGGGAATTTCAAAATTTATCGACGAGGAAATGACCAAGATTTTCCCGCTCGGGAAGCTCAAAGACGTCGCTGCAGAGCGTGTTCCCGTAGAGCATCCCGTTCCCGTGTACGACCGCGAAAAAGTTCGTGCGGCGTTGTTCCCGCAAGAAAACGGCGCGGAGGAAACGGAATCTTCCGGGAAAAAACTCCGTGAAGATGTCTACAACGAATCCGAAATTTTTGAAAAGGAACGCCGCATCAAGGTCGCCGGAGCCGGCGGACAAGGCGTGCTCTCGCTCGCGTACATCATCGCTCACATGGCGCGGTTGCGAAATTTCAACGTTACGTATTTGCCGACCTACGGTCCGGAAATGCGCGGCGGCACGGCGGATTGCTCCGTGGTGGCTTCGCGCAGGGAAATCGCCTCGCCGATCGTGGACAGTAACGCGAATATGCTCATCGTGCTGAACCAGCCCTCTCTCGACAAATATCTTCCGCAACTCAAACCGACAGGCGTTATCGTCTACGATTCGTCGAGCGTCACACTTCCGGAAATCGGCGAAAATCAGGTCGCATACGGCGTTCCCGCGGCACAGCTTGCCGTCGGGCTCGGCAGCACGCGCTACGGGAACTCGCTCATTCTCGGTGCGCTTGCAAAAATGATGGAGGAACTTTTTCTTACGCCGAAAGACACAAAGGATTTTTCCGATGTCGTCGAAGCCGCGTTGCGGGAATGTTTTGCGGACAAACCGAAAATCATCGCACCGAATCTCGAAGCATTCCGCCTCGGCAAGGAAAACGCCTTCCGTGCGGAAACGATCAAAACGCCGAAGTAAAAGTCCGCCCCGTAGATTCCGCACAATTGAAATTCGGCGAACCTGCCCCCCGCCGAATTTCAATTTTGCGTTTATCATCCGATTCTATTTTTATAATGGATGTTCAATTTTATGAAAACGAAATCGGCTTTAATTTTTGGCTTGCTTGCCGCGTTTTTCGCGGGAACGCACGCGTGGGCGCAGAGCGTTCCCGCAGAAAAATTGGAATTGGTCGCGGCGGGAACAGTGTCGGAGGCGGACAACGTCGTAACGCGGCGCTATCCCGGACGCGTGGTTTCTCCGGCGAGCGTTGCCGTAACTTCACGAGTTTCCGGCGATTTGCTCGAAGTCGCCTTCAAAGAAGGAGATTTTGTCAAAAAAGGTCAGTTGCTTTACCGCTTGGACGACATCCGCTACATCGCGGCGCGCAAGAGTGCGGAAGCGAAAATCGCCGAGTACCGCGCGCGCGTGGCATATTCCAAAGCAAATTTCGAGCGCACGCAGCAGCTTTTTGAAAAGGAAGTTTCGACGCAGGACGAACTCGAAAGCGCGCGCAGCGAATACGAAGCGAACAAGGCACTGTATTCGGCGGCGGAAGCGGATCTGATCGTCGCACTGGACGATTTGAAAAACACCCGCATTTACGCGCCGGCGGATGGGCGCATCGGAGTCAACGCCGTTCCCGCAGGAAGCTACGTTACACCGGCCACGGGAACGTTGACGACCATCGTGCAGTTCGATCCCGTGCGTGTGCGCTTTGCGCTGAGTAACCGCGATTTTCTTTCGATTTTCGGTGACGAAAAAACATTGCGCGAGCAGAGCAAAATTTCGCTCATTTTGGCGGACGGAAAGAAATACGAAATCGACGGCGAGATTGATTTTCTCGACAACACGGCGAACGAACACACGGACGCCGTGCAGATTTACGCAAAGTTCCCGAACGCCGCGTCCAAACTCGTTCCCGGAAGCACGGTTTCTGTTTTACTCGAACGCCGCACGGGAACAAAGATGCCGGCTGTGATTCCCTCCGCCGTAATGTACGATTCGAAAAGCGCCTACGTTTATGTGCTTGATGCGGAAAACAAGGTGGATCGCCGCGACATCGAACTCGCCCAAACGACGGAAAAACTGCAATTCGTCAAAAGCGGACTGAAGCCGGGCGAACGCATCATTACCGACGGCACGCACAAAGCGCTTCCCGGGCGGAAAGTCCGTGTTGGTGAATAGTGGACAGCGAGTAATGAATAACGCAGTGCTAAGATTTTTGCCAAAGGCAAAAATTTTGAACAATGAATTATTCGCTATTCATTATTCGTTATTCACTTACTACTTGTTCATTTAATTTTTTTTTCTAAAAAATTCGATGTTTTCCAAAATTTTTATTGAACGTCCGCGACTTGCGGCGGTGGTCAGCTTGGTGATTTTCCTCGCCGGGCTGATTTGCCTGATGCGCCTTCCCGTCGAGGAATATCCGGAAATCGCACCGCCGAGCATTCGCGTTTCCGCAAGCTACACGGGAGCGAGTGCCGAAACGGTGCGTGACGTTATCGCCACGCCGCTTGATGCCGTCATCAACGGCGTTGAAGATATGCTTTACTTCTCGTCCACGTGCAGCAACGACGGGCAATATTCGTGCTCGATTTCGTTCAAAACCGGCGTGAACGACGACATTGCGATGGTCAACGTCCAAAACGCCATCAAGCAGGCGGAACGGAAATTGCCGTCGGAAGTCCAGCGCACGGGCGTACAGGTGCGCAAGCGAAGCAACGATATCCTCGCCATGTTTGCGTTCACGACGGACGGCACGTCGATGAACACGATGCAACTGAGTAATTATATTTCAACTACGGTTGCAGACGCGATTTCCCGCGTGGACGGTGTGTCTTCGGCAGACGCGATGGGCGGCGACGTGTATTCCATGCGTATTTGGCTCGATCCCGTGCGCCTCGCCGGGCTCGGGCTTTCGACGGACGATATTTCCGCCGCCGTCCAATCCCAAAACATCCAGGCGGCGGCGGGAACGCTCGGATCCGAGCAGGGGAACGAATTTCTTCAATTTAAAATCAACGTTCACGGGCGCCTGAAAGACGCGGACGAGTTCGGCAACATTATCGTGCGTACGGCGGCGGACGGGAGCGTACTTCGTCTCAAGGATGTGGCGCGCATTGAACTCGGAGCGAAAACCTACGCCGGACGCGGAAATTTTAACGGAAAAGAATCCATCGGGATGGCGATTTTCCGCAACAGCGATTCCAACGCACTCGCAACGGTGAAAAAAGTGCGCGCCGTACTCGATGAAATGTCGGAGCGTTTCCCGCCCGGCGTGAGCTACGACGTATCGTACGACCCGACGCAATTCATCGTTGTTTCGCTCGAAGAAATTGTCGAAACCATCATCATTGCGCTCCTGCTCGTGGTACTCGTTACCTACGTGTTTTTACAGGATTGGCGGGCGACGCTCGTTCCCGCAATCGCGATTCCGGTTTCGCTCGTGGGAACGTTCACGTTCATGTATTTGCTCGATTACAGCGTGAACGTGCTGACGATGTTCGGGCTGATTTTGGTCATCGGCTCGCTCGTCGACGACGCGATTGTCGTCGTCGAAAACTGCCAGTCGCTCATGTCGCGGGAACGCCTTTCGGCGAAAGATGCCGCACTCAAAAGCATGACGCAAATCACGGGCGCAATTATCGCGACAACGCTCGTAACCATCGCCTGCTACGTTCCGCTCGCGTTTTACGGAGGAATGGTCGGGCGTATTTATATGCAGTTTTCGGTAACGATGTGCATTGCGCTTATTCTTTCGACGGTTGTCGCGCTCACGCTCAGCCCGGCGCTTTGCGCGCTGATTATGCGCCCGCCGAAGCCGCGCGTTTCGCCGATTTTCCGCCCGATTAACGCGCTTTTGGACGGAACGAAAAAAATCTATCTGGCGTTCGTGCTTCGCTTGGTGCGCCGCGCTTCGCTGACGGTCGGTTTCATGGCGCTGTTTTTCGTCGGGATTTGGTATTTTTCGGGAAAAATTCCCGGATCCTTCCTGCCGGAAGAAGACAAAGGCTCGATTACGATGAACATTGAGCTCGCGCCGGGCGCAACCATCGCGCGCACAGAAGCAACGCTTCAAAAAGTGCGCGAACGCATTTCCGACATCCCCGGCGTAAAAGCCGTAATGACAATTCCGGGGCGTTCCCGCATCGGGAGCGACGGCGAACACGTTGCCATGGGCTACGTTCGCCTCAAAGACTGGTCCGAACGCACGACACCGGAAACGCAACTCGACGCCATCGTCGATAATTTGCAAAAAGCGACGGCGGACATTCCCGAGGCGCGCATCATGTTCTTCACGCCGCCGGCGATTATGGGCTTGGGCGCAGTCGGCGGCGTTTCCGCCGTGCTTTGCGGCGAAGGCGACGTCGCTCCGGAAGAACTTTCCGAAGTCGTGAAAAACCTCGTCGCGGACCTGAACACGCTCCCGCAGGTGCGCCGCGCAAGTTCGTCCTACAACGCAGACACCGCACAACTCTTTCTCGACATCGACCGCGAAAAAGCGGAATCGCTCGGCGTTCCCGTGGACCGGATTTTCTCCACGCTACAAAGCCAGCTGGCATCGTTTTACATCAACGACTTCAACTATGCCGGCGACGCGTTTTACGTCAAAATGCAGGCGGACAAGGCGTTTCGCGTGACGCAGGACGACATTCGCGGACTGCTCGTCGCGAACAACTCCGGCGAAATGGTCCCGCTGAACGTGTTTGCCAAATTACGTTTCACGGTCGGTCCGACGGAAATTCAGCGCTTCAACAAGCTGACATCCGCCGACGTTACCGTGCAGGTCGCCGAAGGCTACACGAGCGGCGAAGTCATGGAAATTTTGGAAAAAATGAAACTGCCCGAAGGCTACCACATTGAGTGGAAAGGGCAGAGTTATCAGGAACGGCAGAATCAGGGGCAAATCGTGCTGATTATGACGCTCGCGATGCTCTTCGCGTATCTGTTCCTTGTCGCGCAGTACGAAAGCTGGACGATTCCCGTTCCCGTGATGCTCACGGTGGCGATTCCGACGCTCGGCGCGCTCATCGGCTTGCTCGTGTGGGGGCTTTCGCTCGGGATTTACGCGCAACTCGGTTTGGTCATGCTCATCGGGCTTTCCGCGAAAAACGCGATTCTGATGATCGAGTTTTCCAAGCAATCGCGCGAAGCGGGCTATTCGATTAAGGAAGCGGCACTGCTCGGCGCGTCGCTGCGTTACCGTGCGGTGCTGATGACGGCGTGGTCGTTCCTCTTCGGTGTGTTCCCGCTCGTCATTGCGTCGGGCGCAGGCGCGGGTTCGCGGCGCGCAATCGGTGTAACGACGTTTACCGGAATGCTCATGGCAACGCTCGTCGGCATCATTTTCGCACCCGCGCTTTATTCGCTCTTCCAGCGTATGCGGGAACGTTGCCGCCGCACCGTCAATCTCCCCGACGGCACCCCGGAAAGCGAGAAAGGAAATTAGCCTCATGAAAAACTTTTTGATGAAGAAAAATCTTTGGCTCGCACTGGCGGCGGGAACGGTGCTCGCGGGAACGGCGTGTTCGACCGTAGACGAAGCGCGCGAGGCGCAAAAACCGGAAAACCGTTTGCGCGGCGAACGCACCGTCGCGTTTGCCGAATACGGCTTTCCGGCAGGAACGGTGCTTTCGCTTGCAGACCTGGAAAAAATCGCGCTCGATGCCAATCCGAAAATTTTTCAGGCACGCCAAGCCGTGATTTCCGCGCAACTCGCCGTAAAGGACATCCGCGCTGATTATTTACCGACGCTCGACGCCTCCGCCACGTATTCGCGCGGGACGAACAACACGACCGAGCGCGGTCAAAGTTTCCACAGCACGGGCGGGAACGAAATCGGGCTTTCACTGGATTTGCTTCTTTGGGATTTCGGGAAAACCGATGCGAAGCTCGAGCAAGCCGTTGCGCGCCTGCTTTCGGCGGAAAAAGATTTACTCTCGGCGGAAAATCTCGTCCGCTACAACGTGCGCAAAGCGTATTTTGAACTGCGCCGGAACATCGAGCTGGACGTGGTTGCCGAGCAGTCGGTTTCTCAGTACAAGGAACACCTCTCGCAGATGCGCGCCTACCGCGACGCGGGAAAAGGCACGAAATACGATTGCACGAAAGCGGAAGTAGACTACAACAACGCTGTGCTCCAAAGCATCAGCATCGCGAACAATGTGAAAACGGCGCGCGCGGATTTGAATCTCGCGCTCGGTTTTGCAGAATCTCCGGATTACGAACTCGGCGGGAACGTCATGGGATCGTTTGAACCGGATGTCGCCGCGCTGATGAGCATCGCGCGGGAACGCGAGCCGGGACTCGCCTCGCTCGTTGCGTTGGAAAAAGCCGCATCCGCGCACATCGACAAAACTGTCGCCGACTTGTTCCCGTCGGTCGGACTGAATTTTTCCGCCACACTCGAAGGCGAAGATTTGGATATGCCGAAGATTTGGAATCTTCTCGGCGTGGGAAAAATTTCGCAAAACGTGTTCAACGGCGGACGCAATCTGCGCGCCATCGAAGATGCCGTGGCAAAACTCCGCGTCGCGCGAAGCAAAGTCGCTGCCTACGAACAGCAACTTTACGCGAACCTGACAACGGCGGTGCTCACGCTCACGCGGGCACGCAAGCAGTACGAAGTCGCCTTGCTTTCCGAAAGTGCCGCAAAGGAAAATTTCGACATCGTAACGGCGCAGTTCAACGTCGGGAAAGCCTCCGCGCTCGACCGCACGGACGCGCAGGTCTCGCTCACGGAAGCGCGCGCCGCGACTGTTTCCTCGGAATACGATTTCCGCGAAGCCGTTTCCGCCATCGCGTTCCTCATCGCCACCGACCCTGCTGAAGAACAGGTCGGCGACTGATTTTCTCATAAGATTTTTGTGTTCCCGCGCACGAAATTTCAATTTGCGAAAGCACAGAAAGCATTTATTATCGGGCGGAAATTCCTCTGCGATGATCAAAGAAAAAACCATTAACGAAGCCGAACTCATTGCCAAAGCCAGCGTCCTTTTGGAAGCGCTCCCGTACATCCAGCGTTTTCACGACTCCGTTTTTGTCGTTAAATACGGCGGAAGTTTCATGGATTCCGATGATCCCGCCACGCGGGAACGCGTCGCATCCGACATCGTTTTTCTCAACTCCGTCGGGATCAAAGTGGTTGTCGTCCACGGCGGGGGAAAAGCCATCACGCGCGCCATGGCAAAAACCGATATCACGCCGCAGTGGCGCAACGGAATCCGCGTAACCGACGAACGCACGATCAAAATCGTTGAAGATACACTCAACAACGAAATCAACGTCGATATTTGCCGCCTCATCGAAAAACACAAAGGCGTTCCCGTGGGGATGCCCGGCAATCTCGTCAACGTTTGCGAAAAACTTTGCGCGAAAGACGAAAACGGCGATCCGGTCGACCTCGGCTTCGTCGGTGACATCAAATCCGTCAAAACCAAAATCATTAAAAAAGCGCTCAACGAAGGAAAAATTCCGGTCATTTCTCCGATTGCGCTCGATGACAGCGACCGTCCCTACAATACAAATGCGGACGCGGCGGCGAGCGCCGTTGCCAGCGCACTGAAAGCGCGCCGCCTCGTGTTTATGTCGGACGTTCCCGGACTGCTTGCCGACCCGCAGGACCCGGGAACACTCATCTCCACACTCCGCGTCCATGAAGTGCCCGAGCTGAAAAAATCCGGTGTTATTTCCTCCGGCATGATTCCGAAAGTGGATTCCGCCGTGCGCGCGCTTCAAAGCGGAGTCCGCCGCGTTCACTTCATCGACGGACGCACGCCACACTCGCTACTGCTGGAAATTTTCACAGACAAAGGTGTCGGCACGGAAATCGTCCATCCGGATGTTGTGCTTCCGCCGACGCAAACGGCGTAAGAACCGGATTTCAAAAATGAAAAAAGGTGAAAGTTTTTGAGGCTTTCACCTTTTTTGTTTTTCCGAAATTACAAAAAATTCGGAGAGAGCATCGATTCCTCATCAACCCGCTGCGCATCGCCGTTCCCGCACTGCGCCCGATACGCAAGAAAACTCTTGTGGTGGGAATCGTAAACCGGCCAAACCAGCGTGCGGTCGCTCGGCGGAATCGCCGCAGAATCAATTTCTTCCCGCGAGAAAAACGCAAACTGCCCTTCATCAATTTCCGGAGGAAGCGATTCTATCGGCTTCAGGCATTCGAAAAGGAACATGAGCCAATGCCCGCTTCCCTCGTAAGAGCGCTCGGAAACCATTCCGAAAAGATGGAGATCCGACGCAGAAATTCGCATTCCGGTTTCCTCAAACGCCTCGCGGCAAGCACACTCAAACGGAGACTCGCCAAGTGCCATTTCCAACTTTCCGCCGACCGGGCTCCAACAGCCTTTATTCGGGGCTTTTCGCCGCTGAATCATTAAAAATCTTCCGTTCCCGTCGCGGATAAAAATTAACACGCTAATTTTAAACGGCAAAACGGAAACTGCCGGCAAATGGTCTGAATTGATCATAATTCCGGAGTATTATGCGAGACGTTCCCGTCGCTTCAAGTCGCTATTTTCGGGAAAACAAAATCCTTGCCTCCACGAGCTCGAGCCTTTTAGATTGATCCTTAACACACGGAGAGATGGCAGAGCGGTCGATTGCGGCGGTCTTGAAAACCGTTGAGCCGAAAGGTTCCGGGGGTTCGAATCCCTCTCTCTCCGCCACTTTCAAAAGCCCGCAAACCCGCATGAACAAAGGGATTGCGGGCTTTTTCACGCCAAAACGAAATTTTGAGTCCCCGCCTGTAAACGCCTTAAAATACCCTTTCCTTACAGACGGTCCTCCACTTTTTCTCCACCGCATAAAATCGGGGTTGCCTGTATTTATGCGTATTGCGACGGGTTTTCTTATTGACTCGGTAGACATTCAACCTCAATAATCTGGTTCGAAGTTAACAACTTTCATTCGTTTTTCGTAATACACCATAAATATTATCATCTGGAGGCACCATGAAGATCTCGACTCGGGGTAGGTATGCACTACGTATTTTGATGGATTTAGCAAAATTCGTCGGAGAAGAAAAACCGCGCATGATTAGCGACATCTGTAAATCTCAAGGGCTATCCCGAAAGTACGTCGGACGCCTCATTATTCCGCTGTGCCGAGCGGGTTGGGTTCAATCTAAACGCGGTGCCAAAGGCGGTTATTTCCTGCGTTGCGACCCCCAAAAACTTACACTTCTGGAAATTATCGAAGTCATGGAAGGGAAAGTTTCCATCGCGCCCTGCCTTGCCTGTGTTCGGAAATGTAAGCGGGAAAAAATCTGCACGGCGCGCGAAACTTGGGATATCATCAATCAGAGGATCCGAGAAGACCTTTCTCAAATTACTCTTCAGGAAATCATCGACCACCATAAGGAACACAACGGAATGTGCCTTCATTAAGTTACGGAAAAAAGATACGAAAAAAAATCGGCGATCTCAAAAATCGCCGATTTTTTTGTACTCGGGAACGCTTACTCGCTGTAGAGCCAGGTGGACAAATAGCGCGTTCCCGTGTCGGGAATAATTACAACGATTGTTTTACCCGCATTCTCCGGTTTTGCCGCAAGTGAAAGCGCGGCAAAGGTTGCCGCTCCCGCCGAGATCCCCGTGTGAATACCTTCTTCCCTCGCGAGGCGACGCGCTGTTGCTCCCGCATCATCGTCAGAAACGCGAATTACGCCGTCGACTACGCTTGCGTCATAAATTTTCGGCACGAATCCGGCTCCTATGCCCTGAATTTTGTGCGGTCCCGCGGCTCCGCCGGAGAGCACGGGTGAGGTTTCCGGCTCGACGGCAAAAATTTTCACGTCCGGTTTTTGCGCTTTCAAAGCGCGCCCGATTCCGGTAATCGTTCCGCCCGTCCCGACCCCGGCGACGACGATATCGACACTGCCATCCGTGTCATTCCAAATTTCCTGCGCCGTCGTTTTTAGGTGAGCATCAACGTTTGCCGGATTTTCAAACTGCTGCGGGAGCAACGCGCCAGGATTCTGCCGCTTGAGTTCGAGTGCCTTTTCGATTGCGCCTTTCATGCCTTTGGTGCCGTCCGTCAAAACAAGTTCCGCGCCAAAGCTCGCAAGGAATTTGCGCCGCTCAATACTCATCGTATCCGGCATCGTCAAAATCAGGCGGTGTCCTTTTACGGCAGCAACGAGCGCAAGACCGATACCCGTATTTCCGCTGGTAGGCTCGATGATCAACCCGCCTTTTTTCAGCAGGCCTTTCGCCTCCGCGTCTTCAACCATTGCGAGCGCGGCGCGATCTTTGACGGAGCCGGAGGGATTCAAAAATTCCAACTTTGCCAAAATATTTGCCCCCGGAGGTGTTACCGCGTTCAGGCGCACAAGCGGCGTTTTTCCGATGAGCCCGAGAATATTGTTTGCAATTTTCATAGCTGTAAAACGTTATTAAAAAAACTACCAAATTCGTCTGAATTTGTAGACCCGGCGAATCCTCAGGTCAATATATTTTTCCGTTCCCGCACCTCAAAAACCGCTTTGGGGAAACATTTCCTATTTTGGAAAATATACGCAAAAATCGCGTCAAATCTTCGGCTTCTATTCGGGTGTGCTTGCGTTCGCGCGGGAACGCGGATAGATTAACGGACTTTATTCACGAAAATTTTCTTCAAATAACTATGTGCGCCAAAGCTGCAAAAACCGCTATTTCTCCGCGCCGGGACGAGGATTATCCCGAGTGGTATCAACAGGTCGTCAAGGCCGCCGATCTCGCCGAAAATTCTCCGGTGCGCGGTTGCATGGTCATCAAGCCGTGGGGCTATTCACTCTGGGAAAATATTCAGCGCGATCTCGACGCGATGTTTAAGGCGACTGGGCACGTAAACGCGTATTTCCCGCTGTTCATTCCGAAAAGTTTTATCGAAAAGGAAGCCGAACACGTGGACGGTTTTGCAAAGGAATGCGCCGTCGTTACGCACTCGCGCCTTGCCGCCGACGAAAACGGCAAGCTCGTTCCCGCAGGAGAACTCGAAGAGCCGCTCATCGTGCGCCCGACCTCGGAAACCATCATCGGCGCGACCTACGCGAAGTGGGTGCAGAGCTACCGCGACCTGCCGATTCTCGTCAATCAGTGGGCAAACGTCGTCCGCTGGGAAATGCGCACGCGCCTGTTTCTGCGCACGGCGGAATTTCTTTGGCAGGAAGGACATACCGTCCACGCAACCGCCGAAGAAGCCGAAGAAGAAACCCGCAAAATGCTCGACGTTTATGCGGATTTTGCCGAAAACTACATGGCAATGCCGGTCATCCGCGGGCACAAAACCGCGTCGGAGCGCTTCCCGGGCGCCGTCGATACACTTTGCATCGAAGCCATGATGCAGGACCGCAAAGCGCTTCAGGCGGGAACGTCGCACTTCCTCGGACAAAATTTTGCCAAGAGCTGCAACATTCAGTTCCAAAACGAAGCGGGACAACTCCAACACGCGTGGACGACGTCGTGGGGCGTTTCCACACGCCTCATCGGCGGTATGATTATGACGCACGCCGACGACGACGGGATGGTCGTCCCGCCGCGCCTCGCGCCGCAGCACGTTGTCATTCTCCCGATTTACCGCGATCCCGCGCAACGCGGCGAAGTCCTCGCTTACTGCGAAGCGTTGAAGAAAGACATTCTCGCGCAACGCTACGACGGACGCCCGATTCTCGTTTCCGTCGACGACCGCGACCTGCGCGGCGGCGAAAAAACCTGGGGCTGGATTAAGAAAGGGATTCCGCTACGCGTCGAAGTCGGTGCGCGCGACATCGCCGAAGGCAAAGTCTTTGTCGGTCGCCGCGACACGGGCGAAAAGGCGGCGTTCCCGCGCGACGAATTTGTCGCCACGCTCCCGCAGAAACTCCAGGAAATTCAGGACAATCTGCTCGCGCGCGCGAAAAAATTCCGCGCCGACAACATGCGCGAAATCAACACGAAGGACGAATTCTACGAATTTTTCACGCCGAAAAACAAAAACAAGCCGGAAGTCCACGGCGGCTTCGCGCTCTGCCACTGGAACGGCTCGGCGGAAGTCGAAGCGCAAATCAAGGCGGACTTGAACGTAACGATCCGTTGCGTTCCGCTCGATGACACGGAGTTCCCGCCCGAGCCCGGCATTTGCCCGTTCTCCGGCGAGCCGTCCCCGCGCCGTGTCGTCTTCGCGAAGTCGTATTAGCAATAAAAAGAAACCGCGAATGAACACAAATTAACACGAATTTTATTCGGGAACGGTTTCTGGTCCTTTCATTCGTGTTAATTTGTGTTCATTCGCGGTTTCTTTTTTTTTCCTCCCCCCAATGTACAAAAATTTCTTCAAGCGTTTTCTGGATTTTACGCTCGCACTCTGCGTGCTGATTGTTTTTCCCCGATTATCCTTGCGGTATCCGTCGCCCTGCACTTCGCCAACAAAGGCGCGGGAATTTTCTTCACGCAAGCCCGCCCGGGAAAAAACGGAAAAATTTTCCGCGTCGTTAAATTCAAGACCATGACGGACGAGCGCGACGCTGCGGGAACGCTCCTACCCGACCATCAGCGCATGACGCGCGTCGGAAAATTCCTCCGCAAAAGCTCGCTCGATGAACTGCCGCAGCTTTTAACATTCTCCGGGGCGATATGTCGATTATCGGTCCGCGTCCGCTCCTGCCGGAGTATTTGCCGCTTTACTCGCCGGAGCAGGCTCGCCGCCACGAGATTCGCCCGGGCGTTACGGGCTGGGCGCAAACCAACGGACGCAACGCCATTTCGTGGAAAAAGAAATTCGAGTTGGACGTCTGGTATGTGGATAACGTTTCGTTTGCGCTCGACGTAAAAATTCTCTCTCTGACGGCGCTCAAAGTCGTGAAGCGCGAAGGCGTCAACCAATCCGACGCGCCCGGAGTCGAAGTTACAATGCCGAAATCCGACGGCACGAACTGAACGCGCAAAGAGCTCTTACGAGATTTGCGGCTGCGTGGCTCCGGAAACAACGTCGGCGTTGATCACGACGCGCTTGGCGTTCCCGCGATTCGGCAGTTCATACATTGTTTCGAGCATGATTTTCTCGAGAATGGAACGCAGTCCGCGCGCGCCCGTGCCGAGTTTGATTGCTTTTTCGGCAATGGCGGAAACGGCATCGTCTTCAAAAACGAGCTCCACACCTTCCATCGCAAGCAACTTGCGATACTGTTTAAGCAAAGCGTTTTTCGGTTGCGTCAAAATGTGCTCAAGGTCTTTGCCGCTCAGTTGCGAAAGCGCGGAAACAATCGGGAGACGCCCGATAAATTCCGGGATCATACCGAACTCAAAAAGGTCTTCCGGTTGAAGTTCCGCCATAATTTGCTCGGCTGAGAGTTCCCGTCCGGTTTCGACGGAAGTGTCAAATCCGAGGAATTTGTTGCCGATGCGCGAGCCGATAATGCGCTCCAAGCCGACAAAAGCACCGCCGCAGATGAAGAGAATATTTGAAGTATCGATCTGAACGTACTTTTGGTCGGGGTGCTTGCGCCCGCCGTTCGGCGGAACGTTGCAAACCGAGCCTTCGATGATTTTCAAAAGCGCCTGTTGAACGCCTTCACCGGAAACGTCGCGCGTAACCGAGGCGGAGTCCCCCTTGCGCCCGATTTTGTCAATTTCGTCAACGTAAACGATTCCGGTTTCGGCACGTTGCACGTCGCCGTCCGCCGCCTGCAAAAGGCGCACGAGAATGTTTTCCACGTCTTCTCCGACGTAGCCTGCCTGAGTTAGCGTCGTTGCGTCCGCGATGGCAAACGGCACGTCGAGCACGCGAGCAAGCGTGCGCGCGAGAAGCGTTTTCCCGCAGCCCGTGGGACCGATAACGAGAATGTTACTCTTTTCGACTTCGACGTTTTTCAAATCGACGGCGGGAGCAACTTCAGATGCCGTTCCCGCACCGGCGGCGCCACCGAAAAGTTTGTCGTTTAAGCGCTTGTAGTGATTGTAAACGGCGACGGAAAGTACTTTTTTCGCCTTTTCCTGCCCGATGACATAATCGTCGAGCGTGGCGCAAATTTCAGACGGTTTTTTGAGTGCGATCGGTTTCAGCGGTTCCGCGTCCGGCTTTTTTTCCGTGCGCATTTTCGCGACGGTGTCCGCGACTTTTGCCGGAGACATCTCCTCAGCGGCGGGATTTTTCCGCGCGCTTTGGCTGTCCGTCATTTCAACGCAGAGTTTTGCGCACTCGTCGCAAATGCTTGCGCCGTCCGGTCCGATAATCAAAATCCCGACATCGCTGCGGGAACGGCCGCAAAACGCGCACTTAGGTTCGTCCTGTTTACTCATTTTTATTCGGGTAGTGGCGGGTATATGTCGCCAAAGGGTGGTTTACGAAATGTGGAGTGTGGAATGTGTAATATTTAGCGAGACGGTTTTCCGGCGTAAGTCCGTTTCAGTGCGCTGAGCTTATTGGCGATAAGAAAAATTTCAGGCCTCAACTCGGAAAAATCGTCGTCGGTCACCATTTTAAGATCGAAAGCGATTTTCAGCTGGCAGTAAACCTCCATCAGTGAGCCATAAGCGATTTCGATGAAGCGGACTTTGTCGTTCGCACTACGCCGAGACGTTCCTTCCGCAATATTTGAGGCGACGGAGACGACCGCGCGACGAACTTGCAACCTCAAGCCGAAGTGTTCTTCCCACGGGAACGTTCGGGTTTTCGCATAAATTCGGCGGACAAGCTTTCGTGCAGATTGCCAAACCTCCAGCCGCTCAAACGCAAAAACCTGTTCATCCCGATTCATCAAACACTAAACATTAAACAATACACGCTAAACGCCAAACAGCTGTACTACTGCTCCGCAGGCGTGATGACTTTGTCCACGATCCCGTAGTCAAGCGCTTCCTGCGCCGTCATGTAGTGGTCGCGGTCGGAATCTTTGGCGATTTGCTCGACGGTTTTTCCGGTGTGCTTGGCGAGAACACGATTGAGCGTTTCACGCCAGCGCAAAATCTCTTTTGCCGCGATGGAAATATCCGACGCTTGCCCGCCCGCGCCGCCGCTCGGCTGGTGGATCATCACGCTCGAATTCGGTAAAGCGTAACGTTTGCCTTTCGTGCCTCCGGCGAGCAAAACCGTGCCCATTGATGCGGCCATACCGACGCAGTACGTCACCACGTCACATTTCAAAAACTGCATCGTGTCGTAAATCGCCATACCTGCCGTGACGCTTCCTCCGGGCGAGTTGATGTAGATGTGGATATCCTTTTTCGGATCTTCCATTTGCAGGAAAAGCATTTGTGCGATAACGGCGTTGGCGACATCGTCGTAAATCGGCGAGCCGAGAAAAATGATCCGGTCTTTGAGAAGGCGGCTGTAAATGTCCCACGACCTTTCGCCGCGGGCATCGCGCTCAACAACACTGGGAATAATGTAGCTCATCGTTTTCCTTAATAAAATATTACAAAAAAAAAGTTCGCGGGAACGTTTGTGCAGGCTTCGTGCCATGCAGAAACCGTAACTTAGAGAAGCACTGATTCCGTCGGCGAAATAACCGAAGACCTGAAACCGGAAACTCATATCGTACGGGATTTTTCCGAGTCCCCGCCGGCGGAACCGGACCGATACTTAGCGAAGCCCCACTTCGCTGAATTTCAGTCCTATAGTTTGTCTTTGAGAACGATGTCAAACATCGCTTCCACCTGATCGCGCGTCGGGCGGCCGCCGTCCACGCAAAAGCGCACGGAAAGCGCAACTGCGTTTTTCGTCAGCATTTCGTCAAACACCGGCTGAAGCGCTTTCGGGAGGAAGAAGCAAAACCGACCGTAATCGAAGTACGATTTTTCAAGCGTCTGCCCGTCCACAAAATTGATAAACGCCGTGCGCCCATTGTCCGGCTTAAAAATATCGCTTTCGACAAAGACTTCGTAGCTGCAGACAAAATTGTTGTTTGCGGGGTATTTTGCAAAAAGTTTAATCGTGCCGCGTTCGTACTGAACCGCCGGAACCAACTTCGACATTTGTGCTTTCTCCATAATCATAACGGCGATAAAATTAAAACGTTCCCGCGACATTTCAAGCGAGAATTAACGGAGCCGTTCCCACCGCCGCGAAAAAATCCACAGCCCGTTCCCGCGCGGGAAAAAATATTGCGACGCGAAACGGAAAAATCTACCTTTTTTGCCCTAAATTAAACGGGCAATCCGTCGCAAAAATACAGTTTTTCAGAAAAAAGATGATTCAGACAATCGCTAATATCCGTGTCCGGTTTTCGGAAACCGATGCCATGGGCGTCGTTTATCACGCGAATTATCTCCCCTGGTTTGAGGTTGCCCGCACAAAGCTGATGGCGGAAGTCGGCTTGCCTTACCGCGAACTCCAAGATGCCGGCTATATGCTGCCCGTGCTCGAAGCGCAGTGTGCTTACAAAAACTCCGCCAAATACGACGACGAAATCGCCGTGCACGCTGTGATGAAAGCGCTCCCGCGCGTGCGTATCCGCATCGACTACGAAGTGCGGCGCGGCGACGAGCTGCTCACCACCGGCTACACAGTGCACGCGTTTATGAATCGCGACGGCATCGCTATCCGCCCGCCGGCCTTTTTCCTCGAAAAATTGGAGCAGGCATTCAGCAAATAAAAAAAAATCGAAAGCAAGAAAACGCATTTCCGATTCCGAATTTTTCACCCATGAGCCGTTGTCCCATACGCCGCGAAATTATCCGCACGGAGCTCCCGGAAGTCCTTTCCGCCCAACCTGCCAAAAAGCAACTACGATACCAAGTGTTGCCGATGCGCGATGCCATTCCCTACTCCGAAGTCCTTCTGAACGCACTTCAGGTGCGGGAACACGTACGCTCATGGGCCCCGTTTCGCGATGCCGACTGCATTTGCAGCTACGTTTCCGTACGCAGTGAAATGCCGACGCCGGGCATCATTCTCCGCGCGCTTGAAGGCGGGAAAACTGTTATCGTACCCAAAGTCGACGGCAACATCATCCGCTTTTTCAAAATCAAAAGCCTGACGGACGATTTGGACCGCGGAACGTTCGGTGTGCTCGAACCCAACGACCGCTGCGAAGAAGTCGATCCCGCAACCGCAGGCGCGTGCCTGATCCCCGGTGTCGTTTTCGACGAACACGGCAACCGCATCGGCTACGGGAAAGGCTACTACGACCGCTTCCTGAACACACTTCCGAAAAACATTCCGACACTCGGGCTCGCCTACGACTGCCAAATCCTGCCCGAGATTCCGCACTCGCCGGAAGACGTTCCCGTGCAATTTCTCGTCACGCCGCAACGCGGTGTTTTCCCCGTCAGCTAACCGCCGCGCATGGAATTTGACGGGAACGACGACGCCCCGAAGCCGCCGCCGAATGCCGCGCGCATTGTCCCGCATTTTCCCTTATTCTGGCTCCTGATTCCGCAAATTCTCGCGTTTGCGTTTTGTGCAAATGCGCCGTGGTTTTCTGAAATCCCGGTTTCTCGCTGGCTTTTTGCGGGAACGCTTTTTCTGTTTTTCTCCGTTGCGGCAAGCGTCGGCGAACATCTTTTTTCAAACGGGAAAAATGCTCCGCTCTTTGCCGGCGCGTGGAAAATCTGCTTCCCGATTGCGGCGTTTTTCCTTTTCTGCACGTGGTGGGATTTTCGCACGCCACCGCTTGAAGACTGGTCGGAAAAATCGCCGCGCGAAGTTGCAATAGAATTTCGTATCGAAAAAATGTTTACTTCCTCCGGGAAAAATTTTGGAGGAATCGCCCGCGCGGAAAAAATTTCCGGAGAAGGCGTCGGTGCGCTCACGGGAACGCGCATCCGTTTTTCCGTACCGAAAAAACTTTTTGAAAACGCGGAAGACGTTCCCGCAGAAGGTTCGTTTTTGCGGGCGTACGGAGTCATCGCCGGCGTAAAGGAAACAGAATTTCTCAAGGGCAAATTTCTCGATTACCTGAGACGGGAACGCGTAAGTGCAATATTTTCGCGGGCGGAAAGCGCGGAACTGCTTCCGCGCGGCGACAGTACATTCTTCCGTTGGTGCGCAAACACGAAAGCGGAATTGCGGCGGAAACTGCTCGAAATTTCCGACGGAAGCGCATGGCGCGAGCGTGCCGGACGCGTTCTCGGCGCAATGCTGCTCGGCGACCGCTCCCTGCTTTTGCCCGAACAAAAAACGAATTTCCTACTCACGGGAACGATGCACATTTTCGCCGTCAGCGGCTTGCACGTTTCCATTCTTGCGGCGGGTGCGCTCGCCCTGCTCCATACCCTCCGCGTACCGCGCCTTCCCGCGTGGCTTGCGGCACTCGGTGCGCTTTGGCTCTACACGCAAATCGTCGGCGCGCCGCCGTCCGCAATGCGTGCGTGGGCGATGCTGGTTTTTCTGTTTCTCGGAACGGTTTTCGGACGCGGCCGCATGGCATTTCACGGGCTGATTTTTTCGGCGTTTTTCGCGTTGGCGGCGGAGCCGACAGTGCTGAACGACACCGGATTTCGCCTTTCGTATTTGGTCGTTGCGGCGATTCTGCTCTACGGAATTCCCCTGGCGGAAGTCGCGGGAAACGCGGTCGACACGGAACGCTGGCTACCGCGCCACGCTGTTTCGTTCCCGCGAAAAATGCTCGCGAAAGTCCGCGACGGCGCCGTTTCCGGAACGTGCATTTCGACGGCGGCATTTCTTGCGGGAACGCCGATTGTAACGGCGATGTTCGGAATTTGCTCGTTCGTTTCGCTCGCGGCAAACGTCGTGCTGATTCCGCTCGTTTCGATCGCCGCGTGGCTCGGAGCGGGCGCACTCGTGCTTTCGTGTTTTCCGTGGTGCGGCGTGTTTCTCGGAAAAATGCTTTTTGCTGTCGCAGCATTTCCGCTGGCGGTCATCGATTTCGGCACGGAAATGTTTTCAAAAATTCCCGGTGTGGCGGAACTCTCGTTCCCGCACTATGCGTTCGGCATTGCGGGAAGTTTGCTTCTGCTCGCGCTCTTCTTCTGCGGAGAAATTTTGCCTCAACTGCGGGAACGGTCGCTCCTTAGATTTGCGCTTCCGCCGCTTGCGCTCGCCCTTTTCCTTTTGGTTTTCGCTTACTGAGCGCGTTCCCGCGAGCACAAAAAACCTCGAAAGCGCATCCGGCTTTCGAGGTTTTTTTTGAGTGACAAAGAGTATCGACAGTTTAAATACGGCGCGAAAGATTGAACGCGGAAACGAGCGCGAGCAAGCCCGCGAGCTCAATATTCGTGTCGATACCGCAACCCCAGAAAACCTTTCCGTCGCTGTCGCGGGAAATCGACACATACGCGGCAGATTCCGTCGCCGAGCCCGTGCCGATTGCGTGCGAGCGGTAATCGCGCAACGTAAAGTTTTTCCAGCCTTGAGCGTGGATTGCTTTGACGAATGCGTTGATCGGACCGTTCCCGCTTCCGGAAATATTGTATTCTTTTCCCTGATACAAAACTTCCGCAGTGCAGGAAACAATCGGTTTGTTTTCCGAGTTGGATTCAAACAGGCGAAGTTTCAGCGGTTCCGCAACGTTGACAAAGCGCGCCTGGAATTCATCGTGAATTTCCTTCGGGGAAAGCTCGCGGCCGAGCTTGTCCGCCACACCGCCGATAACTTGTCCGACAATCGGGTGCATCAGCTTCGGCAAGTCGATACCGAAATCGCGATCGAGAATGTAGGCGATACCGCCCTTTCCGCTTTGAGAGTTGATGCGGATGATCGCTTCGTAGGTCGCGCCGACATCCGTCGGGTCGATCGTCAGATACGGGACGTGCCACGGAGCGTCGCCGCCGAGCTTGCCGCGCGCGTCCATGCCTTTTTTGATGGCATCTTGGTGAGAGCCGCTGAACGCCGTGAAAACGAGGTCGCCCGCGTAAGGATGGCGCGCGGGAATCGTCATGCGCGTGCAACGTTCGTAAACTTCGCGAATTGCGGGAAGATCGTCAAATTTCAGCCCCGTTTCGATCCCGTGGGTGTACATATTGAGCGCAACGTTCACGATGTCCAAATTCCCCGTGCGTTCGCCGTTCCCGAAGAGCGTTCCTTCGACGCGGTCCGCTCCCGCCATGAGCCCGAGTTCGGTCGCCGCCGTTCCCGTGCCGCGGTCGTTGTGCGTGTGCAGGGAGATAATTACGCTGTCGCGGCGCGAAATCATGCCACAGAATTTTTCAATCATGTCGGCGTAGACATTCGGCGTCGTCCATTGCACGGTTTCCGGCAGGTTGAGGATAATCGGGTCCTGCGGTGTCGGCTGCCAGACGTCCATGACGGCTTCGCAAACTTCGACGGCGTAGTCGACTTCGGTGTCGGAGAAACTTTCCGGCGAGTACTCGAGGCGGATTTTGGTGTCGCCCGCTTCCGGCAAAAGGTCTTTGACGAGTTGTGCGCCGTCAACGGCGATTTGCTTAATTTGTTCTTTCGATGCGTTACCGAAAGTGATACGGCGCTGGAGCGGCGATGTGGAATTGTAAATGTGGATAATTGCCTGTTTCGCACCGCGCAGAGCTTCAAACGTGCGGCGAATCAGGTGCTCGCGGCACTGAACGAGCACCTGCACGGTAACATCGTCCGGAATCAGATTTTTCTCGATGAGCGCACGCGCAAACGCAAATTCCGTGTCCGATGCCGACGGGAACCCGATTTCGATTTCCTTGAAACCGATATCGCAAAGCATCTTGAACATTTCGATTTTTTCTTCGACGTTCATCGGCACGGCGAGCGCCTGATTCCCGTCCCGCAAATCGACGCTACACCACACGGGCGCTTTTTCGATGCGGGTGTCCGGCCAACGGCGATTCGTGATATTCACCTGCGGGAACGCGGAATATTTTGTGATTTCGTTATGTTGCATAAAAAAGAATAAATAAAAGGATTAAAAAAATTTCGGATACAGGAAAACGCGGATTTTCTCCGCAAAGAAAAGAAAAACGGCGAAAAGCAAAAACGGGTCGCCGCCCCGCTGAAAAATTGCCACTCCCCTCAGGGGAGAAGCGTTGTCCGACTAAGTCGTTGATATTCGTAAATCACGGGGAGAGATTTTTTACGCCCCCGAAATTTTGTCAAATTGAAATTTAGCCCCGAAGACGAAACCCAGCCCTGAGTCCTCTTCCCGGAACTCTTCGAAGCTCCGCTCCCGTCGCTCGCCTGCGGCAGTTTTAAAGAAATACTTAACAACTGAATTTTCTCCGATCCCGCTTCGGCAAAGGGATTGGAAATGTATATACTGCTGAGCGCAACACAGGTGGCAAAAATCCTGCCTCACGCGAGATATTATTGTCGCTCCCGCGGGAACACACCGCTATCGAATTGTCGATGACGAAGTCCAAAATCGCACATTTTTCAAGCCCTCTGCGGCTTCCATTGTGCACAATATTTCATCACGTTGAACTCTGGTAGCCTTGAGGGCAGAGTAAATTCGTTTTATTGAACGAGCCAAATCAAAATCCAAACACAAAAACCGTCTACTTCCCTCTCTCCTGATTCGCCCAAGTTTTTCCAACGCTTCCTGCCGCTCTTTCGGAATGCGAACAGCGATTCTCAGCTCATTTTCATAGGCAAATGTTCGGTTTTTGAAAAAAGCAAACTCCGGCAATCCGATGGCAAAATTCCTCACTTTTTCCGCTTCATTTTCGTAATAAGAATAAGCTTCTACCCATCGCGGCGATTTGATTGCAGTTTCTTCTGCAAACGTATTGAATACATTTGCCAACGCA
Source organism: Opitutales bacterium (assembly GCA_017935025.1). Taxonomy (GTDB): domain Bacteria; phylum Verrucomicrobiota; class Verrucomicrobiia; order Opitutales; family UBA953; genus Spyradosoma. Next base: position 36,185 of record JAGBIL010000028.1, on the reverse strand, counting down.
ACAGACACCGCGTTCCCGCAAGCCTTCATATAAGTTTTGAATATCCGAATCTTGTCTCTGTAGTCATAAACAACCATGCCGTAAGAAATCTCTCCGCCCTTCAAGGTTTCAAAATTTTTCTCAAGCAACGAGTGAACCAGCTCCGAATAGTTAAACCCTATACAACAACCTCCATTTCCCGCATAAAGCTCCCACATCGGATGACTGTCCTCGTCCAAAGTCAGACAAAAAACAAAATACTCGGCTAACTCGCTCTCGACTGTTTCATTCACTAAATTCTTCCACCACTCAGAATCTCGTTTGGCTCTTTCGGGAAATTTTAGTGCGAAATCTGCAAAAACAGAAGCCCCGTCCGCAATCTCTGCACTATCGTTCACGTCCGCAAGCGAAGAAAGCCACAACTGCCGGGAACTCACTATACTTTTAAATTTCTCAATTCCCGTATAGTGGTAGCCCAATCGTTCATTCCTCAAAAACGGGACATCAAGACTTGCAGAGATTGGAGTAAGAATTTTTTGATGGTTTTTATATTCCGGCACACCACACTTCCCCACAAATCCCACAAAGCTATCGTGCGGTTACAAGACGAGCCAATGCGCCAACAGCAACGCCAATGGGAATCGAAAAAAAACCGCCCGGAATTTTGCCGTATTTTTGAGCATACTCGACATTGTCTACCGAAATAGTAAAAAGTCTGCACACCCATGCGAGAGATTTATCCCATTCCCGTTCCCGCCCCGAACAAATCTTCACGTTATGAAAACACAGAAAATTCAAATGCTTTGAGAAAGCCAAGATTTTGGCTTTTCGATTCGGCCATGTTTATCGCAAAAAACATCCGGAAATTGTGAATCCCTTAAATATGAATCTTTGATGTCTGGGCGATACTTTGAAGCCGCATCCCGCAACATTTTCGAGGAACGTTTATTTTTAGCGCTTTTCAACTGCGGATTTACGACGATTACCTCCAACCCCAACACGTCCCGCACCATCCGTACCGGTGTCACCAAATCCGAATCGCCGGAAAATAAAATTGCCGTAGAATACCGTTTCAAAAAGCCATCCATTAGCATATGCGTAGCAATATTTACATCGCTTCCCTTTTCTTCGGATTTTTCAACCTCAACAAGCTGACCGGAAGGAACCCGAGGCATCCTGACACGCGACGTGTAAAATTTTCCCTCCACAATCTCAAGATTCGAAATCGTCCTTAACGCCCGCCAATACGTCCTCTGATCGTTTACCTGTAAAGGATTGTCGGGACGAAATTTTACGGGCGCCGTAAAAAATTTTATCCTCCCGATATTTTTATTCGGAAACATTTTCTCCAAAAGCACGGAAAAATTCAGCCACTTATATCCGGAAGATTTAAGAGCGCCATAGTAAAAATTGAACCCGTCGATATAAACAAACGTTTCGTGCATAAGGGAAAAAAAATACGGACACCCCCAAAGAGGTTGCCCGTATGTCCAAAGCCGGTAGGCGATGGAGGGATGTGGGTGAGAGCGTCTCTTATCCCTGAAACAATGTCAAACAAATTGAAACATTCTGCAATTTTCAGCCACGGATTGCACCGATTCCCACGGATAATTTAAACGCGCCACAATATGAAAAAAAGCTCTGCGTTCTCCGCGCGATCTGCGAGAGATTTATTCCGCTCCGTTCCCGCGGGAGGGAAAAAATCCCCCGGACAAGTCACGCCTTCCCCGGAAACCTCCATACTCATGGAGAATCAAATAAGTCTGGCTGACGAATTACATTTTTTAGTTCGTGATATTCCCAATGAAATCCTCCCGCTAACGAGCGCATATGTTTTGCGCACATGGATATGTTTGAGCCGTTTATTTGCAACGTTCGAGAAGCTTCTGCAATACTACTCCATTCTCGTATAAGTTCCCAATCTTTCGAATACTGAAAAATTTTCTTCGCCTCGGGATGATTACCCGAGCGATTTCTTTTGCGATAACATACCGGGCATCCCGTTCCCTCTTTAGCTCGATGGTAAATTTCCGCTTCCCATTCATTCTTACACACCGTACAAAGCCACCACACTTTTTGAGTTGAACCCAGCTTAAACATTTGAGGTGTTAGTCCCTCATTTTTTTCATAGTTCCATTCTTTAACCAATTCAGGGCAATGTTCCACAAGACTCTCTGATTTCAAATCTTGCATATAACGGCGTATCTTAAACTCGTCACGTTTTACATCAACATTCACAGGCGAATGAATATCGGTTATTCTTTTCCGTGTCCAAAAATTAGAGCGAGGATCAAGTTTATCAAGAATGTGTCGAATCATCATCGAGAGTTGATTCTTATCTTCCAAATTATCCATGTGCCACGCATAATCCGCCGCCTCACGAGAACCTGACAATTTCCCCTCCTTTATTCTGTGTAATTTTATTCCGCGGCGTCGGCACTCTTTATACTTGAACAATTCTCGCTGAAAAGTAGATGCGTTATGCCAAAACACACCATCGTACTCGATCGCTATTTTTTGAGACGGAATATAAATATCAAGCTCCATCCTCCTACCGATGATTCCTACAACCCGATTTTCCGCATCAGGGAAAACTTGCTTTACGTAATAAAAAATAGCCTGCTCTGCAAAAGAGGTTTGTCGCCCCGAATTGCAAATCGGGCAATTAGTCCCATGCCCTCGGTGCAACAAGCTCGCCTTATATTCATGTCCTTTAGGACATAACCACCACACTTTTCTTGCACTTCCCGCTAAAACCTGTGACGGAGACAACCTCCCGTTTTTAGAGGGATGCCACTCCTTTGCCAATTCGGGATGTGTCGTTGCCAAATCATTTCGGACAGGGACAACAACTTTGTTCGCGCAACAGGGACATCCTCGAGATAAAATCGCTCTGTTCGCCACTCTCGACACCCAACGATAACCGCATTTTTTGCATTTCCACCAAACTTTTTCATTACTTCCAGGCAAATAATCACTAGGTTCATTTGCATTTCGTTCGTAATCCCACTCTTCGAGCAATTTTGGATCATTTAACGATACCCCATTCCTTAAATTTGTCTTACGTCGTGTTTTCCCTCGCTCTACCTTGGCACATTCTGGACACCCAGAATGCCTTTGCGTTCGTGAGCGTATTGAGGCAATCCACTCATATCCACAATCTGAACATCTCCACCAAACCTTCTTTGCGCTTCCAACAACACAGTCAAAGAGGTCTATCCCTTCGTTTTTTTCAAAATGCCATTCTTTGGCTATCTTAGGAAACAACGTTCTTAAATCATTGTAGCCGATTAAAACGCGTCTGTTCGCACAATACGGACAATTGCGTCCTTCCGTTCTGCGATATATTTCCATTTGCCATGAATGTCCACGAACACATTTCCACCACGCATTCTTGTCGCTTTTGTGCAATAACTTCTCGGGATGAAGGCCGATGGCATTATTTTTTTCATAATCCCATTCATCCATTAGAAATTTATTTTCGGAGAGTTTTGACATTAAATTAGACGTGCGATTCTACTAACGAAAGGTACTCACGAACTCACATCTTCGCGATTCTAAATTCATCCAAAAACTCAACACTCTACACCAACGACTATCCTAACATGGGAAAAATTGGTCATAATACGCCTCCAACGCTTCTTGTGCCAAAGTGGTTTCAAGCTTAACGAGAGTATTTTTAACGTTTTCCTTGTTACCACCGTATTCGTCGTGAATCATTAGAAAGTCGTCATAACACAAATCCTCATCATCAAGGAAACGCCGTAAAATATCGCTTTCTAATACATCGTTGCGGGAAGAATAATTAGGAAGATATTCAGCAATAAAACCCAGAAGTCGGAATAAAACTTGTGATCCATTCCGAAAAGCATTCCGGATTTACATTCCCGTGTCCGGATTATAATTCGGGAAGCCCAAGCGAGCGTAAATATGCATACGTCGAATCGTAAAACGCGGGGCGTCTTGTTGCATCTTCGGGATCGCCTGCGGGAACACAAATAACCATTCCCTGGCGAGCTCGAGTCAGAAGAACTCGATACGCATTTTTCTGATAGGCTCGGCGTTCTTCCTTGTTAATTCTGTTCCATTTACACCCTCCATTGAATTGGAAGTGCTCCCATGCTTGAGAACGAATACAACGCAAGTCTGCATCCCAAACAACACACGCCCAGTCCACCTCTAAACCTTGAACGTCAAACTCGCTAACCGCATCCTCTAAGAAATTAGAAGAGCGGACATCGGATTCTTCGTTTAAGAACCAACAAACGACATCTGGTTTGCATCGAATATCGATAGAGAGAGGCTTAAGACGATTTGCTTTTGACGAAACCAACATACCGTAACGCTCGCTTCCACGAGCACGTTCCCGCAACCACTTCTTTGCTTTTGAAAGGTCACGAGTAAGAACGATTGGGTATTTAGCTTTCAATACTTCGTAAAGTTCGCGTGCCTTTTCCTTTTCAAAATCGAGCAATGCATGAACAAAATTTGAAAGATTCTCTGCCCGGAAAGAACGCATGGAAACCGCAAGATGTAATTCGTCTTTCACCGTAACCCCTTGATGATTTGCCAAAAGGTCCAATGCATCCCCCGATGCGTATTCCCGCTCCCCTAGATGATTAGAAATATAAACATTCCAATTTGGGAAGTATTCGTTTAACGCAGAAATCCATTCCGCAATCCCAGCCTCTCCCGTATTGATTTCTTGTCCTCCGCCGACAAGACAAACAATGACCGCCCAGTCTTTATGGCGATCGAGACACGAAATTAGAAACGCAGGTTCAGAACAAGGAAAGTTCGGGATTCCTTTTTTGCGCGACATGAAATTTACGAGTGCCTCTTTTGTCCATGCGCGCTGAGCTTCGTCAAAAATAGCAACATGGTCCACGGGAACAAAATTTTTGTCTCTGTTCCGCTCGTTTTGAAAATAAGCCTCGTCCGCAACAATCTCTCCATTTTGAATTTTAGCTCCAAGCAAATACGCGGAACGATAATGATGAACTAGCTGAATAAATGCTTTGACCTCGGAAATGGCCTCTTTCTTCGTTTGGGCTTTTTGAGGATTCGGATTCCCCGCTGATTTTTCTGCACGAACACGTGCTTTTTCTCGGAGAATTTTATCGCGAGCAAGCGCTTCAGTTAGTACTTCAACCAAAGGTCCATTCCCCGACAAATAAACAGCAGGTTTCTTTTTCGAGAATTGTTGTGTGGCAATATTCAAGCCCACAAGTGTCTTTCCCGCACCAGGAACACCCGTAACGAAACAAATAGCCTTTTTATGGTTCGCTTCACAATCTTGGATGATCTCGGAAATTGCAGAACAGGTTTCTGTTAAATTTTTCGCAGACCCTTCGCTACGAGAGATTTCTACAACAGAGTGTGAATTGTAAAGCGCGCTTGCAGCCTCGATGATTGTAGGTGTTGGCGCATAAGAGCTTGTCGCCCACGCAAGAGAATCGAAGTTTTCGATTTTATCCGCGATCGACAGAGCGTTGTGAATCGTTTCTGCAAGCGTTTCCTCTGTCGCACAAATCGGAACGAAAACCTTATCATCATACGGGATAAAGTCGTTTGCAACGTTCCCGCGATTCACATTTGTCGCAACCAAAATAGGGAAAATTGAAAGCGTGTGGCTTCCTCGATGAAAGTTCTTTAAATCTAACGCGTAGTCCCAGGTTTGCGCCAAGTCGGCTTTTGTGAATTCGTGTTCTCCAACTTTAAATTCGAGAATGAAAATTACTCCTTGAATCAACAAAACAACGTCAATACGCCGCCCCATGCGCGGGATGTTGTATTCAAAAAAGATGCTTCCTCGCCCAGGATAAGGACGGAGGATATTTTGAAGTAATTCAATTTCTTTTGTCCATGCGTTGCGCTGCTCAATCGACAGCGAAAACGTGTTGCGTTGACTTAATTCACCTAAAATCGTGGGCAACGACTTAGAAATAAATTCCGAAATACTATCTGAGTAGAAATAGGGTAAAGGCATTTTGTGCTGTCGTTAGAATGCTCTTGAAGATAGAGAGCATTCAAAATTTTTGCGATATCTGATTTCTGCGTGCTTACCTTCGAACGATGCACAAACAAACCAATTTCCACTTCCGCAATCCCATACCCTACTTATATTCCCCTAGAGGAAATTACAACGACACGCCGAAAAGCTTTTTTACTTCTTCTGCAACGCGTTCAATCGCACCTTCCATATCGTGGTCGTCGTCCCAACCAAAAGCCCAAGCGCCTTGACAGGATGCAATTGGTCTTCCTGTCATATAATCAACAAAATTTACGCTAACAACGGACTTTTCCCGCCCTTGCGTAGCGGCAAAACGCACAAGCAATAACTTTTCTTTTTGCGCCGAAGTCAATTCTCCGATGACTCTATCTCCAACCATTTTCAAGCGAGTTTTAGAAAGTGCATCGTAAACTTTCACCTCTACATCCATTAGCGCTGCCGAACCGCTGTAATTCATCACATCTACAATCGACGCATATTGATACTTCGACAAATTTGCAGAATCGGAGACAACAAACTTCCCTGTCGTACAAGCCGAAAAAAGCAAAACAAACGCTAAGGAAAACAGATAAACACTTTTTGTGAGAAATCTCATCTTCTTCGCGTTCTTTGCGTTTTGAAAAAAAATGCGTTCCCGCATTAAGCCAACTTCACCAGTTCTTCGGTGGGGGGGACGTCTTTGATGATTTGGGAGGGGAGCGGGCCGACGCCGATGTAGCGGAGGTTCGGGAGTTCGGGAGCGTCGGCGAGTTCGACGATAGTTTTCATCACGAACGCGATGTAGCGTTTGGCGTTCGCGGGAAGGTCAGCGAAGGAGCGCACGCCGGAAATGTCTTCCGTCCAGCCCGGGAGCGTTTCGTACACGGGAACGAGCGTTTTGCGGAGCGCGTCGTTGCGCGGGACGTGTTTGTAAATTTTTCCGTCCGGACCCTTGTAGGCGACGCAGACGAGCAAGTCGCCGCCCTGCCATTCGTCGGCGGGAGAAAGCGCGTCGAGCTTGTTGATGACCAAATCCTGATAGCCGCCGTAGCGGAGCGCGTCGGCTTTTTCCACACAGTCGCACCAGCCAACCATGCGTTGGCGCCCGGAAACAACGCCGAATTCGAGTTTTTTCAGGCGTTTACAAAGCGGATGCTCGTCGTCCATTTCCGTGAGGAAAACGTGCGTGCCGACCTTGGTGTCGTACGCCTTGCAGCAGCCCATCGTGTGAACGAGCTGCGCGGGAATGCCGGCGGATTGGAAAAATTCCGGCGTAAAGGTGTGCGAAGCCGTAACGTTCGGCGGGAAGCCGTGGCGTTTGTCGAGCCAGTAGGCTTGTCCGAATTCGCCGATGATGTATTCGCCTCGTTTCATGGTGTCGAGCACGAGGTCGCGCACGTCGCAAATGGCGGGAACGAGTTCCTGCCCGGCGTTCCAGTAAACTTCGATGACTTTTTCGCGGTTGAACTTAAACGGCGTTCCCGCGTCAAACTGCGTGAAGTCAAAATCCGCTTCGGTGAAGACGCCGTCGTTGATGGCGGGCGCGTTCCCGCGGACTTCGGCGGCGGTGAGTTTTTTGAAAAATTCGCTCCAATTTTCCGGCGCAACGCGGCAAACGTGCTCGATCGTGCGCTCGGCGCGGTCCATGCGCGCATTCATTTTTTCGGCAAAAAGTTCCTTCGGACCGAGGAAATCCGCGTAGGTGATTTGCCATTGCCCGACTTCGTCGCAATACGCGGGCGTGATCCCGCGCCCCGTGGATCCGCGCGGCAGGTGTTTCAAGACGTTCACGCGGTAATCCTCAAACGCGAGGTCGAGCATACGGTGCGAAACGTCGCTGAGCATCGTGCGTTCGTCGATGCGCAGACGCGAATAAATCGGGATGTCCATCTTCTCGAGCGGACGCGCTTCCCAGTGGAATTTGCGCGGGTCGGCAACCACACCGGCGCCGATCGCGAGCACGGCAACGTCCTTTTCAATCACGCCCGCGGGAAGCAGGTTGAGCTTGAGCCCGCCGACGGTGTGCCCGGAATTGGCACCGCCGTTAACTTTCATAACGACGGAAACGATCCCGCGCTTGCCGGTTTCCACTTGGAGCTCGCGGATGACTTCGGGAATGAGGCGTCCCTTGCCTTCGTCTCCGGTGCTGATTCCGGTGTCTGCGATGAGTTGGCTGCGAAAAGATGTGAGTGCCATAGCTTCTTTTAGAAAGTTCGAAATGTGTGTTCGTGAAAACTAACGAAAAATTGAGACGGATTAAAGATTATAAAGATGACGTTGCGCCGAAAAAGAGGAAGGAAAATTCCGTGCCGAGAGCACACTACTCGGCGGCGACGGTCGGCGCGATTTCGGCTTCGCAGAAAACGCTGCGCGTCACGGCGTAAACCACTTCGATTTTCGCGGGAGCGCTGCGGCGCGGCAGGAACCAATATTGCTTCACGCCCGGCTTCACATTGACCGTGCTTTCCGGGAAAAGCTCTTCGCCCGCGGCCGTTTTAACGCGGTACGGAACCCAGTAAAAATCGTCCCCGACACCGAGTTCCTGCGAGATTTCGAGCACGATGGCAGGAATTTTTTCGCTGCGGACGCGGAAATAATCGGGAACGCGAAACGCGCGCACTTTTGCCGTCGCGTTCTCCGTCGAAATCGGCTCCGCCAAAACGGAATCATTTTTCCCGATACGCAACGGCGGGAACGCGTGAAAATCTTCCGGGAAAAACACGCTGCGCACAAAACGCATCTGCACGAGCCACGGGCGGGCGTTCCCGCGCGCGTCCGCCGACGGGAACAACGTTTTCGCCACGGGAACGCGCAAAACGCCGTCCGCGTTGTTTTCAAAAATTTCGTTTTCGAGAAAACGCACGTTTTTGTGCAACGCGTCGGCGCGCGTAATCGGAAATTCCTGCGTAGGAGCGTCGGCGGGAGAGAAAAGCCCGAAATTTTCGAGGCTCCACGCCACGGCGGGGACTTTTCCGGATTTGTTTTCCCCGATGCGCACGCTCAGCGTGCCGAACGCCGCACGGTCTGCAGGCGACGACGAGAAAAAGCGGCAATCGCGCGGCACGACGAGCGATTCTATCGCAACGCTCGGCGGGTCGATTTCGTTTTCCGGGGAAATTTCGGCGATGGCGGAATAGTTTTCGACCGGAGCGGCGAGCGCGGCAACGGCGGCTTCGTCCATGGCAGGTAACGGGAACGCGGGAATTTTGATTTCGCCGCAATTTTTCCACGAAATGCCGTCGGGCAAGCGTTCTTCCACGCGAAACGTAAAGCCGTGCGTTCCCGTATCGTCCGGCAGCGAGAGCAAGGGAAGCGCGCAAACCGCGCCGCCGTCCTTTGCCCAAAGCACGCGGAACGTATCGGGATCAAGCTGAATCGCGAAGCCGCGCGCGTCGATGACGGAGAAGCAGAATTTTGATTTTTCAAAAAAAACTTTTCCGTAGGTTTGCACGCAGCGGTCGCGGTCTTCCTTGGTCAAGCCTTCCGCATAAACCCAAAGCACGGGCGGATTCGGAAGAGAGACGAGTGTTCCCGTTTCTTCCAACTGCTCGAAAAGCGCTTTCAGCTCGGCGTTGCGCGTGGTCGCCGGCAAGCCGAGTTTGTTCATTTTTTTGAAAAAACCGCGCGTTCCCGTGAAATTGGCGGCTTCCCGCCCCTCCGCCTCCACGCCGAAAACGGAGACGCGCGCGATACTCGTGTCGACGTTTTCGCGGAAACGGTCGCTCCACATCAGAAACACCGTTACGGCAAGGATTATCGCCGCCGCGACAAGCCACATACGGAGAATGACATCGTTGCTCGCGTAGATGCGTCTGTGGAGGATATACATTTGTAAAAAAAAACTACTGCGCCATGTCGATGTTGACGAGATTGTCGGCGCGGCGGTCCTCGTAATAGTAGTTTTCCTGAGATGCGTCCGTTTCAAAAAGACCGGAGCGCTCCATGTCGCCGCAAAAGTAATCGTCATCGGACGGCGGTTCTTCGTAATCGGCGGCGGCGGAAATGAGAAGGAACGTCGGGGCGTCCCACTGCGTTCCGGGCTTTCCGCCGGTGATTTTGTTGTAGCGGTATTGGTAGGGATTTTCCCACGGGTCGAGAATCATTTTCGCGTTTTCAACGTCGGAATCATCATCAAGCGCGTATTCGCCGAGCGCGAGGAACGGGAGCGGTTCCGCGCCGGAGCGGCCTTCGTTGTACTTCGCCATTTTGAGTTTCCCGCCGCGACGCACGAGGATTCTGTCGCCGCGCACGGAATCGATCAGCAATTCCGCCCAATCCTCGTCGCTTTCGCCGCCGTCCGTCATCGGGTATTCGCCGTATTTGTTTTTAAATTCGTTGAGTGCGAGGGAAATTTTCTGAATTTGAGATTTCGCCTTCGTGGTCAGAATCGAGGTTTTAACCGGACCGGCAAGCGCGAACGTAATGGACGCGAGGACGATGAGCAACGCGATCACAACGAGAATTTCCACGAGCGTGAAAGCGCGGCGGTTTTTGAAAAGAATATTGCGCATGGTGTTGGGTTGGAGGTTGGGGATGATTTTTTTTGAAAAAGGAAATTTTAGGGACGGACAAACGGATTGGAAGATTTTTCTTCGCCGACGCTTGTTGCGGGACCGTGCCCCGGGAAAAGCGCCGTCTCGTCCGGCAACGTGTAAACTTTTTCGCGAATCGCTTTTTCGAGCGTGGAAAAATCGCCGCCCGGCAAATCCGTCCGCCCGATGCTTCCTGCAAAAACAGCGTCGCCCGTCCACGCTTTTTTCTCGTCCGCGCAGTAGTAAACCAAACTTCCGGGGCAATGCCCGGGCACGTGAAACGCCGTCCACGTTTTTCCGAGAAGCGGGAACGTTTCGCCGTCGGCGAGCCAGCGCGAAACTTTGAACGCGGGAAAATCGTCGTCGCCCAAATCCGGAATCGCCGCCTTGTACCAAGCCATAAATTTTTCCGGATGCTCGTGGCAATCAAGGTCGGCGATGTGGGCAAAAACTTCCGGCGGGGAGTCCTGCGTGTCGCGCGTTCCCGCAAGAAGCCCGGCAACACCGCCGTTGTGGTCCCAATGTCCGTGCGTGAGGAGGATAGCGGCGAGGCGTAATCCGCGTTTTTTCAAAACGGGCAACAAAAGCGAAGCTGCGCCCGGCGGCGCGTCCACGACGGCGCAATCCGCGCTCCCGTCCGCGCTCAAAAGATAACAGTTCGTGCCGAAAGGTCCGATAGCCGTACGTTCAATTTTCATGCTACACAAGGCTACGTTCCCGCAGTCGTTCCCGCAAATTGAAATTTAGCGAAGCATAATGAGAGGAATGGGAAGAAAGAAAAGAATGAGTATTTTCCCGTTTCTCTCATTCATCCCATTCTTCTCATTAATCACCTGGCGCTTCGGCAAATTTCCGTTTGTCGGTGTTCATTCGCGGGTTCAAATCTTCACTCAAAAATCTTTTTTGCCAAAGCGTTTTTTTTGCTTTTTAATTTCCGCAAAAATGCCGATAGACGATCAACATTTTGCCGAAAAGAAAAAATCCAAAGGCGGACTTTCCCGCATTTGGCGTGCATTTCTTTACACATGCGCCGGATTTGCAGCGGCGTTTCGCAATGAACAGGCGTTTCGTCAGGAAATTTTTGTTTTCGTTCCCGCGACGATTCTTGTGCTCGTTTCTCCGATCGGATGGATTTTCAAAGCCGCATTGCTGTTCCCGTTGGCGATAATTCTCGCCGTCGAGCTGGTTAACTCCGCGATTGAAGCGATTGTCGACGATATTTCTCCGGCGTACCGCGAGCTTGCCAAGCGTGCGAAGGATTTCGGCTCCGCTGCCGTTTTCTGCTCCATTCTCGCCGCAGTTATCATTTGGGTCGCCGTTATCGCGCACTGCTACACCTCCGGTCAATTTGACGCGTGGTTCCCCTACGGGAACGCCGTTGCCGCAAAATAGTTTTCCCGCATGAAAACGGAAAACACGAAGGAAATCCGGGCGGATGTCCTTATTATCGGCGCAGGCATGAGCGGGCTCGCCGCCGGAATCCGCCTCGCGCACTTCGGCAAAAAAGTACTCCTCGTCGACCGCCACTATTCCGTCGGCGGACTAAACGGTTTTTATACGATTGACGGACGCGGCTACGATGTCGGTCTGCACGCCATGACCAACTACGTTCCCGCGGGAACAAAAAATGCTCCGCTGACCAAACTCTTGCGGCAGTTGCGTATCCGCTACGACGAGCTCGACCTTTGCCCGCAACGAGAATCCGCCATTCACGCGTTCGGGAACAAGCTCCGTTTCTCCAACGACTTTTCGCTCTTTGAAAGCGAAATCGCACGCGCGTTCCCGCAGGAAATCGACGGTTTCCGCAAACTCGACGAATTTTTGAAAAATTTCGACGAAACCGCACTCGACGCCAAAGATTCTTCCGCACGCGAATGTGTCGGCGAATTTCTGCGTTCCCGCGAGCTCATCGATTCCCTTTTCATTCCGCTTTCGTTCTACGGCAGTTCGCTTCCGGACGACATGGCGCTCCCGCAGTTCGCCATCATGTGGCGCAGTATTTTCCGTGAAGGTTTTGCCCGCCCGCACATCGGCGTACGCCAAATTCTCCGCCTGCTGAACAAAAAATTCACGGAAGCCGGAGGCATCCGCAAACTCCGCTGCGGCGTGAAAAATATCCGCATCGAAGGCGGTCGCGCCGCTTTCGCCGAACTCGATGACGGCACACGCGTTTTTGCGGAAAAAATCCTCTCCTCCGCCGGGTCCACGGAAACCATGCGCCTCTGCTCGCACAAGCCCGCAGATTTCGGTGCGGACAACATCGGGCAACTCGCATTCTGCGAAACTATTTCCGTTCTCGATGCCGTTCCCGAAAAAGATTTCGGCTGGAACGAAACCATCATCTTTTTCAACGACGCAGAAAAATTCAACTACCGCACGCCGCCGGGCTTGATTGATCCGCGATCCGGTGTCATTTGCATCCCGAACAACTACGCGTGGAGCGATCCCTCGCGCGCCCCGCAGGAAGGTTGCCTGCGCGTAACCTGCCTCGCCAATTATACGCAATGGAAAAACCTGCGCGGGAACGGCGAAGAAGCCTACGCGCAAGCCAAAGCACTGGCGTACGAAAAATTGCTCGATGTCGCCCTCTCGCACCTTCCCGCGACCTCCGAGGACAAAATCCGCGCCAAACTCGTCGCCCGCGATATGTTCACGCCGCTTACGGTGGAGCGTTTCACGGGAAAACTCGGCGGCGCAATTTACGGCGCGACGCACAAAAACCGCGCGGGAACGACCGACGTCGAAAACCTTTTTCTCTGCGGTACAGACCAGGGATTTCTCGGAATCACGGGAGCGATGCTCTCCGGCATTTCCATGGCAAATCTCCACGGATTAACCTGAAAAAACGAATCGGAAACGGGGAGCCGAAAATCGGAAATTCCTCATTCCTAATTCCTCATTTCGCCCTCCTTATTCTTTCAAAATGATTTCCCTGCTCTCGACAGATTTTCCCGGCTACGCGCTCCTCGATTCCGGCAATCGCCGCAAACTCGAAAGTTTCGGCGGGATCCGCATTATCCGTAGCGAGCCCAAGGCGTGGTGGTCGCCGACGCTTCCGCGCGAAGAATGGGCAAAAGCCGTCGCAACTCATGAAGACGATTCGCGTGAGGGGCGCTGGAAATTTCGCGGGAACGCCGTTCCCGAGCCGTGGACGTTGCGTTTCCGCGACGCATTTGCACTCCAACTGCGCTTCATGGATCGCTCCAAGCAAATCGGCGTATTTCCCGAGCAATCGCCGCATTGGGATTGGATTTTGAAAAATCCCGTCGACGGAAAAAAACCGATGCGCCTGCTCAATCTTTTCGGCTACACGGGAGCGGCATCGCTCGCTGCCGCGCGCGCCGGCTGGCACGTAACGCACGTCGACGCGTCCAAACCCGCCGTTGCGTGGGGCCGCCGCAATCAGGAACTCTCCGGTCTCGCCAAAGCTCCGATTCGCTGGATTCTTGAAGATGCCGTAAAATTCTGCCGCCGCGAAGCACGTCGCGGGAACACCTACGAAGCCATTCTGCTCGATCCTCCCGCCTTCGGGCGCGGCCCCGACGGCGAACTCTGGAAAGTGGAGCGCGACTTGCCCGACCTGCTTCGCGTTTGCCGCGACTTGCTTTCTCCTGAGGCTCGCGCGCTCATTCTCACGCTTTACACGATTGACGCTTCGTCCGTGCTTTGCGGAAACCTGCTTACGGAAACGACCTCTCATTTGCCCGGCGGGAAAATCGAAATCGGAGAACTCGCCACGCGCGAAACCTCCTCCGCCGCACGCCTGCTTCCGCTCTCCCTGTGGGGGCGCTGGTCGCGCCTCAAATAACGGCTCAGCGCCCGACGGGCTCGGTCCCGCCGCAGATTTTGCAGTTCGGACCGCTCGGATTCTCCGTCAGATAACCGTTTGTATTTTTAAAATTTTTACACGAAGCGTTGTGAACCTTGCCGCTACTACGCGTAACCCAGTAGTGTTTCCCGGAAACTTCGGATTTTTCTGCGGGAACACCCGGCGGCGGATTTTCCGCAGATTGCGAAACCGGTAAAGGCTCCGGCGAATCGCCGGAATTCCCGCGGGAACGCGGACTTTTTTTGCCGCGACGAAAATCCCACGGACGCTGACCGCCGTTCGGCAACGACCAGACACCCAAGCCGTTTTTCCGGGCAAACGCTTCCGCTGATGCTATCTTCGCATCGTCGGGATTGTAGTACAAATAGTGAAACGCCAAGCCTTCGCGCACAAGAAGTTCGTTCACGTCGACCAAAACAAACACGCGCCCGACTTCGCGACCGTAGCGGTCTTTTGTATCTACCTTCACAATTACAGAACGGTTTTGAACAAGCTCCGAAAGGCGATTTTTGGCGACATTGGAAAACGGTTGCCCTTTTTCCGGCGCATCAATCGCTGCAAGGCGGATTTTGTGAGTCGACTTTTTCGCGTCCAAAACCGTGATGGTGTCGCCGTCGGAAACGCCGACAACATTTCCGGAAACTTCGCCCGCACCCGACGCGGGAACAAGCGCAAAAGCACAAACGAGCGCACAAACGCCCGCGACCAAATTTTTCATACGAAATAAGTTTAGTTGTTAAAGGAGGAAAACCGGAGTTTGTGCGCCATTTTACACGGGAACACCTGCTTTGACAACGGTTTGAAAATCTTTTCTGCGAAAAATGTCCGCCGGCAAAAAAGACTTGCCGTGCCAAAGTAAAATCAGTTTCATTAGGTCTCACGTTTTTGCCCGGATGGCGAAATTGGCAGACGCGTCAGACTCAAAATCTGATACCGCGAGGTGTGTGGGTTCGACCCCCACTCCGGGTACCATTCAAAGAATCCCGCTTCAACTCAGTACTGAAGCGGGATTCTTTGTGTTTTCACGGGAGAAGCGGCGTTTTTTTTCGCTTCCGGGAAACATACAGTTTTTTTTTTTCAGACGGGCATACTCCCCGATTTATAATTTGACATTTTTGTAAATATCAAAATGATTTTCCGTCATGACAAAACCCTGTTCCGAAAATTGCAAAAGCGTAAAAATCACGGAAAAGCGCGCGGGAACGCTCGCCGATATTTTTAAGGCTCTCGGGCATCCCGTTCGCGTAAAAATCGTGGCGGCGCTCATGGACAGCGAGCGTTGCGTTTGCGAACTGCAATCCGTTGCGGAGCGCGATATTTCGACGGTTTCGTCGCATCTGACGATTTTGAAAAATGCCGGAATCCTTGCCTCGGAGCAGCGCGGGAAGCAGATTTTTTATTCGCTGAAACGGAACTGCCTCGCCGGCGTTTTTTCGTGTTTGCTCGCGGGAAACTGATTTTCCCGTACTTAACATTTTGAAATTTGCAAAAATATGAAAATAGACAAAGATTCAGAACAAACGCCTTGTCGTTGCACCTGCGCGTGCGGGGAAAAGCGGGAACGAAGCGCCAAGGCGCGTGCAATCAAACACGCCCTTTGGATTTTATTCATTTTGCTTCTGATTGCGGGAGCGCGTTTCGCCAATCTTTCGGGCAGTTAAACCGATGAATACATCTCCTAAAATACTGTTTCTCTGTACGGGTAATTCGTGCCGCTCGCAAATGGCGGAGGCGTTTGCACGGAAATATTTCCCGGGCGCGGAAGTGTTTTCCGCGGGAATCGAGCGACACGGACTCAATCCGCAAATGCTTGCCGTGATGCGGGAACGCGGCTTCTCGATGGAGGCTCATTTTTCCAAAACGCTCGATGCCCTGCCGCGAGTCGAGTGGGATTTGCTCGTAACCGTTTGCGGGAACGCGGAAAAATCCTGCCCGACTTTTCCAGCGAAGAGAAAGATTCACGCGCCGTTTGACGACCCGCCCGCGCTGGCGGGAAATGCACCCGCGGGAACGGACGTTCTGGCGTTTTACCGCCGAGTGCGCGACGAAATCGAAGTTTTCGTAAAAAACCTTTCGCTGTGATCAAAGCATTTGCCGATTGGTTGGTTTTTGATGTCATGGCATTTCGTGCGGAAACGCATTTGGGCGAAGCGATTAATTTCTTCGTTTATGACACCATAAAAATCCTGTTTCTCATCTACCTTATCAGCGTGCTGATGGGCGCGGTGAACGTGTATTTCCCGACGGAGCGTGTTCGGGAGTTTCTTACGACGCGCAAACTTTTCGGAGCGCAATATTTGCTCGCGGCGCTGTTCGGCGCGGTAACGCCGTTTTGCACCTGTTCGTCCGTTCCGCTGTTTATCGGGTTCGTGCGCGGCGGAATTCCGCTCGGCGTAACGTTCGCATTTCTGATTACGTCGCCGCTTGTCAACGAAATCGCCGTTGCGATGTTTCTCGGCGCATTCGGCGTAAAAGCGACGCTGATTTATGCGCTTTCCGGAATTTTCCTCGGAACTTTCGGCGGATTTTTGCTCGGGAAAATGAATTTGGAGCGCTTGTTTGCCGCGTGGGTTTTGCAGTCTAATCCGGAGGGAACGCAATCCGCGAACGGCGGATCGGCGAAAAAACTTCCGTTCCGCAAAATCGCGGCGAAGATTTTCCGCGACGCGCACGCGACCACCGTCGGGATTTTGCCGTACGTTCTCGCCGGAATCGCCGTCGGTGCGGGCGTTCACGGGTTCGTTCCCGCAGGATTTTTTGAAAATCTTTTGCAGTGCGGCGGAGCGTGGAGCGTTCCCGTCGCCGTGCTTGCTGCCGTGCCGATGTACGCCAATGCGGCGGCGATTGTTCCCGTGATTCAGGTTTTTGTCGCGAAGGGAATCCCGCTGGGAACGGCGATTGCGTTCATGATGGCGACAGTCGGGCTTTCGCTTCCCGAAGCCGTTTTGCTGAAAAAGGTAATGACGTGGCGGCTTATCGGAATTTTCTTTTCCGTCGTTTCCGCTTTTATCATCGGGCTCGGATATTTGTTTAACGCGCTCCTGTAAGCGCTACTCCGTGGGGTATTTTTCGCGGAGGCGTTTGAAAACGCACGCGGGAACGTAGTCGCTGAGGCGGGAGGAATCGAGCTTGACGATTTGCTTTACGAAAGACGAATTGAAGCAGATGAACTCTTTCTCCGGCATCATGTAGAGCGTTTCGACGGCGGGTTCAAGGCGGCGGTTGTGCATATCGAGCAACAGCTCCGACTCAAAGTCTGAAACAAGGCGCAATCCGCGAATGATAACGCCGGCTCCGAGCCGCTTGGCATTGTCCACGGTAAGCCCGCCGAATGTGATGACTTCAACGTTTTCGGCATCGGCAAGCGCTTCTCGCAAAAGTTCGACACGCTCGGGAATCGTAAAAAGCGGTTGCTTGTCGGGATTGGCGGCGACGGCAACGATTACGCGATCGAAAAGTTTTGCGGCGCGGCGAATGATGTGAGTGTGCCCGTTGTGCACGGGATCGAAGCTCCCCGGATAGAGGGCGACGCGCGCAGGTGCAATTTTTTGAGATGCCATTTTTTTTGCGTATTTTCGTTCTAAAATGTGTTTACAGTCTCGACTTGTACGCAATCTGTGGCAAGATTTTTAGGAAAATTTTTCGAGATGAAACATCTTCCGAATATCCTCACGCTCTCGCGAATTCCGCTCCTGTTTATCATTGTCGGCTTGCTCTGCATCGACGGTTTTAAGTCGGATCTTGCCGCATTTATTCTTTTTGTTCTGGCGGCGGCTTCGGATTGGTTCGACGGTTACATTGCCCGTAAAGTCGGGGCCGTTTCCAACTTCGGAAAGCTGATGGACGCGCTGACGGACAAGATTATCATGGTCGGTCTGTTCGTCGCGATGCTCGGGCTGAAATGCAACGCGCCCGCGGGAACGGCAGAAACGATTTTGCCGCAGTTTTGCGTATTTTTCGTCATTATTATCATTTGTCGTGAATTTTTGATTACGGGGCTTCGACTCGTTGCCGCAAGTAACGGTCTGGTACTGGCGGCGGAGCGTGCCGGCAAGCTGAAAACGGCGTTGCAAATGGTTTCGGTTTCGTTGCTTCTGTTCGCTCACGCCTTACAGGACACGAGCGTTCCCGCGGACTGGGCGTATTGGACGCGGGAAGCGGGCTTGTGGTCGTTTTACGGAGCTGTTTTGCTGACGATTTACTCCGGAACGGGCTACATCATTCGCAACCGAAAAATTTTGATGCAATGAGCGAAAAAATCGACACGAAGACGAAATTACTCGGTACGCTTTCCACGCTGGGCCCGCTCGGACGGAAACTTCCCGCGCCGGGAACGTGGGGCTCGGTTGCCGGAATCGTTTTCTACTGGTTCGCGTTTCAGGGGATCAATTCCCCGCAAACATTGCTGCAATTCGTGATTTGGGCGGCACTGCTGGTCGTCGTCGCCGTTCCCGTCTGCGAAGCCGGGGAAAAATATTTGGGGAAAACGGACCCGGGCGAAGTCAATTTTGACGAATTTGCCGTGATGCCGATTTGCTTTGCCGGTCTCGGCGAAGTCATTGCCTCCAGCGCGAACACGCTTTACTGGTTGCTCGCGGGCTTTGTTCTGTTCCGCCTTTTCGACATTTTCAAACCGCTTTTCATCAAAAAACTGCAGAATCTCAACGGCGGCTGGGGCGTCGTTGCGGACGATTTTGCGGCCGCAGCACTCACCTGCGTTTGCCTCTGGGCGGCACATTGGATTTTCCCGAATATTTAAAACGGAAAACGTGCAAACGCCCCAAGAAAACAGCCCAACGCGTTCCCGCGCACGACGGAATTTTCCCCGAATATTGGATTGTCGCAATCCCGGAAAAGTGCGTATAATTACGCCATTACGTTTAATCACCCTCTGAACGATTTTTTCTCAAACCATGTTTGCCAATGCCCACCCCTTTTCCGATACCGGAGAGCTTGTCTTTGTCGCCATTAACATGGTGCTGGGCATCATTTTTCTGGTTTGTTACCTTTATCAGTTTTTCTACATTGCCGTTCCGTTTTTCGTAAAAGACAAACCGCACAAACCGACCGTTCCGCACCGCTTCGGTGTGCTCATTTCCGCGCGCAACGAAGAAAATGTTTTGCCGCTTTTGCTGCAAAGCCTGAACAAGCAAACCTATGCGCGGGAACACTTCACGGTGTTTGTCATCGCGGATAATTGCACGGACAGAACCGCCGCCGTCGCCCGAGAAAACGGAGCCGTCGTTTACGAGCGTTTCAACAAAGAACAAGTCGGAAAAGGCTATGCCCTGGATTTTCTCTACGAAAAAATCGTTGCCGACTACGGCGATACACATTTTGACGCGTATGTGGTGTTTGACGCGGACAACATCCTCGCCCCGCACTATCTCGAGGAAATGAACAAAACCTTTTCCGACGGTTACGAAGTCATCACCAGCTACCGCAATTCCAAAAACTACGGAGACAACTGGATCACCGCCGGCTATGCACTTTGGTTTCTACGCGAAAGCGAATATCTGAACCACGCCCGAATGTTGCTCGGCACGAGTTGCGCGGTCTCGGGAACGGGCTTCATGTTTGCCTCGAAAATCATTCGGGAAGTCGGCGGTTGGAAATTTTTCCTGCTCACGGAAGACATTGAGTTTACGGTTTACAACGTTGTTCGCGGACGGAAAATCGGCTACGCGAAAGATGCGGAGCTCTACGACGAGCAACCCGTTACGTTCGCGCAATCGTGGCGTCAGCGCCTGCGCTGGGCAAAAGGCTACATTCAGGTTTGGGGCAAATACGGATTCAGCCTGCTCAAAAATATTTTCTCGGAAAAATTCACGTCGTGCTACGACATGACGATGACGATTATGCCGGCGCTCGTACTGAGCGTGCTCACCCTGCTCAACTGCCTGATTTGCATCGTTGTCGGGCTCATTCTCGGCTGGGAGCTCAGCCGCATCGGGCTCAGTCTGCTCGGTGCATTTTGGAGCATCTATTCCACGCTCTGGCTGATCGGCGCGATTACAACCGTCACCCAATGGAAGAAGATCCATTGCCATTGGTTTAAGAAAATTTTCTACGCGTTCACGTTCCCGCTGTTCATGCTGACGTACCTGCCGATTTCGATTACGGCGATGTTCAAAAAAGTCGAATGGACTCCTATTGCGCACAATCGCGTAAGAACGCTCGACGACATTACGGCAAAATCCTAAAAAACGCCGGGCTAAATCAAAGCGTTCCCGTAATCGCGGCGGGAACGCTTTTTTTCTCCCGAAAAT
This sequence comes from Opitutales bacterium, assembly GCA_017935025.1. Classification (GTDB taxonomy): domain Bacteria; phylum Verrucomicrobiota; class Verrucomicrobiia; order Opitutales; family UBA953; genus Spyradosoma. The sequence goes on along the minus strand of JAGBIL010000028.1, from coordinate 15,584 downwards.
CGCCCGTTCCCGCAACTGCGTTCTTGCCAAGATTTCGGGGAAAGTTATGATTTTTCCCTAAATTTTTTGACCTAAATAACCTTACACATTATGAAACTGAAAAAAGTTGCAATCCTCACAGCAGGCGGGCTCGCGCCCTGCCTTTCCGCCGCTGTCGGCGGGCTCATCATGCGCTATTCGGAAATTGATCCGGAAATCGAAATCATTTGCTATCGCGGCGGTTACAAAGGTCTCCTCCTCGGTGACAGCATTAAAGTTACGCCGGAAATCCGCGAAAAAGCCTTTACGTTCCTCCTCTACGGCGGCAGCCCCATCGGGAATTCCCGTGTTAAGCTGACCAACGTCAAAGACTGCGTGAAACGCGGACTCGTCAAGGAAGGCGAAGACCCGCAGAAAGTGGCTGCCGACCAGCTCGTTAAAGACGGTGTCCAGGTTCTCCACACCATCGGCGGAGACGACACGAACACGGCGGCGGCTGACCTCGCGGCATTTCTCAAACAGAACAACTACGACCTCACCGTCATCGGCTTGCCGAAAACGATCGACAACGACGTTTACCCGATTCGCCAATCGCTCGGCGCTTGGACAGCGGCTGAACAAGGCGCGATTTTCTTCAAAAACATCGTTTCGGAAAACTCCGCAAACCCGCGTATGCTCATCGTGCACGAAGTCATGGGTCGCAACTGCGGGTGGCTCACTGCCGCGACCGCGCGCGAATACCGCCGCCGACTCTACGCGAACGAGTTCGTCCCCGAAGTCGGCATCCACCCGAAAAAATACGATGTTCACGGCATTTACATTCCCGAAATCGAAATCGATATCGCGCAGGAAGCGAAACGCCTCCACGCCGTTATGGATCTCTACGATTGCGTGAACATCTTCATCTCCGAAGGCGCGGGCGTTGACGCCATCGTCAAGGAAATGGAAGCCAAGGGCGAAGAAGTGCCGCGCGACGCATTCGGCCACGTTAAACTTGATGCCATCAATCCGGGCAAGTGGTTCGGCAAGCAGTTTGCCGAAATGATCGGCGCGGAAAAAGTGCTCGTTCAGAAATCCGGCTACTTTGCGCGCTCGGCTCCCGCCAACGCGGAAGACCTCACCCTCATCAAGGGTTGTGTCGACCTCGCGGTCGATGCGGCGATGCGCGGCGAAAGCGGCGTTATCGGCCACGACGAAGCGCACCAGGATCGTCTGCGTCCGATCGAATTTGAACGCATCAAGGGCGGCAAGCCGTTCAATATTGCGCTCCCGTGGTTCCGCAACCTTCTCCGCGAAATCGGACAGGCGGATCCGCGCCCGGCTCACACCGGCGGCGCTCACTAAGCGAAATCCGCTTAAAAAAAACAAAAAACGTTCCCGCGAGGATTTTTCGCGGGAACGTTTTTTTTTCGGGGAATCCAATCTCTTTCAAAGAGAATGCGCCGCACACGTCGGCACAGGAGATAAAACTCGCATTACGCTTGAATTTTGCGCCATTGGAGTTTGCCGAACTGAAAATTCAGCAAAAGCGCCATCGGCAAATCCAAGGCGCGCAGGCAACTGATGTAGCGGGAATAATCGGTCTCGTTGAAATGCTCGGAAACGACACACGCCACGACGAGTCGCTCCGCGACCACAAACGGCACGGAAACTTCTCCGACCTGCGTATCGTCGTAAATCAGCGGACACGCACAATCGCTCCTATACGCGATCCGGCGCTTATCCATTTCGATTTTCAGACAGGCGGAATAAACGCTCTCGCTCAGACCGGGTCCGAGAGCATTGAGAATATCGATCGCGCAACCGGTGATTTTATAACAGGCTTCCTGCAGTAAAAAACCGTCCGCGGAACCCGAATTTGGGGTAAATTTTTCGGATTTCATCGGAGCGCCTCCTCAAAAAAATTATTCTTCGGAGGCTCCGGCTTCGCCCTCGCCGCTTTCTGTTTCCGGCGGGGCGTCTTCAGATGCTCCGGCGCTTTCCGCTTCGGGTGTTCCCGTAGCCTCTGCGGGCTCTTCCTTTTTCGGAGCCGGAGGCACATATTTTTCCGGCGGCGGCGGGAACGCGATTCCGGCGGCAGTTTGCTGTTCCTTCACGATTTCCAGCTTGTCGTCCGGAATCGAAATCAGACGCCCCGTTGCCGGAGATTCCGCCGCTTTGCCGAAGCGATCAAACGTAAGTAGCTTTTCCATCGGAACCTCATCGCCGACGGCGACGGATTCAAAAAACTCTGCGGGAACGCCCAAAACCACGCTCGGGCGGCGGCGCGATGCCGTTTCGCCTTCGTCGGGTTTCTTCTCCACCGTAATGTAGAACCATTCCGGGCTCGTGCGGACGATAAAGATTTCCTGCGAAAGAATTTTCCCGCTCGTTATCATGGGTTTTCCGCCCATTTTTTCCTTCGCGGCAACGATGTAGCGTTCGTCCATGAGGACATCTTCCGGTTTGAGCGTACGCCGATTCACGGAAATGTTCTGCATACGGACCAAGCCTTGTTCGTTTTCGTCCTTCGCGGGAACGAAATACACATCGCCCGCGCGTTCAAAATGCGCCACGGCGATGAGATTGCGGTCGCTGCGCCCTTCCAGAAGGAATTCGCCGTTCGCTCCGACCGGGGTGCGCTGCGTTTCGTTTTCCGCAATCTTGTTCTGGATTTCCGGCAGTTCGTTTTCGGAAAACTCACGCCACGCCTCCGCACGTTTTTCCGCGGAATAATAAATTTCTTTTTCCGCGAGGAATTTTTTCAGTTTTTCGATAAATTTCGGCATTTCGCGCGAAGCCCAATTTTGAACCGCGCGGCTGGTCGCCTTGCGTTGCTCGGCGGATTCGTCCTTTGCCGTGCTTTTTTTCCGGGAATTGCTCTTTTCCTTCGAGCGTCCCTGAACTTCCTTGAGTTGGGCGATTTCGCCGATGCGTTTTTCCAACCACTGCAACTGTGCGTCGATTGCATCGAGGCGGAACATTTTCAGGCGGTTTGCGATTTCTGCGGCTTCGGGAGCATCGGATTTCGGAAAATCCTCCGCCAATTCTTCCGCGATAGCTTTTCGCAATTCCGCCTCCGTCCAAACCGGCGTGGAAAGCACCGCAAAAAGTTCGTTCTGCTTTTTGATGCGATCTTCCGTCGTCCCGTCCAGGCGCTTCAGCTGAATCACTTCAAATTTCGTTGCCGGAACCAGGCTCGCCGGAAGCGCGGAAACATCGAGCGTTCCCGTAACCGTGGAAATGTCGGGATTTTTGATTTCGACGTTCCCGAGGAAAGTTTGGCGCGGGTCGCCCTGACTGCGCGGCGCGACAAAATTCACCGCCGCAATTTCTTCTCGGAGCTGCGCCAAACGCTCACTTTCCGCCGCAATGCGCTGGCGTTTTTTCTTATGCTCGGGATTCGGCGGTTCCTCAAAGATTTTTTCAAAGAGCTTCTGCCCTTTTCCGCCCGGATCCTTGCCGAAATTCACGCCCGTAAACAAAAACGATGCCAGCGCAAACGAAATCAAAAATCCGCCGACACCCGCCGCGATTTTTAGTTTTTTCCCCTTTTTCAACGCAGCCTCGTGAATTTTGATCGCAGTATCCGCCTGCAACGGCGTGAATTTGTCCACGGAAATAGAATCCGCCAAATTGTAGAGCAAGAGTTTTTTACGCACGTCCGGATCAAGTTTTTCCGACGTCGCAGACCTCATTTCCTCCGTTTCTTCCTTTGTTTTTCGGGCAAGGCGCACGACCGTCGGGCGCGCACCGTTCGCGGGAACAACTTCGCCGAGCGTTTTCCACTCCGTAGCACCGGGTTCCGCGCAGGGCGTTTCCGCAGAAAATTCGCCTGCCGCAAGACGCTTTTCAACGTCCTCCAACGGGAACGGACCAACGGTTTGTCCGTCAACAAAAAGCACCAATTCTTTCATAAAAAACGAAGATTATCGGGGTGATATAAGGGGAGGTTATTTTGGGAAAACATTGTGCGCCCCCGCCTTTTCCTAAGCAAGAGAGAAAAACGCTTTTTCACGATGCGAACCTGCGGATTCGTTCCTGAGAACGTTCCCGTCCGCCCCTTACCCCGCACAACCTTGTTCGGCGTTTTTGACCATAAAATGGAGGCGATTTAAAACGTTCGCCTCGGACGTTCCCGCATCAAAATCGAGAAAGAGCAAATTCATTTGCGGGTACAGCCTCCGGACTCGCTTCTCTATGCCTTTGGCGACAATGTGATTGGCGATACAACCGAACGGCTGAAGCGAAACCGCGTTGAAAATCCCGTGCTCGGCAAGCATCGCGAACTCCGCCGGAATCAGCCAGCCTTCTCCGAACTGCGCGGCGAGACTGACGATTTTCGCGCCTTTTTCCGCTTTTTCTTCGATACTTCCGAACGGGCGGTAACGGCGAAACGCGCCGCAAGCCTTGTCGGCTTTGGCGATGGCGGATTTTGCCAAAAGCGAAAACGCGAGCGTAAATCCCCAGGTCTGCAGCGAACGCCGGGCGAGATTGAGCTTCACGTTGATGCGGTTGTTTACGATGTCCTGAATCATGAAGTCCGTAACGTTCGGCAAAACCGGTTCCACGCCGTTTTCGACCAACCATGAAACCACATTTTTATGGGAAAACGCGTTGTACTTCACAAAAATTTCCCCGACGATTCCGATTGCGGGAACGCGCTCGGCTTTCACGGGAACGGCATCAAAATCCTCCGCCGCGCGCCGTAAGAGGCGGAACATTTCCTTCACGCGCCCGAGACGTACGCACGGCAAAAGCGCCGCCAAATACCCGTCGCGCAACTTCTCCGCCGTTCCCGCGACACGCTCCCGCACGACCGTCGAATAATACATCTGCGCGATACAATCGCCGAAAACAATGGCGGAAACGGCGCGCTTGGCAATTTTTGTCAGCGAAAAATTCATTCCCGGCTGATCGTTTACGGGCGAAGTTCCGATTCCGACGGAGACCACGGGAACGTCGCCGTAACCTGCATTGGCGAGCGCTTTTTTTATCAGCGAGAGATAATTCGTCGCGCGGCATTGCCCTCCCGTCTGGGAAATCCCGACGGCGATTTCGCGGCGGTCGTATTTTCCGGAATCGAGCGCTTTGACGATGTCGCCCACGACGAGTGTTGCCGGATAGCAAATTTCATTGTTGGAATGTTTCAAACCGTATTCCACGGTCTGCGCGTCGCTCGGCGGGAGCATAATCGCCTTGTAGCCGCAGGCTTCGAGCGCCGGCGCGATAATCGGAGAAATGTATTCGGAAATAAACGGATAAAGAATCGTGCGGCGCGCATTATCGCCCTTTCCGAAAATTCCCGTGTGGCGCGGAGGCGGTGTTTTGCGGGAACGCACTCCCGCATCCGCGAAATTGCTTTTGAATTTCAGGCTTTCGACGAGCGAACGCAGACGCAATTTGAGCGATCCGATGTTGTTGACGTCGTCGATTTTCAAGAGCGTCAGGTTTTTCCCGCCCTGTTTTAAAATATCCGCAACTTCGTCGATGATAAACGCATCGGGACCGCAGCCGAACGAAGTCAGCTGAACGTAGTGAACGGACGGCTCCGCGCGGGCGACAAAACGCGCCGCCTTGAGAATCCGCGTAACATACGTCCACTGCAAAACGCCGCCAATGCCGTCGAGCGCGTTCCCGCCGCCGTCCGTGTCTTTTTCCTCCGCAAAGCGCGCGATGTCCTCGGTAATAATATCGGCGCCGAAACCCGCCGCCAGATCCGAGATTTTGTGCTGAATCAGCGGATCGGCGTGATACGGACGCCCGGCGAGCAGAATCACCGTCCGCCCGTTTTTACGCGCGTTTTCCAAAATCTTTTTCGCTTTTTCGTAGAGTTCCCGCGCGAAATTTTTCTGCGCGGCAAGCGCAACGGGAAACGCCGCGTCAAAAACGGATTTCGGAACGCCGAGCGTATCCGAAAATTCACGACAGGCACGCCGCAGCAATTTTTCGTCGGAAAACGTAACGACGGGTGCATCCAGCGGAATTCCGTATTTTTCCTGCGTTTCCATCGCGGCGGAAATAACCTGCGAGTAGCCGGAAACAATCGGACAATTAAAGCTCCCGTGCGCCCGCGCGTCCTCGGAGCGTTCCCGCACGACGTACGGCATGAAAATGCGCTCCACGCCGCGCCCGACGAGGTCCAGAACGTGCCCGTGGACGAGTTTTGCGGGAAAACAAATGTTGTCCGACATCACGGTGCGCAAACCTTTTTCGTAAAGCGGCATCGTCGATGCGCCGGAAACGACGACTTCAAACCCGCACGCGGAAAGTAGCGCATTCCAAAACGGAAAATTCTCAAATGCGTTGAGCGCGCGCGGGATTCCGATGCGCCGCCGGGTTCCGCCCGACGTTCCCGCAACGGCACGCACGTTCCCGCGACGGAAAATACGCGAGTACTTGAACGTGTACATATTTTCGCCCCTGCGAAAATCACCGCCTTTGTTGGTAAAAATCTTTTCGCATTTGTTTCCGGAATAATAAACGTTTCCGTTGTCGAAAATAAATTCGCAGACTTGGCACCGGTTTGTGCAACCCGGACAAGTCAACCGCTTTTCGCGAAAAGCATTGGGATCAACGAGACGAGCCAGTGGCGTTCCCGCGGAATTTTCCTCCGTTTTTGAAAAATTTTCCGCCGCGATAAGCGCACAGCCGTAAGCGCCCATCAGCTCGGGCATATCGGTAAAAATCACGCTTTTTCCCGTCAGCCGCTCGAATGCGCGCACGACGGAAAGATTGCGAAACGTGCCGCCCTGCACGACGATGTGTTCGCCGAGCTCCGCCGCGTCGCGGATTTTCAGCACTTTGTGCAGACAGTTTTTGACGATGGAAAAACTCAGCCCGGCGGCGATATCGGGAACGCCCGCGCCCTCCCGCAACGCCTGTTTCACTTTTGAATTCATGAAAACCGTACAACGCGTGCCAAGGTCGCACGGCGCTTCCGAAAAACACGCCAGACGCGCAAATTCCGCCACGGGGAATTTCAGCGAAGCCGCAAACGCCTCGACAAACGAACCGCAACCCGACGAACACGCTTCGTTAATTTCGAGGCGGTTGATTGCGCCGTTTTCGACAAAAATCGCCTTCATATCCTGCCCGCCGATATCGAGAATAAACGACACGTCCGGCATAAATTTCCGCGCCGCGCGATAATGCGCGATGGTTTCCACCACGCCGTCGTCGAGGTTGAACGCGGCTTTGATCAAATCTTCCCCGTAGCCGGTAACGCAACTGCGAGCGATACGGATTTCGCGTCCCGCCGCCCTCGCCTGCGCGAAAAATTCCCGCAAGCCTTCCGCCGCCGCACCGAGCGCGTCGCCCTGAGATTTTTTGTAAAAACGAAAAAGCACGCGTTCCCGCGCGTCGATGACAACGATTTTGGTCGTCGTCGAGCCCGAATCGATGCCGAGAAAACACGGCGAGCCGTCGTAGTCCGCGAGCGAAACTTTCGGAATCACGCCGCCCTGTTTTTCCGAAAACCATGCGGCAAAATCCGCCTCGTCCCGAAAAAGTCTCGGGAGTGCTCCGGCTCGGGGAATGTTGCCGACGCTTGCCTTTTGCGCCGCCAAGTCCGCCGCCGTTTCAGAAAGTTTCGGCAGCGTTTTTTCCGTTCCCGCGAGCGATTCGGAGAAATCTTTTTTCGCAGAATTCAATGCCGACAAAGCGCAACCCCACGCGGGAACGAACGCCGCGTTTTCGCAAAAAATACAGTCTTCCTCCCGCAGATTGAGCTCTTCGCGAAACGCTTTCCTTAACGCGGGAATAAAGGCGAACGGTCCGCCGCAGAAAAATACTTTCGGCAAAATATCAAAGCCCCGGGCAAGCGTCCCGATACATTGCAACGCGACGGCGTGAAAAATCGATGCGGCAATATCCGCCCGGGAAACGTTGCGCGCGAGCAAATTCTGAATATCCGTTTTTGAAAAAACGCCGCAACGCGAGGCGATCGGATAAACCGTTTTCGCGGAAAGCGCGAGCGCCGACAGCGCCGAAACGTCGCATCCGAGCAAGCTCGCCATCTGGTCAATGAACGCGCCCGTCCCGCCGGCGCAACTTCCGTTCATGCGCATATCCGGCAGTTTCCCCGCTTCAAAAAAAATCATCTTCGCATCTTCGCCGCCGATATCGATAAACGTTTTCGTTTCGGGATATTTCACGCGAATCACTTCCGCCGCAGCGACCACTTCCTGAACAAACGGCAAGTTCCCGCGCTCCGCAATACCCATGCCCGCAGAACCCGTTACCGCCAAGCGGATTTCGCCGTCGCCGAGCCCGGACAGCGCATTTTCGAAACCGGCTTTGAGCGCACCGAAAATATCCGCATGGTGGCGACGGTAGTCGGAGTAAATCACGTCGCCGTTCCCGTCGACAAAAACCAGCTTCAGCGTCGTCGAGCCCACATCGAGCCCGACATTAAAAATCTTTCTCTCCATTTTTCCCTTGTCTCACTTTTCTATAAAGCGGCGACGGGGAAAAAAGTTTTTCGGAAAACGAAAATTCGCGGGAACGCCGCCGCGCCGCGCAAAAGGCATTGGCAGCCGCAAAACGGGGCGCTAATGTAGCCTTATGAAAAAACAAATGAAATTTATTTTTGCCGCATTAACTCTCTTTTTGGGCACAACGTTTTCCGCAAACGCCTTGCCGTCAGCCCACCCCGAACTCTCCGCCGCAGAACAAAAGGCGACGGTCGACCTGATGAAGATGAATCAGGACGCGCGCTGCAAACAGGTTTTGGTTACCGCTCTGGTCAACGGACAGCCGATGCGCATGATGCTCGACACCGGAGCCTCGCACACCGTTTTGCACGACGAAAGCGCGGCAAAACTCGAAAACGCGGCATGGATTGACACGAGTCGGATGATGTTTAAAGGCAACTCGAAACAACGCCCGAAAATGCTTATCGCCGCGCTCGAAGTCGGACCCGGCGTTTCGCCGCAACACCCGGTAATGGTCGTCAGCCTCGCCGCCGTGCGTAGCATGATGGCGGAAAAAATCGACGGGATCGTCGGCATGGATTTGCTCAGCTCCCTGCCCTTCACCTTCGATTTGCGCAACAACGAGCTTTACTGGGGCGCACCGGGCAAAGGTTCGCTCATCCCGATCAACGGAGAGCGCGATGCCTTCGGTCGCCTTTTCGCGAAACTGAAATGCGGCGGGAACGATTTTTCGCTCTTGCTCGACACCGGAAGCAGCGTAACGCGCGTTTTTAAGAAAGATTGGGCGCCCGGCATCGCCGGAGAAATCACGGCGCACGTCGGCAACGTCGACACCGCCGCGCGGCAGAAAATGACGGAGGGGAAATCCGGAAAAATCGAAATCGCGCCCGGGGTTGAGCTGAAAGAAGTTTCTCCGCTGATTTGTGATGAAAGCGAACATCCCATTCTCGGCATGGATGCCCTCGACGGCTCCGCGCTTGTGCATTTGCCCTCGGAAACATCTCCGCACGGTGCATTTTTTATCGTGCGCTAAACCTTAAAACGAATCGCGCGCGAGCCTCCTCCGCCGTGGAACAATTCGTTTTTTTCTTTTGCAAAGCCGACGGGAACGGCGTTTGATGAACCGCTGTTATGTCGCAATCGATTGACCTTTGGAAAAAAAATCTGCTCGGCAATTACGGCGTTCCGCCCGTGGCTTTCTCACGCGGGAACGGCTCGCGCGTTTGGGATGAGACCGGAAAAGAATATCTGGATTTCGCGTCGGGCATCGCGGTGCTTTCGCTCGGACACGCGCATCCGCATTGGCTGAAACGCGTTTGCGAGCAGGCGGGGAAACTTTCGCATTGCAGCAATCTTTTCGCCAATGAAAATGCACCGCTCGTCGCAGAGCGCATCAACCGCCACATGGGCGGCGGAAAAATGTTTTTTTGCAACAGCGGTGCAGAAGCCAACGAGTGCCAACTGAAAATTTCGCGCCTTTGGGGACGTTCCCGCGCAGGCGGCGAAGAAGGCAAAATTTTTAAAGTCGTCGTCTGCGAAAATGCGTTTCACGGGCGCCTCTTCGGTACGATGGCGGCAACACCACAGAAAAAAATCCAAAACGGATTCCGCCCGTTGCTTCCCGGAATTTCCGTGGCGAAGCTAAACGATATCGAAAGTTTCCGCTCGGCAATCGACACTCAAACCGCCGCCGTGCTACTCGAACCCGTTCAGGGCGAAAGCGGGCTTACGCCGGCGACTCCGGAATTTCTGCAAGCACTGCGCACGCTTTGCGACGAACGAAAAGTTTTGCTCATGTGCGATGAGATTCAGTGCGGAATCGGACGGACGGGAAAACTTTTCGGCTTCGAGCACGCGGGAATCGTTCCCGATTGTTTTTCGATGGCGAAAGGACTCGGCGGAGGATTCCCGATCGGCGCTGTTTGGATGCGCGACGAACTCGCAGACCTGTTTCACGCCGGCTCTCACGGCACGACTTTCGGCGGGAACCCGATGGCGTGCGCGGCGGCGCTCGCGGTTTTGGAAACGCTGGAAGCGGAAAACCTGATCGAACACGTCACGGAAACCGCGCCTGCTTGGCGGGAACAACTCGCTAAACTCGTCGAAGAATTTCCGGTGATTCTCGAGGAAGTTCGCGGAATCGGCTTCATGAGCGGATTGAAATTCCGCGAAGCTCCCGCTGCTTGGATTGCCAAACTGCGTGAAGCCGGCTTGCTCGTCGTCGGGGCCGGAAACAACGTAATCCGCCTGCTTCCGCCGCTGAACGCAAGCGTTGCCGAACTGAACAAATCCGTCGCAATTCTGCGAAAAGTGCTCTCGGCGTAAAGAACGAATTACGGGTTCTCAGTAAATCAGAAAATTTCCGTCGCCCGGGTTCCGATCTTGTCGAACGCGTACGCGTAGTTGTCGGCGCCGAGTGTCGCGGAAACAAGTTCCGAACGCGAGTTATAGCCGAACGTGTCGTTCTGCGTCGTGCCGTTGCGCGAGGTCGAACGCGCGAGCGGACGAGCAAACCGTAACAACTTTCTACTTTTCCGCCTTTTTGCCATAGAGAATATTTTTGTTTAAAATCGTGTTCTTTGTATGAACCCAAATCATTAAACCCCACGGAAGTAAAAACAATGCCCGAAACCAAAGATTCTCGTTTAGCGTGTTCCCGACAGAACCGAAAAACATTTCGTTCGTTTTTTTTGAAATAAAAAGAATCATGAATTTGTCCGCTGATTTTCCAAATTATGATCGGAGCCACGATGAATGCACAAAGCGTCCAGATATTTGAGAAATAAATCACGGAGCGCCGCCGCTCCACTAATGCACACGGGAGCGCATAAAGGAAAAACGTTGCGAATGAAGCACCGGTAACAAAATAAGAGTATCCCCAAAACGCCATTCCCGTCGCCCACATCGTCCAATAGGCAAAATCTTTCGGTATTACGATTTTCCTGTCGAGTAAAAATACGCCATTATAAATGGCAAGAATGAGGGAAATTCCGGCAACGACGAAGCAGAAAAATTGTCCGAGATGATATCCTCCGTCCGGAAACCAGCCCGAACCGCCCCAAAGGATGTAGCATAAGCCGTCTGATGGTAGGCAGGAAAAAAATCCGTCAGCAAGAGAAAAACTTTGCTTTGAATCGTCGCCCGCCATCGGGATTTCCAAATTCCGAGCAACAAAACGAATGTAAAAATTGCCGTACTCGGATATTCAATTCCGCAAACCATCGGGGAAAAAACGATAAACAACGCTATTCCCCACAGAAAAAAGATAAAACCTTCTTTAAACATAATGAGTACTTCTCTCTACCTGCTCGGACGAACTTCTACTTAACGTGAATGTTCAGCAATATTTGGAATGGATTTTTATAATTCTACACGGAACATATCTTGACACATCCGCTTTTCGTTCTCTTCAACGAGTTTCAATACCTCATTGTAAAAAGTATTTCCATAAACAGAAGCGATACAATATTTCCCGTTACGGCTCAGAAACAACTCGCTGTTTCTTCCTTCAAAGCTGATTTTCCAAGGAGTAGACGTGTTTGAGGTATAAATCCGAACATCCGGCTCAAATTCGACGGTGCGGAACGTTTGTGTTAATTTCCATGTTTTCAGATCACCTTGTAATTTTCTCAAAACATCTGCGTCCCTAACGGAAAATCGAACAAACAAAGCCTCTCCTGTCCGGATATTCTTTTTCCTGTATGTGATTACAACCTCTGAAAAAGGCTCGCTTTCTATATTTTTAAAGAACGACTCTTCTACCTCCGGAGGCGAAAACATTTCCACACTTGCAAGTAGCACCCACCCAATCAAAAGCCAAGCAGTCCCAAGAAAAAAGCCGATTGCTCCGAAAAAAATATTACGTTTCATGCAAAATTCTTCCGTTTAGATTTGAACCATACAGTTTTTTTTCCATAAGCACCCAACATCCAGACCTAATAAACCGGAAACACACTCTGAATCTTTGTTCCCGCAACCGCTCAGAGACGGGAACAGAACAAACACAATCAACCCTGTGAAACAGAGCCCGTCAACGTGTACGCCCGCGCTTCGCTCCGGCTTTTTTTAGAATCGCCTCAATTTTGGTTGCATTTTCAAATTGTTCGCCCGATGAGGATGACAGTTCTTGAGTATACCTCTCCGCCACATCAAGAGGAGTCGCCCCGGTCCCATCTCGAAAATTAACATCTGCTCCCGCATCGATTAACGCAGCGACACCATTCGGGCAATTCCGAAGCACCACCCGGAAGAGCGCCGTGCCGCGATGCTTGTCCGCCCATCCGGGATCTCCCGAGCAGTTATCGCCCGGCTCATTGCGGGCATCAATCTCTGCCCCGTATTTTATCAAAAGAGAGACAACCGGAGAACACCGCGCGTAAGACAGCATCGTCATTCCCACACTATCCCGTACTCGGGGATCGCATCCGTGTTGCAATAAAAATTCCAAAACGGAAATCGCCTCTTCAAAATTCTCCTGCGCCCGGTTAAGAATTAACGTGTGACTAACTTTTCCTTTCTTTCCGGATGCCTTTTCGGACTCCGCTTTCTTAAGTGCCTCGTACCGAAAGTTCGCATTGTCAATCGCATGTTTCAGCGGTTGACGATAGGGCAAATTCAAATCTCCTCCGTTCGCCAACAACAGCCGCAACGTCGGGAAATCGGCATTTTCCAATGCCACCGACATCGGAGACTTGCGCACCTCATTATTTATACCTTCTACCGCATCTACGACCAGCAACGGATTGGCTCCGTTTTTCAAGAAATCTGAAACTATCGGTAACACGGATCGTTTTTTCTTTTTGGCACGATTATACGGTTGCCCCAAACTCCTTTCTCTGACGCTCAGCAAATATGCCACCAGTTTTTTCGTCTCTTCCAGTTCCCGTTCTTCCGATATTCCGAACTTTCGGGAAAGCGGTTTCGGAAGCTTTTGCTTCATTCGGGAACGCGACCATTGGCGGAGTTTTTCAAGAGCCTGTCGATCGCCTCCGTCCGCAGCATTGGCATACCATGCGGCAGCCCTATAAATATCCCTCTTCGTCCCGAGCCCGTCGGCAAAACAGTCCGCAATTCGGCGCATATCCTCCGCAGATGCGCCTTTGCGAAGCACGCGTTCCTGAAGCACGTCGAATTCCTGCGCTTTCGCCACGCTACCGGAAATACAAGCTACTCCGGCACAAACGAAGACAACGACATTCAGCGTATTTCGTAACAACTTTTTAAGAACGATGAGAGGTTTTTGTTTTTTCATAAATAAACACATTAAAAGCTAAAGTAAGCAGAAGAATGAAACCATACCTTCAGACAAACGGAAGCAGTATTCGCTCCATTCATTGCAGGCGATTGTCCGCGTTCCCGAGGCGTCGACGGTTCGGATGAGTTGACCGAGGTGGTTGTAGGTGTGCGTTTCGGTCGGCGTTGCGCCGTCGTTGTAGGAAACGGAAACGAGTTCGCCCGTCTTCTCGGCGTAGGTGCGCGTTGCTTTCTGGCGAACGCCTTCGGAGAAACTTCCCGCGTCCAAGTCGTCGAAACGAGCCGATTTTGCGCGTCATAAGCGTAATCAATCTGCCCTTCGTCCGGATACGTTTTCGCAAGCAAAAGCCCCGTTGACGCGTGGTAGCGCCACGTCGTTTCATCCGCCGTTAAATCCGTGCGGGAACGCGGATCGCTCTCAAGCGCTTCGCCCGGCACGCGGAAAAGCTTTTGCGAAACTAAGTTGTCCGCATCATCAAAGGAAAACACCGCAGGCTGCGCGCCCGTGCCGAACTCGGCAACAACGTTCCCGTGCAGGTCGTACGCGTAGCAATGCGTTTTCCCCAGCGCATCAAACACCCTCAAGGATGCTACAGAATAGCATTTATTTGGCCCCCTTTTCATGAGTTGATCAGTCTCTTAGGTTAATCCATTCGATATAACAGTACTTCCTGTTCTCACTAAATATGCATCTCCATAGAATTTGCGAATTGTTCTCGTTTTTCCACATCTTTAACGACTTAGAAGAAAATTGAGCGCAATCTTCCCCTGCAGAAAATTCTGATGCATCTTCATAAAAATGAGCACAATAGAAATACGAATCACTGTTCCCATTGCCTACGGAAAAGAACGCCCTGCAATCTTTTTTGAATTGATCAGGATTATCTATTTGAAGTAGGTATTTGCGGCTCTGTCCTCCTCCCAATAGGCTCCAAGAATCTCTTCTTTTCAATATAGTGTAATTTTCCCCTGGCGATAGTTCTGACAATGGTTCCTCCCACAAAATCGAAGCTATAACGAACAACACGGGAATTAACACGAGGGCAATTACTAGTCCCTTCTTCATTTATTCTCCTTTCCCGGACAACATCCAGACCCAGAGTCTTCCCATTCTCCCATAATAACCGTTCTCGGCCAAAATATGTACGTTAGGATTGGGTAGGAATGTATGACTAAGTCGTAAAGGAATGCGGGAAGCTTGTCTTTTAAAGACGGAAACGTAGAACCTGTCTGATCCTCCAGATAGAAAGTTGCTGTCCATGAAAACTCACATTTATTCGCCCATATAACAGCAATATCTTTCGTGCGAACACTAAAATGCCCCATTAGTAGATATTCTTCATAAAAGCTCATGTTTTCATCACCATATTTTGCGAAGTCGTCTGCACCAAAGGCCCAAGTTGTGGAATCGTTTGGCATTGTTGAAGCCCCATTATTAGCGCAGATCTTAGATGATAACGTTTCTCGCATTTTTGATTTTGCAAATTCAAGAGCATTCGGGAAGCGACGAAAAAACCATTCCGTAAGATCTTCATCTGGCACCCCTAAGAGTTCTCGTAACCAGTCCGGCCCGATATGTCGGCCCAAAGAAGGCTCTGCTTGCCCGTATAAATCAATTGTTTTTGTTGGTGCGTTTTTCACGAATGCATAGAGGTTGCGGCCGCCTTGTTCGGCGATGGGGTCGCGGGAGAGGAAGCGGCCGAGGGTGGGGGAATAGTGGCGGTAGTTGTAGTAGACGAGGTCGAGTTCGGAGTCGTAGTGCTCCGAGGACCATTGGAACGGCTGGGAGACATCGCCGGAGGCGGAAACGGAGCCGAAAGGCGCGTAGGAATACGCCGCACGGATGTAGCCGTGTTGACCGAAGACTTCGCAGATGTTTTTCGTGATGTCGTAACCGTAGGTGAACCACGTGCCGTCTTTTTGGAGCGCGAGCGGGCG
>JAGBIL010000027.1 GCA_017935025.1 Opitutales bacterium | reverse complement strand
GAGTACAATGCGCGCACGAAAGACCAGGCCGGTCTTATTCTCCCGGTTGTTATCACGGTTTACCAGGATAAGTCCTTTACGTTTGTTCTCAAAACCCCGCCGGCTTCCGTCCTTTTGAAAAAGGCTGCGAAGATCGAAAGCGGCTCGGGTGCTCCGAATAAGGACAAGGTCGGGAAAGTAACCCGTAAGCAAATTCTCGAAATCGTCGAGATGAAGAAAAAAGACTTGAACGCGGTTGACGCGGAACAAGCGGCAAAAATGATCGAAGGCACGGCCCGCTCGATGGGCATCGAAGTCATCGGTTAATTGATTACCCTGCGGGACGTAGTGCAAAGGAAATCCTTGTACCTTGTTCCCGCAGGTGTTAAATTTTCTCGAATTTTCTAATTCAAATACTGCAATAAAGCAGGAGACAAAAGTCGATATGCCCAAAAAACAATCCAAACGATACAAAGCAGCTCTTGCTGCGGGCGATCTGAAGGCGAGCTACACGGTTGCGGAAGCGGTCGAAGTGCTCAAGAAAATGCCGATCGCCAAATTCGATGAAACGGTGGAAGTCAGCGCCCGTCTCGGCGTTGATCCCAAGCAGTCCGACCAGATGGTTCGCGGAACGGTTTCCCTTCCGAACGGAAGCGGAAAGAAGGTTTCCGTTATCGTCTTTACGGAAAAGCCGGAAGAAGCGCTCGCGGCAGGTGCCGACGAAGCGGGTCTCGCGGACCTCATTGCGAAGGTCAGCGGCGGCTGGACGGGATTTGATGTCGCCGTTTCCACGGTGTCCGCGATGAAGGAAGTCCGCAAGGTCGCTCGCGTCCTCGGTCCACGCGGTCTCATGCCGAATCCGAAGTCCGGAACGGTTTCCGACGATATTCCCGCCACGATCAAGGCCGTTAAAGGCGGGCGCGTTGAGTTCAAGATGGACAAAACCGCGAATATCTCGATCGTCGTCGGTAAGCGCTCTTTTGAGCCGAATGCTCTCGCGGAAAACGCCGAAGAAGCGATTCGTGCTCTCGCTAAGGCTCAGCCGGAAGCGCTCAAGGGCGGTAAGTTCATTAAGTCTCTGACGCTCAGCTCCACGATGAGCCCGGGCGTCAAGATCGACATTAAACCCTATGTTGCATAAGGGAGACACGGTACAATGAGAGCTGAAAAGAAATTTTTGGTAGAAGAAGTTGCCGCGCACCTCGCGAAGTCGAACTATCTTTTCCTCACGGATTTTACGCACGTCACGGTTGTTGACTCTGCAAATATCCGCAATGCAATCCGCGAATTCGGCGGCGAATACCACGTCGTCAAGAACAGCATCCTCAATATTGCGATGAAGGACGCCGGTATGCCGGACGTTTCCGAACATCTCACAGGGCACACGGCGATTGTCGTCGGTGGTGAAAACCCGAGTGCTGTTGCGAAAGCGCTGATTAAGTTTTTCAAAGACACGACGCGCCTCGAAATCAAAACGGGCGTTGTCGAAGGCGAACTGCTCGACAAGGCAGCGATCGAAGAGCTTTCCAAGCTCCCGACGCTTCCGGAAGCCCGTGCGCTGTTCCTCTCGCTCCTCTCTGCTCCGGCATCGCAGTTCGTGCGCTTGCTCGTCGCAAAGAGCGAAAAGGAAGAAGGCGCTCCGGCAGCCGAATAATGTTCGCGGGAACGACGGCTTTTTCGTTCGGTTTTTCGATAAGCCGTCGTGCCGCTTAAATGAAATCCATTTTTCGCAACCGTTTGAAGTTTTTCGATTTTAGACGGGAACGGGAAAATCCAAGGAACCAGGTTAGGGGTCTCCCCTTAAATGTCCGGACCGCCGGACGCTAATCATTCAAGGAAAAATAATACAATGTCAGACATCACAAAAGAACAAGTCATCGAATGGCTCAGCGCTCAGCCGATTAAAGAATTGGTTGCGTTGGTCAAAGAACTCGAAGAACTCTGGGGCGTTTCCGCCGCAGCTACGGTCGTCGCCGCTCCCGGTGCCGCTGCTCCCGCTGCTGAAGAAAAGACCGAGTTCGACGTTATCCTGAAGGCGAAAGGCGCAAGCCCGATCAACGTCATTAAGGAAGTTCGCGCAATTACCGGTCTCGGTCTTAAAGAAGCGAAAGACCTCGTTGAAGGCGCACCCAAGGCCGTCAAGGAAGGTTGCACCAAGGAAGAAGCGAAGGAAATCGCCGACAAGCTCAAAGCAGCCGGTGCTGAAGTCGAGGTCAAATAATTTTGCCTCACTCCTTTTCTTCCAATTTGCGATTTGCGGACAGCGGACAACGCTGTCCGCATTCGCGGCTTAACGCAAAACGGGATTTTTGAACTCGTTTGCGCCTAAAGAAAGCGGGACAAGCGCGCGGGATTTGCGCGGCTTTCGACTCGAAAATTTGTCCGAAAGGGTACGGGAACGCCCTTAAGGTTCTCGAACTTGTCAGTAGCACACTCAACCAATTTCAACAAACGATATGTCTGAGCGTCAGAACTTTGGAACTTTGCGCGAGGTTATCCCTCCGCCCAATCTTATTGAAAACCAGATCAATTCCTATGTGGAATTTCTTCAGCGCGACCTCGATCCCGCCAAGCGCAGAGATGTGGGTCTTGAAGCGGTCTTTAAAGAAGTTTTCCCGATTGAAAGCTACGACAGCCGTTGCCGCTTAGAATACGTCAGCTACGACCTGAAAGGTCCGAAATACACGGAGCTTGAGTGTATCCGTGAGGGGATTACGTATTCCGTTTCCCTGTTCCTGAAGTTGCGTCTTGTTGAAGGTGACAACGTTAAGGAAGAAGAAATTTTTATGGGCGAAATGCCCCTTATCACCGAACGCGGTTCGTTTATCATCAACGGCGCTGAACGCGTTATCGTCAGCCAGCTGCACCGTTCGCCGGGGATTTGTTTTGAACAGAGCGATCACTCCAGCGGGAAAACGCTTTACGCTTTCCGCATTATTCCGGATCGCGGAACGTGGCTCGAAGTTCAGTTCGACCAGAACGACCTGCTCTACGTTTATCTCGACCGCCGCCGCCGTCGCCGTAAGTTCCTCATCACGACGCTTCTCCGCGCGTGGGGCTTCAGCACGGACGCGCAGATCATGGAGCTGTTTTACAAGTTCGAAACGCTTAAAATCAAGAAAGCGATCGAGATGGACGGCGTTTCCAAGTACGTCCTCGTCGAAGATATTATCGATTCCGAAAAGGGCAAGGTTCTGGCGCGTGCGTTTGAGCCGATTACGAAGACCATTCTTCGCGAAATCGAAAAAATCGGGATTGCTTCCGTTCGCGTCATTGACACGTCCGTGGACGACGGCGCAATCATTCGCGCTCTGAAAAAAGACCCGACCCGCAACGAAGAAGAAGCTCTTAAAGACATTTACAAGGTGCTTCGTCCGGGTGAACCGCCGACGATTCCGAACGCGCGTTCCCTGCTCAAACGTCTTTTCCTTGATGCCAAACGCTACGATCTCGGCGGCGTCGGGCGCTATAAAATCAACCAGAAGCTCAAGCTCAGCACGCCGATTGCCACGCGTACGATCCAGACGGAAGACCTCGTCCAGGCGACGAAGTATCTCTGCAATTTGAAACGCGGGGACGGCGTTGTCGACGACATCGACCATCTCGGCGCGCGTCGTGTCCGTAACGTCGGCGAGCTTCTTGCCAACCAGTGCCGTGTCGGTCTCGCGCGTACGGAACGCCATGTTCGAGACCGTATGTCGATGTACGACCAGAGCGTCGATTCCGTGACACCCGGAAAACTCATCAATCCGAAAGCGCTTTCCACGGTTGTCCGCGACTTCTTTGCGCGTAGCCAGCTTTCCCAGTTCATGGATCAGATCAACCCGCTTTCCGAGCTCACGCACAAGCGCCGCTTGTCCGCTCTCGGTCCGGGAGGTTTGAACCGCGACCGCGCGGGCTTCGAAGTCCGAGACGTTCATCCGTCGCACTACGGTCGTATTTGCCCGATTGAAACGCCGGAAGGTCCGAATATCGGTCTTATCAATTCGCTTTCGACATACGCCCGCGTGAACGAATTCGGCTTCATCGAAGCGCCTTACCGCATCGTCAAGAAGGGGAAGGTTACGGATGAAGTGAAGTATTTCACGGCAGACGAAGAAGAAAATTACAAGGTCGCACAGGCAAACTCCGAAGTCGATGAAAAGGGCAATCTCGTCGGTAAGGTTACGGTGCGTTTCCGCGACGACGTTCTCGTCATCGAACCGGAAGAAGTGGATTTGATGGACGTTTCGCCGAAGCAGGTCGTTTCCGTCGCTGCCGGGTTGATTCCGTTCCTTGAACACGACGACGCGAACCGTGCGCTCATGGGTTCAAACATGCAGCGCCAAGGCGTTCCGCTGTTGCAACCGCAGGCTCCGTTTGTCGGAACCGGGTTGGAAAAACGCATCGCGGAAGACTCTAAGACGGTCGTTCTCGCAAAGCAGGACGGGGTTGTCGCCTCGGTGGATTCCCGCAAGATTATCGTTACGAAGGACGGGAAAAATCCGAACGCATCGGATGCTCAGGTTTACGAACTCCGCAAGTTCCTCCGTTCGAACGCCACAACGTGCTTCAATCAGCGTCCGTCCGTGAGAAAGGGCGACAAAGTTAAAAAAGGACAGTGCATCGCTGACGGTGCTTCGACGGAAGGCGGCGAACTCGCTCTCGGTCGCAACGTCCTCGTCGCATTCATGCCGTGGAACGGATACAACTTCGAAGACGCTATTCTGCTCAGCGAACGCGTGATTAAGGACGACGTGTTTACGTCGATCCACATCGAAGAATTTGAAGTTACGGCGCGCGATACGAAGCTCGGGCCGGAAGAAATTACACGGGATATTCCGAATGTCGGTGAAGACGCTCTGAAAAACCTCGGACGCGACGGCGTTATCCGCGTCGGTGCCGAAGTTCATCCGGGCGATATTCTCGTCGGAAAAATCACACCGAAATCCGAAACCGAACTCGCTCCGGAAGAAAAACTGCTCCGCGCTATTTTCGGTGAAAAGGCGGCGGACGTTAAGGATTCTTCGCTCAAGGTGCCCTCGGGAACGTACGGCATCATCATGGATGTCAAAGTGTCCACGCGCACGGATAAGGAAAACGAAAAACTTTCGCATTCCGATCAGCGTCGCATGATGAAGAGCGTGAACGAAAACTTCCGCACTCAGACGGATAAGCTCCGCGACGAACTCACGGAATCCCTCTCCAACATTCTCCTCGGAGAAAAGATTCCGCTCGATGTCATCAACAGCGATACAAAGGAAGTCATCATTCCGGCGGGTCGAAAAATCACGAAGACGCTTCTCCGCAAGCTCGCTTCCGTGCCGAAGTACATCGATATGCCGCAGTCTCCGGTTCGCATTAAGATTATGCGCATCGTTGAGGACTTCCTCCGCAAATTTACGGATCTCGAAGAAGAACGCGATCGCAAGGTCGCTTCCATCGCCGCAGGCGAGGACGATTCGGGAACGATCAAAAACGTTAAGGTTTACATCGCCGTTAAACGTAAAATTCAAGTGGGCGACAAAATGGCGGGTCGTCACGGGAACAAGGGTGTCGTCGCCCGTATCGTTCCCGTGGAAGATATGCCGTATTTGCCGGACGGAACGCCGGTTGATATCTGCTTGAATCCTCTGGGTGTTCCTTCCCGAATGAACGTCGGGCAGGTTCTTGAAACGCACTTGGGATGGGCATGTAAAAAGCTCGGTCTTCAGCTCCAAACCGGCGGTTTTGACGAAATGGCACTTACGCCTGCTGCCGACCACGGCTTGCCGGCGGGGATCAAGGTTTCTACGCCGATCTTTGACGGCGTTCCCGAAGCCACGATCCGCAATTACCTCGATAAGGCGGAATTGCCGCACAGCGGTAAAACCCTGCTTTACAACGGTCTCACGGGCGAGGCGTTCGACCAGGACGTCGTTGTCGGCGTGATTTACATGATGAAGCTGAACCACCTCGTGGCGGATAAGATCCACGCGCGTGCGGTCGGTCCGTACTCTCTGATTACGCAACAGCCGTTGGGCGGTAAGGCTCAGTACGGCGGGCAGCGTCTCGGGGAAATGGAAGTCTGGGCGCTCGAGGCTTACGGTGCGGCTCACGTGCTGCAGGAAATGTTGACGGTGAAGTCCGACGACACGGTCGGGCGCACGAAGATTTACGAACAAATCGTCAAGGGGGACAACTCTCTTGCCGCGGGAACACCTCAGTCGTTCAACGTTTTGATGAAGGAACTCCAGTCGCTCGCGCTGAACGTTCAGCTCGGCGATTCCACGAAGCAGCTCTGAACCGTCGCGGGAACGCGGATTTTATGAAAACCTTTTTTCTGAAAATCCGCTCCCGCAACCACGAAAAACATCCATCAAATTTTACCGAACAATGATCAACAACGCAGAATCCGAAATCAATTCCGCGGAGCAGAATTTCGACTACGTGTCCATTTCGCTCGCTTCGCCCGACGTGATCCGTCAGTGGTCTCACGGCGAAGTTAAAAATCCGGAAACCATCAATTACCGCACGTTTAAACCGGAACCGGGCGGACTTTTCTGCCAGCGAATTTTCGGGCCGGTGCGCGACTACGAATGCGCGTGCGGTAAGTACAAACGCATCAAGTTCAAAGGTGTGGTTTGCGACCGTTGCGGCGTCGAAGTTACCGTCGCGCGGGAACGCCGCCGCCGCATGGGGCATATCGAACTCGCCGTTCCCGTCTCGCACATTTGGTTCCTGAAATCGATGCCGTCGCGCCTCGGGCTTTTGCTCGACATGACCGCGCGTCAGCTCGAATCCGTCATTTACTACGAAAAATACCTCATCGTCGATCCGGGCAAAACGCCGTTTGAAACGAAACAGCTCCTGACCGAAGACGAGTACGCGCAGGCTCAACTCGAATACGGCGATGACGCTTTCGTGGCGAAAATGGGTGCGGAAGCGCTCCGCGACGTTCTCGCGGCTCTCGACCTTCCGCAAGTCGTTCAGGAGTTGCAGGAGCAGATGGCGAACACGCGCTCCAAGCAGGCAAAAATTAAATTTGCCCGTCGCCTGAAAGTCATTCAGGGCTTCATCGAATCCGGAAATCGTCCGGAATGGATGATTCTCGAAGTGCTTCCGGTGATCCCGCCGGACCTTCGTCCGCTCGTTCCGCTGGACGGTGGTCGCTTCGCAACTTCGGACCTCAACGACCTGTATCGCCGCGTCATCAACCGAAACAATCGTCTCCGTAGCCTCCTCCAACTGAAAACGCCGGACGTTATTATCAATAACGAAAAGCGTATGCTCCAGGAAGCCGTTGACGCGTTGTTCGACAACGGTCGCCACGGTCGCGCCGTTACGGGGGCGGGGAATCGTCCGCTCAAATCCCTCAGCGATATGCTCAAGGGGAAGCAGGGTCGTTTCCGTCAAAATCTTCTCGGTAAGCGCGTTGACTACTCGGGCCGTTCCGTCATTGTTATCGGTCCGGATCTGAAGCTCAACCAGTGCGGTTTGCCGAAGAAAATGGCGCTCGTTTTGTTTGAACCGTTTATCATTCGCCGCCTCAAGGAACTCGGGTTCGTCCACACGGTCCGCGGTGCGCGCAAGATGATCGAAAAACGCCCGCCGGAAGTTTGGGACATTCTCGAAGAAGTTACCAAGGGACACCCGGTCATGCTCAACCGTGCTCCGACGCTGCACCGCCTTTCGATTCAGGCGTTTGATCCGGTGCTCATTGAAGGCGACGCTATTCGCCTGCACCCGTTGACCTGTACCGCGTTCAATGCGGACTTCGACGGTGACCAAATGGCGGTCCACGTTCCGCTTTCCACGGAAGCCATCATGGAGTGCAAACTCCTCATGCTTTCCACGAATAATATTTTCTCTCCGTCCAGCGGAAAGCCGATTATCACGCCGTCTCAGGACATCGTGCTCGGGTCGTACTACCTGACGTTCCAACCGCCGAAAACGCCGGAAGAACTCGGTCAGAAGCACGTTCCCGTGATCGGTTCCGTCGAAGAAGCCCAGATGGCGGAACTCGACGGCGCGCTCCACTTCCACGATTGGGTGGACTTCGTCAATCCCGACTACGGACGCAAAACGATTTACGGAAATCCGGACAAAAAGGTTATCCGCACAACCGTCGGTCGCATCGTTTACAACCAGATTTGGCCGAAAACCCGCACGGAAGCCGGTGAAGATAAAGAACATGAAGGCATGGGCTTCATCAATTTCCCGGTTAAAAAAGGTCAGATCGGCGACCTCATCCTTTCCTCCTACCGCCTCGTCGGCAAGGAAGGCGTCGGTCCCGTCGTGGACGCGCTGAAAGCAATGGGCTTCCGCATGGCGACGCGTGCCGGTATTTCGATCGGTATCGGCGACATGATTTTCCCGAAGGAAAAGAAAGCGATTGTCGAAAAATCCCAGGGCGAATGCGACGAAGTCGAAGCGCAGTACAAAAAAGGTATCATTACCGCCGGCGAACGCTACAACAAGACCGTCAATATTTGGACGAAGGCGACCAACGAAATCGCTTCCTCCGTGTTTAAGACGCTCGAAGCTTCCGCTGTTCCCGCGCGCACGCTCAAGCAGCCTGCCGCCGACCCGCGCAACAAGGGCCGTTGGATCCTCAATCCGGTTTATGTCATGATGGACTCCGGGGCCCGCGGTAACAAACAGCAGGTTCGTCAGCTCTGCGGGGCTCGCGGTCTTATGGCGAAGCCGAACGGCGAAATCATTGAACGCCCGATTCTCTCGTCCTTCCGTGACGGTCTGACCATCGGCGAATACTTTATTTCGACGCACGGCGCACGTAAAGGTCTCGCGGACACGGCTCTTAAAACGGCTGACGCCGGATACATGACGCGTAAACTTTGCGACGTGGCAATGGACGTTATCGTTTCCGAAGTCGATGACGGCAACCGCGACGGTATTTGGAAAAAAGCGATTCGCGACGGTGAAGACGAAATCATTCGCCTCTACGAACGCATCGAAGGCCGTTGCTCCAGCGACGACATCCGCAACCCGCAAAATCCGGACGAAATCTTTGTCCGCTCCGGAGAAATGATTTCGACGGAAGTCGCCAAGAAGATCGAAGATTCCGGCATCGAACGCGTCAAGGTCATGTCGCCGCTCACGCACATGAAGGTGAACAGCATTCCCGCCAAGGCTTACGGTCTCGACCCGTCCACGGGACGCCTCGTCGAGCGCGGCACGTCCGTCGGTATCATCGCGGCTCAGTCCATCGGTGAACCGGGTACTCAGCTTACGATGCGTACCTTCCACATCGGCGGTATTGCGAACCAGATTCTCAAAAATCCGGAAATTCGCGTTCCCATCGGCGGTATCGTCCGCTACAAGAATTTGCGCTACGTTGAAGTCGGCGAGTCCATCGCCGTTGTGCTCAACAAGACGGGGTCCGTCGAAATTCTCGACGAAAAGGATCCGTCCAAGGTGCTCGACGAACACGAAGTCGTTATCGGAACGTTCCTTTCCGTTCTCGACGGCGGAACGATCAAGACAGGCGAACTTCTCGCGAAGTGGGACCCGCACAATATTCCGATTCTCGCGGAAAAGGCGGGAACGGTGAAGTTCCGCGATATGATTCCGGGCGTTACGGTTTCCGCAGAAATGAACGAAGCCACCGGGCAGGTTCAAACCGTGGTCATCGAACACAGCGACGACCTCAACCCGTCCGTTCTCGTTTACGCCAAGGGCAAATGCGTCGCCGAACACGCGATTCCGACCGGCGCTCAAGTCGTTGTTTCCGAAGGAGACGAAATCCTCCCGGGCGCGCTCCTCGCGAAAACGCCGCGTTCCGCCTCCAAGACGCAGGACATCACCGGCGGTCTTCCGCGCGTTGCAGAGCTCTTCGAAGCTCGCCGCCCGAAAGATACGGCGGAAATGGCAAAGACCGAAGGAACGGTTTCCTACGGGAACACGCTCCGCGGCAAAAAGCGTTTGGTTATCACGGCTCCGGACGGCACGACCTTTGAGCACCTGATCCCGCACGGAAAACACATCGTCGTTCAGGAAGGCGATTACGTCCGCAAGGGACAGCTTCTCACCGAAGGTTCCCCCGACCCGCACGAAATCCTCGAGATTCTCGGTCTCGCCGAAATTCAGGATCACCTCATCGAAGAAATTCAGAAGGTTTACCGTGTTCAGGGCGTTACGATTAACGATAAACACATCGAAATCATCGTTGCCCGTATGCTCCGCAAGGTCAAAATCACGGATCCGGGCGACGGTTCGCACCTTTGGGACGAAAAGGTTGACCGCTCCATCATCGTTCGTGAAAATGCCTTCATCGAAGACAAGGGGGGGATGCCTGCAACCTACGTTCCCGTGCTTCTCGGGATCACGAAGGCCTCGCTCGAAACGGAATCCTTCATTTCCGCCGCGTCCTTCCAGGAAACGCCGCGCGTGCTCACCGATGCCGCAACGCTTTCCAAGAAAGACCGCCTCGACGGCTTCAAGGAAAACGTCATCATGGGGCATCTCATTCCTTCCGGAACGGGTCTCCCGGCTTACCGCCATATGCGCCTTACGACGCTCGGCGCTGCCATCGACGACGCGATTCTGACCGAAGACGCTCCGGCTCCCGCCGCAGAATAATTCAGGTTTTGCACCGAAGAACAAAAACGTTCCCGTGGGGATTTCCTCGCGGGAACGTTTTTGTTTTGTCCCCAATACGGAAAATACCTTCCGTCGTTCCCGCGCGGTAATTTTCCGCTTTATACGAAAAGGGCTTCATGACAGAATCGGGCGTATGTCCGCAGATTTGAACAAGACCCCGATGATCCAGCAATATTGGGAATTTCGGAATAAACTTCCGCCGAACACCCTGCTGTTTTTTCGTGTAGGGGATTTTTACGAAATGTTCGGTGCGGACGCAGAGCGCGGGGCGGAACTGCTCGGCGTTACGCTGACGAAACGTTCCGGCTTACCGCTTGCCGGCGTGCCTTACCACGCGCTTCAGACGTATTTGCAAAAGGCGCTTAATGCCGGTGTCAAAATCGCGATCTGCGAGCAAACGGAACCCGCCAAGCCGGGAAAACTCGTCAATCGAGCGCTCGTGCGCATCATCACTCCGGGAACGACGCTCGAAGACACACAGCTCGACGCGAAGCACAACAACTACATTCTCGCTATCGACGAAAACAAAAGCGGACTGCATGCCGCATGGCTCGACGTTTCGACGGCGGAATTTCGTATCGCAACCTCGCGGGAACGCGTGACGTTGCTTTCGCTTTTACAAACGCTCAATCCGAGCGAAATTCTCGTTCCCGAATCCTGGCAACAGGGCAGAACTCCGGCTTACTTGGATGCGCTGTTGCAGTGGAATCTTGTTTCCCGCACGCCGGATTGGCAGTTTGACGTGAAAATCGGAAACGGAACCGTCTGCAAGGTGCTTAAAGTCAGTAGCCTTGCCGGATTCGGAATCAGTGAAGACAATCCTGCGCTCGGGGTCGCGGGTGCGTTGCTCAATTACGTTTCCGAAACGCTTTGCGAAACGCCCGGGCACATCAAAAAAATTTCCGAGCTTTGCAGCGACGACGCAATGATTATCGACGCGGCGGGAACGCGGAATCTGGAACTGTTTCGCTCGGCGGCGGGAACGCGCGAAGGCTCTTTGCTCGCGGCGATTGACGGCACGCACACCGCATCGGGTGCCCGTTTGCTCGAGCGCTGGTTGTCATCGCCGTCGCGCGACGTGAACGTTATCCGCAACCGCCAGGAATGCGTGGAAGCCTTTTTCCGAAGCCACGTCGTTATGTCACGCGTCCTTGTCGCGCTTGCGTACGTAAAAGATATTTCCCGCACACTGACGCGCCTTCAAAACCGTCTGCGCTCGCCGCGCGAACTCGGTGCGATTCGCGAATCCCTCGCGCAACTTCCCGAAATTAAGCAAGCCCTGGAAATTATTTCTCCGTCGCCGCTCGATGCCGTCAACGCGCGCATTGATTTACACGAAGACCTTTACGCGATGCTGGTTGAGGCACTTTCGGAAAATCTTCCGATGGATTTGGAGGGCGTAATCCGGCAAGGTTACGACAGTCGCTTGGACAGCCTGCGCAGCTTGCGCTCCGATAGCAAAATCTGGCTCACGCAATTTGAGCGGAAACTGCAGGAAAAAACCGATATTCGAAATCTTCGCGTGCGTTACACGGGCGCGTTCGGGTATTACATCGAAGTAACAAAAGCAAATTTGCCGAAGGTGCCGGAATCTTGGGTGCGGCGCCAGACTCTCGTCAACGCCGAGCGCTACACAACGGCGGAACTGCGCCAGAAAGAACAGGAAATTTTGCAGGCGGACGAGTTGGTCGCTCAGCGCGAAATGGAACTTTATGCCGGACTCGTCGAAAAAGTTCTTGCTCATTCCGCTTCGCTGACGGAAACCGCCGTTGCACTTTCCGAACTCGACGTTTTTGCCGGATGGGCACAGCTCGCCCAGACGTGGGATTATTGTAAACCCGAAGTGGACGATTCCGACGTTTTGCAAATTACGGACGGGCGCCATCCCGTCGTCGAACAAATGCTTCATCGCCCGGGAATGTCTCATTCTTTTGTGCCGAACAGCACGGATCTTTCCGCCTCGGGAACGCAGATAAACATCCTCACGGGACCGAACATGGCGGGGAAATCCACTTATATCCGCCAAGTCGCGCTCATTACGCTTCTTGCGCAAATCGGGTGTTGGGTGCCCGCCAAGTCTGCGCGCATCGGAATCGCTGACCGTATTTTCTGCCGCGTCGGCGCGTCCGACGAGCTTTCCCGCGGGAACTCCACGTTCATGGTCGAAATGAACGAGACGGCAAATATTTTGAACAACGCCACGCCGCGAAGCCTCGTCGTCCTCGACGAAATCGGGCGCGGCACATCGACCTACGACGGGCTTTCTATTGCGTGGTCCGTAGCCGAATATATTCACGGGAACGGCGAGTGCGGACCGCGCACGCTTTTTGCCACGCACTATCACGAGCTGACGCGCATCGCTGAGGAGTTGCCTCGCGTGAAAAATTACTGCGTCGCCGTTCGCGAGTGGAACGACGAAATCATTTTCGTGCGCACGGTGATCCCGGGCGCGGCTGATCGCTCTTACGGGATTCATGTGGCACGGCTTGCGGGTTTGCCGCTGTCCGTCATCAACCGTGCGAAGGAAATACTTGCTGACTTGGAGCAGACCAACGAGGAATTCCGCAAAAAACTCGAAGCGGAATCTCCTGCCGTTGCCACTGTTGCGGAAGATGCGCCCGTGCTGCGCCGCATTCTGCCGACGGCAAAAATCTCCCGTGCGCCGCATCCCGATCCGTCGCAGCTTTCGTTGTTTTAAAGCTCGTCGTGCGGAATCCAACGAAACGCGGTGATTTCGTAGCGCCGTCCGAATGCGCGATTGAGAATATTCTGTTCGTCGTACGGCGTTCCCGCATTTTGCGCGGCATCGAAAAAATCCGTTTTGCGCTGAACGCGCATTTCCGCGCAAGCCGAGCCGAGAATTTTTCCGGAAAAAGGATGGAAAATTTCCGCCCGGCATAAAATCGTAAACGTGTCGCCGCGCGGCGTAGCCGTGGGCGCAAGCGATTCCATAAGCGCCGCCGGAGAAATTGCGCTCGGCAACCACGACGGAATTTCCGTTCCCGCAACGCGATTGAGCCCGCTTTTTCGAATCGCTTCTCCCAAAATTCCGGAATCGGCAAATTCTTCCAGCGAGAGAAACGGCGCGTTCCCGCGCTTGCGGCGAAGCCGGATTTCCCCTGCGAGCGTGTCGGCAAAATTTTCCAGCACTTCCGGTGCAACTTCCCGTAAATTCTGCTCGGGAAATACCCGTTCCCGCGAAGTTTGAGAAAGTGCCGCAAGTTCTTCGTCGGTGTAAATTTTGCGCGTCGCTCCCGCCGGGTGGATTTGTGCCGAAAACGGAAGTGGAAAAAACGCATGGCGGAAATTCCGCACCGTTCCGACGGGACGCAGTTTCCCGCGCGACATTTTGAGATTTTTCCACGCAGGAACGTTGTGTCCGAGCACGGTCGCCCACGCGTCCGCATTTTCGGAATTGATGTTAAATGCGCCGGAAATCAAGGTGCGTTCGCCGTCAAAAACGTGGTGCGGGTGCGTTCCTGCGGAGAAATACGCGCGGTCAAAAATCGCATTGGGAGAAATTTTTCCGCTTTTAAAATTTGCCGGAACGGGGGCTCCGAATCCCGCTCGTAGCGGAAGTTCCGAAAACGCGGCGTGGCGAAGTGCACCGACGGAGAGTGCGGGCGCGTGCGGCGCATCAAAAAGCCGCACGCAGGAAAAGGCGTTCTCCGATTGTGTCGCGTGCGCGTTCGGAAAACGGTCGCGTAAGGGCGAGGGATTGCGCGCGACGGATTCCGCGTTGCCGCCGATTTCGGCTTCTTTTTCGGCGGACGTTCCCGTGAGCGAAAAAATTTCAAAGGCGTTGCGCACGGCGGGAACGTTAAAATCAAAAATGCCGAGGCGCGGCTCGACGGCGGCAAAAAGCGCGTTCATCGCTGCGGCATCTTCCGCTTTCAGCCGGATTTTCCAGACAAGAAGCGCTTGGGAAATATCGTAGTCGCCGGCTTTTGCGCGGTTGTAGTCTTCGCCGGAGATTTCGAGCTCAAACGGCGGGAGCGGTACGTTGCGGAGCTCAAAAACGGGCTCGGAATAGTCGCGCGGGTCCGTTTGCTGGCGGAGCGTTCCCGCGTCGGCCCGCACCAGAAACGATGCGGGAAAAAAGGTCGGCAGACTTTCGATGCGAATGATGTGTGCCGGGTGAAACCACGCGCCGGGCTTGGCACCGGACGGCGGTTTGTCGATACGCGCGGGGTTTTTCTGATATTTCCAGGATGTTCCTCCGAGGTTGCGTGCGAGCCCGACGGCTTGTCCCTGCGGGTCGGGAAATCTGGCGAGAAAAACTTCCCCGGCGTGCAGCCCCGCCGCGTTCCCGCGAAATCCCTGGTCGCTCGCATCGAAAATCCTGCAGTACGCGTTGCAGGTTTTGTCCGAAGGTGTTTGGCGCACGAGTCCGAATTGCCCGACCGGAAAATCTGTCGGTGAAAACAAGACTTCCCCGCCCGTATTTTGATTTTGGATACGAATTAGCGGAAGGTTTTTCGCGTCGAATAGCCCGATACGCCCGTCTCCGTGTGCGAGAAGCGGGAACGCGTAGGGATTCCAAAACCGCGCGGTAACGTGGAAGCGCGTGCGGTGCTGCCCGTCCGTTCGCGGATTGAAAAAACCGAGGTGAACTTTTAGCTCCGTAAGAAGCGGAAACGGGTGAGAAAACGCGCCGAGCTTTCCCTCGGGCGCGGGCGGCTCGGTTGCAACGGGCGTTCCCGCGAGCGGAATTTCGACGGCTCCGAGCAAATCTTTCAGCGTGTCTTCCGGGAAAAAATCGGCGAGTTCGGAAAAATTTTTCGGATCGGACAAATCGGTTTTCAGTTGCCGGCGCTGCCAGTCGGCGGGAACGGCACGCGCGTCGAGCGTGAGGGCGTCTTTCGCGGCGACCCGGCGTTTCTTCGGAAGATTTTCGCGTAGCGCGGCAAGAAAAATGCGTTCGCAGGGCGCGGCGGCGATTTTTTCGCGAAACCCGGGCGCGTCCGGATTGTCGTTTTCAAAAAATGTCTCAAGGCGTGAGCGTCGGGAAATTTGCTGGCGGAGGCGTTGCAGGAGTGCGGTGTCGTCGCGGAACGCGTGCAGGTGGCTATCGCGTTCCCGCTTGGCGATGGACGCGCGCTGGGATTCGTCGATGATGAAGTAGGCGAATCGGGCATTTTCGCCGAGTGTTTCCCATGGGATTTTTGCCGGGGCGGACATCTTGCTTTTGTCCGAAATTCGGCAACTTTGCGTTTTTGAAAAAATGCCTCGGTTGGAGACCAGCGGCGTGCATTCCGGAAGCCCTTTTTCGCGGCGGGAACGTTTCCAGGCTCCGAGAAGCGGGGCAGCGGCGGGGTCTGCGGAAAAAATCGGCGCGGTGGCGCAGTCATCCGTTCCCGTAAGGGCTTGGAGCTCTCCGAGGGCAATACGCGTTCCCGCGAGTGCGGCGGAGCGGGCGGAGCGGATTGCGGCGTGCGTTTCGTTTTTCTTCGCGTGGCGGAGGCTTTGCGCGGAAAGCGAAAACGCGCAGGCGGCGGCAAGCCCGAGGAGAAGCAACACGGCAAACACGGAAAATGCGGCGCGGCGGGAATGCGGAAGCGTCGACATAGAGCAGGATAAGAGCAGGGATTAATCGCTCCACAAAAAGTAGACGAAGGACCGTTGCCGAGGAAGCCAAAAATACGCAATTCAGATTTTTTTAATACAGCGCAATGGAACGGGCGGGCTCGCTACATCCGCCAATGTCAATTTGTCATGGAGGACAGCCGTCCCGGCTGTCCGTTGGGCCAAGGCACCGTTTGCGTTCCCGCGAAGAGTCCCCAAAAATCCCGGGGACAGGCGGGACGCCTGTCCTCCTTTTTTTTCTGTTCCCGCAAAAAAATGCTTGTAGGGAGGTTTTTTTTTTTTGCGAAAATACAATAACCATTGACGTTAGTTTGTCTCTAATTCGGTTTTAGAGCCGTCCGTGGCAACTCTTATAAACTACTAAAATGAAAATGATTAAATTGTTATTCGCGACGGTCGCTCTCTTGTCGGGCGGAGTGCTCTTCGCAAACGCGCAGGCCGCTTCCCTGACATACCAAGGCGGGGATATGGCGAAGATTATGCAGATCCTCCAAACAAAGCCTTCCGGATGGTCCACCGGTTACACGAGCGACCTCGGCGACTACCACGGCAACGGGCGGTATTTGGGTCTCGTTTCGGGATCCGCCTCTCCCTGGGATCGCCCGGTCGTCTTTGATACCATCACGTTTACGATGAAACCTGGCCCCGTGGGAGGAACGCTTCCGTCTGCCCTTAATTATGACGTCTACTTCTCTGCAGACGGCACATCGCAGGTTCAGGGAACGGCAAACGCCGATGCCTTCGTCTATTTTGACGGCGCGACTCTGGCGACGATCACGTATACATTTGCCGCTCCGCAGACGTGGACCCCCGGTCAAAGCAAAACGATCTTGGGGCTCGGCTTCAAGAATACCGAGTCTTGGAGCACGAACGGCGTCACGACCACCCTGTCCTATAAGGGTAGTCCTGCCGTTCCGGAGCCGTCTGCGTTCGGATTGCTTGCGGGCTTGGGCGCGCTGGCGCTCGTGGCTTCGCGCCGCAAACGCCGTTTTGCCAAATAGCCGGAACTCGTTTCTGTTTTCGGGTTTTTCGGTCTTCCCGCTAAAAAAGACCGGAAGCATATATAGATAATAGTGTAGATTACGAGAAGTTGTTAAGTAAGTTATGCTGGGCGCATCCGAGAGATACTCTCGGATGCGCTTTTTTTATGTTTTTTTGAGAGCGAAGCCGTGTTCTCCCGGGCCCCGATGTCGGCGGGAACACCGTTCCCGCGTTGCTTTTCCCTTTACGTTCCCGCGCAAACGGTCAATAATGGAAGCAATTATGAAAGCACTACTTTTCTCCGGACAAGGGGCCCAGAAAGTCGGTATGGGCAAGTCGCTTTACGAAAATTCGGCGCTTGCGCGTGAGTTTTACGACCGCGCGAATGCGGTTTTGCCGTTTGACTTGAAGCAGATTTGCTTCGAAGGTCCGCAGGAGACGCTGACGGAAACGCGCGTTTGCCAGCCGGCTCTTTTCACGCAGGGCTATGTGATTGCCCGAATTCTCAAAGAACAGGGCAAGCTCGCCGACCTCAAGTGCGTGCTCGGGCTCAGCATCGGGGAGCTTACCGCTTACGCCGTTGCCGGTGTTTGGGATTTTGAAACGGGGCTGAAAGTCGTTGCCGAGCGCGGTCGCCTCATGCAGGAAGCCTGCGACAAAACCAAGGGCGGCATGGCTGCGATTATCGGCGGTTCCCGCGAAGACGTGCTTGCGTTCTGCAAGGAGTTCGACGTGGACGCGGCGAATTTCAACACGCCGGGGCAAATCGTGATCTCCGGCGATGCGGACAAAATTGCCGCCGCCTGCGCGAAAAACAATGAAACGAAGCAGTTCAAGCGCGCGATCCCGCTCGTCGTTGCAGGCGCGTATCACTCCCGCCTGATGGAACCTGCGAGAGCCGAGTTTGCAAATTTCCTCGCTTCCGTCGAATTTAAGAAACCGGAAATTCCGGTCTTCACGAACACGACGGGAACGCTCATCGACGATCCCGCCGCCATGCGCGAAGCGCTCGCCAAGCAGGTCGTTTCTTCCGTGCTTTGGGAAGACTGCGTGCGCGGAGCCGTTGCGCTCGGCGTAAACGAAACGATCGAGTGCGGACCCGGCGGAATCCTCACCGGGATGGTCAAGAAAATCGCCCCGGAAGTCGCGGGAACGGCCGTTTCCGAATATTCCGAGATTCCGGCGTAATTTCTAACGAACAACGAATAGTGAATAATGAATAGTTTCGTGAAAAAGTTTTTGCCGAGGCAAAAACATTAAAGAATGCGTTATTCACGATTCATTATTCACTGATATTTTCATTCAACAATTCACACTACCTACAACAAATATGGAATACACAACTGATTGCATCGTTGACGTTAAAGGTCGCGAAATCATTGATTCGCGCGGCAACCCGACGGTTGAAGTCGACGTCATCCTCGAATCCGGCGCCATGGGCCGCGCGGCGGTTCCCTCGGGAGCTTCCACGGGCGTTAATGAAGCGCTTGAACTCCGCGACTCGGGCGTTCCCGTGAAGCAGCTCGAAAAAGGGATCGACCCGAAAAAACGTTTCTGCGGGAAGGGCGTTCTCAAGGCGGTTGACAATGTGAACTCGCTCATCGCTCCGGAACTCGTCGGATTCAACGCTTTTGACCAAGTCGCAATCGACCAGGCGATGCTCCAGCTCGACGGCACGAAGACGAAATCCAAGCTCGGCGCAAACGCTGTTCTCGGTGTTTCTCTCGCAGTCGCGAAAGCCGCCGCGGAATCCGTCGGCCAGCCGCTCTACAAATACCTCGGCGGGCCGAACGCGAAGGTGCTTCCGGTCCCGATGATGAACATCATCAACGGCGGTGCTCACTCCGACGCCCCGATTGACTTCCAGGAGTTCATGATTATGCCGGTCGGCGCGACCTCGCTCCGCCAGGCTGTTCAGATGGGCGCCGAAACGTTCCACGCGCTCAAGGGCGTTCTCAAGAAACGCGGTCTCGACACGGCTGTCGGCGATGAAGGCGGTTTCGCGCCGCGCCTCGACTCCGTTGAAGACGCTCTCGACACGATCGCTGCCGCCGTCAAGGCCGCCGGCTACAAGTTCGGCAAAGACATCTGCATCGCGCTCGACGTCGCTTCTTCCGAGTTCTACGACACGAAGACCAAGCAATACATCTTCAAGAAATCCGACGGGCGCAAGCTCTCCGGCGACAAGATGGTTGATTTCCTCGCCGACCTCTGCTCCAGCTACCCGATCATCTCGATTGAAGACGGCTGCGCGGAAACGGACTGGGCAACGTGGAAAAAACTCACGGACAAGCTCGGCAGCAAGGTTCAGCTCGTCGGCGACGACCTGTTCGTCACCAACACGGCGTTCCTCAAGAAGGGCATCCAGACCGGCACGGCAAACTCCATCCTCGTCAAGGTCAACCAGATCGGTTCCCTCACGGAAACGCTCGACGCTGTCGAAATGGCTCAGTTCAACCGCTACACGGCTGTTATCTCGCACCGCTCCGGCGAAACGGAAGATTCGACGATTGCCGACATCGCCGTTGCGACGAACGCGGGTCAGATCAAGACCGGTTCCATGAGCCGCTCCGACCGTATCGCGAAGTACAACCAGCTCCTCCGCATCGAAGAAGAACTCGGCGCTGCCGCAGTCTTCGGCGGAAAGATGCTCGGAGACATTAATCGCTAATTCAAACGATTAGAGATTAAAGCTTAGCGCTTAAAAAAAAAAGGCGTTCCCGTCAAATTTCGCGGGAGCGCCTTTTTTTTTCGGAAAAAGCGGAGGTTTGCCGCTTTCACGGGAACGAGCGGATTTACTCTAATACAGAGGCGTAGAGTTCGTTTCCTCGGGAGAGGAGGCCGGACTCTCTTCGCCGCGCCAAAACGAAATGGCGTTCCCGCAAAAATTCGCTGGCGTTTGGCTCGGTGCGGGAGGAAAATCTGCCTCATCATGGCAGAAGAAGATTTTACGATTGTGGTGCTTTGCGGGGCCGTTTCCCCGGAGCGGGAAGTTTCGATTCGCTCGGGCGCGGCTTGTGCGGACGTGCTGAAGGCAATGTTTCCGCGCGTCGAATTGCGCGTTTTGGATGAAAATGTGTTGCCCGCAGACCTGGACCCCGCACGGCACATTATTTTCCCCGTAATTCACGGCGACTACGGAGAAGACGGGAAAATCCAGCGCGAATTGGACGCGCGAGGGTTTGCCTACGCGGGTTGCAGCGAGGCAAGTTGCGAGCTCTGCATTGATAAGGTCTCGACCAAAGAAAAAATGCGTGCGGCGGGCGTTCCCGTGACGCAGGATGTTGTTTTTACGGCAAAAAACCGCCCGCAGGCGAAAAGCCTGGTACGGAGGCTTGGGCGCGAAATCGTTATCAAGCCGGCGGACAAAGGCTCCAGTGTCGGGTTGTTCCTGCTCGCGGGAACGCGTGCGGTGAAACGCGCGTTGGCAAAAATCCGCGAGGGCAAATGGATTGCAGAGCCGCGTCTTTACGGGAGGGAACTCACGGTCGGGCTCATCGGCGGCGTCGCCGGCGGCGTGGTCGAGATTCGTCCGAAAAGCGGAGCCTACGATTACCGGAGCAAATACACGTCCGGCGCGACGGAATATCTGGCTCCGGCGCCGCTTCCGGAGTTTGTCGCCGCCACGATTCGCTCCGAAGCGGAAAAAATCTTTGAAATTTGCGGATGTAGGGATTACTCCCGCGCGGATGTGATTTTGATGCCGGACGGGCGTTACTTTTTCCTCGAAGTCAATACGATGCCGGGATTGACGGCGACGAGCCTGCTCCCGAAAAGCGCCTCGTGTATCGGCTACGATTTTACCGCTCTTGTGAGGAAAATGATTTCCCCTGCAATCCGGCGGTTCGGAGTTGAAATTTAGCGCCCGCGAAAGAGTATCGATGAGTGGAGCGGGAGGAATGGGAGAAACGGGAGAAGGCATTCTTCTCATTCCTCCCGTTTCCCTTTGTTCGTGCTTCGGCAAATTTCAATTTGCGGGGTAGGACGGGAACGCGTAGAGTTTGCTCCGAAACTCGCTAAAGATGTCCCGTAAGCAAAATCAAAGCCTCGCCGAACGTATGCACGCCAAGGAATGGCGTGCCTTGCCGCAGGATGTTGCGTTGAGCGGCGACACAAAATCGGGGACGCGTCGGCTTTTCGGGGAGATTTTGAGAAAATTTTCCGTCGTTTTGTTGGTCGGCGGGATCGCCTCGCTGTTCGTCTACGTTTGGCTGGATATGATGGCGGGGTTTTCCGAGGAAAAATCCGGACCGATCGCGGTTACATTTGAGAGCGACGGCGGAATGTTGGATGAAACGTGGTTTCGAGCTTGGACGGAGTTTGACGAAAATTCCGCTCCGAATTTACACCACTTGCGCGATCGTATCATGGCTTATCCGCAGGTTTCTGCCGCTCGCGTAATGCGTTTGCCGAACGGGGATTTGCGGGTGGACGTACGGGAACGCTGCCCGGTGGCACGGCTCGTCGATAAAGAGGGGCGCGTGCGGCTGGTGGCGACGGACGGAGTCATTTTCCCGTCGGAAACATTCCCGCTGCAACAATCGATGCTGCCGATTTTGCAGGATGTGCGTATAGCGATTGATGCAAAAACCGGCTTCGAGCGCGTTCCCGCGATGGAAAAACTGACGGATTTTATCGAAACGGCGCGCACGGCTTACGGAAAATTGTTCCGTGAGTGGGACACGATTTCGCTCCGGGACTTTCCTTCGGATTTACGTGATATCAGGCATTCATGGTCCCTCATTTATGTGGTCCCGAAAGCGTCGGCACAAAATCCGGAGCACGCGAAAGTCGTCGAATATGTTTTTTCGGCGAGCCGTTTTCGTGAAGATTTGAAATTGCTTGCGGCGGCGCGGGAACACAAAACGTGGAACGATGCGCTCGGCGCTCCGAATCGTCCGCCCGCTTATCGTGTTTTGTTCATTACCAACCGGAAAGACCCGCAGAAGGAATTTCGCGAAATTCGCCTGATTCCCGTACAGAAGGGAAATCCGTAATTTTTTTTTTGAGAGAAAAATTTTTCCATGGCTCAGGATAATATTTTGGCGGTCATTGATATCGGCAGCGCGGAGACGAAGGTACTCGTTGTCGATTTGGAGCCGCAATTACAGGTCATCGGTGCTTTTTGTGCAAAAACGGAGGGAATGCGAAAGGGCGAAATCGTCAATCTCGGCGCGCTCAAGGAAAGTGTTCACTCCGTCATCGGGCAGGCGGAAAAACTCGCGGGCGCGGCGCGGCGCGTACGCGGCGCGTGCCTTGCGGTATCCGGCGCGCTGGTCGGCGGATTCTCCGTAAAAGGGCTGACGAGTGTGAAAAGCGGCGTTGTGCGTGCGGACGATAAGGATGCCGCGCGTGCGGACGCATTCGACGCGTGTCTGCACCGTATTCCCGAAAATCGCCACATTGTGCAACATATGTTGCGCCGATATTTGCTCGATCGGCGGCAACGCGAAGAGCCGCTCGGGCTTTCCGGTCGTGAACTTACCTACGACCTTTGGGTCATCGATGCCGACGATACTTACCTGACGGAACTTTACCAGATTCCGAACCGCTTGGGCATGACGGTGCGCGGGCTTTTCCCCGCCTCGCTCGCTTCGGCGGAAGCCGTTCGCACATTTGCGCAAATTATGGACGATAATCGCCTCGTCATCGACATCGGCGCGGGAACGTCGGACTTCGTTTTGTTCCGTGACGGAGCCGTCGTTTGCACAGGCGTTATTCCCGTCGGGGGCGAGCACATTACCAACGATATGTCGCGCGGGCTGCAAATTCGTATGGAAGACGCGGAGCGACTGAAAATTAAGTACGGGAACGCTTACGCGCGCGACGACGATGTTTTTGCCGAAATTGACCTCGATTCGTTTGAAGGCGAGCTCAAAGGTTTTTCCAAACACGTTTCGCGCTACAAGATGGAACTGATTACCGAGTTGCGTCTGCGCGAGCTTTTCACGCTTATCGCGAAAAAAATCAA
Source organism: Opitutales bacterium (assembly GCA_017935025.1). Taxonomy (GTDB): domain Bacteria; phylum Verrucomicrobiota; class Verrucomicrobiia; order Opitutales; family UBA953; genus Spyradosoma. Next base: position 56,069 of record JAGBIL010000027.1, on the reverse strand, counting down.
CGCAGAGGAAGCGTTTTCGGGAACGGTTTTTCTTACGGGCGGCACGGCACAGATGGAAGGCATCGGCAAGCTCGCGAGCGCGATTTTCGGGAACGCCGAAGTGCGCATCGGCGAGCCGAGCCTCAGCTTCGCCCGCGCTTACGCCGAGCCGAAGTACTCGACCGTCGTCGGCTTGGCAAAACTTTACCGAGACGCGCTTTCGCAGAAACGCGAAGCCTTGGGAAAATCCGGATGGTTCCGCCGCTTCTTCCGCGGAATGTTTTAATTCCCGGTTTCGGCATCGAGACGTAAATAAAAAACACGATACGAGAGATGGAGAATTTTGAAGAAAAACAATCGGCAACGCCCGACGGGAACGCGGCTCCGGGCAACGCTCCGGCGGGAACGCCGCTCCCGCCGCCTTTGCGCCTGAAAGTCGTCGGCGTGGGTGGCGCAGCGACACGAATGGTTTCTCAGCTGTGTGAGTCAAAGGCATTTGCGGCGGAATTTGTCGCGGCGGATACGAGTGTTTCGGAACTCGCGGCGGCGGAGCGTTTCGGCGTGAGAACGGTTTTGCTCGGCGAAAATATCACCGGGGGAATCGGCGCGGGAACGGAAGCGTCGCGCGGGGCGGCGGCGGCAAAAGCCTCGGAGGAAACTTTGCGTGCGATGCTTGCGGGAACGGATTTGGTCGTTCTGATTGCTTCGCTCGGGCGCGGGACGGGAAGCGGCGCGTCCGTCGAAATCGTAAACCTCGCGCGCGAAACCGGCGTGCCGTCGGTGTGTTTTGCGACGACACCGTTCTCGTGGGAAGGCGTAAAATCCACGGAGCAGGCTTCCGTTGCAATCGACGCGCTCCACGCAAACAGCAACGCGTTTATTTTGATTGAAAACAATCTGATTGCGCAGACCGTCGCTTCCGGCGGAAGTTTTTCCGAAGGGTTTAAAATTTCGGACCGCTGGATCGAAAGCGGTGTGACGGCGTGTTGCCGGATGCTGCTCAACACTTCGGGGCGTATGCGCGTGGATTTGGCATCGTTTAAAAATTTGTTCCCGAACGTGGGTACGCGCACGCTTTTCTCCGTCGGCGGAGGCGAGGGCGGGAACGCGCAGGAAGAAGCTCTGACGGAGCTTTTCCGTTGTCCGCTTTTGAAAACGCGCACGTCCGTTTCTTCGGACGCGGAAACGCTGGCGATTCACATCGAAACCGGAACGGAGCCGTCTCTCGCATTTGTGAACGAAACGGTACAACGCGTGAAAGACCGCTTCGGCGGGGATTTGCGCACGCTTTCAAGTTACGCCGTCAATCCGGCGCTCGGGACTCGCCTGGAAATTTGCGTTTTCGGCGCGGCGGGATTGCGGAAGGCTTCGCGCGTCGTGCATCCCGTGCCCAAAAAGAAGAAACAGGATTCCGTAATGCCGGGCGGAGTCCTTGTACTCGGAGCGGACGACGACGATGTCGCCGACGGGAACGCCGAGCCGTCTCTTGCGCTCGATGACCGTCTCGGCGGATTTGCCGAAACGCGCCACCGCCTTTTTGAAGGAAAAGACTTGGACACGCCGACCTATATCCGCAAGCAGATCAATCTCGACAAAACGCTTGCGAAAAAGAAAAAGGAATTCGGCGGAGCGCCGAAAAAATAATGCACGATGGATGTCGAACTTTTTAATTACGAACTTCCGCCGGAACTTATCGCACAAACGCCCGCCGCGCGGCGCGAAGAATCCCGGCTCCTTGTCGTCGATCGTCGCACGGGAACGTTTTCCCACCATATTTTTGCGGAGTTGCCGGATCTGATTCCTGCGGGAACGCGGTTATTCCGCAATGACGCCGCCGTGCTTCAGGCGCGCCTTGCGGGAACGCGTGAAACGGGCGGAAAAGTGGAGTGTTTGCTTTTGCGTCCGGGAGAAATTCCCACGCGTTGGTGGTGCCTGCTCAAGCCCGGTAAAAAAGCGGCTTCGGGAACATTCGGCGTTCCCGGCGTTTATTGCGCGCGCGTTATCGCGAAGGAGGAATGTGAAGAGGGAGGCGGAGAATATCTCGTCGAATTTGAAATGCCCGGAGGAAAAAGCGTTCTCGATGTCGCCGCTGAAATCGGGAAACTTCCGTTGCCTCCGTATATTGAGCGTTCCCGTCCGCAGGGAAAGGATTTTTCCGCGCTCGACCGCGAACGCTACCAAACCGTTTACGCGCGCCGTGAGGAGCCCGTTGCCGCCGCCGCACCGACAGCCGGACTTCATTTTTCCGATGTACTTTTGGAAAAACTTCGCGGGAACGGCACGCGGATGTTCGATCTTACGCTTCATGTCGGTCTCGGAACGTTTCAGCCGATAAAATCTTCTACCGTTGAAGCTCATTCGATTCATAAAGAGTTTTACACGATTCCTGCGGGAACGCGGGCGGAGCTGGAACGCATTGATTCTGCTTCGCCGCGCCTCGCCGTCGGGACGACAAGCCTGCGCGCGATGGAGGATTTTACGCGTCGCCTCGCGGCAAACGATCCGTTGATTCCGCCGTCGGGTGCCGTCGCTGCGACTGCGGGAATTTACATTTATCCGCCTTCGAAAATTCTCTCGGCGGACATGATGATTACGAATTTCCACCTACCGAAATCTACGCTGATGTGCCTCGTTTCGTCGTTCCTCACGCCGGGCGAAACGCGCGGAATTGCGTGGCTCAAAGAGCTTTACGCCGAAGCCGTGCGGGAACGCTATCGCTTTTACAGCTACGGAGATGCGATGCTGATTCTTTGATCGGCGAAAGAATTGGCACCAAGCATCAAATATCGGGCATCAAGCAAAATGCTTTTGAAGAATTAGAAATTAAGAATGAGAAATTAGAATTTTTCTTCATTCTCGAAACCTTTGCGTTCTTCGCGTTGAAGATAATTCCGTGTTTTCGGTGCTTTCCGTGGTTCTAAAACTTTGCTCGTTCCCGTGAAAGCGGTAAGAGACTCGCATCCCGTTCGGCGTCAGTTTTCGGGGGTGGATGAGTCGCCGGCGGCGACGGCATCAAGGAAGCGCGGGAGATTTTTTTCCGCTCCGAAAAGCACAAGGATGTCGTCCGATTTAAATTCGACATCGAGCTTCGGCACGCCAAGCGTTGCGCGATCGTCTTCGTCGTTGAGCGTCATTTCATCCGTCGGCAAAACGCGACTCAGGAGCGGGTGAGAAATGCGGCGTTTGACGGTAACGAGCAAAATGCTGTATTTGCGGAAAGCCAGCGCGACTTGTTCGAGCGTTTTTCCGGCGAGACCGGCGGGAACTTTCGCTTCGATGATAACGTGCCCGTCGCCGAGGTCGTAACCGTCGATAACCCCGCTGATCATCATCGAGTGCGCGAGTCCGCGCGCGGCAAATTCTTCGGGAACGACGAGGCGATCTACTTTCAGCAGTTTTAAAAGGCGCTCGTGCATCGGAGAAAGCACGCGGCAAATGATTTTTTTTGCCCCGAGTTCCTGCATTCGCAACGTTAGCATCATCGACGCTTCAAAATTGTCTCCGATGGCGATAACAACGGCATCCATTTCTCGAATCGGGAATTGAGCGAACGGTGCGGGATCGGAGAAATCGAGTTCGACGGAGGCATCCACGATGTCTTTTACTGCGGCGACATTTTCTTCGCGCGGATCGATTGCCAAAACTTCCGCACCCAAGCTCGCCAAGTGCGTGCAAAGGTGCCTGCCGAAAATGCCCAAGCCGATAACGCAGTATTTCATGACGCGAATTAAAAGGCGCGGCGAACGGATCTTCAAGCATCAAGCGTTCCCGCGGGACTTTGTCCGGAAAAAGAGCCGCGTTTTTACACCGCACGGGAAAGTGATTCCCACATACAATATTTTTGCTCGACTTCAAGACTTTTTTTTGAGATTATTTCTCAAACGAGGCAGATCTACTCGCCTTGTCTCCCCCCCAAAAAAAAAAAATTACACCAAAAGAAAAAAAAATCATGCCCGAAAAAGACAGTAAGAAAGATCTGAAACCGTCGTTCGCTTATCTCATCGAGAAAAAACGCGAGGGCGGGGAATTCACGAAAGACGAAATTCGCCACATAGTTGATTCCATTATGGACGAGGAAATGCCTTCCTCGCAACAGGCTGCCTTGCTCATGGCAATTTATTTCAAAAATATGTCGGCGGCGGAAACGGCAGCATTCTCCGAAGAAATGATGTTCTCCGGCGATACGGTGGATTTGGACGATATTTCCGACCCGAAAATCTCCAAGGTTTCCACGGGCGGTGTCGGCGACAAGGCGACGATTGCGCTCGCGGCGCTTGCGGCGGCAACGGGTGTTGTCGTCCCAACCTTTGTTGCGCGCGATGAAGATTTCGTCATTTCCACGGTGGACAAAATGAACGCGATTCCGGGCTTCAAATCGAAGCTCACGCCGAAAGAATGTGTGAAAATTCTGGCAAAAATCGGTTGTGCCATCGTAGAGCAGAACAAGGAAATTGCGCCGATTGACGAAACGCTTTACACGTTGCGTCAGGCGACGGCGACGAGCGGCTCGCTCCCGCTCATCACCAGCAGTATTCTTTCCAAGAAATTTGCGGAAGGTTGCGAAGGTTTGGTTGTCGATGTCAAGTGGGGCAACGGTTCCTCCGTCCGCGATTTGGAACAGGCGAAGCAGCTTGCGCGTACGCTCACGCGTGTTGCGCGTAGCATGAAGCGCAAGTGTGTGGCGCTCGTTACGGATGCGAATCAGCCGCTCGGGAACACGGTCGGCACGGGCTTGGAAATTCTCGAAGTTGTCGAATTGCTCAAGGGCGAAGGTCCGGAAGACATGAAGGAACTGGTTTTCAAGCTGGGGATGGAAATGGTACGCCTCGCCGGAGTTGCAGGTTCCACGCTTTCTGCGAAGCAGACGATTGAACGCGTTCTCAAAGACGGTTCCGCTCTTAAGAAATTCCGCGAAATGGTTGTCGCTCAGGGCGGCAAGCCGGAATGGATTGATAATCCGGACAAGTTTCCGAAGGCGAAATACGTCAAAAAACTTCCGGCGGCAAAACGCGGTTATGTCCACCTCATCAACGCCGGGCTCATTGCCCGCGGCGTGCAGGTGCTTGCCCAGAAAAAAGACGGCACGCTCGATCCCGCCGTCGGCGCGTTCGACATCAAGAAGGTCGGCACGCAGGTCAAGCAGGGTGAACCGCTCATCCAAATCGCTTACAACGACGAATCCAAGATGGAGCAGGCGATGGAGTACTTCCGCAATGCGTACCGCCTTGCACCGAAGCGCCCGAATCCGATCGGACTCATCGTCGAGCGCGTCGCATAATTTGCGAAACACAAAAACAAGCGTTCCCGCAGGATTTTTCCCGCGGGAACGTTTGTTTTTGTAAAAATTCCGTGAGTAACATCTATCTTTCCGCCTTCTATTTTCAAGTTTTCCCGCTTAGGAATTGAAGGATTTTTCTGCGGATTTTAGAGTTTCGGAAAAGTATGCGTTTTTCCTGCAAAAAAATTTCAAAGCCGTTCGGCGTTCCCGTGAAAACTTCCCGGGGAACGTTCCCGTGCCGAGAAAGTTTACTTGTCAGAATAGAAGATAAGTCCGAGGCTTTTTCGTGCGGAGAAATCGCTCCGTGGGACGGTTTCGGTTGCGAAACGCTTGCGGAAGCGGAGGCATTTTTGCGAAGTTGCGGGGCGCGTGTTCCCGCCGAAATACCCGAAAATCTGCCGTGTACGGCTCATGCGTTTTCCGCTGCGAAATTTTTTTTCGAAAATCCGGATTGCCGGAAAATTTCCGTTCCGCAGAAAAGACTCTGCGCAAAGTTAATCCGCCGTTTTCGCGAAGATGCTCCGGAAAAAATTCTCGAAGAAATCGCACGGGAACATTCTGCCGGATTTTCCGTTTTCAAAATAAAAATCGGCTTGGATGCACAGGCGGCGGAACTGGATTTTTGCGAAAAAATTTTGTGCGGCGTTCCCGCGGAAACGCGGGTGCGATTTGATGCCAACGGAGCGTTTTCGGCGGCGGCGCTTCCGCGACTTGCCGAGTTGTCCGCGTCACCCGTTGTAGATTTTTTTGAACAACCGCTTTCGCCTTCTCCGGAAAACGATGCAAAGATTTTTGATTTTTCCGACGGGACGGGCGCGAAATTTGCTCTCGATGAATCCGTTCGCGATCCGTGGGCGTTCCCGCGTACAACGCGTGTTGTCGCCGTCGTAAAGCCCTTGCTGGTTTCGGATTTTCGGAGACTTTTGGCGTGGCTCGAAAATGTTCACGGTGCGGATGTCGTGATTTCTACAGTTTTTGAAAATTCTCCTGCGGGAACGGAGGCGCTTCGTTTGGCGTGTTCCCGCGTCGCCGAAAATCGCCGCCGTCCGTTCGGGTTGGGTTGATTTCTTGTTGATTTTTCTTACAAAAAAAACGCGCTTCCGTGAAAGAAGCGCGTTTTTTTTGCAGGAAGCAAAACCGATTACGGTTTGTCTTCGAGAACGGTCGGAACGAGATTTCCGCCGGCGCTGCCGGACGTGATGGCTTCCTGGTAGTTGGCGGTCGTGCCTTTGCCGTCCGCGCGCATCAGGACTTCGTCGAGCTGGAGATTGTTGACCTGAACGACGCTGCCATCCGCAAACGCAATGATGCCGGCGTTCGCACCGAAGGGCGCGTTTTCATCCCACGTTCCGTTCGAGCTGAGACCGCGGAGCCACGCGATCGGGTAGCCGGACTGGTTTTTCGGGTTCTTTTGCGCGTTAGCGACAACCGCCCAGGAAATCGGCGAAAGGTCCTTGAGCTGATTTGTGCCGGAAGTCGTTTCGGAGAGAACGGTTGCCGGCGGTTCGCCCTGGAGATTCGGGTCAGAGTCGACGTACCAGACCTTGCCGGAGGTCAAGCCGGCGTAGCGAGCGAGCACTTCCGCGTAGTCGGCAACGGAGGATGCCTGACCCTTTTCCGGATTGGAGCCCTTGTTGGAAATGTTGCGGGCTTTTGCGCCGCTCTGCGAGTAATTGATATAGGATTGAGCAATTGAGCGGAGATTGTTCGTTGCGCGCATTCTGTAAACCGTGTTGAACGCTGCCGGAATCGCTTGGGAGGCAAGACCCGCAAGAATACCGATAATGGCGATAACGACGAGGAGTTCGATGAGCGTAAAGCCTTTACGCAGTTTTTTAAGATTTTTCATAGGGTTGGAGTATATCTGGGTTAAAAAATTGTAAGAAAATGCTACGCCGCAAGCCTGATTTTGCAAATAGAAATTTAGTCGGGAAAACAAAGAAACGAGCCGTTCCCGCAAAGATCCTCGCGGGAACGGCACCTTTCTTTGTCAGAGTTTGCGGCGCCGGGCGGAAATGATTTCCGTGTTCATGCCGGCGGAATGGAGCCCGCCGCCGTAGCGCCCGTGTTCCATTTTGATGCAACGGTCGACAACAACGTCGAGCCCCGCCGCAAGCGCTTTTTCCGCCGCGGGAATGTCGATGAGGCGCAGCTGCATCCAAACGGCTTTGGTGCCGATTTTTATCGCCTGATCGACGATTCCGGGAATTTCTTCCGGCGGGCGGAAAATATCGACGACGTCGATCGGCTCTCTTATCGAGAGCAGATCGGGTACGGTCGGTACGCCGAGGATCGTTCCCGCGCGCGGCGTTACGGGAACGATTTTCCAACCGCGTTCGAGAAAATAGCTCGCCACGAAATGGCTTGCCTTTTGCGGATCGGCGGAAAGCCCGACGACGGCGATTGTTCCGCGCCGCGCAAGAATCCGGCGAATTGTTTCGTCGTTTTGAAAACGCGCCTTTTGCTCATCGGTCAGCGACGAGTTTAGGCGAATGCTGCATGCAATGCTCTGTTCAGATCCCATGTTAAATCCTCAATGTTTTCGATTCCTGCGGAAATGCGGATGAGTTCGGGCGGCACGCCCGCCGCGTCGAGTTCTTCCGCAGTGAGTTGCTGGTGAGTTGTCGATGCCGGGTGAATGACGAGGCTACGCACGTCGCCGATGTTTGCAAGATGCGAAAAAATCTGCAACGCCTCAATGAATTTCACACCGCGTTCCCGCGCCTGTTTCCGCGAACCTTTGAGCCCGAACGAGAGCACGCCGCCTGCGCCGCGCGGCAAATATTTTTTTGCGAGAGCGTGGTAAGGGCTTGACGCCAGCCCGGGGTAGGAAACCCACTCTACGAGCGGGTGTTTTTCCAGAAACTCGGCGATTTTTTGCGCGTTGTAAACGTGGCGTTCCATCCGCAAAGAAAGCGTTTCCAGACCCTGGATTGCGAGAAACGAATTCATCGGGGATGCCGACGCGCCGACATCGCGCAGGGAAACCATGCGCAGTTTCATCAAAAAACCGTAATGCCCGAAGGTGTCGTAAAACCGCAAATTGTGATAGGCGGGATCGGGCGCGGCGATGCTCGGTGTGCGCTTGAAATCGAAGTTGCCTGCGTCGACGACGGCACCGAGAATCGCGTTCCCGTGTCCGCTCAGAAATTTCGTAGCGGAGTAGAGAATGATGTTCGCACCGAAGTCCGCCGGGCGGCAAAGCCACGGCGTCGCAAGCGTGTTATCGACGACAAACGGGATGCCGTGCGCTTTGGCGAGTTTGCCGATGGGCTCCAAATCGAGAACGCTTCCGCTCGGATTCCCGACGGTTTCGCCGTAGAGCAGTTTCGTCTTCGGCGTAATTGCGGCTTCCCACGCGGGAACGTCGTTCGGGTCGACAAAGGTAACTTTTGCGGAAAGTTTTTTCAGCGTGTGCGTAAGCTGTGTCGAGCTCCCGCCGTAAAGGTGCGAAGACGCGACAACTTCGTCGCCCGGCTCAAGCAACGTAAGAAACGTGAGAAACTGCGCCGACATACCGCTGGCGACGACGACTGCACCCGTCGCATTTTCAAGCGAAGCGAGGCGTTCTTCGAGAACCGCCGTTGTCGGATTGCTGATCCGCGTATAAATATCTCCGTAATCTTTGAGCCCGAAGAGGCGTGCTGCCTGTTCCGTGCTCTCGAAAACGAAGGAACTGCTTTGGTAAATCGGCACGGCGCGCGCGCCGGTTTCCGCATCGGGAATGTGTCCGGCATGAACCTGCCGGGTTTCGAAGCCGAAGCTCCTTTCGGAAGAAGAACTCATTTTTTGAAAAATTAGGAGTGAGAAATTAGGAATTAGAAGTGGAAAAAGTTAATTTCTCATTCCTAATTCCTAATTCTTATTTTATTTCCACACGGGAACACGTTTTTCAATGAAGGCGCAAATGCCTTCATCGGCATCGTAGCTTTTGAGGTTTTCCGCCATGACCTGCGCGGTGTAGGCGTAGGCTTCATCAAGCCCGTATTCGAGCTGCTTGTAAAATGCGGCTTTCCCGGTTTTGACGGCGACGGAGGATTTCGAGGCGATTTTTTTCGCCAATGCATCGACGGCGGCATCAAGTTCGGCTTCGGGAACGAGGCGATTAACCAAGCCGAAACGATATGCGTCCTCTGCGGGAACGAGGTCGCCGAGCAAAAGCATTTCCAGCGCGTGTTTGCGGGAAACATTGCGCGAGAGCGCGACCATCGGAGTGGAGCAAAAAAGCCCGATGTTGACGCCCGGGGTTCCGAAACGCGAGTTGTCCGCCGCGATCGCCAAATCCGCCGTTGCAACAAGTTGCGCTCCCGCCGCCGTTGCAATGCCTTGTACGCGTGCGATGACCGGTTTGGAAATGCGCGTGATGGTGAGCATCAGCTTCGCGCAGGTGTCGAAAAGCTCTTTCGCGTAGGCGGCGTTCCCGGTGTTTGCGCGAATTTCTTTCAGGTCGTGCCCGGCGCAAAACGCGGGACCGTTTCCGGCGAGAATGACGACGCGCGCTCCCGCGTCCGTGTCGGCGCGTTCAAACGCGGCTTGCAATTCACGCAAGGTTTCGAGCGAAAGGCTGTTGCGTGAACTCGGTTTGTCGATAGTGATGCGGGCAATCCCGTCCGCAGAGGAATAGATAACAGTATTCATAATCGTTTTGTTTTTTTGTAATGAAAAAAAATTACGGGAATTTCTTCTTAATGAATAACGAATAATGAATAGTGAATAATTCAGTGCTTAGATTTTTGCCTCCGGCAAAAATTTTGAAGTAGGCGTTACTCATTATTCACTGTCCACTATTCATTAAGGCAAACTCTCATCTTTTAACTCTTCCGGAGCGCTCCCGTGATATCGACGCGGCGGAGAGCTTCGAGTTCGCTTTCCGTCGGATCCGGAATCTGCTGTGCGTCGGCGCTTAGGCGAATTTCCCAGCCGGTGTTTTCCCGGATTTCTTCCGGAGAGGAAAACGAAAACCAGCCGGAAATCTCAAATTCGCAGGTTTGCGGATTCGGCCGCAAAATGCCGAGCGTCGTAACAATCGCCGAAGGTCCGTTTCCGATGAAGCCGTAGCGTTCCCGCGAGCCTTTCCCGTCTAAAAAACCGGGCGAGGAAATGTAGTCGACGCGTTCGACGAAGCGCTTTTTTTCGTGCGCCGCCATGATGATGAAACGTTTGCAGCCGCAGGCGATATCGTTTGCGCCACCGGAGCCGTTGAGCCGCGTTTTGGGCGGCGGGAACGACGCGTCGGGAACGCCGTTTGCCCAAATTCCGGTCGTGTTCACGTTGCCGAATTTGTCAACTTGCGCCGCGCCGATGATGCCGACATCGCAGCGCCCGGAGGCGACAAGGCAGCCCAGCGCGTCAATCGCTCCGGAAAACGATGTCGCGTTCGACGAAATGCGCGTGCATTCGATGCCCCACGGAAGTCCGCCGACGGGTCTTGCGCCGAACACGCCGCCTTCGGTGAAGCTGCGTAAGGCCGGCGCGTGGTTTTCTTGGGCAAAATATCCGGCGAGCATACTCAACCCGACACCGAAAATCGCGAGTTCGCCGTCGCGGAGTTCCCGTCCGGTTGCTATTGCCATCGCTTCCTGCCGTGTAAATTTTGTATCCATTATTTAATTTCGATTGAGGTTTTTCGTGCGTTTAAAAGTTTTTCCGTTTCTTCTTCCGGGAGAATCCATTTTCTGTAAGGATCTGCGAGAAATGCGCTCGGCGTTGCCGTCAGAACGGCGATTTTTTCTTCCCCGATGAGTTTCCGCAGGCTTTGCGGTGTCTCTGCGGGAACGACAAATTTTTCGAGGTATTCCTGCGTTCCCGCTTCGGTTTTGAGCGCCGCGTTGAGTTCGCGGACGTGTGCTTCGTCGGAATCGTAGAGTCCCGGCGAGCTGTTCGGCCATGCGGCAAACGGATGCCAAACGACGGCGGTTACGAGCTCGGCGGGGATTCTCACGAGATTCGGGTATTGGCGAATGCACGCTTTGTCCACAATGTTGTCGGCGATAATGATGAGCTTTTTTGCGGCGCGGGAAAGCTCAACGCTTGTCCATTCCGAACCGAGAATGATCGCGTTGCCGGCGGCATCCGCAAACGGAACGTAAATGACGGCAAGATCCGGCTTGAGCGGACTCAGCGCACCGACTTTTTTTCCGGTGAACGGATCGGCGAGGAGCGGAATTTTTTCGTTCCCGTTCGTGTTCCCGCCAAATGCGCTACGATTTCGGATATCCGAGCCGATGCAAACATTTGCCGGGAAAAACGGCAGATTCAACGCTCCCGCGAGGTAGCGAAGCGGCATTGCAAGGTTGGAATAATCTTCCCAGGCGGCTTGACCGCTTTCCACCGCGCGGCGAATCCCGTTGGCAAATCCGAAAACTTCCAGTCCGGAGAAACCGCCTTCCATTTTGGAAACCGCGCCTGCGCCGCAAAGCAGATTCAGACCCGAGGACGCGCAGGTGCTGACGATGTGCAGATTCTTTCGCTTTTGCCGGAGAAGTTCCCGTGCGAAGGCGACGGGTTCGGCTCCGACGGGAAGCCCGTTGGTCGCAATTTGCTGCCCGTCGTGCGTGTGTTCCCGCACGGCTTCGCTCAGCGTAATCAGTTTATTTTGTGTAATTGCAGATCGGATACTCATAATTTTTTCCAGAAGAGAATGCGGTGTTTAAGAAAATCGAGAAATGCGCTGCAGAGAAAAACGACAACGCCGACATAGAGAATCCCGGCAACCATTCGCGTGTATTCCGCATAGTCCGCAGAGAGTTGAACAAAGCGCCCGAGGCCTGACGATGCGCCGAAGAGCTCGGCAACCGTCAGCAGAATGAACGAGAAGACCAGGCTGATTCCGAGCCCCGAAAAAATGTGCGGGAGTGCGCTCGGGAGTACAATTTTTGCGCGGTATTCAAACCAATTGAGTTCCAGAGTGCGCGCGTTTTCGCGGAAATGCGCGGGAACGTTGGACGCGCCCGTTGTCGTGTTGAGGAAAATCGGCCAGAAGGCGCCGATGAAAATGACAAATCCTGCGGCGGATTCAAATCCCGGAAGCAGGGCGATTGCGTAGGGAATGTAAATCGTGGTCGGAATCTGCGCGGCAAAACGGGAAAACGGTCCGAGCAGGCGATTTACCCAAGGTGTTGTTCCCGCAATGATCCCGAGAACGATCCCGACGAGGATTGCACTGAAAAACGCGGGAACGAGAATCAGAAAGGATGAGAGCGTGCCTTCCAGAAGCTCGGGAAGGTTTTCCCAAAGCGAAACTGCAACCGCTTTCGGCGTGGGGAAAAGGTAGTCCGCCGCAAAGGAAAATCGTGTCGAAACCAGTGTCCAGATTCCGAGTAGCGCCAACAGAAAAAATATACCTTCTTTTTTCCGTAGTGAAAATGCATATACGATTTTTTTATTCATAATAATCTGTTTTCGGGGATTGCGTTTTTTTTTTCAGATCGCGTCTCCGTCGCCCGTAACGATTCCGCCCAATGCGCGGGAAACTTCAGTGCGGAAACGGTTTTGAACGTGTTCGCGCAGGTGGCGGAACTCGTTGCTTTCCGTAAGGATTCGGCGGGAGCGCGGGCGCGGGAGGTCGATTTGAATTTCGTCGATAATGCCCGCCGGCGAGGATCCGAGCATTACCACGCGGTCGCTGAGTAAAATCGCTTCGTCTACATCATGCGTGACGAAAACGACGGTTTTGCGTTGGTTTTCGGTATTGCGCCAGACCGACAGGAGCAGGTCCTGCAGGCGGGAACGATTCACGGGATCGAGCGCTCCGAACGGTTCGTCCATCAGTAAAACGGGGGCTCCGAGTGCGAGTGCGCGGGCAATGGCTCCGCGTTGCTGCATCCCTCCTGAAAGTTCAAACGGATATTTTTTGACGGAATCCGCCAGCCCGACGAGTTCCAGGTGTCTGCGCGCGAGCACGAGGCGTCGCGCCCGCTTCAGTTCCGGATGCGCTTTTTTTATGGCGAGCGCGATATTTTCCCGCAGAGAAAGCCACGGGAACAGCGAGTAATTTTGAAAAACGAAGCTGCGCTGCAGGGACGGCGCGGTAATGGCGTGTCCGGCATCGGTTGCCGTTCCTGACGAGGGGTTCTCCAAGCCCGCAATTATGCGGAGCAGGGTGGTTTTTCCGCTTCCGCTTGCACCGAGAAGCGAAACGAATTCCCCGTTTTTGATGTGAAGATTGATGTTGCGCAGAACGGATTTTTCGCCATAGGAAAAACTAACGTTTTCGAGGGAAATTCTCGTTTCTGAGCCGGGATTTGTCTCATCGGAAATCATTTCACGTTCTCCTCAGTTGCGTTGCTCGAAGATTTTTTGGAGTTCCTGCCAGAAAGGGTCTTCGGGATTTTCCTTTCGGAGGCTTTCGAGTGCCTGTCTGTAAAGCTCGACGTTTACGACCTTTTCAATGTCTATGTCTTTTTGAGCAAAGCCGCTGCGGTGAATCGTTTCCCAAAAAGTTTCGAGTCCGCGCAGGTTCGGGTCCGTCGTTTGATCGAGGAATCCTTCGTAAAATCCTTTGCGGATCGTTTCCGCGTCGATTTCAAAATATTTCTGAATGTGCGCGACGGTTTTGTCTTTGTTCGTCAGAGCGAATTTTTCCGCTTTCAAAAAGGCCCGGAGGAATTTGACCCACGTTTCCGGATTCTCGCGGATGCTCGCCGTGTTTACTGCAAGGCGGCAGCAGGGGTGCCCGGGATAAAGATCGCGGCTGCGGATCGCGACGAAAAGCCCGGCTTGCTCGGCGCGAATGTCGTACGGTCCCCAGGTGATCCCGGCATCGACTTGCCCCGTTCGCACCGCTTCCTGAACGGCGGGAGGATTTTTCAACTCAAACAGTCGTACGTCTTTTTTCCAGTCCAGTCCGGCATCGGCAAGTGCTCCGCGCAGAATTGCATCCCCGCTGGAAAGTCGAACCGTTGCAATTTTTTTCCCTTTTAAATCGGCAACGGTTTTTAGCGTTCCCGCGTTTTTCGCGGAAGTGAAAATTGACGCATCCTCTCCCATGACTCCGCCGATGATGCGCAAATCAGCACCGCGCGAAATATGGATCAGAGGAGCCGATGTGCCGAATGCCGCGACATCAAGTTTTCGTGCTCGCAATGCTGCCAGCCCGTCGGCGGAATTGGAGAACTCAACGAGCTCTACGTCGAGCCCCTCTTCCTTAAAAAATCCCTCTTCCGAGGCGACAAAAAATTTGGCGTGTCCGGTGGTCGGCAGATAGCCGGCTCGAATTTTTTCGGCGGCGACGGCGGAAATTGCGGGAATACTCACGGCGAGTGAGACTGTGGCAAGGAATATACTTTTGAGGGAAAAAATTTTATTCATATCGTTTCGGGTTTGTTGAGTTTTTTTCGGGTTTTTGTGAAAATTCGGGCACAAAAAAAACGGGACCGGATTTTTCTTTCCGCGCCCCGTTTCTCTCTTATGAATGAGATTTGATTACTTACGACAAAACATTGCCGAGGCGCGAAGATTTTCTCCACACATCGACATCGTCATTCCCGCGTTCACGGCAAAAAACTGTTTTGTTTTCGTCATACGTAAAAAAATAAAAAACTTCGACCAAAATGGTAGTTATTTTAAAAAGCGTCAACATTTTTTTTTTGGATGCCGATTTTTAGTCGGATTGATTGCGGAGAGCTTCCGGTCTACTTTTCGATTTCGTGGAGGAAAAGCCCGCTACGGAGTTTCGGCTCAAACCACGTAGATTTCGGCGGCATGATTTCTCCGGCATCGGCAACGCGGAACAAATCCGCCATTGTCACGGGATAAAGCGAAAATGCCACGGCGTTCCCGTCTTCCTTGCAACGGCGTTCCAGCTCGGCGATTCCGCGAATCCCGCCGACAAAGTCAATGCGGGAGTCTGTGCGCGGGTCGGTAATGCCGAGCGTCGGCGCGAGCAGATTCGCCTGAAGGATCGCGCAGTCGAGCGACTCGATCGGGTGTGCCTCGTCAAACGTTCCCGCCTTCGCCGTAACGGAATACCATTTCCCGGCGAGGAACATACCGAATTCGTGTTTCTTTTTCGGTGCGTATCCATTCGCTGAATACGCTACGGGAACGATATCGAATTTTTCTGAAATTTTTGCGAGGAAATCCGCTTCGCTCAACCCGTTCAAATCCCGTACGACGCGGTTGTAATCCATGATGAACAAATCTTCGTCGCAGAAAATGACCGCCATGAGGAAATTGAATTCCTCGTCGCCGGAGAAGTCCGGATGGGCTTCGCGGCGGCGTGCGGAAACGGCGGCAGAAGAAGCGGTGCGGTGGTGCCCGTCGGCGATATAAAGCGCGGGAACTTCGGCAAATCCTTGACGGATGGCGGCGATAGCCGCGTCGTCGTCCACTTTCCAGAGAATATGCGAAACACCGTCGTCGGTTTTAAAATCGTAATCGGGCTTGTGGAATTTAATCCATTCCCTCATGACGGTTGCGATGCCGTCGTGTTTGCGGTAGGCGAGGAAAACCGGTTCAGTTTGCGTGGAGCATGTATCGAAATGCTGAATACGATCAAGCTCCTTTTCTTTGCGCGTGAGCTCGTGTTTTTTGATCGTGTTGTCGAGATATTCGTCGACGCTTGCGCAGGCGACGATTCCGGTTTGGACGCGTCCCCACATCATTTGGCGGTAAATGTAGTAGCAGGGTTTTTCGTCGCGGACGAGAGTGCCGTCGGCGATAAATTTTTCCAGATTTTCACGCGATTTTTCGTAGGTGACGGCATCGTGAATCTGGGCATCGGAAGTATCAATGTCCGCGCGGCAAATATGGAGAAACGACTGCGCGTTTCCGCGCGCCATTTCGGCGGCTTCAGCGTGGTTCATCACGTCGTACGGGAGGGATGAAACTTTTTCGACGAGGTTTTTCGGGGGCCGCAACGCGGCGAAAGGACGAATGTTTGCCATAACGCGGCTATTTTCTCTGCGGGAACGCAATTTTTCAACTCAACAAAGTTTTTTAAGAGTAGAGAAGTGGAAAAGTGGAGGAGTGAAGGCGTTCTTCTCGTTTTCTCTAATTAAAAATTTCGCGGAGTGCACGGGATACGGCATCGGGAATTTCTTCCGTCGCGGGAACGGGAAAATCGATCTCGCGGCGTCCGATATCCTCGCGGAAAATCAGAATTTTCGTTCCCGTGAAATGAACGGCAAATGCCGTGTGGCAACCTTCGCCGAGGGCAGCGAGAAACGCGCGCTCAATCGTTGCGGCGAGCGTTGTCTCTGCGTCGCAGGCGCGCGCGAAAAACGCGGCGTCGCGGGAACGCGTTTGCAGGGCGATTGCGGCTTGGGACGCGGCGGGGATCATTTCTTCGAGAGAAAGGTGCCGGAATTTCAGTCCCGGAAATTTGGTGATTCCGAGACGGTCGAGCCCGGCAGCGGCGAGAAATGTGGCATGGGCAGCGCCGTCGGCGATTTTTTGCAGGCGGGTTTTGACGTTTCCGCGCAGTTCGCAGAATTCGGCGGAGGGGAAAAGCCGGCGGGCTTGGGCGCGGCGCCTTGGGGATCCGGTGGCGATTTTCGCGGGAGCGGCGGGCGCGGGCAAATTTTCTCGGAAAACCAAAACGTCTCTCACATCGGCGCGCGGGAGGCACCCGGCGAGGTTCGTCCCGGCGGCGAGTGCGGTGGGCAGGTCTTTCCCGCTGTGAACGGCGACATCGATTTCTCCGGCGATGAGAGCTTCTTCGAGTTCGGAAGTGAAAAGTCCCTTGCCTCCGGTTTTTTCGAGTGACCAGGCGAGTTTTTTATCTCCTTGCGTGACAAAAATTTTCAGCGAGACGGAAACGCCCGGTGCGGATTTTTCCAAGGCGGCTTTTGCCGACTCCGCTTGCGCGAGTGCGAGCGGGCTTCCGCGTGTGCCGATGATGATGGATTGGCTAAGGTCCGACATTTTTTTTCGAGGAGATTAAAATCAAGGTTTTGTCTTGCCGAAACAAAAAAATTGCCCGCAACGGGGAAAAGGAATAGGTTCGCGGGCATGGTTGATGCTCGTGATGATGTTGCTTCTGCTCCGGTTTCCTATTCCCGCAATATGCTCGGACTTTTCGGGTTCGCGGCGGCACTTTTAGGACTGATTTTTTTCTGGGTGCCGATTGCGGGCGTGGCGTTTTGGGCGCTTGGGCTCGGGTTGGCGTTCGGCGGGTGTTTTAAGGTCCCGCGCGGCTACGGTTTTACCGGGATTTTTGTTTCGCTGATCAGTTTTGTCTTCATGGGGTATTTTCTTGTGCTTCCGTCGTGGTTGGCGGAGCCTGTCGAAAAAATTGTCCACGGGGAGGCGTTGTCGGAAAAAAAGAGCGGTAGCGGGCAGGCGGCAAGTGCGGGAACGCCGAATCGTACGCTTTCGGACATTCTTTCTTCTTTTCGCTATGACGAAGCGGCAAGGGGTGCGGCGGGAACGCCGCCTGTTGCGGATTCCGAGCCGGCGGAAGTTGCGGACGATGAGCCCGTCGCAGGCGAAGAAATTCCCGATCCGGAAGAAATTGCCGAGAACCACGGCGAGGCGGGAAGCGCTTTCGACCTCGTCGGAGAGGTTGGTCCTTCGTATCGTTTGCCGCTGGCGAAATTTCCGGAGATTGCCAAAAAACGAACGCTGTGGCCGCGTCGGGTGATGCTGACGCGAGCCCGCACAATTTCTCTTTGGGACAGCGACCGAAAGGAAATTATGGGGAAAATGGAAATTCCGGCGAAAACGGTGGTCGAGGTTTTGGACGTGAGGGCGGACGGGTCGCTTTTCGTCCTTGATTGCACGAGTCAGGCCTTTGTCGTGCTTGCTGCGGACACGGACTTTGCCCGTGTTTATTTGGAGAAAAACAGGAAAACGCGGGAGGCTGACAACGTCGACGAAGAAGAATACGGCGACGAGGACTTTGAGTGATTTCCCGTCCGTTGCGGATTAGCACCGCGTAACTTTCCGCCGGCGGGCGAGGGCGGCGAGAGCAAGCGTTCCCGTAAGCAGTCCGAATGCGGACGGCTCGGGGACGGGAGTAAACGGAACGGTGAGCGCCTGAATTTCCGAAATGTATAATCCCGTTCCCGTTGCGGAGTTGAATGCGGCGTAGCGTTCTTCTTCTCCGTCAACGCTCGAAAGGCAGAGATAGCCTTCGTCGTTCATTTTCACGGCTTGTTTGAAAAGACCGTGTTTGTAGTCGTCGGAGTCGGTCAGGTAAAGGACGAGTCCGTTAGAGGCGGTTTCCTCGTAGCCCCAAAGGGTGATGGCGTGCCCGCCGGCTCCGGAAAGGCTGAGAGTCGTTCCGTAATTTTTGTTAACGTAGCTTTTGATCAGCTCCGTAAATTCCGCTTCTTTACTTGGCTCGTTCCAGAAGGCGGAGGTCTTGCAGAGTTTTGACGTATCGTAGGATGCGTCTGCGTTTTGTGTGCAGGTGCGGTCGAGTTCTTTCCAATAGCCGCCGGAAGAGGTCGTTCCGGTGAGGGTTGTGCTTCCGGGGAAGCTCACGGTGCTGAGCGCTCCGCCGTTAAACCACCAATTCCACGCCTGTTCGACGTGGCTCCCGCCGTCTGTCCAGTTGCTGCAGATTGTTTGGTAGATTTGGAGCTGGGAAACATATTGCAGCCCGTTGACGGATGCGGTGGCGGCAAGTCCGTTCGGGACGGATGCGCCCGTCGCGGGAACTCCGATCCGGTCTTGCCACCATTGGAGGATGTTCGAGCCCGCCGCGGCCCAGCACATGGCGTTGTCGTAAGGAAGATTTGTCCATTGCCACGGGCGTTGTCCGGGGGTGAGTGCGTTTACTTTCGGCCAATCGTTCCACTTTGTTTTCTTGTTTACGTCGTACCAGCCGCCGGATTCGGAAACGCCTTCGATGAAAACGGGGGCAGCGAATGCGGGAACGGCGTTTGTAAGGAGCAAAGAAAATGCTATCGTCGAGGTCGGAATTAAGTGCATGGCGGCTTTATGCGAAAACCGGAAGAATTTGTCAAAGTTATACTCGACTTTTACGGTAGTATTTTGTTGCGAGTGTTGAGGCAGCGATATTTCTTTCCGGAAGTGTTTCGTTCTACGATGTTTCGGTTTTTCGGAATTTTTGAGCACTTTCGCGTGCTTTAATTTTGATTCGTTGCGGATATGCCCGCGCGATGGATCTCGGAGGAACTCAGGGCAGAAACATAAAAAGGAAACCGCTGACGGCGGCAACCGTCAGCGGTTCTGGAAAGGAATTCCAATGGAACTTGTAATTCTGGTCCCCATTCTGATTCTACTTCTCTTAGAGTCAATTAAAAAATGAGCTAAAAGGCTCCCGCTTCGAAAGGGCGGGAGTCTTCCCGTTTCTGCAAATTCCCGCAAATTTTTGTTTAACCGGGAAGGAACAAAAGGAAAAGAAGTTTTTTTAAGAACTAATTCCTCATTTCTCATTCCTAATTCATCAAAGAGCACTCTGCCCGATGCCCGATATTTGATGCTTAACGCTTTTCGGGTGTCTTTCCCCGAAAATCTCTTGCGCTCCCGCTTATTAAAAGGTTTGCGTTTGCACGGGAACGGCGTAAAATCCCCGCAACAGAATAGAATCTTTGTACCAAATCCCCCTTTAACCCCTTTTTTATTCAGCTATGAAACTTCGTTCGACGCTCCTTTTCGCGGCCGCTTCCCTCACTGCGTCCGCTCTCGTCCCCGTCGCGTTTTCTCCTTCCGCCTACGGCGCAAGTGAAACGATCAGCATCAATTTCGACTCTGACCGGGGGGCTATGGGTGGAAATTGGAACGATACGACCGGGGCCTCCGGAACCGTTAACGGTTTGAAGGATTCCACGGGAACGACGCTGAGTGATTTGGTTTTGACCTATAATTCGGCGAATGTCTGGGGGTATACAACGAATGTATCGGACAATGTCCTCAAGGGGTATCTTGACGACGGTAGCGGCGTTACGATCGGCGTTTCGGGGATTTCGTTTCTTACGTATGATGTGACGGTTCTTACGGCAACGGATACCGCAGGGGTTAAGTTTTCTGCTAAGACAATCAACGGGACGAGTTACTACGGAGACGGCTCCGGCACGGGAGTTGTCGGAAGTGATTTGTGGGGGGCTTCTCAAGGGACGACGATTAACGGAAATAACTCGTTTACGGTTACCGGATTGTTCGGGGATTTGTCCATCTCTTCTGAGCGAAGCGGATCCGCACGCGGATGCATTGCCGGGCTCATCATAAGCTACTATGAAGGCGCTGCCACAAATGTGGCTTTGTCCGGTACGGCGATCGACTGGACGGATTCTGCTCTTGGCGGGGAGGCGTGGACGAATTCCACGGCAGACGCGGGAACCTACGCGGTATTTACGTTGACTGCAGATACAAGCGTCAATGTCACGGGAACGGCAATTACGACGGACGCGATTACGGTCAATGGGGACGGTGCGGTTACACTTTCCGGTAATTCGGTTTCCCTAACCGGGCCTGCGTTAATTCGTACGGAATCAGATTCTGCATCAATTGTTATCAACAATGTGCTGAATTTTTCCGATGGCGGAAACATTTCCGGAAATATTTCTTTCGGAGACAATGGGGCGTTGTCTGTGTCGGGCGGAACGCTTTCCGTCGATGCGGCTCCGTTCGATAACGCGAGTGTCGCAAAAGGAGCTGCCGTGAATTTTGCTACGGCACAAAAAGGGAAGGTCGAGCTGACGAATTTCTCCGGCGCGGGAACGCTCGGCGTGACATTTTCTTCGGAGTGGGATAACGCCAGCGGAGTGAGCTTTGACAAAACAAAATTTACGGGGACCGTTAATGTCCTTGGCGGGAATTTTACGCTCAATGCGATGCAGTACAACGACACGCTTGCGCTTGCCTCCGGCGTGAATATGCAACTTGAACGAGGCTCGTCAATTACGTTCTCGAAGAATCTCGTTTTGAGCGGAACAACGGAGGTTCACCAAAACAACGCAGCGAACCTTACGTTCGGTGAAGAATCCACCCTCTCCGGCACGGGAATTTACGTTCGTCGCGGAAGCGGGACACTTACGCTTAAAGGAAATGTTGAGCTCGGAGGCTTTTCGTTGGGAACGAACAGCGGGACAACGACCTTTGATGCCGGAAGCTCTCTGACGGTTTCGAACTATATGCAAACGGCGGGGACTGCGAATTTCTCCGGAACGGCAAATATCGGAGAGTATAATCAGTCCGGAGGAACGGCTTCCGTTACGGGGGCGCTTGCGGTCACGGGAACGCTCGCAGTTCGCGGTACGGCGACAATGACAATTTCTGAAAATGCAACCCTGACGGCAAACTGGGTCTCGACGGTTACGGGAGGAAGCATTACGCAGACAGGCGGAGTGGTTACGGCCGGCGCAGTGCGTCTGCATGACTTGGGTGCCGGAGCCGGAGATTCTTCCTACACCCTTTCCGGAGGAATATTAAACGTTACGGGAACGACGAAATCTAATTCGACTTCCGCCGGAGTCCTGATCGGGCACTGGGGCGGAGGGAAGGGCATTCTGAATGTTTCGGACGGCGTGTTGAATGCCGCAGATACTTGGGCTGTCGTCTCGTGGACTTCTCCCGGAGATTTTAATATTTCCGGAGGGGAAGTGAATGTGGGCGGAATTTGCCTGGACGGGCAATCTTCAACAACTTCTGCGGTTGTTACGCTTTCCGACGGACGCTTGAATGTCGGCTCCGGAGGGCTTCGGATTAAGGCAGACGGGAGCGCATACAGCGGGACGGCAAAAGTTTTTAACCTTAACGGGGGAACGCTTGGCGCGTTGGATTCATGGGGGACGAGCGACGGAATTACACTCGGCGGGAACGTTACGATTGATACGCAGGCTCGAGTCGTTAATTCGACCGGAGGATCTACCGACGGAGGGGTCGGCACAACCGTCTCTCTGGGCGGAGTGCTTTCCGGAACCGGAAATATCACGAAAACCGGCGCGGGAACGCTCGTGCTTTCTGGGGCAAATACCTTTACCGGCGATATCACGGTAAGTGCCGGAACGCTCGTTGCCGGAAATGAGACGGCGTTGGGTACGCGAACGGTTTCGTTGGCAGCAGGGACAACGCTCAAAAACGGGATGGCATCCGGCACGGTAACGGTCGGAACGTTGATAACCGTTGCAGGTTCGGTTCTCGATCTCGGGATAAGTGCTTCGTCCACGACTGCGGCATTCGCTTCAACCAATACTGCGACATTGGCGGAGGGAACCATTTTTGATGCGCAGAGCCTTGTTGAAGGAATGCAATTGGTCAGCGGGCTTGAGACGGACTATGATGCGTCGTGGCTTACGAGCGACAGCCTGCGTATGAGCGGTGCGAAAATAAACTCTCGCGGCGAACTTTCTTTTGCCGTTCAAGACGGTGTTCTCGTTCTTGAAAAATACACGGCAGGCGCGGTTTATAATTTGACATGGGCGGGAACGGATACCGCGTTTACGTGGACTTCCGGAGGAAGCGAGCAACCGTGGACAAATAACGACGGAGGAGCGGTTTCAACCTTTGAAACCGGCGACAGTGTCACATTCGGAGATGCGGGAACAAATAAAGCCGTTAAAATTTCCGGTATCGTTAATCCTGCTGCGCTCGCATTTACGAACACCGAAGGCAACGATTATACGTTCTCCAAGGCAGACGGTGCAGAATCGGCGGCAATCGTCGGAACTGCAGGGCTCACGAAGGACGGTACCGGTTCGGTGACGGTGGATAAGACCGTCGACTTGTCCGGGCTCTCCGGAGCCGTTACGGTTAACGCGGGGACATTGAGTCTTGACCTTGGCTACAATATTCCGCAGGCGACGAGTATTTCGCTTACGGGGGGCGCTCTCGTGCTCGCTCATGACGCGAATATTACATTGCCGACGGCTATTTCCGGAGCGGGAACATTCGAAAAAGCCGGTACGGGAACAATGATTCTCACGGGAAACAACGGTTCGTTTACGGGGAATTTGGTTGTCTCCGGTGGCGTATTGAAGTTGGGTTCAATTACGGCATTGGGTGCCGGATTCTCGGGCAGTCATGCGCAGAAGGTCGGTATTTTCGTGAAAACCGGAGGTACGCTTGACCTTAACGGTATGACGAAGGACGGTTTTTATGAGAACTTCACGCTCTCCGGCGGGGCGTTGGTTAACACCGGGGCGGAAATCGGATCCGGAGCTCGCCAGATTAACGGCGGAATCACTCTTACGGCGGACTCCGAAGTCGGAGGAACGTCTAACTTCGGGATGATCTCCGGAGGATATGCTGCGAATACGTTGAATCTCGCAGGTTATAAGCTGACGAAGACCGGGACAAACGCGTTTTACCTCACAAGCACAACGATTACCGCAGGGACAATTGACATTCAGGGCGGGGAAATTTCTCAGGTGAATTACGCCTCCACGGCATCCGAAGTCGATTTCGTTATCGGAACGGCGGGGGCTTTGCGTATGAACGGAATGGATCTTTCCGTGAAGAGTATCACTTCGAGCGGAGATGCTGCCCTCTATATGGGAGGTGCGACCCTGACGCTCGGCGGCGATTCCGTCCTTACTCGTATTCTTACGAACGGGACGGTTAGTGTGTCTGACGGGGTAACGCTGACTCTCGTAGGATCACGGTTCGATACCGCGAACTTTGTGCTCGGCTCGGGGTCGACAATTAAGGTTCAGTCTTCCGCCGGAGACCTTGCCAATACCATTTCCGGAAACGGGGCTCTCGTGAAAGAAACCGACGGCGTGTTCACTCTCACGGGAACGAATACTTATGCCGGCGGAACTACGGTGTCTGCGGGAACGCTGAAGGTGACGAAAAATGAAGCTCTCGGTGTCGCGTCGGCAGGCGTAAAGCTCGCCGAGGGGGCGACGCTTGAATTGGCCTTCGGCGGAACATTCTCGCGAGCACTCGAAGGTGCGGGAACGGTGGCTAAATCCGGATCCGAAGATTTGGAATTTACAGGCGCGTTTAGCGGTTCTTTCAACGCAAAGGAAGGGCTTCTCGCGGTTAATGTCACAAACGGGAACTACAAAAATCTTTCAATTGCTTCCGGCGCAACGTTTAAGGCAGTTCAAAACCTGACGTTTGAAACGATTTCTTCTGCCACGGGAACGCTTACCGGGGTAAGTGATTCAACGCGCGTTTCTGTCTCGTCCGGAGCTTTTGCGGGTACGCTCTCCAACGTTTCTCTCGTGAAAACCGGAAACGGCTCATTGGACCTTGCCGATGCAAAATTTGCCACAGGGGGAAAAATCGTTGTCGAATCGGGAACCGTTGAAAATCTTACACTCGCAGACAAAGGAACCCTGCAGCTTTCGGGAACGGAAACCTCTTCTATCACACTTTCGAATCTTACGCTCGGCACGGGAACGGTTTATATAGATTCGCTGTTCTCGAACGCGACGCAGGCAACGATTTCCGGCACTCTCTCCGTTACTTCCGGGGCAGTAGTCGAATTGAAGATTGCCCAGTTGATTCTGCAGGAAACACAGCAGCTGTTCACGTTTACGGATGAAACCAAGTCGGCGTGGGAAGCGGCGTTTGGTACGCTTTCGTCCGACGGTAAATTTAACGGAGGCACGGGAACGCTCGCCATCAGCGGAATCGGAACTGTTTCCGGAGGCGTTTTCAGTTGGGGAACGGGTGACGATGCCAACACCCTCTATTTTAAGGAAGATCGGGTTCCGGCGGATTACGTCTGGACCAACACCGCGACCCCGGGGAGCTGGAACGATGCAAACTGGGACGGACCGGAAAATCCGGTTGCGTTTGATAAAGGCATGAATGCGGTGTTCAACGAAACATCGGTCGGCACGGATGTCGTTGTGACAGAAGGCTATGCCAAGGGTGCTCAGGTTGTCGTCGATGACGAAGTGGTCGCCGGCTCCGTTTCCATTGATGTCGGCGCGGACGCGTGCGTCGGGATTGTCGATAACGGCGGAACATTGAGCACATCCAAGGGGATTTCTATTGAAAGTGGAGCGTTGGCATTCTTCGCAACCGATTCCGATTTCTATAAGGGGAACTTCGACATCGGGGGCGCAGGAACTTTGATTCTGCAACAGCCGACGGTTGCCGGTTCTTCCGACTTGACGCTTTACACCGGATTCTCCGGCGCGGGAACGATTCTTTATGCGACGACGGATAAGACGCTGACGCTTTCCGGAGATCGTTCGAACTTTACGGGAACGCTCGAAGTTGATGCGGGAACGGTTGTTCTCGGGACAAACGGGACGGGAACGGAAACCTTCGGGATTGATGTCGCAGAAGGTGCAACGGTCTCCGTGTATGGCTCTACCGCGGCGAATGGTACCGACGGGTGGGGCCCGTACACTACGAGCTCGTTGACGCTTAACCGATTGCAGGGAGTGGGGACTTTGCTTGTAAACTCTCCTGTGTCGATCGGAGAAAAAACGTTCTTTACGTTGAATTTGAAAGATTCTCCGTTCACGGGAACGGTTGAGTTGAATGCTCTGGATTTGGCGGTCGGTACGGAAGCGAATTTCGCAAACGTTGTCGCGAGCGACCTCGCCTCGACGAGTGTCGTGCGTTTGACGAATGGTAGTTCCCTGAATTTCTTCAACGAAGCGGCGACGTTTACGACAGATATTGAGGTTGCGGCAACGAATGGGGCGGTTCGTGTTTACGGCTCTAACGAAGGGGCAACAATTTCCGGCGATATTTTCGGGGCGGGAACGCTCACGGTTAAGGACGGCGGGAAACTGATCCTCTCGGGAGCCGTCGGAACGGCTGATTCCGCTCTGGGAGCATTGACGCTTTCGAGCGGGAAGTTGGATATCTCGGGAGAACACAGCTCTATCAATGTCTCCGGAAATGTTTCGCTCTCAGGGTCTGCTGCCACAATCAACACGAACGGAACGATTGGAGGAAATCTTGTTTCAGGCGCGTGGGGAATTCCTAATCCGCTGACGCTCGGCGGAAATCTTTCTGTCGGAGGGGATGTTACATTTGTCGGGACCGGACAAGCCGGGCGTACTACGACCGTGCTCGAAAATGCGAAAGTCTCTGTCGCGGGAACAACTTCGTTTGAAGATAACGAAGCGCTTACTGTTGGCGCAAAGGCGACTTATGATTCTGCAATAATCAAAACGAGTCAATGGGGCTTGGCGACAACACTCGGCGCAGGAGCAACTCTTTCTGCGGGAACGTTGACTTTTGGAAAGGAAATGATTCCGTTACCGGATCCGCGGACGGGGATGCTTCTCGTCTTGAAATCGGGACCGCAGATGGTGCGGGGACGCTTAGCGGAACCGTCGTTGTTAAAGACGTCTCAATCGGTGTGCGCGACGGTGCAACTTCTTGGACCTCTTCGGCCAATCTGAAACTCAACGGCGGCGCGACGACGTTTGATATCGGGGACGGCGAAGAAATCACCTTGACCGGCTCGCTCACGGAAGCGGTAGAAACCTCCACCGGAACGGAAGGCGAAGACGGCTATGTCGCGGCGACGGCATCGGCTCTTATCAAAACCGGTGCGGGAACGCTCGTGCTCTCCGGCGCGAATGCGAATAAGGGCGGAACACAAATCAACGGCGGCGTGCTGAAATACACGAGTAGCGTTACGCTTGGCGGTGAGTTCGCGTTCGGCGGCGGTGCGCTCGCGGCATCGGGAACTTCGACGGTGGTTTCCGTCGGCACAGGCGCGACGCTCTCGGGTAATGTCGTTCTTACGAGCGAACGTAGCGGGAAAGTCCTTTTCACGGAAGATCTTACCCACACGGGAGGCTTTACGCTCGACAACGGCGCGATTGCAGAAATCGCGGAAAGCAAAACGCTGACGCTTTCTTCGCTGACCTTTACGAATGGCGGATCGACCTTGCAGGGCGCGGGAACGCTTGCCTTGGCGGGAACACTCACTTCTGCGAATAATCGCACAAACACGATTTCGAGCAATTTAACGCTTTCTGCGGATTCTACGCTTGCTGTGTCCTCCGGGACGTTGAAGTTTACGGGCGAAAATCTTTCGACCGGCGATTACACGCTTACGAAAACGGGGGCAGGAACACTTGTTCTCGATACGGATGCCGTTTACGAATTTAGTGGGTCGCTTAACGTGACCGGCGGGAAAGTCGATTTGGAAAACCGCACGTTGACGATTGGCGAAGGGGATACGTTTGGCTTGCAGAACGCTACGCTGACAGGCGGAGCTCTTGAGCTCGGAGGAACGAGCGCAGATAAGCTCGCTTCCGCGACGCTCGGCGGCGGAACGACCAAGATTGAAGGCGACGTTTCGATTGCGAATACGGCGCTGACGTTCGGCGGAAAAGTTACGGGCATCGACAAGCTGACGTGGGGAGAAGGCAACACGGTTACGCTCACCGACGCGTTTAAGGCGACGTTCTCGGGAACGATGACGTTGCTTGACGTTACGAGTGCCGTCGATGCCGACGGGAAAGCTCTTACGGCTCAAACGTCCTTCGGAAACGTCTTTAAGGACGAGCTCTTCCTCGGTCGAGAAGTTGAATTGTTCTACAACGAAACGAACACGACGATCGACATCACGGTAACCGGTGCCTTGCAGTGGAACGACAGCGTTACCCACTGGGTGCAGACGGAAAATATTGCCGATTGGGAAGCCGCAAAATGGGACGAAGTTACGAAAACCGGTCTCGTCGAAAAGAACATTCTTTTCTCTGCAGGAAAGTTTGTCGAATTTAACAAAACGGGTTCTATCACGCTGGTCGGTACCGCAACCCGAACCGACGGAACGATCTACGGAACCGGTCCGATCAATACGGCGGGAATGATTTTCAACATCGCCGACAACGGTCAGTTCCGCATCGGAGCCGCATCTGAATCCGGCGAGGAGGATGCTCCGGTTACGACCTACCTCCAAGGGGTTGAACGTGCGGGAGAAAACGGCGAAAAGATCTACGTTGACGACGGCATTACGATTCTTGCCGGAAGTGTCGTGTTTGACGCGACCGTGGACAACCGTCTCACGGGCGGTCTGCGTATCTTCGGCGGTGAACTCCAGGTTGCGAACGCGCAATCTCTCGGCGATGGCGCGATTACGATCGGCGATGCTGCGGGAACGAATGCTGCAAAACTCAGTTTCTTCAACGGCAACGCGATTGAGGTCGGGAAAGAAATCACTATCGGCAACGAAGCGGCGGTTATTGCCGTTACGGGGGGGGGCAGGGTGACGATTTCCGAGGCTCTCGTGAAAGACGGCGCGGCGACGACAGCGAAGCTGACGAAGCAGGGCTCGGGAACGCTCTCAATCCGGAGCGGCACGGCACTCGACGGCATCACCGTTTCCGGCGGAACTCTTACACTCGACCACGACGGGGGAGCGATTGGGACGAAGACGTTTGTCGTTAACAGCGGCTCTACCCTCAACATCGCTGCCGGCACGGGAATGGGCGAAAACTCGACGCTCGAAAATCTCACGCTCGCCGGAGCTCTGACGGTCGACGGAGACAAAGCTTTCCGGGCGGGAACGGTTTCCGTGGTCGGAGACGCATCGATTACGGGCACGCTCTACGTCGGTGCAGGAACGACCTTTAAGAACGGCGAAAAAGATATTGCAGGCACATCGCTCAACGTTGCAAGCGGCGCTTCGCTTACGTTTTACGGAAACGTAGATGCTTACGGAACGGACGCTGCGGCGCTTCACAAGCAGGGCGCGGGTTCGCTCCGCTTTGCTTCCGAGAATGCGGTACTCAATACGGACTTCGTCCACTCCGGAGGCACGGTAATCATCGGCAACGGTTTGACGGCAACGAAGTCTTACACAGTCGACGGTGCGGGAACGCGTATTCAGATTAACTCCGGGGAATCGGCGTTCTTTAACAACTTCTCCGTAACCGAAACGGGACGCCTTACCGTGCAGATTAATCCGAGTGCAAATGCTGTATTCAACGGCTTTGCCGCAGCAGATACAGCTCGGACTGTTTTCGCGGGAACGGATATCAGTTCCGTTCGTACGGCGACAATTAACGGCAGCGGGAAGGATGTTTCGCTCGGCGACATTGAAATCGGCGGACTGACCAAACAACAGTGGCGTGTCAATCTTACGGTGAATGCCGATACGATTACTGCGGGAACGGTTGCCCTCGGCGCGGCATCGACGCTGACGCTGACAAAAGCCGGAACGGACGCGACGGCAAAAGCCCTTGTCGTCGAATCCTATCAGGGGCAAGTCTCGACGCTTGATCTTTCTTCCGGAGCGACGCTTAAGCTCGAAAACAGCGAAAACATTGCCGTCCTCCAGGGCGCGGGAACATTGCAGGTCGTCGGCGGAACGCTCAGCGTGACGGGGCAAAACTATTCGTCGGAACTCAGCCCGAAGGTTCTGCTCGACGGCGCTACATTTAATTTTGAAGTTACGGGAGACGGAACCGAAGACGACCAGCCCGTTTACTCCTCGCTCTCCGCAATATCCACAACGGAAAAGGGTGGCACGGTGGCGAAGACCGGGACGGGAACACTCGTGCTTTTGGAAGGCGACAATGCCGGACGGTTCACTCCGACTGCGGACATGGCGTTTAACGGCTCAATCGCCGCAAACGCAGGTGATTTGCAGGTTTACGCAACGATGTCGAACGCGGATGTCTCCATCGCCGCAGGTGGCAGGTTGACAGCCTTTGCGAATGCGCAACTCGGCTCCGGCATTGACGGGGTGAACTTGCTTGCGAAAAAACTTTCCGGAGCGGGAACGCTCGTCGCTCGAGGCTTCCTCTACGCCAACGGCGGCTTGGATAGCTTTGACGGCAAGTTGATTGCCGGCGGGAACGGCGGTGCGGATGTCGGTGCCCTGTATGTTTATAACACGACGCAAACGTGGCTTTCCTCCGGAGCGGATACGCGCGGTATCGGTGTCGAAAACGGAGGTGTGATTGTCTCTGCAGAAGCGAATGTGAAACTGGACTCGGTTTCTCTCGCCGGAAGCGGTATGCTCTACGGTAGCTACGATCTGACAACGCAAGAGATGCGTTCGCTCTCCGTTGATGCTGTGAATGCAACGTCCGGCTCAACGCTGGAGCTCCTCGGTACGGGAACGCTCGGTACTCTCTCCTTTGCAGATGCCGAAGACGGAGCAACCGCTACGAATACGCTGGCGCTTTCGCAGGGTAGTTGGACGCTTAACGGGGTTTCGACGAATCTTACGAAGGTCGCGGTCGATTCCGGTATGCTCACTGTCGCCAATGCAGGAGCTCTCGGCACGGCGGGCGTTGCCGTTTCCGATGGGATCCTTTCGATTACGGCGGATGGACAGTACTCTAATGCGATTGATTTGAGCGGAGATGTCGCCGCGATTCAAGCGCTGGGCAAGGTCGATATTTCCGGCGGAACGGTCACTTCCGATGCGACGAAGATTGAGTTCGTCGCCGGAGAACAAAAGAACGACGGAACAAAGACGGCGGGAACGTTGACGCTTTCCGAAGCGGTCTTCGGGTTGTCGACGACCGATATCACGTTCAATGCAGTGGACGGTACGATTGCGGTAAACGCCGCGGCGGATCAAACCTTCAAAGGCGTGCTCGTCGGCGCGGGAACGTTTGAAAAAACCGGCGCGGGAACGCTTACGGTCAATACCGCAGCAGGCTCCATCGGAACATTCGCCGTTGCGGAGGGTTCGGTTGTTTTTGAAGCCTCCTCTCAACTTAAGGCTCACGCCGAAACGACGGGAACAATCTCCGTTGCGAACGGCGCTTCCGCGACGATCAAGGGCACGGATCTTTCCGAGTTCGTTCTCGGCGGAGAAGGCTCCGTCACGGTTGACGGCGGGAACCTCGCGGGAATGAGCGGCGCGAAATCTGTTTCCGTCGGCGCAGGCAAAACTCTTTCCGTTTCCGGGGATATTTCCGGAAGTGCTGTCGCTCTGAACGGCGCGACACTCGAAACGAGCGGTTCTGCGGCGCAAACTATTTCGGGAACAACGCTTTCCGGCGCGACGGTAACGCTTGCAAACAAAAATGCTTCTGCAGCGGTTGTTTATGATTCTACCGTTACGCTCTCCGGCGTAACCACACTCGTCCTTGATGCCCAAACGGGTTACAACGGAGGGGAATTTGCCGGAGCGTATTCCGGATCAATCACGAAAACGGGTGACGGGAAGTGGACGGTTGCCAACTATACTTACGGCACGAACGCCACGGACGTACTGAACGTCAACGGGGGAACGCTCGAATGGAAAAACGCAAACTTCGGCACCAGCGCGGGAACAATTTCGCTCGGTACGGGTGCAACGCTCAGCGTGAACGGACTCGCAAGCGGCGATACGCTCAGCGGTACGGTTTCCGGGGATGCGACGACGACGCTCGAAATCAAAAATTCTACGTTGAAACTCGGCACGGAAGCCGCCGCCGATTCCTCGTGGGGCTTGTTGGTCTCCGGCGATGGCGGAACCTCTGTTGTTACAATCGAAGAAGCCCTTCCGGGACGCCTTGAGGTCGCGGGAACGGCAACGGCAAAACTTGCACTCGGAACCGGAACCATGACAATGGGTGAGAACGATCAGCTCACCGTCGGCGAGGGCGCAATCCTCGAGTTGGTTTCGGGAACGCTTACTGCCGAAAATACGTCTAAGGACCGTCTGAACACGATCGACGGGAGCGTTAAAGTCGCGGCAGGTAGCACGTTTGCTCAAAACGCGGGAATCCGTTGGAATACCGGTTCGACGTTGGATATTGCAGGTACTTACAGCGTCAGCGTCGGCGACCTCGGCAATACCGGGTGGAATAAGGCTACGATTACCGGCACGGGAACGCTCGAAATCGCAAACACTTCCGTAGCGGGTTACGACATTAGCGGTGAAGTTTCCGAGTTCTTGGGAACCGTTTCCATCGCCTCCGGGGCGAAAGTGAATCTGACAAGCGGAGCTTCCTTTGATAAGGTCGCGGCGGTAAACATCGCCGACGGAGCGACACTTGAAGTAGCACACGACCTCGGCGGAACGTTGGACAAGCTCTCCGGCGCGGGCGATGTTGTCATCAATGCGGATTCGAATAAGAACAACTTCCCCAACGCCGTTTACGCCTGGGGCGAGAATAACTCCGGCTTCTCGGGTAAAATTGCCGTGGAATCCGGCGCGTTGGCGGTAAAGAACCTTGAGGCGATCAAGGACCGGCTTTCTGTCGGCGGAGAACACGTGGCGCTTTACTCCGAATCGACGAAGGCTTCCGGTATTTACCAAGGCGGGTTCATCAAGGTCGAAAAACCGGGTGCGATTGATACGTCCGTCCTGACAAAGACGATGAACGGCGGCATGATCCTCTCCGGTGGCGAATACGTCGCGGGAGCAACCTTCGGCAAGGTCGACAACGGGAATTTGTACGTTGTCGAAAACGGGTCTACGCTGAAACTTGCCCCGAATGCAGACGTAAACGGAAGCCTCTTTGTCGCCTACGGCGCAACACTCGATATCGGTGCGACGAGTTCCGCATCCATGCTCCGCGCAAACGGAATGGGCGGGAACAACGTTGTAAACGGAGACCTCACGCTCAACGGTACGCTCGTTGTCGATGTGGACGAAGATAACGTGAACAAAACGTTGGTCGACGTTACGGGAACGACGAACCTCGCTACCGGCGGACACGGTCCGGCAGAGGTCGAAATTAATGCTTCCGGCACGACGACGGATTTGAGCAATACCGACATCACGATCTTCAGCAACTACAAAGACACGAAACGCGACCTCGAAGATGTTGTTAACGTTACGGTCATGGGGCGCAAGGTTGAAGTCAGCCGCGACGGGAACGGCAACATCGTTGTCGTTTCCGCAGTGAACGACTACACGGCCCCGTCCGGCTTGCAGGACCTCTACGGCGCGATTCGCGGCGCGGGAACGTCCGCTCTGTGGTCTTACCTGAAGAGCGACCGCGCCAACTCGGAAATGATGGACTCGAAGCTCGTTGCACTTTCTCCGGTGTCTTACGGCAGCTTGGTTGAAATGCAGAGTGGGTTTGTTGCTCTCGAAAATGATTTGCTCCGGGAACGTCTCGAGCAGCGTCGCTATGAACGTGCATTTGCTTCCAATGCGCAAAAGCAGTTCAAGCCGTTCGTGAATATCCTCGGGTCTCAGCGTGAAGGCGACGGAAACGGAACGGAATCTGCGAACTACGATGTTTCACACACGGGAGCAATCGGCGGCTTCGACGTCGCAGTTTCCCGCAACACGATCTTCGGCGTCAGCCTCGGATTTGACTGGGCGAAAGCGGACCTGCACGACGGTGCGGGTGAAAATGAAGGCGACACCACACGCCTCGGCATTTACGGAATGTCCGTCTTTGAAAACGCGTACTTCGGATACGGTTTGAGCGCGGGGGCGACCTCGTTTGACACGAAGCGCAACTCCGGCTACAACGGTGAAACGCTTACGGGCTCGACCGACGGGAACGACGTGAATGCGTCTGTCATCTTCGGCGCAGGCTGGACAATCGACGAAAAGCTCGGTCTCGATCTCGCTCCGTACGTCGGCCTCGATCTCGGTTACGCTTACGCAAAATCCTTTACGGAGCAAGGCGGGACACAGACGGCGCTCGACATTGAAAAGATGGAGCGCTGGTCGTTGCGCGGGAAAATCGGAGCGACGCTCAGCTTGCGCGCAAGCGAACGCCTCCGCATCAGCCTCGATGCTTCATTCTCGCACGAGTTCCTCGATTCCGACATCGACATTGATGCGATGTTCGCCTCAGGCGACCTTGCGGGAACGGCGTTCTCTTCGACAGCATACCTGATGGACGAAAACGCGATTTCGGTCGGTCCGCGAGTGGATTACCGCATTGACGATACTTGGTCCGTCAGCGGAGGCTATTCCTACGAAACGGATCTAGACGATACGGTTACACACTCCGCAAACGTCGGTTTCCGCGCCCGCTTCTAAGCGCGAAAAAAAAAAAAAGGCGTTCCCGCGAGGATTCCTTCGCGGGAACGCTTTTTTTAGCTCCAAACAGTAAGCATCAGGCAAAGAGCTTTTAAAGAATGAGAATTTAGAAATGAGAAATTAGGGCTTTCTTCATTCCTGTCTCTAACGCATTAAGCGACTTCGAGAAATTCGTTTTGAGGAACCCTTATCCGCAAAAGAACAAAGTGAAAGGAAGTTTCTTCCAAAGGAGGACAGCCGTCTCGGCTGTCCCTTTTTTTTTTGTTTTTTTAGGAAACAAAAATCGTTTGGCCGGAACGCGATATTTTTCGCCTCGCGCTAAAAGACTTTCCCCGTTTCTTTTTCTGCTCTACAATGCCGTGCGATGAAAATTACGAAAAATACGGTAGTGGCATTTGAATATACGCTTAAAGATAAAGACGGAAACGTGATCGACACTTCCGTCGGGCGCGAAGCGCTTCAATATCTCCAAGGCTCGGGAAATATTATTCCCGGTTTGGAAAAGGAAATGGAAGGGCTTTCCGTCGGCGATCGAAAGCACGTGGAAGTTGCTCCGGAAGAAGGCTACGGCGTTTCCGATCCTGAGCTTGTGATTGAAGTGCCGCGGAGTGCGATTCAGGCTCCGGGAGAAATTGAGCTCGGTATGCGCTTTCACGCGCAGGATGCAAACGGCGGGATTCACGCATTTTCTGTCATCGGCGTGACCGACGAAAAAATCAAGCTCGACGGAAATCATCCGCTCGCGGGAGCGACGTTGTTTTTTGATGTCGAAATCAAATCCGTGCGAGAGGCAACGGAAGAGGAAATTGCAATGAAGCATCCGGCCGGGTCCGGCTGTTCTTGCGGCGACGATTGCGAATGTGACGGTGAAGGCGGTTGCGGCGGCGATTGCGGATGCCACTAATTTTTGTAAATTTTCCGAAAAAAAAATCACGGAGAAATCGGATTTCCCGGTTTCTCCGTGATTTTTTTTGCCGCGCGCAGATTGTTTGCGGCTCCGACGAACGGTTACGAGCGCGCGTGCTCCGATTCCGGCGAACGCACCGAATACAGACGGATTGGGAATTGAAGAGATAAGGTTTCTCGTTCCCGCGGGGCGGCAGGATTGTCTGCCTCTCCCGAAAAATCAGCGTACTTTTTCGCGGCGCATGATTTCCCCGAGTGCGAGGTAGAGGTCGGAGCGATTGACGACGCCGAGAAGTTTTTTCGATGTTTCGTTTTCGACGAGTGCGAGAGAATCTTCGTGTTTTCGCGAAGCGAAAATTTTCAGCGCATCGGGCAGTTTCATTTCAGGCAAAAGTACGGGCAAATTGTTGCGTGAGACATCAATGGCGATAATCGCATCGGCGAGTTCTTTGTTTTGCGCAAACTGCAAAATATCCGAAGAAACGATGGCCCCGCGGTAGCTTTCGTCTTCGCCCGTGATGAAAATTGTCTGTGCGGGGTGGCGAATGAGCTCCTTGGCGACGCGCCCGAAATTGTCGTTCGGTCTTACGGTCGGCGGATTTTTTCGGGCGATTTCAATGAGCCGCACCGCCGAAAGAGGCTTGGAGAAAATGCTGCGCGGACCGGAGGCGAGGGCGCTGTGATACATGGATTCCGTGCGGAAAAGGCGCGCGATCCCGTGGGAAACGACAACGCCGATAAGTAGCGGGAACATCAGCGTTCCCGCGAGTGTAAATTCCACAACGAGGAGCAGGGACGTCATCGGCGCGCTCGCCGCCGTTGTGAAAAACGCCGCCATGCCGACGAGCGAATACGCGATCGCGTGGTCTCCGGGAACGCCGAGTTTGGTCATCAGCGCGGAAAAAAGAAATCCGATAAACGTGCCGATGGTCAGGCTCGGGGTCAGCGCCCCGCCGACGGTTCCGACACCGAAAACGAAAGCGACAATTCCGACTTTGAGTGCGAGCAGAATCATCGCCTGCTCCGGAGAAAACTGTTCGGCTACGATCCCGCGAATCATCGTGTAACCGTTTCCGGTCAGTTCCGGATAAAAAACTGCCGCAATACCGACGAGCGTTCCCGCGATCGCCAAGCGCACGGGAAGCCATGCGTGTTTCCCGTTTAACAGTTTGCGCGCTTTTTTCAAAAGCCAAAGCCAACCGTTTGCCGCGAGTGATGCAATTATGCCTAAGACAATACAACTGGCAGCGACAACCACTTGATTGGAGCCGATAATGACATTGCCCGAAACCTGATAAATCGGATCGACCGCGCCGAGCAGACTCAGCGTCAGATAGCCTGCGCAACTCGCCACGAGCAAGGGCGCCAACACATCCAGCGTTAGCGCACCGAGAACGATTTCGCCGACAAAAAGACCTCCGGAAAGCGGCGTGTGAAACGTTGCCGCCATCGCCGACGCTGCCGCGCAGGCAACCACGAGCCGAAGACGCGGCGCCGGTAAACTGAATTTTGACCCGAGCCATGACGCAGCAACGGCGGAGGTTTGAATGAGCGGACCTTCCCGCCCGATAGCGGCGCCCGAGCCGATGGTGAAAACGGCGGAAAGGCTTCGCAGCAGGCTCGGTTTCGGCGGAACGTAACCGTTCCCGAGTGCGATGGCTTCCATGTATTCCGTTGCCCTCACGGGAACGAATTTGTGCATAAAAAGCAAAGTTGCTCCCGCCAAAAGTCCGCCGATCGCGGGAACGAGCACGCAATGCCATTTTTGAAGCGAGGCAAACGCGTCCACCTGCGAAAGTCCGTGCGTGAGCGTAAGTCCGTCCTGTACTCCATGAACGCAGAGGCTGAAAATCAGCGCCGTCAGCGCACCGATAAATCCCGCTCCGAGCGCCCAGATGTAGATGAGGTGCGTGTCGCCGAGCCGGAGTTTTTCGCGCAAATTAAGCGCAAAGCGCATCCGGCGGGAGAAATTATTTTCGGCGGGGGAAGACATAGCGTTAGGAGTTCAAAATATCAGGCATCAAATATCAGGCGTGGTTTGTCGCTTGATGCCTGATGCTCGACGCTTGGGGCTTTCAAAAATTATCAGTTATCAATTACTATGAAATGAGGCTTTTGATTTCGGCAAGAAGGGCGGCGGGATCGGAGACGCGACCGTCGGCGTTGATGGTTTTCGTGTCTTTGTGCCAACGCAAAATTTTCTGCATGAGTAAAAGATAATCGCGAATCATCGCCGCGGGAACGCCGAGGAGGAGAATGAGGTGGGCTCGGTTGTTCGCCTCGTCCCACGGGATTCCGGCTTCGGAAACACCGACGGCGATGCGGATTTCGTCGAGCGCGTCCGTGCGACCGTGCGGGAGTGCAAGTCCTCGCCCGAGAAACGTGGACGATGTGTGTTCGCGCTCAAGGGCAGCCGCTTTCATGGCCTCAACGGCTTCGGGCGCAGCAGCGTGTTCTTTTTCAAAAGCATTAAAAAGGACCAGAAGCGCATCGTCGCGGGACGCGTTCCCGCTGAGAATGACAAGTTGTTCGAGGACGTTCGGCATAGTCTGGGAAAACGCCCGAAAAACTAACAATCTGCGTCCGTTCCCGCAAATTGAAATTTAACGTCCGCGGGAACAACGAAAAGAAACCACGAATGAACACAAATTAACACGAATTTTATTTAACACGGATTAAATAAATGAAATCAGATGTTTTTTACGAAATTTTTATAAAACTTTCTTTTACTTCCGTTACTTCGCGGTCAAAAAAACGCTAAGACGCAAAATCGCAAAGTTCTTTTTTCATCTGCTTCAATCTGCGGCATCTGTGTTAAAAAAAATAATTCGTGGTTATTGGTGCTCATTCGTGGTTTGCTAATTTCCCGTAAAAATATCTGTTCCCGTCTGTTGCATCCGCGTTCCGAAACCCAAAAAAATTCGTGTTAATTTGTGTTTATTCGTGGTTATATCTTCTTTTCTATGAAAAATCTCAAAAACGCCGAAAACATTTTTGCGGGAACGGAAGTCTTGGTCACTTTGCGTGATTGGACGCGTTTTGCCGTCTCGCTGTTTTCAAAAAGCGGACTCTTTTTCGGGCAGGGCATGAGCACGGCGTACGACGAAGCCGTTTATTTGCTTTGCCACACGCTCGGCTTGCCGACGGACGGCGGCGTGGAAACTTTTTTTGACGCAAAATTGACGGCACCGGAAATTTCCGCCGTGAAAGACGTGCTTTTCCGCCGCGCGGGCGAACGCGTTCCCGCCGCCTACATCACGCGCGAAGCGTGGCTCGGCGATTTCCGTTTTTATGTGGACGAGCGTACGATTGTGCCGCGTTCGTATTTTGTGGAAATGATTCCGGAAAAAATCCTGCCGTGGGTCCCGGGAATGGACGCGGACGCGGTTGAACGCGTTGCCGATGTTTGTACGGGCGGTGCCTCGATTGCGATTTTGCTCGCGCACGCGTTCCCGAACGCGCAGGTAGACGCTTGCGATATTTCCGATGCGGCGCTCGAAGTGGCGCGCAAAAACGTTGCCGACTACGGCTTGGACGAACGCGTTTCGCTGTGGAAAAGCGATGTGCTTGACGGCGTTCCCGCAGACGATGCGAGCTACGACATCATCGTCAGCAACCCGCCTTACGAGCCGGAAGAACTGCGCGAAACTCTTCCGGAAGAATTCCGGCGCGAGCCCGACAACGCGCTGTTTTCCGGCGCGGACGGCTTGGACGTGATTCGCAAACTGCTCCCGCAGGCAGCGAAAAAACTCAAACGCAACGGCGTGTTACTCATCGAAGTCGGAGGTTTGCAGGACGCACTCGCGGAGGCGTTCCCGCAACTCGAAATTTCGTGGTTGGAAACGGCGGACGGATCCGACTGCATTTGCGCTATTTCCGCTTCGTCCCTGTGCGAAGTTTTTGCCTGAGAACGCGTTCCCGTATGAAAAAACTTTCGTTTCAAATCATCGGAAGCAGTTCCTCGGGAAACTGCGCCGTGTTGCGTTCGCCGAACTGCACCTTGCTCATCGATGCCGGTTTTTCCGGGAAAAAAATTAAGGAAAATCTCGCGACGCTCGGGCTTTCCCTGCGCGACATCGATGCTGTTTTTTTCACGCACGAACACTCCGATCACAGCGAGGGCGCACGCGGCCTTTCCCGCGAGGAGCATTTGAGCTTTTTCGCAAATCGCCTGACGGCGGAAGGCATTGAGCGCAAACTTTCCCGCCGCCTCGACTGGCAGTTTTTTGAAACGGGAACAACGTTCGAGTTCTGCGATTTGCGCGTGACGACGTTTGCGATTCCGCACGATACGAACGATCCCGTGGGCTTCGTTTTTTCCTGCGGAGAAACCGCGGGAACGACGGAAAAACTCGCGTGGGTTACCGATTGCGGGAAAATCACGAATCCCGTGCGCCGCGCCGTCGCTGACGTCAACGCGCTGGTGCTCGAGTCCAATTACGACGAAAAAATGCTCGACGCGTCCGGGCGTCCGCTCGAACTCAAGGCGCGCATTCGCGGCACGCACGGGCATTTGTCCAACGATGCGGCGGCGGCGTTTTTGCGGGAATACGAAAATGATAGGCTTGAACGGGTGCTTTTCGCGCACGTGAGCCGCGAGTGCAACGATCGCGGGAACGTCGAGCACGTTTGCGTTCCCGCGCTCGGTTCGCGCGCATCCTGCGCGACGGTAGTCGATCCGTTCGCGTTTTTGCCGAAAAACGCCGGTTGGGGATTTTAGCAAGCGCGTTCGTGCTTGCTAAATTGCGAATATCAAATCCCGAACCCCGAATTTGTGTTGCACTTTATTCGAAATTCGGGATTCGAAATTCGGGATTAATTGAAATTTGCCTGCGGCAAATTTCAATTTGCGAGCGCCGCGGGAACGCTTTATAAAAGGCTTCACTCAATTTTTTAACCTGTAGAATAATTACCTATGTCTGGTCACAGTAAATGGGCAACGACGAAGCGTCACAAGGGCGCAATCGACGCTAAACGCGGCAAGATTTTCAGCAATCTCGCCAAGGAAATCACCCTCGCCGCACGCGCCGGCGGCGGAGACCCGAACGCCAACGTGCGCCTGCGCTCCGTGCTTTTGCGCGCCCGTGCGGCAAATATGCCGTCGGATAACATCGACCGCGCCATCAAAAAGGGCACGGGCGAACTTCCGGGTCTCGTCTACGAAGAAATGCTTTATGAAGGCTACGCGCCGGGCGGAGTCGGGCTCATTGTCGAAGTAACGACGGACAACAAAAACCGCGCCATCGGCGAAGTCCGCAACGTTTTCACGAAAAACGGCGGCAACCTCGCAAACTCCGGAGCGCTCACGAGCTTTTTCCAGCGCAAGGGTCAAATCATCATCGCCGCCGACGTTATCGGCGAAGACGAATTGATGGAAATCGCCCTCGAAGCGGGAGCGGAAGACATTAAAAACAACGGCGAGTTCTACGAAGTCGTTACCGCAATCAGCGATTACGATTCCGTCGCCAAAGCGCTCGATGACAAGCAGATTAAGTGCGAATCGTCCGACCTCGTTTACATCCCGAACGTCGAAGTGCCGATTTCCGACGCCGATATGGCGAAGAAAATCCAGAAGCTCATCGACGCGCTCGAAGACCTCGACGACGTGAAAGCCGTTCACTCGAACGACGACATCGCCGACGGACTCCTCGACGGATAAAACACAAAGTATTTATCCGTAATCGCGAATATCGAATTTCGAATCTCGAATGCAATAATTCGGAATTCGGGATTCGATATTCGAGATTTTTTTTTTTCTAAAAAAATGCAGTCCCGTAAGCCGTTCACGAAAAAGAAAGCACCGTTCCCGCCGTTTAATCCGATCCGGGTCGCGGCGCGTGCCGTGATCGTGCGCGACGGGAAGCTGCTCGTCGTGATTTTGCGCGACGATTCCGGTCCGTTTTACATTCTTCCCGGAGGCGGACAAAAGCACGGCGAAACGCTCGCGGAGACCGTGCGTCGGGAATGCGCGGAAGAGCTCGGCATCGCCGTGCGCCCGGGAAAAATGCTCTACATCCGCGAGTACATCGGGCGCAATCACGCATTTAAAGCCCGCCACAAAGCGTTTCATCAGGTCGAAGTCGTTTTCGAGTGCGAAATCGAAAATGAAGACAACATCGGGCACGGCACCGAGGAGGACAAACGCCAAGTCGGATTTACTTGGGTGCCGCTTTCCGAGCTGCGCGAAGCCCGCCTGTTCCCGTCCGTTTTCAAAACGTTTTTGCGGGACGATAACACGCTCGACATTCCGCCGGGTTACCTCGGCGACATCAATTAAGCGGGAACGCAACGCCTTTCTCCACGGCGAAGCGGCGCAGATCTTTTTTTTAACAAAAATCTAACATTCCCCAAATACGGTGCGAACACTTGCGGGGTAAGATGCGGTGACGAAAATGAATACGACACCGAAAATCTCCGCGAAAAATCTGAATTTTTTCTACGGGAACCATCAGGCGCTCTTTGAAAATAATTTGGATATCGCCGCAAACCGCATCACGGCGGTCATTGGGCCTTCCGGTTGCGGGAAGTCCACGCACCTGCGCACCTACAACCGCATTTTCGAACTCTACCGCGAGCAACGCTGCGAAGGCGAAATTCTGCTCGACGGCGTGAACATTCTCGACAAAAGCGTGGACGTTTTGGAACTGCGCCGAAAAGTCGGAATGATTTTCCAGAAGCCGACGCCGTTCCCGATGTCGGTTTTCGACAATGTGGCTTATCCGCTTCGCCTGCATTTCAAAAAAAGCCGGAGCGAGATTGCGGATGACGTGGAGCGCGCCCTGCGCAGCGCGTCGCTCTGG
The DNA here is from genome assembly GCA_017935025.1 of Opitutales bacterium. Lineage (GTDB taxonomy): Bacteria > Verrucomicrobiota > Verrucomicrobiia > Opitutales > UBA953 > Spyradosoma. Next base: position 14,368 of record JAGBIL010000027.1, on the reverse strand, counting down.
GATGAAGTGAAAGACAAACTTTCCGCGAGCGGGCTTGCGCTTTCCGGCGGGCAACAGCAACGCCTTTGCATCGCCAGAGCCCTCGCCGCCGAGCCCGAAGTTTTGCTCATGGATGAGCCGACCAGCGCGATCGATCCCGTGGCGACGCTTAAAATCGAAGAACTTTTGCTCGGGCTGAAAGAACGTTTCACGATTGTTATCGTTACGCACAATATGCAGCAGGCAGCGCGCGTCAGCGACGACACGGCGTTTTTCTACAAGGGAAAAATCGTCGAGTTTTCCGACACGAAAACGATGTTTTCCAATCCGAAAAACAGACAAACGGAAGATTACATCACGGGGCGATTCGGGTAAGCGGGAATGAATCAGGAATGAGAAATCAGGAATTAGGAGGAAGGAATTATAATTTATGAAAGAGCATTTTACGCAGGAAATTTCACAGTTGAAGCGCCACTTGGCACGCCAGGCCTCGGAGGCCGAGCGCGCGCTCGGGAAAGCGCTGCGCGCCGTCGCGACGTTTGACTCCGCGCTTGCGGCGGAAGTTGCCGAAAATGATTACGCCATAGACTGCGAAGAAATTCGCATCGAGGAAGATTGCCTGAAAATTCTCGCGCTTTACCAGCCCGTGGCAACGGATTTGCGCACGATTGTTACCGTGCTGAAAATTAACGCCGAAATCGAACGCGTCGCCGACATGGCGGTAAACATTGCCGAGCGCACGAAAAGCGTCGCCGAATCCGGCGTTCCCGTAGACAAACGCATTGATTTTTCAAAGATGGCGACCGCGGCATCGGCAATGCTCAAAGACGCGCTCGATGCCTTCGTCTATCGCGATCCCGGAGCCGCGCGAGCCGTGATTTCGCGCGACGACGAGGTGGACGTGCTCCATTCCGGAAATATCAAATGTATTCAGAAAAACATTACGAGCTTTCCGGAATACGCGTCGTATTATCTTTCCTGCATGACGATTTCCAAAAATCTCGAACGCATCGGTGACGTTGCCACCAACATTTGCGAGGACGTGATTTACCTTGAATGCGGCAACATCGTCCGCCACGGGAACGCGGGATAGAACGTCGCCTCTCGCCTGAAAAGACACTTTAACCTTCGGGTTTTTAGCGTTAGACTCCGCAGAAACTTCTATGAACAACCGAATTCTGATTGTCGAAGACGACGAAGCGATTCGCGACCTTGTGCGCTATGCGCTCGAAAGCAACGGTTTTAAAAATGTCCTTACTGCGTCGGACGGCGAAGAAGGGCTTCGCCTCGCTTTGCGGGAACGCCCCGCGCTGATTTTGCTTGATCTGATGCTTCCGAAAACGGACGGGTTGGAAGTTTGCCGCCGCCTCAAACGCGACGAATCCTTGCGCGACGTTCCCGTGATTATGCTCACCGCCAAAAGCGAGGAGAGTGATATCGTGCTCGGTCTTGAGCTCGGTGCCGTCGATTACATTACGAAACCGTTCAGCACGAAAGTGCTCGTCGCTCGCGTGCGCGCGCATTTGCGACAGGCATCCGATCAGGAAAGTTCCATGGAAATCCGCCGCGACGGACTGGTGCTGAACACGACAGAGCACACTGCGCGATTCAATGGCGAGCCCCTGGAGCTCACGTTTACCGAATACGGAATTTTGCAGTTGCTCGCCTCGCGTCCCGGGCGCGTTTACACCCGCGATCAAATCGTTTCCCGCGTCAAAGGCGACGACTATCCGGTGACGGATCGCGCCATTGACGTGCAAATGGTCAACCTCCGCCGCAAGCTCGGTGCGTGGGCGGTAAATATCGAAACGGTGCGCGGTGTCGGCTACCGCATGAAAGCGTAGCGCCCGTTTCCGCGCGTTACGTCGTTTCTTCCTCCTCATCCCTAACTCTTAGTATTTTCACTCTCCCATGCGCCCCGGCGACAGAGTTCTTTTTGCATTCCCGAGTATTTTGGGGCTGCTTGTTTTAACCATTGCGGGAACACTTTTTTTCAGTACGCGAAGCTTTGAAAAATTTTACATCGAGGCGGAAATGCGCGATGTGATGACGGAGGCGGGACTCGTTGCGGACAAAATCCGCCCGATGCTCCTCGCGGGAGCAATAGACGAGGCCGCCGCGTACTGCGAGCAGTTTCCGGAGCGTTCCCGTCGCGTGACACTCGTACGTGACGACGGGACCGTGGTCGCCGATTCCGTGGCGGAGGCAAGCGGCCTCGACAACCATGCCGCCCGCGAGGAAATCGCTCCGGCACTCACGGGAACACCCGCCGTCAGCACGCGTTTCAGCGCTACGAACAACGCGCTCATGTGCTATTGCGCGATGCCGATTGACATCAACGGGAACGGACACATCGAGTATGTTTTGCGCCTCGCGATTCGCAACCGCGACGTGGATGACATGATCGCCGCTGCGAAATTCAGCACCTGGCTTGCGCTTGCGCTGGGGGTATCGATTGCGCTTGCGATCGCTCTCTACATTCTGATCCGCGTGCGCATTCCTCTCGTGCGCTTGCAGGAAAGCGCAAACCGAATTGCGCGCGGCGAACTCGACGAGCGCATTTCTATTCCGGAAAAAGGCATCGTGCGGGAACTCGCAATCACCGTCAGCCGCATGAAGGAGATTTTGAAAAGCCAACTCGACCGCATCACGGCGGAGCGCAACGGTCGCGAACTGCTATTCTCTGCACTTTCGGAAGCCGTGCTTTTGATTTCGGAAAGTGGAGAGGCTCTTTACTTTAACAGCGCGGCGCGGAGAATTTTTAATATTTCTCCGCTTGCCGGAAGGTTTGATCTCGCGCGTTGCGGGTCGCCGGAGCTTGTCGCACTCGCGAACCGGGCGTTTACGGAAAACATTTCCGTCGAAACGGAAATCACACTCGAAACTGCGGGAACGCCGCGCACGCTTTTCGCCAAGGGTGGTCCGATTTTCCACGGCGGGGAGCGGCGCCTTTTGCTCGCCGTTACGGATTTGACGAATTTGCGCCGTTTGGAATCATTCCGGAGCGACTTCGTCGCCAACGTTTCTCACGAAATTAAAACACCGCTTACGGGTATTCTCGGCGCGACGGATGCGCTGGAATCCGGTGCGCTTGCCGATCCGGGAATGACGAAAAAATTTCTCGGTATTTTGTCCGCGCAGGCAAAGCGCCTGAACGCGCTTGTGCAGGACGTGCTGAGTCTCGCCGCGATTGAGCGTCGGCAGGTTTCGGGCGGGAAAGATACGCTTCCGTTCCGGCTTGATGCCGCCGTCGAAAACGCCGTCAACTATTGTCGTTCCCGTGCGGAAGCGGCAAACGTTGAGTTGGAAATTACGCGCAACGATGCGACGGATTTTGAAGGCGACAGCCGTCTGATTGAGCAGTCCGTAATCAATCTCGTTTCCAACGCGATTAAATACAGCGGGAGTTCCCGCGTGGAAATTTCGCTCGAAAAAACGGATCGGTTTGCGCTGGTTTCCGTGAAGGATTTCGGCATCGGAATTCCGCCGGAACATCAGGAACGCATATTCGAGCGGTTTTACAGCGTGGACAAGGCGCGCTCGCGCGCGCTCGGCGGCACCGGCTTGGGTCTCGCCATCGTCAAGCATATCACTCGTCTTCACGGCGGTACGGCATCGCTCGAAAGCTCCACCGGTAAAGGCTGCATCTTTCGCCTCGCGTTTCCCTCTGATTCGCAGTAACAAGCCCTCCCGGAGCTTTTTACGCACAAGTGGTATGAAAAATCAGAACTCCGGAATGGGCGTTAAAAAAAAAATCAGAAAATCCAATCGGCGTTCCCGTGATTTTCCCCGGAGTGTAATAAACGAGATTTTTTCTTGCTCCCGTTTCTTTTGCACGCTTCATTTCTTCGGCATGAATCCTAATCCGAACTCCTCGCGCGACGAAGACTCCAAAATTCCCAATCTTCCCCGCCTTCTCGCCGCGCACGGATTGCGCAACACACAACAACGCCGCGCCATCTGGAGCGCCGCATATGAAACGCCCGGACACTTCACCGCGGAAGAGTTGCTTCTTGCCGCACGGGAACGCGATCCGTCCGTCTCTCGTGCGACCGTTTACCGTTCCATTCCCGCGCTTATCTCCAGCGGAATCGTCAGCGAGCTCAACGTCGGTCGCGATTTCAAGTACTATGAGAGCACGCGCGGCGCGGGAACGTTCAAGGGACACATCGTCTGTGATAACTGCGACAAAATCATCGAATTTGACGCTCCGTTTATGGATTGGTACGGGCGTGCCATTGCCGAAAAAAACGGATTAAAATTCATTTCCCAGCACCTGCAAATCACGGCAAGTTGCCCCAACTGCGACTGCGACACCGGCGAACGGAAGGATTCCGAAAAAAACAATCCGTAATTTACAATTTCAAATTCGGGTTTCGCGAGCGCCGCGCGTCATTTTTTTTTACATGATATTTGACGCGCGGCGCTTGGCGCTTTTTGTTGCTCGCAGGCAGGCTTTGGGGCAAAATGTACGCAACGATGTCCACTTTTTCCCGTTTTGCAGGTTATGTTTTCGCCGCGTTGGCGCTGATGCCCTTTTCCCTGTCGGGAGAGGAGCCGCGTCTTGCTCCGGCGGAAGGTTCTTTGGCGAACTTTACGCCGTTGGGATTTTTGGCGGAAAAATCGCGAGAGAACGCGGATTCGCGCGTGCGCGGACTGGAAGCGGAATTGGCGTTGCTTTCGGGTTTGCCGTCGCTTGCCGAAGAGCTTTCCCGCAAGGAGTTGGAGGAAAAAAGCCTGTCCAACGCAGAGCGGGATCGCCTTTTGCTGACGCTTTCGGGGGCTCAAATCGCCCGCGGCGAGTACGCGCTGGCAGCGGCATCTGTCGGCGATATTGCCGGAAATTCCGCGCAAAAGCATTTACGCACGGCATTTCTTGCCGTAACGCGCGGAGAATTTGCCGAAGCGGAAAAACAACTTTCCGGGTTGTTTGTCGAAGCGTTCCCGCGGCAGGAGCAATCGTGGTTTTTCTTTGTGCGCGCGTTGTCGGAATTTTTCCTCGGGAAAAAAGATGCGGCGAATGTGGATTTTGAAGCGGCGGAAGAAAATGCTCTGAGCGCGTCGGAGCGAGAGCACATTGCATTTGTCCGCCAATGGGCGAATGTCGTCGGCGGGGAAACCGTTTCCGCCGAAGAACTCGACGCAATGAAAACGGCGCGCGAAGCGGCGCGATTTACGCCGGCTTTTGCCGAAGCGGGAAAACTTTACGCGGTGGCGCTTGCCAAGAGCGGCAATCTCGCGGGAGCACGGGAAGCACTGGACGAAGTTTCACCCGTTCCCGCGAAGCAAACGGCGGATTTTGCGTTGCTTGAAGGTCTTTGGGCGGAAAATCCGGGAAGCGATGTTGCGCGGACGGCGTTTCTGCGCGTTGTCGGCGAACGTCCGCCGCGCGCACGACAGTCGGCGGCGTTTTCCGGACTTTTGCGCAACGTGATCGCCTTAAACGGTGCCGGGAAAAAAGAGGAAGCGATTCTCGCCGCGAACGGAATCGAAGATTTTTTGGCCGCGTTGACTCCGGACGAAAGCGTGCGCGACCTCGAGCTTTTCACACGCGCCCGCATTGCGAGCGAGGTCGGAAATTTTCGTCGAGCGGAATCGCTGACGGAGGAACTGCTTTCGCGTTTTCCCGCGAGCCCGTTCGTTTCGGATGCTTTGCGCCTGCTCACGGGAATCGCCATTGAGGAAAAGGAATTCCGTCGCGCCGTGGCGTTGCTCGAACGCTTACGCGCAACAGCGCTCACTCCGGAAGAAATTTTGCGTGCGGATATTTTAATCGCCGACTGCAACTTCCTTTCGGGAGACTACGTGCTCGCTGCCGATGCCTACGCGCGCGTTTCCGAAGGGGAAACGAGCACGATGGACCGTGAAAATCTCGGCGGAATTTTCTTTCAGCGTGTTTATAGCGAAATCCGGAGCGGGAACGTCCTCGCCGCTGTCGAACTTCTGGATTCTCCCATCGCCGCCCGCGTTCCCGCAGGCTGGATGATGCGTGCGGAATGTGCCGTTATTGAAGGATTGCAGCAGTCGGGTCGCTGGGAAGATGCCGCCGCTCGTGCGAAAAAATTCTTGGCGCGAACGGATTTACTGACGGATTTTCGCATTCGTATTCTTTGGACGCAGGCGCTTTTGGCGCTGGATTTGAACGCGCCGGAAATTGCTTTGCGCAACGCGGATTTGATTTCGGCACTCGCGTCGGAACCGGACAAAATTATTTCCGAAGAGTTACAGAAAACAGCATCGGAACTCGTTAGCCGATCGGCTTTGCTCAAAGCACGCGCGCTGTTTCTTCAGGGGAAGCAGACGGAGGCTCTGAGTCTGCTCGCCGACTTGCGGGAACGCTACCCGGACAGCGCCTCCGCCGTCGTCTCATGGTTAGAGGAAGGGCGTTGCTTCCACGAATTGGGAAAACCCGTGCGCGCGCTTGTTTGCTACGAAACACTGATCGACCGTTACGGCGAACAGGAAAAATTTGCAGAATATTTTTCGATTGCGGCGTTTGAAGCAGCACAGGCGGCGGCGACCATCGGGCGCCCGGAAGAAGCGGTAAAGCAAATGCAGACGCTGATTTCTCGCTACCCGAAAAGCCCGCTCGCATTCTACGCGCGAATGCGTCAGGCAGACTTTTTCCGTGTGCTAAACGACTTCGATTCCGCGCTCGCCGTGTACGACAATTTGATCGCGGCGGAAACGGAGCGCCCCGAAATGCGCATTGTCGAAATGCGCCGTGCGGATACGTTGCGCGCGCTGGCGGCGCGCGCCGAGGGCGACGAAAACGCCCGCGGAGCGTTTTTGGACGCGCTTTCCAAAGCCAAAGCGGCCTATGAGCGCTTGTTCAGTTTGCCGGATCAGCCGCTTTCGCTGAAGGCGGAAGCAGGGTTCAAATGGGGCTATGCGGAGGAAGATGCCGTTCCCGAAAACGGCGCTCCCGCGGAACGGGAACGCGCATGGGAACAGGCGCGGACCATTTATTGGAAAACGGCGTCCGAAATTATTGCCGCCGCGCAAAAACAGGGCAAAATTACGCCGATCGAGGGCGGATACTGGGTTTCCCGATGCCTTTTCGCGCTCGCGGGATTGTACGAAAAATCCGGAGATTACGAATCCGCCCGCAACACTTACGAAAAAGCGCGCGAGTGGGGCGAGCTCGGACTCATTCCCGGGAAAAATTATGCAGAGCAACGTTGTCGCCGCATCTTTGAAAAGTAGACTAAAAAGTAAAAATGAGGAATTAGGAATGAGAAATTAGAAAAAAAATTCGCTCTTTACTCCCTCTTTCCTCATTGCTCATTTCTAATTCCTAATTCTTTTTTTTTACCAATGAATCCCACTCCTGAAATTACGGTTTTGTCTTCGGCGGATTCCGCCGTGAATTTCTCCCTTGTCGTCGACGGCGGACCTTTCGTCTGGCTACTCCTGGTGTTCGGCTTTATCGGCTTTCTCGTTATCGTGGAGCGCTCAATTTACCTGCATCGCGGGCAGATTAATGCGGACGCGTTTGTCGAAGGGATTTGTACGAACTTGCGCAACGGGCGTTTCAACGAAGCGCTGACGGTGTGCGAGGATTCTCCGGGACCGATCCCGCGCGTCGTCAAAGCCATTTTGCTCCATTCCAAGGAAGGCGAAGCGCGGATGCGAATCTCGGCCGAAGAGGCGGCGCTTTTGGAAATTCCGGCGCTTGAACGCCGCGCGGGAACGATTCGCGCGTTGGCGAAAATCGCTCCGCTGGTCGGGCTCGCGGGAACGGTTTTTGCGATTCTTCGGGCGTTTCTCGTGATGCGCGCTTCCGGACATTACGCGAACGCGGATGTCTTTTCCGGCGATATCGCGTCGGCACTTGCAGCGACGGGGGTCGGCATCTGCCTCGCGATTGTTTTTCACTTGGGCTACCACTTTGTTTGCGGGCGAATCCGCTCCATTACGTCGGATATCGAACGTGCCGCCGTCGGCATGATTAGCTTCATTTGCTACGGGAAAGAGCAGCCCGAGGAAGAGGACGGCAAGTAGGATTTTGCGTAAATTGTAAAACCGGCGAAGCGAGAGTGTTTATCTCGCTTCGTTTTTCTCCTGAAATTTTTTGAAAAATGAAAGTTTTGAGAGCCGAAAGCGCTGGTTTTTGCCGCGGCGTTGAGCGCGCCATCAACATCGTGCGAGATTATTTAAAAAAGGGACGTACGCCCGTGTTTACGGACGGTCCGCTCATTCACAATCGGCAAATGATGGCGGAACTCGAAGCGGAGGGCGTGTGCGAAGTCGGTGATTATCGTTCCCGCTCGAAGTTGGATTTGAACCTTTCGCCGGAGGAAAAGGAAAACGCGGTCGTGATTGTCCGTGCGCACGGCGTTACGCCCGAGCGCCGGGAATATCTGAAAACGCTGGGCGCGGAATTTCGCGATGCGACTTGTCCGGATGTCGGAGTGATTTCCGGACGGGTGCGCCTCTGCGCGAAAAAAGGTTTTTCGACGCTCGTTTTCGGAGATCCGAATCACCCGGAAGTGGTCGGGATTCTCGGTTACGCGGAAGGGCGCGGGTTCGCCGTGCGCACGGAGTCCGATTTGGCGGCGCTCCCGCCGCTCGGCGACAAAGTTTGCATGGTGTCTCAATCAACGATGTTTCCGGACGAGTTTGAAGTGCTCGCCGAAAAAGTGCGGGAACGCTACCCCGACGCGCAGATTTTTAACACGATTTGCGGGGCGACGCGTTCCCGTCAGGGTGACGTGATCCGCCTCGCGGAGCAGGGCGCGGAGGCGATAGTTGTCATCGGAGGGCGCCATTCCGCAAACACCGTGAAGCTGGCAACGCTGGTCGAGCGACAGGGCTTGCCTTGTTACCATATCGAAACGTTGCGGGAACTCGATTTGGAGCAGATGAAACGCTACTCCGTGGTCGGCGTTACTGCGGGAGCGTCCACGCCGGGCTTCCTCATCGACGAAGTCTGCAATACCCTCCGAAAAATTGATAATTGATAACGGACAGAACCCCAGGCATCGGGTATCAGGCATCATGCGAAGTGTGAAGGTTTTTGCTTAGGCAAAAACTTTGAAGTGAATGCTTGAAATCTGATGCTTGAGACTTGAAGTTGTTAAACTTGGCACGGCTTGTGCATAGAGTATGGGACATTTCTCAATTTTTATTCAAAAAATCCAATCTTACACATTCAAATATGAGCAAAGATAAGAAAGAAAAATGCTGCTGCAAAAAAGGCGGCTCTTCCGTTAACGTCAAGCCGCTCGGCGATCGCGTTCTTTTGAAGCGCTGCGAATGCGCGGAAGAAATCAAGGGCGGGATCATCATTCCGGATTCGGCAAAGGAAAAACCGATGGAAGCCAAGGTTGTCGCCCTCGGAACCGGTAAGGTTGAAGACGGCAAGAAAGTTGATTTCTGCGTCGAAGTCGGCGACAAGGTGCTGATCGGCAAATACACGGGAACGGAAGTCAAAATCGACGATACGATGTACATTCTCGTGCGCGAAGACGAAATTCTCGCCGTGCTCGGATAATTTTTCCTCCGTTAAAAAAAAAAAATTTTAGAAAGAAATAAAAACTATGGCAAAAAAACAGATTCTTTTTGATGAAGCCGGTCGCCGCAAAATCCTCGCCGGCGTTCAGACGCTCGCGAAAGCCGTCAAAATCACGCTCGGCCCGAAAGGTCGCAATGTGATGATCGACAAAAAATACGGCGCTCCGAAAGTAACCAAGGACGGCGTTTCCGTCGCCAAGGAAATCGAATTGGCGGACGCATTTGAAAATATGGGCGCGCAGATGGTGCGCGAAGTCGCTTCCAAGACCGCTGACAAAGCGGGCGACGGCACGACGACGGCAACCGTTCTTGCCGAAGCCATTTACAAAGAAGGCTTGAAGAGCGTTTCCGCCGGCGCGAACCCGATTTTCGTCAAGCGCGGGATCGATGCCGCTTGCGAAACCATCACGAAGGAACTCGCTTCCTCCGCGAAGAAAATTAAGAACAGCGACGAAATCAAGCAGGTCGCAACCGTTTCCGCCAATTGGGACGATTCCATCGGCTCCATCATTGCCGACGCAATGAGCAAGGTCGGAAAAGACGGCACGATCACGGTCGAAGAAGCCAAGACGATTGAAACGACGCTCGACGTTGTCGAAGGTATGCAGTTCGACAAAGGCTACCTTTCCCCGTATTTCTGCACGAACGCGGAATCGCTCGAATGTGTGCTCGATGACCCGTATTTGCTGCTCTTTGAAAAGAAAATTTCCTCGATGAAGGACTTGCTCCCGATTTTGCAGGAAGTTGCCAAAGCCGGAAAACCGCTCGTCATCGTCGCGGAAGATGTTGACGGCGAAGCGCTCGCAACGCTTGTCGTGAACAAGATTCGCGGCACGATCAATGTTTGCGCGGTCAAGGCTCCGGGCTTCGGCGATCGCCGTAAAGCCATGATGGAAGACATCGCCATTCTCACGGGCGGGAAATTCATCACGGAAGATCTCGGCATCAAGCTCGAAAGCATTTCTGTCGCCGATCTCGGTAAGGCAAAACGCGTTGTCGTCGATAAGGAAAACACGACGATTATCGAAGGCGCAGGCAAGTCTTCCGACATTCAGGGGCGCGTGAAACTCATCCGCCGCCAAATCGAAGAAACCTCTTCCGATTACGACCGCGAAAAACTGCAGGAACGTCTCGCAAAGCTCGCGGGCGGTGTCGCCGTCATCAAGGTCGGCGCAGCTTCCGAAGCCGAACTTAAAGAAAAGAAAGACCGTGTTGACGACGCTCTGCACGCCACGCGCGCAGCCGTTGAAGAAGGTATCGTTCCCGGCGGCGGCGTTGCGCTTCTGCGCACGGCAAAGGCTGTGGATAAGCTCATCGACACGCTCGACGGAGATGCGAAAATCGGAGCAAAGATTGTGCGCCGCGCGATCGAAGAACCGCTGCGTACGCTTTGCGAAAACGCCGGAGTCGAAGGCTCGCTCATCGTAAAGGAAGTTCTCAAAGGCAAGGGCAACTTCGGCTACAATGTCGCAACGGATGTTTACGAAGATCTCGTCGCCGCCGGCGTCGTTGATCCCGCGAAGGTTACCCGCACCGCGATCGTTTCCGCCACGTCGGTCGCTTCGATGCTCCTCACCACGGAATGCCTCATCACGGACGTTCCCGAAGAGCCGAAAGCCGCTCCCGCGATGCCGGACGGAGGCATGGGCGGAATGTACTAATCAAAAAAAAAGATTAGAGTTTAAAGCTTAATGCTTAAAGACGCGTTCCCGCGGGGATTTTTTCCTCGCGGGAACGCTTTTTTTCTTGTCGCTTTCGTGAGACACACGAAGTTTTTGAGCCACGAAACGCACGGAGAACACGGAATTATTTTGGGGGTTTATCTGCGAACTCACGCAAATTTTACGGATTTTGTCATGGAGGACAGCCGCCCCGGCTGTCCTTTTTTCATTTTTTCTTCCGACTATTAATCCGCGAAACACGCCGAAATCCCTTTATTCATGAGGAATTTATCTACAAAGTCCTCTGCGGACTTGAAGATATAACAAGATGTCTCAAATATGACTTGATTTTGATGAAAAAAAAAAAAGTAGACTTGACTAACTTTTGTTTTTTTTGTGCGGCTTTCGCCCGTAAACAAAAGTGACAACTTTTTCAATCTGATCAAAACCATAGCTATGAAAAAAATGAACAAATTCGTTCTCTCAACTCTCGTCGCGGCCGCCGCGATGACCTCTACCGCGTGGGCAGAAGGCACGATAACGCTTATTTCCGGTGAAGCGAGTACGACCTTTTCATCGTTTAGCGATGCTTTATCGAACGCAAAAGACGGCGATAAAATCATCGTTACCGGAGAGTACAATCCCGATAATCTTTACGTCGGTAAAATTGACTCGGATATCGATGTAACTGTCGTTTTTGAGAACGCTAAAGTTAAGATGTGGGGTGAAAATTTCCGGGTTGATAGCGGCTCTACGGCCAATGTCGTTGGTGGAAGTACCATAACATATCCGACAGCTCCGGTTCGTGGAACGCTTAATATCGGGAATGAGGAGGGGCAAAAAGGGGTCGTGACAGGTGTCGGATTCAATATTTACGGAGAAGAAGGAGCAGAAACGGCATCTATAAACGTCTACGCAGATTCTCAATTGATCGCAACGCCCGAAGTTCCGAAAAATGCGTCTTACGTCGGGCATGAGAGCAATGCAAATCGCAAGGGTGAGCTGAACATCTATGGAGGTGCGGTTCTTACGAACGTGTTCAATGTTAACGCAACCGGTACGGTTAATATATCCGGCGGTTCGTTTGAGGCAAATTCACTAACAAACCGAGGAACGTTCAACGTTTCCGGAAATTCTACGCTCAACATCGTAACGCTCAGCGGGAACGCGGTTCAAGTCGTCGGCGACACGACGCTGACCGATTCCACGATTGGAGGCGGCGTTTCTTTTGGGTACAATCAATACCTCGAAGGCGGGAAGACGCTCACGTTTGAAGGAAGCAATAAAATCGGAACGCTTTATATCGGAAATAAAATCAATGTCGCCGGCGCATCTCCGAACTACACGAATGGGGAAAAGCATGAAGTGCTTGTGAAAGGAGCGCTTACGGTTGGAACGTTAAATAACCGAGCGACTTCCGTAACCACGGTTGAGGACGGTGCAACGCTTACCGTTGGAGACACCGTAAATCGCGGCCAGCTGATTATCAAAGGAAGCATGGTTATTGATGTGGCAACTGCCGGTGCGGGAACGGGGCATTTTGAAATTAATGAAGATGACACTGACTCTGCCAGCGCGTCTTTGACACTCGACGGGGGAAGCTTTGTGGATAAGAGCTCGGGAGGCTACATTGCTGTCGGAGCCAACGGAAGCGGAGCTTCTACTGATTCTGCGGCATATATGGAACTCAAAAACAATGCAAGTTTCACCACCGCGGGAATGCTTTATCTCGCCAACGGAGCAAATAACTATATCTCTGTTAATAATTCGACACTGACAGCGGGCACAATTGCCAACAACGGATCGATTGTCGTTTCCGGTAATTCTGCGATTGATGCAAAGATTTCCGGAGAAGGTCTTCTTCAGATTTCCGATGGGACTCTGACCTTTGAGAAAGGCGTTGAAACCAAAACGTTTATTGTCGGGAAATCCGGATATTTAACAACGGAAGTTGATGCGGGAACCGGTGCCACGGTTACCGTTACCGGGGAAAACAAAATCACGGGAACGGCTGATACTGCGACTTGGGTCGGTCTGGCAGATAATACTGATTGGTCTGCAGGCAACAAAGGCAAGTTCGTCTTAAATATTACCGGAAAAAACACGAATTGGGACGGCGGGAGCACGCACATCGCTAATGCCGGACAGCTTAATATTACGGACGGTGCTTATGCAGAGCTGACTTACACGAAGGTTCGCGGCGGTCTTACCGTTGACGCTTCTACGGTGGACATCAAATCCCAGATGAACGTCTATGGTGAAGAGAATTATGCGGACGGCGATAAGTCTGATGAAAGCGACGTTCTGCTCAGCAATGCAGACTTCAAGGTTCTCAATGGTTCCTCGGTTGCTGTTTCCGGTTCGTTGACCGTCGGGAAAGACAGTAATGTTAATCGTGTGGGGACGGTTACGGTTGACGGATCTGAATTGAGCGTTGGCGGTACGATTACCATTTACGCAGGTTCGGCGATTAAGGTTGGGGAAGGTTCGACGCTCTCCGCGAGTGTAATCGCGGGCAAGGGCGATGTGGTTCTTGCGGGAACGATTAATGTTGTGACGTCGCTTAGCGCCGGAAATTTGACGATTCATGCGGGAGCGACGCTGAATATCGGTTCTTCTGAAGGTGTTGCTCTGATGGCAGAAGTTAGTGCGATTGAGTTCGACACGCTGACGATTATTGCGACGGACGTGAAAGTTGGCGAAGACCTTGATTTGAGCTCCATCATCACGGGAACGGGTTCCGAGGGCGTTTGGGCGGCTCTCGGTGATGGCACGGAATTTACGGTCGTTGATTCCGAAACAAAGATTTCGTACACGGGTGTTTATAACTCGGCAAACGGCGGATCGGTCTCAATTGTTCCTGAGCCGTCGGCGTTCGGATTGTTGGCGGGCTTGGGCGCGATTGCGCTTGCGGTTTCGCGTCGCCGCCGCAACTGCCGCTAAGCGGTGGTAATTGCGAATGTCGAATTCCGAATATCGAATTATTCGTGATTAAAAAAGAGCGTTCCCGTGGGGATTTTCCTCGCGGGAACGCTTTTTTTGTGTGCAGAGATTCATAGAGTTTTTTTATATAAATCACATAAAATCACTGTGGTTTTGCGCGAGAACGTTAGGGCACAACGATGCCGTTTTTTTTATTTTGTCCGGTTTCCCCGAGCTCTGCTCGCGTTGCTCGCTTCGCATGGGGTTACGGAGGTAACGCTCCGTCGGAG